>JAFZSA010000012.1 GCA_017619585.1 Bacteroidaceae bacterium
GCTTTGATATCTGAAAGATATGTTATGATATTGGCAGGAAGATGGTGGAAACTTGCTTACAAACAGCTTCATGGCAATAGCAGAACTAAGGCACAAAGTGCCAAAGCTTGAAAAAAGGGTTTTTAAGGTTTTTGTTAAAATCTGTGGGATCTGTGGGATCTGTGAGATCTGTGAGATCTGTGTGAGAATTATAATAGTTGAAAATATGAAGGGAATAATCGCATATATCCGTCGTAAACTCTCGGTCAGGGTTAGCCTGTGGGTGGTGCTCTTTGCCACCATTATCTTTATTGTTGCCCTGGGATTCCTATTCTATCAGGCACGTGAGGCTGTACGCAAAGAGGCTATCAGTCGTGCCACACAGATTCTGGATAAGACTTCCCTGCGTGTAGAAGGTATCCTGAACCGTGTAGAGGTGGCCTCTGAGATGACAGAATGGCTGGTGCTGCGGCATCCTGAAGAGGCTGACTCCATGCTCGTATATAGCCGTAGCATGCTGCTGAACAATCCCGACTTCTATAGTTGCTCCATCGCCTTCGAGCCTTATTACTTCAAGGATAAGGGCCTCTACTTCTCTGCATACACCAAACACGTAGGTGACAGCCTCCGCACTCTTCAGGGTGGCAGCGAGCACTACCAGTATTTTTATGTGGACTGGTACCTGATGCCCAAACTGCTGGGAAAAGCATGTTGGACTGAACCGTACATGGATCTTGATGCACCCACCAACACCTACGATATGGTGACCAGCTACTGCCTGCCCATCAAGGACAAGCAAGGGCAGATGATAGGCGTCATCAATACCAGCCTCTCCATTACATGGCTTTCGCAGACCATTTCTGCCGTAAAGCCATACCCCAATTCTTACAGCATCATGATAGGCAGGGGCGGCACGTACTTCGTACATCCTGACACAACGAAAATCACCCGCCAGACCATCTTCACCCAGACAATGGAACAGCCCGACACAGCCCTGACTGCCTTAGGCTATGCCATGCAGCGTGGAGAGGAGGGCATGAAACACATGAATATGGATGGCGAGGACTGCTATGTCTTCTATAAGCCCTTAGGCCAGACGGGCTGCTCAATGGCCATTGTCTGCCCCGAGAGCGACATCTTCAGTGGCTTCCACCGCTTGCGTCGCACCATTATGACCATTGTTATCATTGGTCTGCTGCTGATGTTCTACCTGTTCATCCGTATCATCACCCGTGAGTTGATGCCCCTGCGACGTCTGGCTCACGAAGCAGAGACCATCGCCTCGGGTCAGTTTGATGCCGTCCTGCCTGATTTCCAGCGCATTGACGAGATAGGCCAACTGAGCCACTCGTTCGGGAACATGCAGCAGTCACTGGTGAAATACATCGAGGAGCTGAAGAAGACCACAGCCCAGAAGGCCTCCATCGAGAGCGACCTCCGCATTGCCAACGACATACAGATGGGCATGCTGCCAGAGGATTTTCCTACCAAGGACGACCGTGACGATGTGCAGCTCTTTGCCTCGCTGACACCCGCCAAGGAAGTGGGCGGCGACCTATTCGACTTCTATTTCAGAGACGAGAAGTTGTTCTTCTGCATCGGTGATGTCTCCGGCAAGGGTGTGCCTGCCTCACTCTTCATGGCCGTTACCCGTTCTACTTTCCGAACCGTATCCGCACATGAGTCCATGCCAGACCGCATAGTAACAACTATGAACAAGACTATTGTCGACATGAACAAGACTCACATGTTTGTGACACTCTTCGTTGGTGTACTGGATCTGCCCACTGGTCGACTGCGCTATTGTAATGCCGGACATGATGCCCCATTACTCGCGGGCGTTGGTGTTGGAGAATTGCCTTGCGACTCCAACATACCCGTGGGTTTTATGCCCACATGGAAATACACGCTGCAGGAAGCACAAATCTTCACTGGTACAACAATATTACTCTTTACCGACGGACTTACAGAGGCCATGAATGCCAAAAACGAGCAGTTCCAAATGGAGCGCGTCAACAACGTGGCGGCACAGGCTCTTGCACAGGGGCAGCAGGAACCCCATCTGCTTATCAATAAGATGATTGATGCCGTTCACCAGTTCGTGGGCGATGCCGAACAGAGCGATGACCTGACCATGATGGCCATACAGTATATCAAGCAGCAAAGCGAGGTTAAAATGCAGAAGAGCATCGTGCTACCAAACGACATCCGGGAAGTACCACAACTGAATGCCTTTGTTGAGGAGGTCTGCAAAACCGTGGGATACGACGAAATCGTTACCATGCAGATAACTGTGGCTGTAGAGGAGGCTGTGGTCAACGTAATGAAATACGCCTATCCGACAGGAAAACGTGGCAACGTAACCATAGAGGCTTCCCTGAACGATGTACGCCTGAAGTTCACCATCATAGACAGCGGCAAACCTTTCGACCCCACCGTTCAGGCTGAAGTGGACACTAACCTTTCTGCTAATGAACGGAGAATCGGCGGACTGGGCATCCACATCATGCGCCAGAATATGGACTCCATCAACTACGAGCGCATGAACAACCTGAACGTACTGACACTGAGGAAGAAGACCCCCCAGCCCCCTTTAGGGGGAGCCATTGAGCATTGAACATTGAACATTGAGAATTTTCGCTAACCGCTAACCTTTAACCGCTAACCATTAAACAAAATAAAAGATGAACGTAACAATCAAAGAACAAGACGGCAACATGGTTGCCTTTCTGGCAGGTAGTCTCGATACAGCTGCTGCTGCAGAAACCGAAAAGGCCATGAGTCCTCTTAACGATGTGAAGGGGAAAGATATTATCATAGACTGTACAGATCTGGAATACATCTCGTCTGCTGGTCTGCGTATATTCCTTGGCATCCTGCAGAACGCTCAGACAAAGGGCGGGCATGTATATATAAAAGGTATCAACGACAAGGTCCGTGCCATCTTCGCCATCACGGGATTCAGTAATATCTTTCAGTTTAAATAGGACCCCCTAACCCCCTTTAGGGGGAAAAAGAGTTGAGAGTTGAGAATTGAAAATTGATAATTAGTTGACTTGACGTTGAGAAATAGTTAACGTTATCGTTGAAAAGGTTAACGTTGACGTTGAAAATTGAAAACATGAATCTAGATTCACATTGCGAGATGCTACTCCAGCAGTTCCGCGAACTGCGCCCTACATTGGAGCAACTGGCAGACAAGGCCTACAACCTGTTGCGCCAGGCACTGCAAGAGCAGGGTATATACGTAACCGCCTTAGAGTATAGAGTTAAGACGGAGAAGTCACTGGCAGGAAAACTGGAACTGAAAGGGGCAAAATACAAGAGCATAGAAGATATCACCGACCTCGTAGGCTTGCGCGTCATTACTTTCTATACCGATGAAGTGGACAAGGTTGCGGTCATTGCCAAGCGTGTCTTTGATATCGATTGGCAAGAAAGTGTGGATAAGCGTAAACTGCATGAACTGGACGCTTTCGGCTATAACTCGTTGCACTATATCTGCCGACTCAAGACGGGTGGCCCCCGCTTCGAGCTGCAGATGCGCACAGCCCTGCAGCATGTGTGGTCAACTATTGAGCACGATACCGGCTACAAGGGCGACGTGAAGATTCCAAGTGAGTACAAGCGGCAATTCAGTCGTCTGGCAGGTATGATGGAACTGATAGACGACGAGTTCAGTCGCCTGCGTTCTGTGCTCACCGATTACCGTCGCCAGACGCTAGCACTGGTTAAGAGTGGTAAGTTGGATGACGTGCCTCTATCCCAGGAAACGTTCCGAAGCTATCTGGAGCTACAGCCCTTCAACCGTTTGAACCATCGCATTGCAGCTGTCAATCAGGCAGAGATATTCCCAGTCTCTATGATGTCTTATCTGCCTGTGCTTGAATCCTTCGGACTGGAGACCCTTGGAGATGTACAGCGCTTTATCGATGAGAATAGCGATGATGCCTATCAGCTGGCACTCTCGCAACTGGCCATCACCGACCTTGACATTCTCTCTTCCAACACAGCCTTACAGTATCTCTGTCTGGTCAATGTACTGAAACAAAATGGTGAACGCGACGGTCTTAAATCACTCTACGATATCATCAACGGAGAAAACGATACCAACTACATGTTAGCCGACCTGATGATAGAGCAGGCCAAAACCCTGCCGTTTATGCATAAACTAAACTAAATAGAGAAGGAAATAACAATATGGATACAATAATGTTCTTGGGCTTTAGTCTCCATGCGTGGATAACCATCGTGACGGTGCTGGGAATGTTCAGCGTACTACTTTTCACCAAGCTGCGTTCTGACTTGGTTTTTCTTGGAGCAATTGCCATACTCTTCGTGACGGGAGTGTTGGATGCCAAGGAGGCATTCTCAGGCTTCAGCAGTACATCCGTTGTTGTGATAGGTGTATTGTTTGTTGTGGTGGCAGGACTGACACACACAGGTGTGCTGCAATGGATAGTCAAGAACCTATTAGGGCAGCCCAAGACATATACCAGAGCCGTGGTGCGTCTGATGTTGCCAGTGGCTGCACTCAGTTCCTTTCTGAGCAACACAACGGTGGTGGCACTCTTCGTAAACATCGTCAAGATGTGGTCGAAGAAGTTGGGAATCTCACCCTCAAAGCTGTTGATACCGCTGAGCTATGCCTCGGGCATGGGTGGCGTGTGTACGCTGATAGGTACCCCACCTAACCTGATTATATCGGGCCTCTACACAGACCATACAGGTACAATCATGAACGTGCTAGCTACCACAATACCCGGTCTGTTCTGCCTGTTCATAGGCATACTCAGCATCATCGCTTTTCGCCGTCTGCTGCCTGACCGTAAGGCTCCTGAATCAGATTCTGAGGATACAGTAGACTATACCGTAGAGTTGATAGTCCCCTCTACCCATCAGTTTATTGCCAAGACCATCGGTCAAGCCGGCATGTTCAATGTTGAAGGCTGCCGCCTTCTGAAATGGCGTCATTTTGACGATGCTGCTGTGCCTATCGATGAAAATGAAATCCTGATGGGCGGCGATCATCTGCTCTATGCAGGACGGACCAAGGCCATCATTGACCTATCCAAGGAACACGGGCTGATTCTTGGCGACGAGGTCGTGAACGTGGGACGCGGCACTGCTATCTCCTCGCTTATCATGATAGCGATGGTAGTTCTGTCGGCACTTAATATCATGCCGCTGCTGCAATGTGCCTTCATCGCCGCTGCTGCAATGCTTTTGTTCCGCTGCTGCACGACTGACCAGGCCATGAAGGCCATCAACTGGGATATCCTGATGGTGTTTGCAGGATCGGTTGTCTTAGGTCTTGCCATTCAGAAGACGGGTATTGCCGAGCGACTGGCCTTCAGCATTCTGGATGTCTGTGGCACGAATCCCATTGTTGTGATGACGGCCATTTGCCTTGTTGCTACATTTATCACGGAGTTCATCTCTAATACCGCTACAGGTGCCATGTTCTTCCCTATCATGTACGAGGCGGCAGAGAAGCTGGGTTACGAACCCTTCCCCTTCCTCATTGCCTTGATGATTAGTGTCAGCAGCAGCTTTGCCACACCTATTGGCTCTCCTACCCACATGCTGGTCTATGCCCCTGGCGGTTACCGCTTCAGCGACTTCATGCGCATAGGTCTGCTGATGAACCTCATCATCCTTGCCGCCAACATCTTTATCGTCACTATCGTATACCCATTAACCCCATTACAATAAATATTTCTGTTTATGATTACGACTATTCGAACTTACGGAAGCAATGTCATTATTTCCTTTGACGGACGTCTGAATACCGCAACATCCGCAGAGGCTAATGACAAGATTAACCGCGAGCTGAATAATATAGACACCATAGAGTCTGTGACCTGCGATGCTTCTCGCCTAGAGTATATATCAAGCTCGGGGTTGCGCATCTTGCTCGCTCTGGCCAGACGTTACAAGGACTTCCGTGTGACCGGTGTTCTGCCGCAGGTCTATGAGGTACTGGAGACAACGGGGTTCACCAAGATTATGACGGTAGAACGAGCCTTGCGCCGGATGGTCATTGAGGGCTGTCAACTTATCGGTATAGGTGGTGTAGGAAAGGTCTATAGGTTGGATGGCGACACTATTATCAAGGTGTTCCGCGAAGGTACCACGATGGAAGAGGTACGCCGCGAGATAACCATGTCAAAGGAAGCCTTCGTCCTGGGAATGCCTACAGCCATCTCCTTTGACATCGTCAAGGTGGCGCCGTCATCAGAGAATCAGGCGGAGTGCTTTGGCCTGGTTTACGAATTGCTGGAAGCCCAGACACTGAGCAGCTACGTAAAACAACACCCAGACCAACTGGATGAATGCGCCAGAAAGTATGCCGACCTCCTGCACGGGTTGCATCAGATAGAAGTATCCCCAAAGGGAAAAATACCCTCGGCTATAGAACGAGAGCGTCAGCAGGTAGAGCATATACGTCGCTACTTCCCCCAAGAGAGCATAGACATGCTGCTTCATATTGCGGACAGCATCCCCGCAGGGAACCGTCTGCTCCACATGGACCTTCAGACTAAGAATGCCATGATGCAAGACGACGAATTGATGCTCATAGATATGGGAGAGGTGGGATACGGCCATCCCATGCTGGACCTGGGACACATCTACTCGGCTATGGTGAGCCTTGTTGGCGACTATGATAATATAATAGGTATGCCACGCGAGATGGGTATGCGTCTTTGGGACAAAGCCATCGAGTATTACTTCAGCGGCCTGCCTGCCGACGTAATAGCAGAGCGGAAAGCCCAGATAGAGGTTGTGTCGTGCATCAGGAACTTCAGCTGGCTTTCGCTTTCCGATTCCTTCCCCGAACCGTTAATACAGGAGTGCAAATCGCTCTTCGATGAACGCGTTACCAAGCGTTTCGGCTACATCATGGATGTTTGCAAGACCTTTAACAACTGGACCCTTTGAGATAGAAAAAAAAACAATTCCACAGAACTCCTTAACCTATTTCAACAAGATGAAACGAATTAATATTAATGAAGAGGCCACACGCTGCCTGTTGTGCGTAGATGCACCATGTTCCAAAGCTTGTAAGAACGGTGACCCTGCCCGTGCTATACGTGCCATCCGATTCGGCAACGAGAAATGGGCCGGTCAATGGATATGCCAATGTACCGACGAGGATCTGGAGGCAGCCGAAAAAGCCTGCATCCATTATGACAGACCCATACGAATTAGGGAAATGCTGACCCCTCTCCGTCTCCCCCGAGGGGAAGAGAAAACCTTGCCAGTATCCTCCCCTCGGGCAATCGCGGAATCGGAGCGATTGGGGAGCAAAGCGACGGTGGGCAAGGGTATGGAGGGGGTCCTTTCTATTGATTTCTGCGGCA
Organism: Bacteroidaceae bacterium; assembly: GCA_017619585.1. The sequence continues at coordinate 7,344 of JAFZSA010000012.1, forward strand.
TCCCATGCGAGAATCCATTCTTCCTGGCCTCATCAGCCATCTGTACCAACTACGAGATGGTAGCCCGTGCCTTCGAGATGGGATGGGCCGGTGTCTTCTACAAGACTATCTGTCTGCAGGATATCAGGGAGGTTTCACCCCGCTTTGATGCCGTTCATGAAAGCGGCGGACACGGCAACTTCTTTGCCTTCCGTAATATGGAGCAGCTGAGCGAAAATCCTGTAGATGTGGACTTTGATATCCTGAAGCGACTGAAACAGGACTATCCTACAAAGGTAGTTGTTGCCAGCATCATGGGGCAGACCGAGGAGGACTGGGTACAATTGGCTCAGATGGCTGAGGCTGCCGGCTGCGATGCCGTAGAGCTGAACTTCTCTTGTCCGCAGATGCGTCAGACAGGTATGGGTTCCGATGTGGGCCAGGACCCGGAGCTGGTTACCTTCTTCACCGCTTATGTCAAGCGTAGCGTGAAGATTCCCGTCATCCCCAAGATGACACCCAACATAGCCCATATCTCGGAACCTGCCATGGGAGCCTATTTTGCCGGAGCAGATGCCATTTCGGCCATCAACACCATCAAGAGCGTTACTATGGGCGACGGTTCGGAAGTAAACGGATGCCAGACAGGCTCAGGTCTTTCCGGTCGGGCTGTCAAGCCTATTGCCCTGCGCCATATCCTGGCGATGGTAAAGAATCCCATTATGAAGAACGTCCAGTATAGCGGAATCGGAGGCATTGAGACATGGCGCGACGCATTGGAATTCATTCAACTGGGCTGCCGTAACGTGCAGGTCTGCACAGCCGTCATGCAGTATGGCTATCGCATTATAGACGATATGATTCTGGGACTTCAGAATTACATGGCAGAAAGGGGTATTGAACATGTAGCCGATTTAGTTGGCGAACTGTTGCCAAAGTTCTACCTGCCTTCCGACCTTGACCGCGACACCATTGTCTATCCTATGATTGACCGTGATAAGTGTATCGGCTGCGGACGCTGCTATACTTCCTGCATGGATGGTGGACACCAGGCCATCAGTTTCGACACCGAGACACGCCAGCCCCGCATCGTCGGCACCAAGTGTGTAGGATGTCACCTCTGCCGTCTTGTCTGTCCCACCGGTGCCATCGGTATGACCAAGCGAATTACAAAGAAACAAAAGTGACAGAATAATGAAACGAGAAAGACATAGGGTGCTTGCTGCCATCCTTATTGGCAGCTTAATGATTACCTCCTGCTGTTCTGACTGCAAGGAGTACAAAGCAGGTAATGCTACCGATGATACAAGCCAGTTTGTGACCATTACCGATGTAGTGCCAGATGTAATTCTGGAGATCCGCTACTTCGGTACATACAACTTCGTGGGGACCCGCATCGATGGATATGAGGAACCGACAGCGCTACTCACCCGTGTGGCTGCCGACAGCCTGAAGGCCGTGAGCGATGACGTTATGAAGTTGGGGTATCGTCTAAAGATCTATGATGCCTACCGTCCGCAGAAAGGTGTTGACCACTTCGTGCGCTGGGCTGAGGATGTCAACGACACGCTTATGAAATCCTACTTTTATCCCGATCTAGACAAGGGTGTGCTTTTCGACCAAGAATATATCTGTGCAAAAAGTGGTCACACACGTGGCTCTACCCTTGACCTGACGCTCTTCGATATGACGACGGAGAAGGAGGTGGACATGGGCGGCACTTTTGACTGGTTCGGCCCCGAGAGTCATCCAGACTTCTGCGGTAATCCCGAGACGGGCGAGTATACAGGAAAGCCTACCCCTGCCCCCTCCCTAAGGGAAGGGGATTCTTTAGTATCAACGGCTCTCACCCCTTCGGGGGGAGCGGGGAGAGGGGCTCTCACCGAGCAACAGTTCCAGAACCGTATGAGACTGCGTCAGGCAATGATGCGGCATGGCTTCAAGCCTTTCGATACCGAGTGGTGGCACTTCACGCTGAAGGATGAACCCTTCCCAGACACCTACTTTACCTTCCCCGTAAGGCAACTCAAATCTGAATAGAATTCTCAGGCCGGTTCGATGGAATTGTCCTCGTTGATGCGGGTGATGGTGGCAAGGGCATGGTAAGGGATGTTGTGGTCGCGTAGGAACTGCCCGCCACCGGCAAACCCTTTTTCTACCAAAAAGCCCATGCCTCCTCCAGCTTTGGCACGTCCTTCCTTAAGGATTCTTTGTTTGAGTTCTTCCATCATGGTATTTGTTTGGTTTGACATTGCAAATGTACAGATTATCCGTATAATATTCAATAGTTGTGGCTCACAGAAGCCTTATAATTTATAATAAAAGGTATAAGACAATTGAAGGGGGAGCGTGCTGCTCCCCTTCAATTGTTTGTCACTCTTTCCTTAACAGATTAGCGAATAGCCTTCGAATCAACCTGTATATGATGGCTAATGACGTAACTCAATGGCGGCTGACTGTCAGTAGAGCGTTCCAGAATCAACCAGTCCGAACCGCTATCCTCTAACTTTTCCACTGCAATGCGGTCTTTCGTCAACCACTTTAGCCGATCTTTGCCACCGCCTATCATATAGGCTTTCTTTCCATCATATGCTACATCACTAACAGTACCAAATAATGGATTAATAAGCACAAAATTACTAAATTCCCTTAATACAGCAAAGGATAATATTGTATTTTTAAGATAAAGACAGAAATGAGGGGGATTTGGCAATTTATGGGCCCTGATTTTGATAAAATACATGAAAAAATATATTTTTTTTGAAAAAAACTGCATTTTTCTTCAGCATGTACCGACCTATGGTACAACACACGCTTTACTTTGCACTCGTAATCATAAAACAAAAAAATTATGTGGATCATTTTTACAGTATTCTTTATGCTTTTCCTTCTGTCAAACGAGGAGAAACTAAATCGTGAGAACAAAGTTACAAACAATCAGGAGCAAAACTGTTATAATAAAGAGAAATCTATGGCTGCATGAGGGCTGTAGTCTCGAAATTACAACATCTCGGCATAAAAAAGAATAGTTTTCTTTGTATTACTCTTACTTATTCGTACCTTTGCCAGCACTTTTTGACACATTGTATATATATGAGTGCTAAAACACTAAATCGCCTGATGGAGCAGACTGTATCCGAGTTGTCCGAAAACAGCTCGCTGCGTGGCCTATTCCACAAGCACAAAGACGGCGAGCCCCTACCCTCTGGAAACGTTTTATCAGAGATAGTAGACCTGTGTCGCGCCATCATCTTCCCCGGTTTTTATGGTAATTCTACCCTGAGCAGTCAGACGCTACCCTACCACGTAGGTATGAACGTTGAACGCCTGTACACCTTGCTCTCGCAGCAGATTCAGGCAGGACTGTGTTTCTGCAAGGACGAAGATGACGAATGCAACGGCGAGCGTAACTGCATGGCCTGCAAGGCACAGGAACTGGCTGCAGAATTCATTAGCCGACTTCCACAGATTAGAAACATCCTGGCAACGGACGTTGAAGCTACCTACAACGGTGACCCCGCTGCCGAGTCGTACGGAGAGATTATCAGTTGTTACCCCGTCATCAAGGCGGTAACCAACTATCGCATTGCCCACGAGCTGCTTGTTCTGGGTGTGCCCCTTATCCCCCGCATCATCACAGAAATGGCGCACAGCGAGACGGGTATAGACATCCACCCAGGCGCTACCATAGGCTCGCACTTCACCATAGACCACGGAACGGGTGTGGTGATAGGTGCCACCTGCATCATTGGCAATAACGTAAAACTGTACCAGGGTGTGACCCTGGGTGCCAAGAGCTTCCCATTGGACGAGAACGGCAACCCCATAAAGGGTGTTCCCCGTCATCCCATCTTGGAGGATGACGTCATTGTGTACAGTAACGCTACAATTCTGGGACGCATCACACTGGCCAAAGGAACCGTTGTGGGCGGTAACCTGTGGGTAACAGAGAGCACTCAGCCCGGCGAACAGCTGGTTCAGGCCAAGAAACGCAAGAGCCACGTGGTAAGACCCGAAGACTGGGGAGGGCTTTGATAATTCACAATTCATAATTGATAATTCATAATTGATAAAATATTTTCATGGAGTTTGAAATGATTGCAAAGACCTTTCAGGGTCTTGAAGAAGTTTTGGCAAAGGAACTGACTGACCTTGGTGCCAATAATATACAGATAGGCAGACGAATGGTCAGCTTTACCGGCGACAAGGAGATGCTGTACCGTGCCAACTTCCAACTGCGTACCGCCATCCGCATCCTGAAGCCCATCAAGCACTTCCGTGCTACCAGCGCCGATGAGGTGTATGATGCCATAAAGGCTATAGACTGGACGGAGTATTTGGACAACGACACAACGTTTGCCGTTGACAGCGTGGTATTCAGCAACGAGTTCCGCCACAGCAAATTCGTAGCCTATAAGGTAAAGGATGCCATTGTGGACCAATTCCGCGAGAAGACAGGCAACCGTCCCAATATCCGTATCAACAACCCCGACCTGCAGTTGCACATCCACGTAGCAGAGTATGACTGTACCCTGTCTTTGGACAGTTCGGGCGAGAGTCTGCACCGCCGTGGCTACCGCCAGGAAAGCGTAGAAGCACCCCTGAACGAGGTACTGGCTGCCGGTATTATCATGCTGACAGGCTGGAACGGCCAGTGCGACCTGATAGACCCCATGTGCGGTAGCGGTACCATAGCCATAGAGGCTGCGCTCATAGCACGCGGCATTGCACCTGGTGTTTACAGAAAGGAATATGCCTTTGAGAAGTGGCCCGACTTTGATCAGGAGCTCTTCGACAAGATTTACGAGGACGACAGCAAGGAGCACCCCTTCGAGCATCATATCTACGGCTACGACATCAACCGCAACGCCGTTGCCATTGCTACCACCAACGTCAAGGCCGCCGGCCTGAGCAAGGAGGTTAGCATCCAGCAGCAGGACTTTGCCAACTTCACACAACCTCAGGAGAAAAGCGTCATCATCACCAACCCACCCTATGGCGAGCGTATCTCGGCTCCCGACCTGCTGGGTCTGTACAAGATGATTGGCGAGCGTCTGAAGCATCAGTTCGTAGACAACGAGGCCTGGGTACTGAGCTACCGCGAGGAATGTTTCGACCAGATTGGTCTGAAGCCCTCTCTGCGCACACCTCTCTTCAACGGAAGTCTGGAATGCGAGTTGCGCAAGTACCAGATCTTCAGCGGCAAGTTCAACGATATGCGTGCCGAAGGCGGCGACATCAAGACAGCCAAGGAACGCCGCATGATGGCAGACCATAAGCGCTTCAAGCAGCACCGCGAGTTCAAAGACAAGCTGGAGGAAAATCCCAAGGAGCGTATGCGCAAACCCCGCAAGGATGACTGGGGCGAAGACCGTCGCGACTTTAAAAAGGACTTCAAGAAAGGAAAGGGCGACCGCCGCGACTTCAAGAAGGACGGTGGCAAGAGCTTCGACCGTGGCGGCAAGAAACCCTTCGACCGCAACAAGGGCGGCAACAAAAAGTTCGGCAAAAGATACTTCGATAATGATGAAGACTAAATTGATATTGGCCACACTGCTAGTGGCTGCAACCCAGGCAATGGCACAGAAACTGTTTACACTGGAGGAGCTGAACTTCGGCGGTAAAAACTACAGCGTTTCCGTTCCACAACGATGGAACTATAGCTGGAAAGAAGGAAAACTGATCTTCAAAGACGGCGACAAGACCTACGAGGTGAATCCCGCCAACGGCAAGACAACAGACTATCAAGCCACAGAGGAGAAGCAGGACCGCCCCAATCCCAGAGGTATTCTGGAATGGTGCAAGGCATCAAATGCTGCCGCTTTTCTGCGCGACAACAATCTGTGGGTCCGTTATGCCGACGGACATGATGTTCAACTCTCTACCGACGGCTCACGCGAGATTGTCTATGGTCAAAGCGTTCACCGCGATGAGTTCGGTATCTACAAAGGCACCTTCTGGAGCAAGGACGGTAAGAAGCTGGCCTTCTACCGCATGAATCAGAGCATGGTGGCAGACTACCCACAGGTAAACACCTTCAAGCGCGAGGCAGAACTGGAGCCCGACAAGTATCCCATGGCTGGCATGACCTCGCATCAGGTTACCATAGGTATCTTTGATCTGGAAACAGAGAAGACCGTCTATCTGAATGTTGGCGACCCTACCGACCGTTACTTTACCAATATCTCATGGGCTCCAGACGGCAAGACCCTGTATCTTTTCGAGCTAAACCGCGACCAGAACCACTGCACACTGGACGCCTACGATGTAGTTACTGGCAACAAGCAGAAAACTCTCTATACAGAGACTAGTGACAAGTACGTAGAACCACGCCACCCCATTACTTTCCTGCCTTGGGACAGCAGCAAGTTCATCTACTGGAGTTGGAAAGACGGCTATACTCACCTCTACCTTATGGATACAGAGGGTCGTGACCTGGGACAACTGACCAAAGGCCCCTGGGAGGTGAAAGATATTGTGGGCTTCTGCCCCGCTACCAAGAGTGCCATTCTCATCACTAAGGAAGCCAATGATTTGCAGCGCAATATCTATAGTCTGAACATAAAGACCAAGAAACGCACCCTGCTGGACAACGGAAAGGGCGTACACCAGGCTAAGTTGTCCGAGGACGGCCTATGGCTGGTGGACACTTGGCAGGAGCCCGATGTCCCACGTGCCTGTGCCGTAACCAACACCAAGACGGGAAAGAGTACCCTGTTGCAGACAGCCCCCAACCCTTGGGAAGAGTGGTACCAGCCTATCTTTGAGCAGGGAACTGTAAAGGCTGCCGATGGCAAGACTGACCTGTACTGGCGCATCGTGAAGCCCGCCGACTTCGATCCCAACAAGAAATACCCCGCCGTTCTGTACGTATACGGAGGCCCTCACGCTCATTGCGTGGAAGCATCATGGCACTGGGGAAGCAGAAGTTGGGATACCTACATGGCACAGAAGGGCTACATCGTCTTCAGCATAGACAACAGAGGCAGTGAGGACCGCGGTCGCGACTTCGAGCAGGCTACCTTCCGTCACCTGGGTCAGGTAGAGATGCAGGACCAAATGTGCGGCATTGAGTACCTGAAGAGCCTCCCCTATGTGGATGCCAACAGACTGGGCGTTCACGGATGGAGCTTCGGCGGCTTTATGACAACATCGCTGATGACAACCTACCCCGACGTCTTTAAGGTTGGCGTTGCCGGTGGTCCAGTCATAGACTGGAAATGGTACGAGGTGATGTACGGAGAGCGCTACATGGACACTCCTGAGCAGAACCCCGAGGGCTACGAGCAGGCCAGCTGCATCAACAAGGCCAAGAATCTGAAGGGCAAACTGCAGATTATCATCGGCATGAACGACCCTGTCTGCGTTCCCCAGCACTCTCTGCAGTTCCTGAATGCCTGTGCCGAGGCAGGTACACAGCCTGACTTCTATGCCTATCCCGGTGAGGGACACAACATGGCGGGGCACAAGAGTGTGCATCTGCATGAGCGTATCACTCAGTATTTTGAGGACTATTTGAAGCCCCTCTCCAACTAATTTGTAATTCAAAATTCACAATTCATAATTCATAGTTATGCGTATTCTTCTTTTAGGAAGCGGCGGACGTGAGCACGCCTTAGCTTGGAAAATTGCTCAGAGCCAGAAATGTGAGAAACTTTTTATTGCCCCTGGTAATGCCGGAACAGCAACGGTGGGCGAGAACGTAAATATAAAGGCAGATGACTTTGATGCCATCAAGGCTTTTGTCCTTGAGAACAAGATACAGATGGTAGTGGTAGGTCCCGAGGATCCATTGGTGAAGGGAATCTATGACTACTTCAAGAACGATGCAGAACTGAAGAACATCCCCGTTATAGGTCCCAGCAAGGCCGGTGCCGTAATGGAAGGCAGCAAGGACTTTGCCAAGGGATTCATGCAGCGCCACAACATCCCAACGGCTGCCTATCAGACCTTCGATGGTGAACATCTACAGGAGGGCAAGGACTTCCTGAAGACCCTACAGCCCCCCTACGTACTGAAGGCTGACGGCCTCTGTGCCGGCAAGGGCGTACTGATTCTGCCCACATTGGAAGAGGCCGAGAAAGAACTGGAGGATATGCTGGGCGGTATGTTCGGCAATGCCAGCAGCAGAGTTGTCATTGAGGAATTTATGAGCGGTATAGAATGCTCTGTGTTTGTTCTGACCGATGGCAAGGACTACAAGATTTTGCCCGAGGCCAAGGACTACAAGCGTATCGGCGAAGGCGATACCGGTCTGAACACCGGCGGTATGGGTAGCGTAAGTCCCGTTCCCTTTGCCACAGCAGAATGGATGAAGAAGGTAGAGGACCGCATCATCCGTCCTACCGTAGAAGGTTTGGCAGCCGATGGTATAGACTACAAGGGCTTCATCTTCTTCGGCCTCATCAACCGAACTAACACTCCCACTGGCGAACCCGAGCCTTACGTCATTGAGTATAACGTCCGCATGGGCGACCCCGAGACAGAGACCGTGATGCTTCGTCTGAAGAGCGACATTGTAGACCTCTTTGAAGGTGTTGCCACAGGAACTCTGGCTCAGCGTAGCATAGAGTTCGACAACCGTAGTGCCGTTTGCGTGATGCTGGTCAGCGGTGGTTATCCCGGCAGCTATCAGAAGGGCTATCCCATCAGCGGTATAGACCAGGTAGAAGGTAGCGTAGTATTCCATGCCGGAACAGCACAGAAAGACGGTCAGGTCGTCACCAACGGCGGTCGTGTGATTGCTGTCAGCAGCTACGGAGCCGACAAAGCCGAGGCGCTGAAGAAGAGCTTTACCGAAGCACAGAAGATTCAGTTCCAGGATAAATACTTCCGCAGAGATATAGGAGCAGATTTGTAAGAGAATGGGGGTGGAGGTTAGCGAAAATGCTCAATGCTCCATATTAAATGGTACATAACAGGTTTCAAAATAAAGTAGCCGAGAGCGAGGTAACAATGCCCGTCTGTGCTGTTTTGGCAACTATCCTATGGTGGTGGCCGCAGCAGTCGTTTGCCCTAAGCAACATTCTAGGATGGATTCTTTGCGCTTTTACCACATATATCTGTATGGAGACAAATGGCGTGCAGCACATCATCCGCATCCGCACCCGTATGATGGCCTGTGTATGGCTCATACTGGCCGCCAGCCTAATCTTTATGCATCCATGGGGAGCGCCCGCCATCAGCGCCGCATGTCTGGCAATGAGTTACTACCTGTTGTTCCGTTGCTACCAGCTGTATGACTCCACCGTGTGGATCTACCACAGCTTCCTGTTCCTAGGGGTAGGCAGTTTCTTCTCCTCTGCCATGCTGTTTATGGGCATCCTCTACTACATCTACCTGATAGGATTCCTGCGCTCCCTGACATGGCGCGGATTCTGGGCAGGCATACTGGGGATGGTAACACCCTATTGGTGCTGGGCCGTATGGTGCTTCTTTACGGACAAGATAGGCATGGTGATGGACGTACTGAACAGGCATCTGCTATGGCAACCTGTTTCCTGGCAGGCATTGGTCAACCTACCCCTTGTAAACCTGATTTCCACGGGCTTTGTCTGCCTACTTAGCATAGTAGGAATGATTCATTATCTGCAAACCAAATACAATGATAAGATTCACGTCAGAATGATACTCTATATTTACACATTACAAACCTTTCTGCTTATTCTATACTTGCTGCTACAGCCCTACCAGTATCAGACTACAATGGCTCTGCTTGTAGTAAGCGCCAGCCCTCTTATTGCCCACTATTTCTCACTTACGGGCAGTTGGCTTAGCAATATATTCTTTATTATGTCTCTGCTGCTTTGCGGCGCAATGGCTTATTTCAACTTATGGATGACATCATACAATATATAATGCCCCTAGGATATTGGGGCATGGGTATTGCAGCATTCATAGCCGGCAGTGTCTTCCCTTTCAGCAGCGAGACACTATTAGCAGGTCTGCTTATGGCAGGCCTGAAGCCCTGGTCTTTATTTGTCAGCGCCACCGTAGGAAATGTACTGGGCAGTATGTTCAACTACTGGGTGGGTAGTCTGGGAAAGATAGAGTGGATAGAGAAATACCTGCACGTCAAACGCGAGAAAGTAGAGAAGACCCAGCAATGGCTTCAGGGACGAGGTGCCTGGATGGGATTCTTCTGTTTCCTGCCCATTCTGGGAAGTGCTCTGTCCGTAACGCTGGGATACATGAGGGCGAACATCGGATTCTCCTTCATAAGCATTCTGTTTGGCAAAGCCATACGTTACGGAATACTAATTATGGTTCTTAACATGGTTAAAGGATAATAATTTTTGCTACAGAGGGAAAAAAGAGAAAGAAAAATAGTATTTTTGCACAGCGAAAACAAAAAACAACTAAAATACACACCACTAAATGAAACAGTTCAGACTAGTAGACAACCTGATGGGTTGGATTACCTTTGCCATTGCGGCCTTCGTGTATTGCAGCACGATAGAGCCTACGGCAAGTTTCTGGGACTGCCCTGAGTTCATCACCACAGCTTACAAGCTGGAAGTCGGCCATCCCCCTGGGGCACCCTTTTTTATGCTTACCGCAAATTTGTTTACCCAGTTCGTGAGCGACCCCACACTGGTAGCCCGCATGGTCAACACCATGAGTGCCCTGTTCAGTGCCGCATGTATCATGTTCCTGTTCTGGAGCATCAGTCATCTGGGACGCAAGCTCGTAGGCGAAAATGGTCAACTGAAGAACATTGCCCAATTGATTACCGTAGAAGCCAGCGCCCTGACAGGCGCCTTGGCCTACACTTTCTCTGACACATTCTGGTTCAGTGCCGTAGAGGGCGAGGTATATGCCTACAGTAGCCTCTTCACCGCTGTGGTGTTCTGGCTGATGCTGAAATGGGAAGACCATGCCGATGAGCCTGGCAGCGACCGATGGCTCATTCTCATAGCCTACCTTACCGGCCTTAGCATTGGTGTTCACTTGCTGAACCTGCTCTGCGTACCAGCCTTGGTGCTTGTCTATTACTACAAGAAGGCCAAGAACGCCAGTCTGAAGGGCGCCCTGTTATCTGTAGTAGGTAGCGCTGTGCTGATAGCTGCCGTGTTATACGGTATAGTACCCGGAATCGTTAAGGTGGGCGGATGGTTCGAACTGCTGTTCGTAAACCAGTTGAACTACCCCTTCAACACAGGTCTTATCATATACATTATATTATTGGTGGGTATTGTGCTCTGGAGCATCTGGGAGACACGTCGTCAGAAGAGTCGCATGCGCATGAACATTTCCTACCTGCTTAGTGTAGGCATGCTGGGAATTCCCTTCTACGGATACGGCATCACCAGCATAGTGATGGGTATTGTCATTCTGGCAGCCCTATTCGTGCTGTTGCGTTTCAAGAAAGACGGCAAAACCTTCGTCACCGCCCGTATGATGAATACCAGCCTGTTGTGTATGCTCATGATTATGATTGGCTACAGCTCATACGCCGTGATTGTAATCCGAAGCTCTGCCAATACTCCTATGGACCAGAACTCTCCCGAGGATATTTTTACCCTGGGAACCTATCTGAGCCGTGACCAGTACGGAGACCGTCCCTTGTTTTACGGACAGGCTTATACAAGTCAGGTAAAGCTGAGGGTTGAAGGAAACTACTGCGTTCCCGTCAGCGAGAAGAAGGGCCCTATATATCAGCGCAAGGAGAAAGCAAATCCCGAAGAGCCCGACCGCTACGAGATTCAGCGTTACAACATGAAGTACGTTTACCAGCAGAACATGCTCTTCCCCCGCATGTATAGCGAGGCGCACGCCGCTGCTTACGAAAGTTGGATGGGCGGCGTAAAGGGTAACACCAAGAGCTATGAACGCTGCGGCGAGATGGTGCAGGTAAAGACCCCAACCATGTTGGAGAATATACGTTTCTTCCTGAGCTATCAGGTTAACTTCATGTATTGGCGTTACTTTATGTGGAACTTTGCCGGACGACAGAACGATGTTCAAGGTAATGGCGAGTGGGAACACGGAAACTGGCTGACAGGTATCCCCTTCCTGGATAACCTACGTCTGGGAGACCAAAGCAAGTTGCCAAGCGATCTGCGTCTGAACAAGGGACACAACGTATTCTATTGTCTACCCCTGCTCTTAGGTCTGCTGGGTCTCTTCTGGCAGTTGTTCCGCAACACCAAGGAAAACAATAACGAGGGTGAAAAGCAATTCGGAATTGTCTTCTTCCTGTTCTTCATGACAGGTCTGGCAATTGTTATATACCTGAACCAGACACCTATGCAGCCACGTGAACGAGACTATGCCTATGCTGGTTCGTTCTATGCCTTTGCAATATGGGTTGGTCTGGGTGTTGCCGCCGTAGCCGACTACCTGCAAAAGGTACTCAAGAACGAGAAGATCTGCGCCATTCTGAGTTGTGTATGCGTGCTGGTACCCATCCAAATGGCCTCTCAGACATGGGATGACCATGACCGCTCAGGACGTTACACCTGTCGTGATTTTGGTCGCAACTATCTGCAGACACTACAGCAGAACAACAACCCCATTATCTTCACCAACGGCGATAATGACACCTTCCCCTTGTGGTATGCACAAGAGACCGAAGGGTTCCGCACCGATGCCCGCGTCTGCAACCTCTCTTATCTGCAGACAGACTGGTACATAGACCAGATGAAGCGTCCCGCCTACTCTAGTCCCGCCGTTCCCATTCACTGGAGCCGTCTGCAGTATGTGGCAGGTACCCGCGAGGGTGTTAGCGTACGTCCCGGTGTATTGGAGCAAGCTATAGAGGCATACAAGAACGATCCCGTGCTGATGCATCAGGTGCTGGGCGACAATCCGTATGAGTTACGTAACATTATAGACAAGTGGGTACTGAACAGTAATCCCGAATTGCAGATTATCCCCACCGACTCAATCGTTCTGACTGTTGACAAGGAAGCCGTTCGTAGGAGTGGCATGATGATTGCGGGAGACAGCATACCTGACTACATGCACATTAGCCTAAAGGGCAAACGTGCCGTTTACAAGAGCGAGATGATGATGTACGAGATGCTTGCTCAGTGCAACTGGGAGCGTCCCCTCTACGTTGCTATCACCGTTGGAAAGGACAACTACGGCTGTCTGGGTGACTACTTCGTTCAGGAAGGTCTTGCCAACCGTATCACACCATTCAAGACCAGCGAGACTGGCAAGGATATGGATACCGACAAGATGTATGAGAACATCATGACACGCTTCGCATTTGGTGGAGTTAGCAATCCCAACATCTATCTGGACGAGACGGTCACACGTATGTGCTATACTCATCGCCGTATGATTGCCCAGTTGGCAACACGAATGCTGCAGGAAGGCAAGAAGGATAAGGTAGCCCGTCTGATTGCTTATGCCGAGAAGGTACTGCCTCCTACCACCTTGCCTCACAACTATGCAGGATACTCGCTGGATCTGGCTCGGGCTTGGATAGCCGTCGGCAACAAGAAGATGGCTGAAAATATATCTTTCCCCGTTGCTGTCAACTCTGCCGAGTACCTGAATTGGTATCTGTGTCTGCCATCTAAGATGTTGTTGCAGAGCGAGAAAGACTGTATGTACTACCTCTATCAGATGCATGCCGCTACCGAGGTATTGCAAGCTTCAGGAAGCAGCAAGGCCAAGGAAATGATGATGATGCTGGATACCTTCAACAAAGCCCTTCAGGCCAAGTTGTATGGTGCTGCCGGTATCAATGCCCCTGCCGAGGAGGAAGAAACTGTAGAAGCCGACAGCTAATCAGTGATAATAGAGCAACCCGCTATATTCCTACGTTGGCTCTTTCCACATGCCTTGTGGAGGATGGACCATCATCAGAAGTCAGTGTACTTGACTTTTGATGACGGCCCTATCCCTGAGGCAACTCCCTTTATTCTTGATACGCTAGACCGTTTCAATGCCAAAGCCACCTTCTTTATGGTAGGCGAGAATGCCTTCAAATATCCTCACTTGCTTGAGGAAGTCCGTCGGCGTGGCCATCAAGTAGGCAACCACACCTATAACCACCTCTCTGGCATGAGGCATTTTACGTGGACCTACTTGGCCAACATCAAAAAGGCTGATGAGATTCTGCACACCCGACTTTTCCGACCACCACACGGATGGATCAGAACAGTACAGTACCGGGTCTTAAGACACGTAGGCATCAAAGTGGTAATGTGGGATGTGGTGACCCGCGATTACAGTCGCCTGCTCACAGCCGACGATGTACTGAATAATGTCAAGCGCTACACTCGACCGGGTAGTATTATCACCTTCCATGATTCTCTCAAGAGCATAGACAAACTTAAGCATGCCCTGCCCGAGTCACTCGCATGGTTACAGAAACAAGGATATGAATTCCGAACCATTGAATAGCAAAGATCTGAAAGCCCAGGCCCTGCGTCTGGGCTTCGTTGCCTGCGGAATGGCTCCTGCCGAGCCCGTCCAGGAATGGTATGCACGGCATTTCCAACGATGGGTTGAGTTAGGTCTTTATGCTGATATGGAATATATGCAGCGCCACATTGACATGCGTTTGCAACCTACCCTCTTGCATCCAGGAGTAAAAACCATTATCAGCGTAGCACTAAATTACATGCCAAGCAATCAGCAACCTGGCATCAGCCTTTATGCCCAAGGCAAAGATTACCATGACGTGATGCGCCAACGTCTTATGTTACTGATGCAGGAGGCAGGAATACAGGGACGTTGTTTTGTTGATACCGCTCCTGTACTGGAACGTTATTGGGCGTGGCGTACAGGTATTGGAGAGTTTTGTCGCAACAACTTAATCTCTATACCCGGATACGGGCCTACCGTCTTTTTGGGTGAGATTTTTGCAGAACAAGAGGCTGACCATTACGACTTGCCACTCAGTCCGCCACAACAGGAATATTCCGGATGGGAATCACTCTGTCCAGCACTTACACCCGATGGTCTGGATGCCCGATTATGTCTCAGCTATCAAACTATAGAGAACCGTGGTGAGTTACCTGCCGACGTACAGTTGCGACGCACCTTTTACGGATGTGACCGCTGCCTGCGTGCCTGTCCGCAGTTCAAGGAGTCACACCCCACCACAGAAGAGGACTTTCAGCCCTCTCCTGAACTTCTGAATATGCAGGAAGAAGATTGGCGGACTCTCACCCAAGAACAATACCAAGCACTCTTCAAAGGCTCAGCAGTAAAAAGGGCTAAATATCAGGGACTCATCCGCAACATTCTAAATTGGAAGCCCTAAGAAAAAGGTGTTTGGTTAGTTAAAACAAGAAGATAAAAAAACAAAAAAAGAGCGAGGCTTAATGCTTCGCTCTTTCATTTAGGTCGGGATGACAAGACTCGAACTTGCGACCTCGCGCCCCCCAGACGTGTGCGCTACCAACTGCGCTACATCCCGTTCCTTATTTTTGTGGGTGCAAAGTTATGGCATTTTTTTGTTACTTGCAAATTTTTGCTTAATTTTGTGCTCGAAATCGCTAAATTTGAATCAATGAGCCATCTTCTGACATATCCTTGCAAGCAAACAAAGGGTCGAATTGCACTTCCGGCCAGCAAAAGCATCAGCAACAGAGCCTTACTTATAAACGCTTTGGCGGGAAACAAAGAACTCCCTCAAAACCTGTCTGATTCTGATGACACATGCGTAATGCTTCGTGCCTTACAAGACATGCCAGAAACCATAGACATAGGTGCTGCAGGTACTGCCATGCGTTTTATGACTGCCTATCTTAGCGTCACTCCAGGCGAACATATTATTACAGGAACTGAGCGCATGCGTCACCGTCCTATCGCAATTCTGGTGGACGCGCTGCATCAATTAGAGGCATCTATTACCTATGAAGGCCAAGAAGGTTTTCCTCCGCTACGTATTATAGGAAACAACAAATTGGAAGGGGGAGAGTTAATTGTACCTGGCGATGTAAGTTCGCAATACATATCAGCTCTGCTGATGATTGCCCCTACCCTGCGCAAAGGGCTCTATCTGAAATTAACTGGCAACATCGCCAGCAGACCTTATCTTGAGATGACCCTTAGCATGATGCGTGAATTCGGTGCCAAGGCAGAATGGAAGAATGATGATGTCATAGAGGTTCAGCCCATCCCCTATCAACAACACAACTATCACATAGAAAGCGACTGGAGTGCTGCCAGCTATTGGTACGAGATTGTTGCGCTCTCAGCTGATAAAGATGCGCAGATTGACTTGGTAGGCTTGCATAACGAAAGCATTCAAGGCGACAGTAAAGTCCGACAATTGTTTAACGAGTTAGGCGTTGAAACACAATACTATTTAGAATCGGACGGAACAGAAATAACCAGACTCAGGAAAAGCGGTAATACAACTAGTCACTTTAGCTACGACTTTACCCACCAGCCTGATTTGGCACAAACATTTGTCGTAACCTGCGCTATGCTGAATATTCCTTTCCGCTTTACGGGTCTTCATAGCCTGAAGATTAAGGAGACCGACCGCATAACTGCCCTGCGCACAGAACTTCGTAAACTGGGATACAACATAAAAGAACAAGACAACAGCATACTCTTCTGGGACGGGGAACGCTGTTTGGCTGAAGAAAAGCCTGCCATAGACACCTATCAAGACCACCGCATGGCAATGTCCTTCGCCCCCTGTGTCCTAAGGCTAAACTCCCTTTGTATTAACAATCCCGAGGTGGTAAGCAAGAGCTACCCTCACTTCTGGGAAGATTTCTCAAATATATGTTCTATATCCTCTCTATAATAGGCCTGGCATTGTTGGGCGGCATTGCCGCCTTGGCACACTTTATCAGGAACCGACACTACCAAAAACTGGTAGAGAAAGGAGAACTGACTGAAGAAGATGTGCCCGACGAAATTAATCCTGCCGACATGGAATGTTGCGGCCAGCATGAGGTATGCGAGAAGGAAAGCCTATTGGCTGCCATCAGCAAACAGATAGAATATTATGACGACGAGGAACTGGACCGTTTCAGAGGCAGAGAAGGCAGTGATTACACAGAGACTGAGGCTGAAGAATTCCGCAACGTATTGTACACCATGCGCTCTGACGAGGTTGCAGGATGGGTCAGAAGCTTACAACTCAGGCAAGTAAACTTACCTGATGATGTAAAAGACGAAGTATTCCTGATTGTAGGGGAAAGAAGAACAAACTAATCCGCAATTCTTCATTCATAATTCACATTTGGGCAATAAAACAGTTCGCGCGCACGTTATTAAAGAAGCATGGAGAAGAAAAGATACTTAAGAAATGGCATCAGCATGGGACTACTCATGCTTATGCTATTGTGTATCATCACTGGCTGCTCCATTAAGAAAAACACTCCTACAACACGTTTCTATCATGCCATGACTGCCCGTTTCAACACACTTTACAACGGAGAGGTGGCATATTTGGAAGGCGAGGAAGCACAGATGAAGTCGCACCAGGACGACTACAACCGCCTGCTTCCCATGTACATCAGCACCAATAAGTCAACAGCTGGAGTTGGCAAGAGCAACTACGAGACAACCATCACAAAGTGCGAGAAAGCTATCAAACTGCACAGTATGAAGAAACGTCCCACGGTAAATGCCACCCAAAAGAAGAATGATAAGCAGAAAGCCTTTCTGGCCAGGAAGGAGTTTAATCCCTACATTTACCACGCATGGCTGATGATGGCGGAAGCGCAGTTCCAGAAAGGTGAATTCATAGAGGCTGCCAGCACCTATAACTACATTATCCGACTGTATTCCACACAGCCCGAGATTGCAAGCATTGCCAAAGCTAAACTGGCCAGATGCTATGTAGCATTGGACTGGGCCTATGATGCAGAGGATATCCTGAACAAGATGAAACGCGACAGCATTTCGCGTATGGGGCAGAAGGAAAAAGACAATACAACGGCTGCTTATCTGATTCTGACCAACCAGTACGAAGAGGCCATTCCCTACGTAATAAAATCTATCAAAAACACCAAGCGGAAGCAAAGTAAGACACGTCTGAAATACCTACTCGGACAGCTCTATCAGCAGACAGGACAGAACGAGGAAGCCTACAAGTCATACGCTAAAGTTATGCGTGCCAACCCTCCATACGAGATGGCATTCAGTGCCCGTATAGCCCAGACCGAAGTTATGCCCGGCAGCAAATTCAGCCAGATGATAGCCAAACTGAAGCGAATGGCCAAGAGCGACAAGAACAAAGACTATCTTGACAAGGTTTATTACGCAATGGGTAACATCTACATGAATGTGAATGATACCACCCATTGCATTTATGCTTGGGAGAAAGGAGTAAAAGACGGAACAAAGAACGGACCAGACAAAGCCATGCTGCTGCTAAAGCTAAGCAACTTGTATTGGCAGATGGAGAAGTACATAGATGCTGCCCGCACCTATAAGGCATGTGTAGCTATCTTGGACAAGGAACATGAGGAATATAAGGAAACAGAGCGTCGAAGCAAGATTCTGACAGAGTTGGAACCTCATTTGAGCGCTATTAAGTTGCAAGACAGCCTGCAAGCTTTAGCCAAAATGCCAGAGGCTGAATATCTTGCCGCTATAGACCGCGTAATTGAGCAACTGAAAAAGGAAGAAAAGGAAGCCGAGAAGAAGGCTGCCCAGAACGGCACCAACGCCAACGGACAGAGACCGACAACCAATACCAACACCCCCCAGACTAACAGACCTATAGCAGGCAATGCCGGAGCTGGGAATCAACCGAAAGGGGCTTGGTACTTCTACAACCCGACATCGGTAAAGAGGGGTATTGAGGAGTTTATCCGCAGATGGGGTCAACGCAAGAATGAGGACCTGTGGCGCATCAGCAACAAAGCCTCCTATGCTGCCGCAACAGGTATTGAGGATTCCAGTTTCAATGAAGAGACAGGTGGCGATGACGACAGCCTTTACGGTTCTGCAGAGACCGACTCGATAGACTCTTCAGAAAAAACCCGCAAGGACTCTATTGCTAACGATCCACATCATAGAGAGTTCTATCTGAAACAGATTCCTTTTACAGAAGAACAATTAGAGGAATCCAATGCCATCCTGAGTGACGGTCTATACAATGCAGGCATTATGGAGCAAGAGAAACTTGAAAACTGGCTCCTGGCAGAGAAAACCATGCAGCGTCTGCTGACTGACTTTCCTGAACACGACAACATAGACAATATCTATTACCACCTCTTCCTGTTGTACGGAAGACTTGGCAATCAGGAAAAAGCAGAATACTACAGAGCCTTGCTGCTCGAGGAATATGCCGACTCTAAGTTGGCAGCCCTTTTGGGCAACCCCAACTACGATATGATTGCACGAAACGGCACTCATGTCGAGGACTCCGTTTATGCAGCCTCCTATAATGCATATCAGGCAGCCGACTATTCAGAAGTAGAGAAAAATTACCAATTCAGTACCGAAAACTTCCCCACCGGCAAGAATCGTGCCCGCATGCTCTTTATTCGTGCCATGAGCCAACTTTATGGAGGAGAACGTGACAGCTTCATGGTAAGCCTGAAAGAAGTGGTACAGAACTTCCCTAAGGAAGAAGTGACAGAGATTGCCAACTCCATAATGAAAGGTCTGGAAGCCGGACGATTACTGATGGACGATCGCTATGACGCCAGCAGCATCTGGAGTAGAAGAACACGCCAGGCTTCGGGAGACAGCACAGAAGTAGCTCCGGAGTTGAAGGAAGACCGTTACAGTAACTTCGTCTTCGTTTTGGCTTATCCCACCAATAGCTTGGACGAGAACCAGTTGCTCTTTGAGGTGGCACGCTACAACTTTACCTCGTACATGGTCAGGAACTTTGATATAGAGATTCAGGAAAATCAAGGCATCACTATGATGTGTGTAAAGGGTTTTCTGTCGTATGACGAGGTTCACTCCTACGCCCAGACACTTTATGCAGACAAACACATGAATACCTTATTGGAAGGCATCAGGACATTACTGATTTCAGAAGAAAACCTGAAACTGATAGGGAAAGACTTCAGTTTCGATGACTACAAAGCCTTCTACGAGGAGAAATTTGCTCCTATGGATATTCCTGAAGACCTCCGAATTGATGAGCCTACCGACCTCAAGATTATTGATCCAGACGATTACGTTCCCGATGATGACAAAAAATCCAAGGACAAGGAAGAAGATGACGAGGATGATTTCCCATATGGATTCTGATTAATTCACAATTCACAATTCATAATTCATAATATGGCTGCATACAAACTGCTTTGGGTTGATGATGAGATAGAGTTACTGAAGGCACATATCCTGTACCTTGAGAAGAAGGGATATGTGGTAGAAACAGTAACAAACGGATACGATGCTCTGGATCGTTGTACGGAAGAGACTTTCGACCTTATTCTGCTTGACGAAAACATGCCCGGCCTCAGTGGCCTGGAAACATTAAGCCGAATAAAAGAGCAAACACCCAGTACACCTGTGGTAATGGTTACCAAGAGCGAGGAGGAAAACATCATGGAGCAAGCCATTGGTGCCAAGATTGCCGACTATCTGATAAAACCCGTTAACCCCACCCAGATTCTGCTGACACTGAAGAAAAACCTGCATCAGAAGGAAATTGTTACAGAACAGCAGACAAGCGCCTACCAACAGGACTTTGGTAAGATTGGTATGCAAATAAACGACTCACTCTCTTTAGAAGAATGGATTGAGGTCTACAAACGCCTTACCTATTGGGAACTGCAACTCTCTGAGACGGATAGTGCTATGAAAGAAATGCTGAGCATGCAACGTTCTGAGGCAAACAGGGAGTTTACAAAATTCATCCGCAAGAACTATACAAAATGGATGAGCAACCCTGAAGGACGGCCTGTAATGAGTCCGGATATCTTCAAACACAAGGTATTCCCCTACTTGAACAACGGAGAGAAAGTCTTTCTAGTAGTGATAGATAACTTTCGGTATGACCAGTGGCGTATGTTGTATAACGAGATTGCCGACCTCTTCAATATCGAAGAAGACCTGTACTGCAGCATTCTTCCCACAGCAACCCAGTATGCCCGTAATGCCATCTTCAGCGGACTGATGCCTGATGTTATAGAGCGTATGTTCCCTGATCTATGGGTTGACGAGGACAGTGAGGAGGGAAAGAACCTGAACGAGGCTCCTCTGGTACAGACGCAGTTTGACCGTTACAGACGCAAGAACACATTCAGCTACCACAAGATTAACGACTCACAGGCTGCAGAGAAACTGGTTCAACAAATACCGCATCTGCAGAAATATGACCTGAATGTAGTTGTGATGAACTTCATAGACATGCTTAGCCATGCCCGTACGGAAAGCCGCATGGTACGCGAGTTGGCAAGCAACGAAGCTGCTTACCGCAGCATTACACAAAGTTGGTTCCGCCATTCACCCGTTGGCGACCTTTTCCGCATCCTGGCTGCCAGCGACTACACTATTGTATTGACAACAGATCACGGCAGCATACGATGCTACAACCCTGTAAAGGTGGTTGGAGACAAGAATACCAACACTAATCTGCGATACAAGTTAGGCAAGAACCTCAGCTACAATCCCAAGGAAGTATTCGAGATAAAGGAGCCTCATCAAGTAGGACTGCCCAGACCCAACCTGAGCACAACGTACATCTTTGCAACAGGTGACGACTTCTTTGCCTACCCCAACAACTACAACTATTACGTTCAGTATTACAAGGACACCTTCCAACACGGAGGCATCAGCATGGAGGAAATGCTGATTCCACTTATCACGCTGCGAGGGAAAAAAAGATAAAAAACCTATGGAAATAAGATTCAAGGAAGAAGATATCAGACAAGCTGCCCAGCAGTTTGTAAAGGCAATGGGTCAGGATACCGTCTTTGCCTTCTATGGTAAGATGGGAGCCGGTAAGACAACATTCATAAAAGCTGTCTGCGAAGAGCTAGGGGTGGAGGACACTGTTACGTCACCCACCTTTGCTATTGTAAACGAATATGAGGCAGCCAACGGCCGCCCCATATATCATTTTGATTTCTACCGTATAAAGAAGGTCTCTGAGGCCTACGATATGGGATGCGAAGAGTACTTCTACAGTGGCCATCCCTGTTTTATAGAATGGCCTGAACTGATAGAGGAAGTGCTACCCGAGGAGACTGTTAATGTCACCATAGAAGCACTGGCAGACGGAGAAAGGCGATTAGTTTTCTAAAGATTCTCCGTACTCCAACTCGCCATCTACCACCCAACGGAGATCTTCCGGCTCAAAGTCGCCCATCTTCTCCTTCTTGGCTTTCTTGGCTATGTATTCGGCTACGGCATCTATGTCTATATCTACCTCGTCCTGATTGCCTGATTTCTCAAGCAAATCTACGTAATACTCACCTATCACATCCAGAAAGTAGTACAGGTCATCTTCTGTAAACTTCTCTTTTACGTCCTGTGGCAGGTAATTCTTTATAAACTCTACCGTCAAGCGGTCGTCCTCGGCATCGGCCAGGAAGTCGTCTTCAATGTTTCCCATAGCGCAATCTCTTTAAAGCATGTTCTTGAGTTTCTCTTCGAAAGCAGGACGTGCAGCTGCACCAACAATCTTGTCAACTACTTCACCACCCTTGATGAAGAATATTGTCGGAACATTGCGTACGCCAAACTTAACGGCCAAATCCTCGTCTTCTTCTACATCGCACTTGCCAATAATGGCCTGTCCCTCATAATCCTGAGCCAAAGCATCAATGATGGGACCAACACGCTTGCAAGGGCCACACCAAGTTGCCCAGAAGTCCAATACGATGGGCTTGCCAGTTGCTACAAGCTGTTCATAATTCTCGCTGTTAATAATCTGTGCCATACCAATTATAATTAATAATGTATAGATAATAAAATTAGTTTATCTTGTACTTTGTCCACTCATTGCCATCCAGAAAATCCATCAGTCCCTTTGTAACCCTATAACATTTGCTCTTGGATTTCATACGTAGGACAGGCATATTCCCCCCTCCGTAGATATTCCACTTAATTTCTATCTGAGGAGTTTGCTGATCCTTATCCTTAGGCTGCTGCATCTGCTGAATATGCTTACTCAGTTCGGCCATAGCATTGCCGTCCAGTTTATTGGAGTCAAAAGATATAGTGATACTCTGTACGAGTTGATCCTTCACATCAGGCAAGAACTGCACCTTTCCAATCTTCAGTTCCAGAATATCCTTATTATACTGACGAGGCTGAACACGACCTGTAATATACACCAGATTCCCCTCCTGAGAAAGATAGCCACGCCACTGTGCCCAATCATTTCCGAACAAGGCGATCTCTGCTGGTCCTGTATAATCCTCTACCATAACAATGCCATAAGGCTGATTCGTCTTGGTAATTCCCTGACGCTTCAGTCCTGTCACAATGCCTCCCAGGCTCACATCGGAATTTGCGAATGGGGTAAGGTCGTTCATCTGGTCCATGTGGAGGTTGCAGATGCCATTCAATATTACACCGTATTCATCAAGAGGATGGGCTGAAAGATAGATACCAACCAGTTCACGTTCTTTATTGAGACGTTCTAAATCATTCCATCGCTCCGTTGCAGGAATGGGTGGAAGATGTTTGTCTATAGCCTCCATGCCGAAGAGCGAGAACTGTGCCTCCATTTTTGCTTGCTGATATTGGGTTCCGTATCTGGTGAGCGAATCCACAAAGATTTCCCCTTTTGCATTGGGAGCAATAAACTGTTCTCTGCTTATCTGATCAGAGAAAGCATCGAAAGCACCGCTCAGAGCCAGGCATTCTATACCACTCTTCTTGACAGCAGGGATAGAGACACGCTCTACAAAATCAAACACGTCCTTATAACGTCCGTTCTGTTCGCGCTCTGAGATGATGGCAGCAGCAGCAGCCTCTCCCAAGCCCTTTATGCCGTTCAGGCCAAAACGGATCTGTTGCTTGTCATTAACACCGAAATTAACATGCGACTCATTGATATCCGGTCCCAGAACCTCTATCTTCAGGTTGCGGCATTCATCCAGCAATTTGGTGATTTCCTTTATATCGTCCTTTCTACGGGTAAGCAAAGCGGCCATGAACTCCGCAGGATAATGGGCCTTTAGGTAAGCAGTCTGGTATGCCACCCATGAGTAGCAGGCCGCATGAGATTTATTGAAGGCGTAGGAAGCAAACTTCTCCCAGTCGCCCCAAATCTTATCCAATATATTGGGGTCATATCCACGTTCCTTACCTCCATTGATGAAGAGAGGCTTCATCTCATCAACAATAGCCTTTTTCTTCTTACCCATAGCCTTACGGAGAGCATCACTCTGACCTCGGGTAAAGCCAGCCAGCAGACGACTCAGCAACATCACCTGCTCCTGATAGACGGTAATGCCATACGTATCCTTCAGGTATTTCTCCATCACAGGGATATCATAGGTAATCTCCTCCTGTCCGTTCTTACGTCTGATGAACGAGGGGATATAGTCCATAGGTCCAGGTCTGTAGAGGGCATTCATGGCAATAAGATCCTCAAAGACCGTTGGCTTCAGTTCCTTCAGGTATTTCTGCATACCTGCCGACTCAAACTGGAAGGTTCCTACTGTAAGTCCCTTCTGATACAGTTGATACGTCAGCTCATCATCTATGGGAATGTGGTCAAGGTCTATATCCACACCATGAGCCTCTTTGATAACTCGACAGGCCTCCTTCAACTCGGACAGGGTCTTCAGACCCAAGAAGTCCATCTTTATAAGACCTGTACTCTCAATAACATGGCCGTCGTACTGGGTAACGGCTGTCTTGCGGTCAGGGAAGTCCGGGTCATCAGCTGTTGAGATAGGTACATGATCTGAAATCGGGTCACGGCAGATGATAAATCCACAGGCATGAATACCCGTTCCTCTAATCTGCCCTTCCAACTGCTGGGCATATTTGATGGTATCCGCTTCGCGATAATCAGGCGAGAACTGAGCCGACTGCAACTCTGGCGTACAGGAGATGGCATTCTTCAGATTCATTTTCATGCCATCAGGCAAACGGTCAGGTATAGCCTTACAAAGGGCATTACTCCTATCCAATGGCAGGTCTTCCACTCTGGCCACATCCTTGATACTGTTCTTGGTAGCCATGGTGCCGTAGGTGATAATATGGGCACAGTTCTCATGCCCGTACTTATCCATTACCCATTGCAGCACCTTACCACGACCATCATCCTCGAAGTCGGTATCGATATCAGGCAAAGAGATACGGTCGGGGTTTAGGAAACGCTCAAACAGGAGGTCGTATTTCAGAGGATCCAACTTGGTGATTCCCAAGCAATAGGCTACCACACTACCAGCAGCAGAGCCACGACCGGGTCCTACCCATACATCCAGATCCTTACGTGCCGAATTGATAAAGTCCTGTACGATAAGGAAGTAACCAGGGAAACCCATCGTCTTCATGATGTGCAGCTCGAACCTTATACGATCGTCCACCTCTTTATCTAACGGCTCTCCATATATCCTGCGTGCACCTTCATAAGCCAGTTTCCCCAAGAAATCGGCCTCAAACTTGATTCTGTAAATCTTGTCATAGCCACCGAGTTTCTTTATCTTCTTCTCGCCTTCCTCCTTAGGAAGCGGATTCTCGCCGTTCTCATCGCTTGTGAATTCGCGGAAGAGGTCTTCCTCTGTATATTTCTGTCTCCATTGCTCCTCTGTTCCAAATTCCTCAGGAATGGGGAAGAAAGGCATGATGGGGTCCGACTCCAAATTGTATGTCTCAACCTTATCCAGAATCTCCACCGTATTGCTGAGTGCCTCCGGGATGTCTGCAAAGAGGTCGTTCATTTCCTCCTTTGTCTTGAACCATTCCTGCTTGGTATAAAGCATGTGAGGCTCAGAAATCTTCTTGCCCGTGGACAGACACAGCAAGCGCTCATGAGCATCTGCATCGGCCTCATTAACAAAGTGACTATCGTTGGTGCAGACCAGTTTGATATTCAGCTCACGAGCAATTTTTATCAGCTCCGCATTTGATATCTGCTGCAAAGGGAACGTTTCCCTATTGGCATTCACATTAGGATCCTTCACCTCATGGCGTTGCAGCTCCAGATAATAATCATCCCCAAAGACATCCTTAAACCACTGGGCCGACTGGCGGGCGCCCTCCAAATCTCCGTTCAGGATTTTAGACGGAACCTCTCCGGCAATACAGGCAGAACAGCAAATAACATCCTCATGAAAGAGTTTCAAGTCATCATGGTCTGTTCTGGGACGTCCATAGAAACCATCCACCCAAGCGCGCGAAACCAGTTTAATCAGATTCCTGTACCCATTCAAGTTCTTTGCCAACAGAATCAAATGATTACCGCTACGGTCTATACTGGGATTAGTCTGGTCTTCCTTCCGGCGTCGGGCTACATAGACCTCACAACCGAAGATTGGCTTAAAGGGTTCAAGACCATCTTTTTTTCTACCCTTATTAACAGAATTACAATAATCAAAGAAGTCTTTTATACCAAACATATTACCATGATCGGTAAGCGCCATGCCACGCATTCCATCCCCTACAGCCTTGTCCACCATCTTAGAGATAGAGGCCTGTCCGTCGAGCAAAGAATACTGAGAATGAACGTGTAAATGTATAAAATCTTCCATCTTATCTGTCATGTGCCAATAATTGTACAAATATAGTGTTTTTTCACGGAACGCAAAGAGCAACGCCCCCTTTTGTTGAAGAAAAGCCCAAAATTACCCCAAAAGTTTTTGATAAATAACAAAATTGCCCTATCTTTGTATCCAAAGTAAACAATCCCTATGGGAAAAAGACTAAAGAAATTAAAGAGGATTAAGAAGATTAGGCTACATCACGAAGGCACCCGTACCTTGGTGTTAGGTGCTATTTTCTTGTTAGCTGCCAACGCTTTGTTGCACTTCTGTATCCCCAATCAATTCCCATTCTACGTCTTTGCAGGAGTAAGCATCTGCGTCTATTTGATCCTGGCCAATTTCTTCCAGTGTCCTATACGTTGTTTCGAGGGCGACACAGACGGGTTGGTTATTGCCCCCGCAGATGGAAAGGTGGTAGTTGTGGAAGAAGTTGAAGAAACTGAGTATTTCCACGACAAGCGCATCATGGTAAGTATCTTCATGAGTTTGCTGAATGTACATGCCAACTGGATTCCCGTTGACGGCACCATCAAGATGGTAAGACACCACGATGGCAATTTCTTTAAAGCATGGCTTCCCAAAGCCAGCGAAGAGAACGAACGCTGTACCGTAGTGATTTCAACAGCCGACGGAACAGAAATCCTGGCTCGCCAGATAGCAGGTGCCATGGCAAGAAGAATCGTCACCTACCCCCACGAGGGAGATGCCTGCTTCGTAGACGAACATCTGGGATTCATAAAATTCGGTTCACGCGTGGATCTTTTCCTGCCCTTAGGAACAGAAGTATGCGTAAAACTTAACGACAGAACGGTAGGCAACGAGACCATTATAGCCCACCTTAAACCTCAGAAAGAGGAAGAATAATCATCATGGCAAACTTTATTATTAAAAATACGCCCAACACCATTACCTGTTGTAATCTGATGAGCGGTTGTATCGCCACAGGATGCGCCTTTCACGGTCATTTCTTCTGGGCAGTTATCTGGATTGTTATTGGCGCAGTCTTTGATTTCTTCGATGGCATGTCTGCCAGAGCACTTGGTGTTTCCTCCCCTATTGGAAAAGAACTGGATTCACTGGCAGACATCGTTACCTTTGGCGTAGCTCCCAGTGCAATATTATTCTGCCTGTTCCGTCAGGTTCACTACCCGGAAATTCTTATACCCCTAAAGGATTTTATCCCCTATACCGCTTTTATTATGGCAGCCTTTTCAGCCCTGCGTTTGGCCAAATTCAATCTGGACGAACGCCAGAGCACCCAGTTCATAGGCCTTCCCACCCCCGCCAATGCATTATTCTGGGGCTCTTTGGTATTGGGGCAACACGCATTCCTGGTATCACAGAAGTTCAATGCCGTGTTCCTTTTCCTCTTCATGCTGCTTTTCTGCATGCTGCTGGTTAGCGAGGTACCAATGCTTGCCCTCAAGTTCAAGGACCTCAGTTGGGAGAAGAACAAGGTTAAGTTCATCTTCATTTTTGGATGTCTTCCCTGCTTCTTGCTGGGAGCCAGTTGTTTTGCCGCCATCATCCTCTGGTATGTAGCATTGTCTATCATCACAGATGTTATGGCAAGACGTAGCCAAAACCTTTAAAATACAAAGAAGTCCTTTTTTGTCCGACTAGGGCGGACCGCCAGTCCGTCCCTTACGAACTCAGAGTCCGTAAGGTGCGGACTCTCGTTAAAACCATTATGCCGTTTCACGGAAAGAGAAACGGCCTTTCACTATCAGCAATACGGCCTTTCGCTAAGGGCGTTTGATATATACCCTAGCTTTTTTCCTCTTTTCATTCTTCATTTTTCACTTTTCTTCGTATCTTTGTGCCACCAAACAAAATAAAGGATGAAACGTTATATTATCTTATTGATTGCTGCCCTGTCAGTACTCTATGCCAAAGCGCAGGAGGAAATAATAACAGAGCCTGCAAGAAAAGATACCATCAGACTACTGACGATTGGAAACAGTTTCTCTCAGGATGCAGTGGAGCAATACCTGTACGAGCTGGCAAAAGAGGCTGGCGTACATATGATAATAGGCAACGCCTACAAGGGCGGACAGAGTTTGGAGCAACATTGGACGGACCTCACCCAAGAGCATGACGTATATGAATACCGTAAGGTGGTAAACGGTGTCCGCCACAATATGCCGCATGCTTTACTGAACCCTATCATCACAGATGAACCATGGGACTTCATCAGCTTTCAGCAAGCCAGCCACTATAGCGGACTTACAACAACGTACGAGCCATACCTGTCACAACTGGTTCAGTTCACAGACAGCGTAAAAACCAGTCAGGATGTACGATATGGATGGCACATGACATGGGCTTACTCCAAGGATTCCAACCACAATGGGTTTGCCAACTACAACCGCAGCCAGGAGACCATGTACGACAGCATACGCTATGCAGTACAGTGGACACAGATTCTGCATCCCGAATTCTCGTTCAACGTACCAAGCGGTACAGCCATCCAGAATGCACGTACCACCTATCTGGGCGACAACATGAACCGCGACGGATACCATTTGGACTTGAAATTTGGCAGATATACAGCCGCCTGCACATGGTTGGAGGTGCTGACGGGCATCTCGCCTGTAGGACTGAACTTCAGGCCTGAAGGGGTGGACATTGCAGCGGCTCACGCCTGTCAGGTAGCAGCA
Organism: Bacteroidaceae bacterium; assembly: GCA_017619585.1. The sequence continues at coordinate 36,550 of JAFZSA010000012.1, forward strand.
CATGCAGCCGTACAGAATCCCTTTGAGGTGACAGACCTGAGCACAGAAGGCTTCAATGCAAGAAATGACATCACTCCAACAGGACTTGTAAAGTTCAACTTCGGAGAGAAACCAGATACTGACCCCAATTGGAATAGCATCACCCCACAGATGCGTACCTTTACATGGATTACGGACACCAATGGCAATGTTACAGGCATAACACTGACCAGTCAGAACGCTTTCATAGGCACAAACACAAACGGTCCAAGCTATACCACCACCAACATGCTGATGCCCAGTACCGTCTCCCAGTCATGTATGTGGGGATTTGCTGCAGACAGCTTCGGAAGTCAGAAGCCCAAGAGTTCTTGTACAATTACCTTGGGACACATGAACCCCGATCTGAAATACGATTTTATATTCTTTGCATCACGCCAGGATTGCCAGGATTGGCGCGAGACAGCATTCACGCTGAAAGGCGATAAAATTTACACGGATAAAGTTGAAGCAGCCAACAATGTCAGCCATACAGCCCAGATAAAAAATGTACAACCTACGGCAGATGGAAGAATCATTATCAACGTGGCGCCAGGTGAGAGAAATAATAACAAGAACAAGTTCTACTATCTTAATGCAATGATTGTAAAAGCCCACAGATGAGAAAACTTGAACTTTGAAACTTGAATTTTGAATTAATAACATATGGAACAACAGAAACAAATACAGATACAGTTCAGACTAGTTGACGTACAAGAATTGCAGTTTGTAAACTTATCAAAGCAATGGCCTGAGGGCGAACTTCAGGTAAACAACCAATTACAGTTCAACTGCGACACAGAAAAAAGACTGGTAAGATGCGTCACAAACTTTGAATACAAGAAGAATGACATAACACAGCTGATTCTGGGTGTCCAGACCGTATTTGAGTTTGCACGCGAAGGATGGAGTGCCATGTACGATCTGAATGGCGACCAATGGATACTGCCCGTAGGACTGGTTCAGCACATTGCCGATATGACCATCGGCGCAGCACGAGGAATTCTGGCTATCCGAAGCGAAGAAGCAGGATTACCCAAGCAGATTCTGCCCCTTATTAACCCAGGTCAGATACTACAAAACAATATCAGTTTTAAGCGTATGCAGCAGGGGAAAACTGTTCCTATTGGCAATTCGGGAGGAAATGCATAAAAAGAACTTTTGCAAGCATCCGTCTATAGAATATATATATTTGTCGAAATAATTTTCCCATTGCAGAATATAACCATACATTTGCCATGTGCAAACAAGCGATGCATGACCATAGCTAGAAAAATCTAATGGCGAGGGCTGTAAGTGATTACAGCCCTTTTATTTTGCTATTATTGTATCGCTTGTAAATATTATCAGACAATATTCGCATATTCAACAGAACAAATCCCATCTTAATGCTTTCATGCTATTTTCACGAAACTTTAAGGCAATCACCCCGAAATTACCCCATCTCGGCATAAAAAAGAATGATTTCCTTTGTTCTGCGCTCGATTTTTCGTAATTTTGCATCCGCAAGAGAAAAGCCCCTGTAGTTCAATGGATAGAACAACGGTTTCCTAAACCGTCGATCCGGGTTCGATTCCCGGCGGGGGTACCTTAACTGGTGAGAGCAAAAACTGCGTGAGCAGGTTCGACCGTTGGACAATATTGAGAAAGTTAAGGGTAAGGTAAAAAGACTAAGTGGAAATTTAAGAATCAAAAATAAGAGATAACAATGGAAATTAAGGAAAAGGACAGCGTGGTTGTCCGTTTCTCGGGCGACTCAGGCGATGGCATGCAGTTGGCCGGAAACATCTTCTCTACGGTATCAGCTACCGTAGGAAACAGTATCAGCACATTCCCCGATTATCCCGCCGATATCCGCGCCCCGCAGGGTTCGTTGACAGGCGTGAGCGGTTTTCAGGTTCACATTGGCGCAGGTAAGGTGTTTACTCCTGGCGACCAGTGCGATGTTTTAGTAGCTATGAATGCTGCCGCCCTGAAGACTCAGTACAAATTTGCCAAGCCCGATGCTGCTATCATCATTGATACAGACAGCTTCGGTCCCAAGGATCTGGAGAAGGCTCAGTTCAAGACAGAAGACTATTTGGGCGAAATGAACATCGACCCAGACCGTGTTATTGCCTGCCCCCTGACCACAATGGTAAAGGATTGCCTGGCTGACAGTGGTATGGACGTTAAGAGTATGCTGAAGTGCCGCAATATGTTTGCACTGGGCTTGGTATGCTGGCTTTTTGACCGCGATTTGGATATTGCCTTTAACTTCCTGAAAGAGAAATTTGCCAAGAAACCCGGCATTGCCGAGGCGAACATAAAGGTTATTCAGGCAGGATATGACTACGGACACAACACACATAGCAGTGTGGCCAACGTCTATCGTATAGAAACAAAGAATAAGGTTCCCGGACGTTATATGGATATTACAGGTAACAAGGCTACAGCATACGGCTTTATTGCCGCTGCTGAGAAGGCCGGACTGAAACTGTATCTGGGTTCCTACCCCATCACTCCTGCCACAGACGTGCTGCACGAGCTCTCTAAGCACAAGAGCCTGGGCGTGACAACCGTTCAGTGCGAGGACGAGATCAGCGGCTGTGCTTCAGCCCTGGGTGCATCCTTCGCAGGTGCGCTGGCTGTTACAAGTACCAGCGGTCCTGGTATCTGCCTGAAGAGCGAGGCTATGAACCTGGCTGTCATCATGGAGCTGCCTTTGGTAGTATTGGATGTTCAGCGTGGTGGTCCTGCCACAGGTCTTCCTACCAAGAGTGAGCAGACCGATTTGTTGCAGGCTCTCTTCGGACGTAACGGAGAAAGCCCCATGCCCGTAATTGCTGCTGCAAGTCCTACCGACTGCTTTGAAGCTGCCTACGCAGCATGCAAAATGGCATTGGAGCACATGACTCCCGTTATCCTGATGACAGATGCTTACGTGGCAAACGGCTCTGGTGCGTTCAAGTTGCCTAACTTGGCAGAATATCCCGCTATCAATCCTCCCTATGTTCCAGAAGAACTGAAGGGTACATGGACACCTTATATGCGTGCAGAAAACGGTACACGTTACTGGGCTGTTCCTGGTCGTCAGGGCTTTGAGCACATCCTGGGCGGACTGGAGAAGGACGATAAGACTGGTGCCATCAGCACTAACCCCGAGAATCATGACCTGATGACACGCAAACGTCAGGCTAAGATAGATGCCATTCCCGTTCCCGACCTTGAAGTATTGGGCGACAAGGATGATGCCGAGTTGCTGATTGTAGGCTTTGGCGGTACATTCGGTCACCTGCATGCTGCTATGGATGAGATGCGTGCTGCCGGTAAGAAGGTAGCCCTGGCTCACTTTAAGTTCATTAACCCGCTGCCCAAGAATACCGCAGAGGTACTGAAGAAGTATCCTAAGGTGGTTGTTGCAGAGCAGAATATGGGTCAGCTGGCCGGCTGGCTGCGCATGAAGGTGGACGGATTCGTTCCCGCTCAGTTCAATCAGGTTAAGGGTCAGCCCTTCGTTGTTGCTGAACTGGTAGAGAATTTCACACAGTTGTTGAACAAATAAAGAAAGGACATAACATTATGGCATATACTCAGAATGACTTCAAGAAAGGACAGCCACGTTGGTGTCCTGGATGTGGCGACCACTTCTTCCTGGCCAGTTTGCACAAGGCAATGGCAGAGATAGGTGTTGACCCTTGGAATACAGCCGTTATCTCTGGTATTGGCTGTTCAAGCCGTCTGCCCCACTATATGGCTACATACGGTATGAACACCATCCACGGCCGTGCAGCCGCTATTGCAACAGGTGCTAAGGTCGCTAACCCCAACCTGACTGTTTGGCAGGTTAGCGGTGACGGTGACGGACTGGCTATCGGTGGTAACCACTTTATACATGCTAACCGTAGAAACATCAACCTGAACATGATTCTGCTGAACAACCGCATCTACGGTCTTACAAAGGGACAGTATAGCCCCACCAGTCCACGCGGATTTGTCAGCAAATCATCTCCCTACGGAACAGTAGAAGACCCCTTCCGCCCTGCAGAACTCTGTTTCGGCGCCAGAGGCCACTTCTTTGCCCGTGCCGTTGCCACAGATGCTCCCGGCACAGTAGAGATCCTGAAGGCCGCTTACGAGCACAAGGGAGCCAGTGTATGTGAGATTCTTCAGAACTGCGTTATCTTCAACAACGGAACTCACGATGCTGTTTATGACAAAGCCGGCAGAACCAAGAACGCTATCTACCTGAAGCATGGAGAGAAGATGCTCTTTGGCGAGAACAACGAGTATGGTATCGTACAGGATGGCTTTGGCGTTAAGGCCGTAAAATTAGGCGAGGACGGCTACACAGAGGCTGACGTGCTGGTACACGATGCCAAGTGCGAGGACAACACCTTGCAGCTGAAACTGGCTGAAATGGAATGGCCTGTAGCATTGGGTGTGATACGTGACGTGGAAGCTCCTACCTATGATGATTGCGTTACAGCTCAGATAGAAGAGGTAAAGGCCCAGAAGAAGTATCACAACTTTGCAGAGCTCCTAGAGACAAACGATATCTGGGAAGTGAAATAATTCCTCTTTCCCCTCATATACAACAAAGCCCCGTTTTTAATTGAACGGGGCTTTGTTATATCTGCTGTCAACTAAAACAGCCTATGTGTGAAGGTTATGCTTAGTACAGGCCAGCACTTGAATTTCTTTACAGTACTAACCATATCACCAACCTTTCCAGGAATATCTGTAACATCACGAGTAAGGTCAATACGCTGAGGCGTTTGCTTTACCCAGGCTTCATCCACATTACCAGTCTCATCAAACTTAGCCTGGTCCCATGAAATCATGTCATAATCATCAGCAGCATTAACCCGATATACGTTGTCAACATAAACATGCGGTGAGCCACCCATAAACATGGCACCGGCATCAATAGCCATATTAAAACGGTGATCACGAGATAAGGCTGTGGTATAGCCAATGCCAAGGTAAGGACGTATCTTACTAACGGTCATCTCGGCTTTTACCTGATTATTCTTATCGGGCACCATAACTGCCTTACTTCCATCCGGGAAGTTTCCCACATGGGCTCCCATCATACGAGTCTCTGCAAGCTTATCGCCAAGTCCGTCTATATCAAAGGAATGAATGCCTCCGTTTGAATCTTCGTAACGGAACATAGGTTCGCCCTTACAAGCCTTGATATACATATTATTATACATATTTATGCCTACAAGGGTAGTATTACCGGAAGGGTCGTTTACAGCCTCTCCAATGGTTGAAGGACCGGCATAGAAGCCAAGTGTTACATTCCAATGTTTGTTATTCTTGAATGGCATAATGTCCACCAAAAACTTAAACTGAGCCCATTTAGGTTTCATCTGCATATCTATGTTATCTTGCATAGATTCACCCATGAAATTGGACATCAGATCCTTCATGCGGCGCAATTTGTCGGAAGACACATCGCCCATAAAATCTACACCAAAATTACTCTTGAATGTAAACTTCGGCATATATGTAAAACCAGTACGTAAACGAACATAGTCTCCTACAGGCATAGCAATGTCAGCTCCAATACCTGTGCTGGATACATTAAAACCAAGGTCCATATGGTTGAAATAATCCTGAGCGGACAGACTTAGTGTTACGAAAAGCGCAGGAACTGCGAACAATCTATTAATCCTCATCATACAAATATGTTTGTAAACAAATTATTGTTTTAATATTTTCTTGCCGTTGAAAATATATAGGCCCTTTGCTTTCATTGCAGAGACACGTCTGCCAGAAAGATCAAATATCATCTTACCATCTTCTTCCTCGGTGCGCAAGGCATTCAGACGGTCTATAATATCTTGAGAGCAGGTAAATACAACATCCTGAGCTGGCATTGAGACATACCTGGTTCCCTGCCAGTCAGTATCTGTTATAACAAAATCATCAGAGTAATAAGTGTAAGCCGGGATGGAATCTTCGTAAGCGACATCCTGTTGATGAACCATATTACTTCCGACATAATAACTTACCTTATATATATTAGCCTGGTATCTGCCACGTACTGTGACATTTGAAGCAGGCATTGTGGCAGGTACATTATCCCAGCCCATAAAGGTATATCCAAAGCGAGAAGGCGCAGAAGTCAAGGCCTTAACCTGGGTTCCGTAAGTGTACCGGTTGCTACGGAAGAGTTGTGTACCACCCTTCTCCCCAATCTCAAGAACGTACTTCAAAACATAGGAATTTATGCTGAAACTACCTGTTACGGTTATATTCTTAGCTGGCATAGTGGTTGGCAGATTATCCCATCCGCTGAAGGTATAGCCTGTCTTCTCTGGCATATCCAAATAAGGGATGGCATCGCCACAGGGAACGGTTACCTTCTTGTATTCAGTACCGTCAACCACATAGGTTAAAGTATAGTCGTTACCTTTATACCATCCGTAAACCTTTACATCATGACCAGGCATCTTCTCAGGGATCTCGCCCCAACCCATAAAAGTATAACCTGCAATATTACCTGGTGATTGGGTATAAGGGGTAATAGACTGACCGTATTTGTAGGTACGAGAGAAATATACATAGTCCTTGTACTTCGCTCCGTTAAGGATGTACTCAAGCGTATAGACTCCAATAGAAAATGTTCCATTTACTGTGACATTACTTGCAGGCATCCTATCAGGAATATCAGCCCAACCGCTAAACTTATACCCCTCCTTAACAGGATAAGCAATAGGTGTTATGACACTTCCGCATGGAACTTCTACGGTCTTATACACTTCGCTATCTACCATATAGGTAAGGATGTATATCTTAGGATCATAGACTGCCGTTACCGTCATGTTACCTGCTGGCATAACAGCAGGCAGTCCAGCCCATTCCTTGAAGGTATAGCCGTCCTTCTCTGGAGGAGTTGGTGGTGTTAATGTCTGACCGCACGGAACCTGCTGCTGTTGGAGGAGCTGGCCGTCAACCATATACTGAATAGTGTATATCAGAGGAGTAAAGCTACCTGTTATGGTCACATCATGACCAGGCATTGTTGTAGGAATAGCACTCCAGCCGCTGAAGGAATATCCGTCTCGCACAGGATTAGCCAACGGCGTGACAGCATCACCGTACACTAGGGTTTGTGTCTGATAGACATTGCCGTCTATCATATATATCAACTTATAGCTGCCTATTGAGAAGGACCCTGTGACAGTAACATCATGGGCTGGCATTGTAGCAGGTAAACCGCTCCAACCACTGAATACATAACCTTCCTTGGTGACCTCTAAAGGAGTGACAGTAGAGCCACAAGGCGTTGGAACCACCTTGTAGATGGAGCCTTCCAATACGTATGTGATATTATAATTGTTAGGTATAAAGGAACCTGTTACGGTTATATCCTTGGCAGGCATAGTAGCAGGTAATCCATTCCAACCGCTAAAGGTGTAACCATCACGGGTGGGAGTTTCTGCGGTTATAGCCTGACCAGCCTTCAACTTCTCTGTCTTGTAAACCTGACCATCTACCATATAAGTTATGGTATACTGATGATTCTCAAGAATCTGGTTGTATTCTGCTTCTGTAACAGCCGTCAACTCAGCAGGACAATTAGATGGCACATACATGAATGAGGTATTAGCTGGCAGATAATAAGATCCTTCTATCTTATTCAGATACTTAGTACTGGTAACATATCCCAACTTTCCTTGGCTGGTAAGACCAATCACACGCATATTTGCCGGTTTGAATTCGGTAATACATGCTGACCATGAATAGAGGTTTCTTCTTTCATAGTTACAGAAGAACACACCACTCAGACAGTTCCCGGAAAGGGGAGATACAGAAGAATCTACCAGGTCCAGCCTATTGTTAGTGGCTGAAAGCGAAGAACATTCTATAAGCACTGGTGTACGTGCAGGGACAACGCCTGTAACCTCAGACAATACAGCATAACCTAACTGGATATCGTACTTTGATACCGTATAGACTTTCATCCCCGAAGAGGCAGGTTTGAAAGAAAAGGCTGCATAAAGCGGATAATAGTATTTGTTATTAATATTAACAGAATCAAGCGGTGTAATACCAAAGTAATTATCAGAACTGCTGCTCACCGGATGAATGTACCAGTTTCTGTATGGACTACTTCTATTGAAACCCACGCCACCGATTTCTATGTCTATTGTTGTCTCTTCGTCATCCAAATATTTGGTAACACCAGATTCTGACGCACTTACCATATATGTTCCCTTAAAAGCTCCGGAACTCACATAAGACAAGTCTACATATCTGTTAATAATCTGGTAGAGGCCAACACCCTGGCCTTGAATATCTATCTGCGAGCCAACCTTCTTAATATAAAGAATACTGGCAGGATCGGAGATTGTCTTTTCTTTTCCCTTAATCAACTGAAGCGCGCCAAAATCACCATCTTCCCTAACTTTATCAAGTCTACCGGTATTATCTACGATAAACATATAACGGTTTGTTCCACGGTTTTGAACACGATAAAAGCCGTTACCATTGAACTGAGCCGACACATTAGATATCAGCACAGTAATAAGGCTTAGCAGGAAAAGAAATCTTCTCATATAAATAAAAGGTAACCATCCTTGTTCCTAGTAGTGTTTAACTAGCGAACAAGGACGGTTTATCTTTTTAGTTTAGACTTTTAACCGATTACTCGGCAATACAAATACTAACACGGTTCAAATCGTTCTGCTCGAAAGGCTGAACAGTATCACCCTTTGACTCAACCATAATACGATTTGACGCAATGCCAAACTTATTCTTAAGCAGGTCTGCAACAATCTCAGAACGCTTCTTAGCAAGCTTCTCGTTAACTTTTGCATTACCGGTACCCTTGTCGGCATAACCTGTAATGGTAACCTTTGACTGAGGATACTTGTTCAGATAAGTGGCAATATCCTCAACCTTAACCATCTCTGCACGAGAAACGTCAGAGTGACTAAGAGTAAAGAATATATCCTTACGCAAAGGCTCAACCTTTACAACCTCTCTGTCACGATATACAATCTTCTCAACGGGCTTCTCAACAATCTTCTCAACAATCTTCTCAACAATCTTCTCGTGACCGCCACAGCAAGCCTTCTTCTCAACCTGCTTAGTTGTCTTACCCAATGCTACCTTAACACCGGCAAGTGCATTGAAATACCAGTCAAGGTTAGAAGCATCCTTAGAGTTGTAGATATCGCTAGTAGTGTTTGCATTAACTTCCAAGCCCAAAGAAACACGCTTAGAAACACGGTAGTCAGCATAGACACCAAAACGTCCCATGAAGCGACCAATAGTACCACCCCATAATTTATCGAGGTACATAACATCGCCTGCAGGAGCAGCGTTAGCGTTCCTTAACTCTCCAATAATGGCAGCGTTGGCCTCAGAAGCCTCACCATTGTTAAAGGCAACATTAACACCTATACCGCCTAAAACACCGGCTGTGAAAACTCTGTCGGGCTTATAACCCCAAAGCAGATTTACAAGATCACAGGTTACATCAACGGTAGGAGCTACGTAGTTCCATTTCCACTTGTAGGTGTTACCAGAAGGGAGGGTTGAACCACCCTTGCTCTGCCATGCATTAACAGCCAGACGCAAGCCCCATACAGGAGTAAACTGATAACCGCCAGCAACCTGAACATTAGGACTTAGCAAACTACCAAACTTAATCTCGCCCAAGGTGTACTGAGCACCTACCTGACCCTGAACAAACCAATGATGGTTGAACTCTTCAACGGTCACCGTCTGAGGTGCCTGCGCAGATGCACTCAGGCATCCGGCAGACAACATTACGGTATATAATAATTTCTTGAATTTCATCTCAAATCAATTTTTAGAGTCCTACGTAAAATCCCTTACTTAATTCTGATGTAGTACTTTCTGGTAGCCATCTTGCCGTGGAAGTCAAGAGCTGAGTAAGCAATCTCGTATGTATAGCCAGACTTCAAGCCTGTAGCATAAGCACGACGCTCGTTACCAGGAATTATTGTATTCAGAGTAGCTGTGCTGCTGTTAGCACGGCGCAATTCAGAAAGGCAACCGCTGTCACCACCCTTTGCAGACTTGTTGTCCTTGATAACATTGGTGATAGCCACATGCTTCTTAGCGTAAGGAACAAGCAACTCCAGATTCCATGATGTAGGTACGAGACTGATATCGCTACCCATTACTGTAGGATAGTTCTTAGCCTCGCTCAGGAACTTGGTACCTGTACCGTCACTGGCAATCAGAAGGGGCTGCAGACGAGCGTTAGTGTTGTTTACAAAGTCAACAATCTTCTTATTAAACTTCTTCAGGTAAGAAGCAACTTTGTCCATGTAGTCGTCAATCTTTGTATCAATCTTACTCTGATAGCTGTTAATCTTGGCAATCATGTCATTGGCATCATCAACAATCTCGTTGAGGTCATCCAACATATCGTTTACACTGCCAATAGCGCCCTGGGCACTACCCCAAAGAGACTCTGCTGCACCAGACAAATCTTTCTTTACCCAGATATGAACACTCTTCTTGTCGGTATGTACAGGCTTACCATTCTCATCATAAACAATATTGCCGTTTGCATCCAACTTGTAATCACCAAAGTAAATCCACTGATCAATGTTTACCTTAGCCTGAACAGTCTCATCAACATTGATGGTTACCTGATGATTTTCGTTATATTGGAATTTTGCAACAGCCTGACCATCAAGATTAATTGTACCACCGCTTCCATTAACCTCTGAAGTAACCTTCACCTGATTAAGATCTATTACTGCATTACCAATAGTAGCATCATTACTATCCTTTACAGGAACAACAAGTGAAGCTGTACCTCCGTCACCTGAAAGGGTAGTGGTTACAACGATGGTTGGAGTCTGTACGGTTACATTAGAAAGGTCTATTGCAACCTCTTTATCAATATTAATAGGTACATCAACGGTCTTACTGAACTTAACAGGAACATCTACTGTCTTTTCCAAATCCAAGTGATAAGAAAGACCGCCAATTTCAATAGTGGTATCAATATCAACCTTGAACAATGCCAACTGAGCCTCTGTCAGGTCAGCAACAGTAACCTTATTAATCTTCAGGTTAGATACATGATTAATAAGATCAGATTCATTCAACTCCTTGTAAGCAGTCTTAACTGCACCATGCAATTCGCGAGAAATACTGTCTAACAGATCCATTGCCTTCTCATAGCCAGGAATAGTCTGATAATGGAAGTCCTTAGCTGTCTGCAGAGAAAGAGGCTTAATGGCTGTAGCAGCCAAATTGTAGTTAGAGTAAACAGCATGCTTCTGAGCTGTCTCACCTTCCTTGGCAGCATCTTCCCATTCGCACTTAACAGCGGTAGCATCAATTCTAAGACCCTTGATTACTTCTGCCATATCAGATGCAATCTTTGAAAAATCTGCACCAGAACGTTTATCGATAATCTCATTAATTGCATCCTTAATACTTGAGATATTGAAGTCAACCTTCTGTACCTTATTAATATCTTCGGGTGACAAGTTAGCTGTACACTCATAGAAGCCATTATCTGCTGCACGTGAGAAACCAAGCTGCAAAATCTTGTCGCTGCGCTGCAGAGTACCTAACTTAATATAAGAGGGGTGATCCTGGCTGTTAACAAGGCTCAGCTGCAACTTTGAGAAGTCAACTGTATTGGGGTTCACTGTCAAGTACAGGGTACCGGCATTGTTTTCCTCATTCTGCATGATAACATCGCCAGACTTAGCACTAAAGAGAGGTTCCTTGTTCAACAGCTCCAACATCTGCATATCCTTTGTTGAGAGAGCATATTTTTCATCAACATAGTTAAGAGTGCTGTTAGTTGGGAACTCTACATTTTTATAAGCCTCGCCATAGTAAGCAAGAAGAACATTTGACTGAACAGCTGCAGGAACTTTGAATGTTCCGTATGCGGGGTTGTAGGTCTCCTGAACAATAATACCGGTTACCTGTCTCTTCAGAGTCTCTTGCAGAAGATCCAGAAGACCAGTCAGCTTCTCGATATTCTCTGTATTCTTCTTAACATCCTCGGTCAAGTCGTCAATCTCTGACTGAAGGTTGTCAATCTTACCCTCAAGTTCAGTCTTTACGTTTTCAATATTAGTCTCTAATTGACCTATCTTAGTAGTATTCTCTGAAATACGAGTATCCAATCCTGCTATTGCAGTGTTAACTTTCTGTACAGCAGTCTTCAAAGCCTCAATATCTTCTACTGCACCATTAAGGTCCTCACCCAAGTTGAAGATCTTAAGGTCAAGACCGTTAAGGTCTGCTCTAACCAAAGCAACCTCCAAGTCTGTGTAAGCCTTAGCTTTCTCCAGAGTCTCATCAGCATACTGATACAACTTGGTGATTTCAGGCTTCAGGTTCTCAAGGTCTTCGGCCATACCGTTTACCTTCTCTTTAAGATTGTTAATTTCAGTCTGCAGACCAGGAACGGTGGTGTTAGTCAAAGTCTCAAGGGCAGCCTTGTTAGCTTCAACAGTTGTGCTCAAGGTCTCAATGGCAGTCTTGTTGGTGAATGCCTGAGCATAAGCTTCATTTGCCTTGGTGGTAGCATTCTGCAGATCGGTGCTCATGCTAGTCAACTGCAAGTTAATATTCTCGATAGCCTGAGTGTTGGCATCAATCTTCTCTTTGTTTTCTTTAGACAGCTTATCGGCAGCCTCAGCAATCGTCTTCAAACTATTAGCAAGTTCCTTTGCCTCATCTGCTGCTGTCTGTGCAGCACCAGCCTTAGAAATAGCCTCCTGCAACTGAGCTGTAGCCTGATCTGCTGCATTCTTAGCACTTTGTGCCAACTGCTGAGCTTGTTCTACCTTAGTATTAGCCTCCTGTGCCAACGCCAAAGCCTGCTGTGCAGTCTGCTCAATCTGAGCCAACTTAGTGAGATCGCACTCGCACTGCTTGATTGCATCAATTCTTGCATTCAACAAGTCAACAGCAGCCTGCAACTCAGCCTCGCTGACACCAATATTATTAAAGAAGTTGTTGACTGTCTGATAATTCTCAATGATACCCTGAACAAGTCCCTTCAAAGTCTCCAATGATTTGTCATCACCCGTAGCGGCAGCCTCATTCACTTTGTTCATGAAGTCAACCAACTCCTGAATAGTCTGAGACATATTCTCAGGACAGTTGCATGGCTTAATCAATGCCATCTTTTCTTCAAGTTGCTGCTGTAAAGCCTCCAATTGCTGGAGTTTAGCGTTAATGACATCGTCAAGTTTTGAGTTTTCGTCAATCTTCAACTCCAGTTGCTTGTACATGTCTGCGTTTGTATCCTTACAAGACACAAACATTCCCATAGAAACCGTTACGGCTCCCATCAGGAGAATTTGAAAGAATTTCTTTTTCATAATTATATCGATATATTAATTTAAGTTTCGTTAACGTCACTACACAATACACCCTTTTTGTAAGATGCTAATCATTGGCAAAAATATAATTATATTATGAAACAGAGTTATTTCGCTCTGCGCGTTTAAGAATATTTAACACTTCTATGCGTTTTCGACTGTAAAATTTGGCTATTTAAAAGATAAATCATAATTTTGCACACCATAAAAAGATATTATCCGTATGAATTTTGTAGAGGAACTTAAATGGAGGGGCATGATTCACCAGATGATGCCCGGAACAGAAGAACTTTTCGAGAAGGAAACAGTCACCGCATACGTGGGTATCGACCCTACTGCAGACAGTTTGCATATTGGTCACCTCTGTGGTGTAATGATGCTCCGTCACCTTCAGCAGGCAGGACATAAGCCTTTGGCTCTTGTGGGCGGCGCGACTGGTATGATAGGCGACCCCAGCGGAAAGAGTCAGGAACGTAACTTGCTGAACGAGGAAACCCTGCGCCATAATGTAGAATGCATTAAGGCACAGTTGAGCCGTTTCCTGGATTTCAACAGCGATGCTCCCAATGCAGCAGAATTGGTGAACAACTATGACTGGATGAAGAACTTCTCCTTCCTGGAGTTTGCCCGCGAAATCGGAAAATGCATTACCGTTAACTACATGATGGCAAAGGACAGCGTAAAGCGTCGTCTGAACGGTGAAGCTCAGGATGGTATGTCATTCACAGAATTTACCTACCAGCTACTGCAGGGTTACGACTTCCTACACCTCTACGAAACCAAGAACTGTAAGTTGCAGATGGGTGGAAGCGACCAGTGGGGAAACATCACCACAGGTACCGAGCTGATACGCCGTAAACTGGGTGCCGACAACGAGGCATTTGCCCTTACCTGCCCCCTTATAACCAAGGCCGACGGAAAGAAGTTCGGAAAGACCGAAAAGGGTAATATCTGGCTCGATCGCAATCGTACCAGCCCCTACACCTTCTATCAGTTCTGGCTGAACGTTGCCGATGAAGATGCTGAGCGTTATATAAAGATCTTCACCTCTTTGGACAAGGCTACCATTGATGCCCTGATTGAAGAGCATCGTCAGGATCCCGGTCGTCGTGTCCTCCAGAAGCGTTTAGCCGAGGAGGTTACCGTACTCGTTCACAGCCGCGAGGACTACGAATTGGCTTTGGAGGCCAGCAATATCCTCTTTGGAAAAGCAACCAAGGAGAGCCTGACCAAGTTGGACGAGCAGACGCTGCTGGATGTATTCTCTGGCGTTCCTCAGTTTGAAGTTAGCCGTTCATTACTGGAAGGAGAAGGTGTCAAGGCCATTGACTTGCTGGCAGAACACACAGCATGCTTTGCTTCAAAAGGCGAGATGCGCAAACTGACTCAGGGTGGTGGTGTTTCTATTAACAAAGAGAAACTGGACGACCCCAACAAGGCTATTACAACAGCAGACCTGTTAGACAATAAATACATTCTGGCCCAGCAAGGCAAGAAAAAGTATTTCCTGTTGATTGTAAAATAAAGTTCCTTTACTACTCCCCTTAAAGCGGGAGAGTATGAACTACGAGAGATAAAAAAGAACGTAAAAAGCGAGATTGGTGAAGTTTTTTTACTTTTCCTTTCTCGCTTTTCACTTTTCTTTATATCTTTGCACCCGCAATCCGTAAAAAGATTGAGATAGGATTGGGCTATGGTGTAATGGTAGCACAAGACATTTTGGTCGTCTTAGTCCTGGTTCGAACCCGGGTAGCCCAACCCAAAAAGAAGCGCTGGTTCTTTATAGAGCCGGCGCTTCTTTTTTTACACACGTAGAAAAATTTACTACTACACGTAGAAAAAATATTTTCTACACGTAGCAGTAAAAAAATAGCACGTTAATAGATAAAAGTCAGTTCTCCACCCTTCTTTATTTCAGACACGGTAATGCGATAATTCTGCAGTTTCTTACCGTTCCATGTAGCATATTTCAGCGGCTGATTCTTGTTGGTTCTACCCTTAGTAGTGATAACAACTTCCTTGTCACCTAAACGCAACGTGACCTTATCAAAGAGGGGAGAGAATACCTCGTACTGAGCCTCGCCCACTACCAAAGGATAAAGACCGATGCTAGTAAATACATACCAGGCACTCATAGCACCATCGTCCTCGTCCATCTCGGGCGCATAACCACGTGGAGCATTCACAAAGGCACAGCCTACCCAAGGAGTAGGATAAGCATCGTTGCCACCATAGCGGTGAGTCACCACCTCTGTTGCCAAGGGGCGAACAGTAAGGCCTGTTTTCTCAGGCATTCCCAAGCGGGCAAAGAGGAAGGGAACGTGAATGTCAGGTTCATTACCCTGGTTGTAAAGTTCTTTCTCGAAGAAGGTCACCAATTCCTGACCCAGTTTCTTCTTACCAACCATATTAATCATACGGTCCAGGAACATAGGAGCACCCCAACGGTATTGCCAACGGGTACCCTGATAGAGGCCGTTGCCACGCATCTTTGTGAAGGTATCGTCTATCTTCTGGAATTCACGGGGCCAGATACTGTCGAAGATTTCCTCGCCGCGAGCTGTCCATTTGCTTGCATCCTCAGGCATTCCCAATTCGCCAGCCAACTGACCCAGTGCCCAGAAATCGCCTGCAGCCTCCAAGCATTGGTCGGGGCTCTTCAAGGAGAGACGCTTCACCTCTTCTATCATGCCAGGATAAGCGTCACGCAGGTTAGGAATATTGATTCCCTGACGATAAGCATCCAACAAGGTGGCTATAGCATGCTCCGTACGGACTGTGGGCACACACTCATACTGGGTACTCCAGTCCTTCTTACCCGTAAGATACAAGGTAGATAGTGACTGCATGATATCGCTGGACCTACGTGGATCCAACAATGTTATCAAGGGGAACTTGGTGCGATAAGTATCCCATAGAGACCATGAACTATAATAGGTAAAGCCTTTCTCCTCATGCTCCTTGCCGTCTGTTCCCAGATAATGCTTCATATTGCGGTCAGTAACCACAAAGGGGCTGTGGAAAGTACGATATAGAGAGGTATAGAAGATTGTACGCTGGTCGGCAGTACCACCCTCAACCTTTACCGTAGAAAGCAACCTACGCCATTCCTGCTGTGCCCGTTCTACCATAGAGAGGAAGTCTGTACGCCAGACATCAGATTCCTTCATGGCGTCCAACTCCTTTTCAAGACCTGTAGAAACCACAATACGTACCTCTACATAACGGGCTGATAAGGTGGGGAAAGTCAACTTCTTTCTTCCGCCCTCCAACTCCTGCATCTCAAAAGGTGCGGAAGTATAGATTCTGTAATGCAGATGGTAGTTGCCACGCCGACATGTATTGGCACAGTCAATATAGCCCTGAGCTACATTCTCACCTATCTTACGGAATGAAGTCTTGTACATTTTGTCGAATGCCGTTCCAGGGTTCAACAACAAAACTGCCTTTTCTGCAGAAGGGAAAGAGAAACGTTCTACTGCCATACGCCTGTTTGCCGTAGCGGTAAACCATACGCCATTACTCAGCTGTACGCTGTAATAGCCAGGAGTAGCCTGCTCTGTGCTCTTAATCAAGTGTACATTCTCGCCTGTCTCATCGGGCATAATGGACACATTACCACCACAGCCGCTGCCACCGACTCCGGAAAGACGGTTAATACTGAAACCTGAAATCTGAGTTACCTCATAATCATAACCGGGATGCTGACGAGGTTTGCTATCAGGGCAAACCTGAATCTGACTATAGGGCATACAAGCGCCAGGAGACATCTGTCCGTAGTCGTTTGCCGTACCAATGTACAGATTTACATTGTCAAGTACATCCTGAGCAGAAACCCAAGTTGCGAATAGTGAAGAAAGGAATAAAGCAATAGAAAATTTTCTTACCATATTATATTGTATAATGATTAAGCCTCAGCAGCAACAAAAAGTATCTCGCTGAGGGTAGGATGAATATGCACCATATCCGCCAGTTCGCTAATGGTAGTATTCTTGCACATCAGCACACTGACTTCCTGAACAATATCGGCACTATGGGCGCCATAGGCATGACAGCCTAAGATCAAGCCTTCGGGGGAGACAAACAACTTAAGCAACCCTTCCGACTCACCCATAGCAAGGGCTTTGCCGTTAGCACGCCAGAATGATTTCTTGCACTCGTAGGCGATGCCCTGTTCCTTCAGTTGGTCTTCTGTAGGACCCACACAGGCAGCTTCTGGGGAAGTGAAGATAGCAGCCGGCATAATATCAAAACGGATACCGTCCTTTTTACCTAAGATGTGATTCACCGCATGTATAGCCTGCATTTCTGCAGCATGAGCCAACATCTGCTTGCCGTTGACATCACCAATGGCGTAGATAGAAGCCTCACCCTCCGCCCTCTCCAAGGGGAGAGGGTACTGATAATTCTCATCAACGGGAATGCAACCGTTAGGAGCCAGCGTTATACCGGCAGCCTCCACGTTCAATCCCTCTGTACGGGGCTTTCTGCCTGTGGCCATCAGAACTATATCTGCTTCAACGGACTCTTCCTTTCCCTTCTGTTCAAATACCACACTCGTACCTCCCTCGCCTTCGGAGAGGGCTGGGGTGAGGCTTTTAACAACAGCTCCCATCTTAAAGGTAATACCACGCTTCTCCAACGTCTTACGCAGACGCTTAGCAATATCGCTATCCAAAGCAGGCAGACATTCCTTCAGGAACTCTACAACTGTCACCTCTGAGCCAAAACGCTGGAAAGCAGAAGCAAACTCCATACCGATAACACCGGCACCTATGATGCAGAGGCGCTTAGGCAGTGTCTCCAATGAGAGCAGACCCGTTGAGTCCACCAAACGCAGGTCATCCAGTCCCTGTACGGGAATCATCTTGGTCTCAGAGCCTGTGGCAATGATGATGTTAACCCCTTTCCATACCTCTCCCGAGGGAGAGGCTTCCACTGTATGGGCATCAACGAAGGAAGCTTTCTCACGCACCAATGTGATATTGGGATTAGATAGAATACCCTCTACGCCCTGACGCAGTTGGGGAACCACCTGTCCCAAACGTTCACGAGCCTCATCGAAGGTGGCACTATGCACATAGGTCTTAGTGGGAATACAGCCTACATTCAGGCAGGTTCCTCCCACTTCGGCACCCTCAAAGATTACTACCTTCAGGCCTTGCTTGGCTGCATATTCAGCGGCGCGGTACCCACCAGGGCCCGCACCGATGATAATCAAATCAGTTGTTGTCATTCACCATTTGTTTATAAGTGGTAATAGGATGCTTGGCTGCCAACACGTCATCTACACGACCGATGGGTGTAAGATGTGGAGCAGATTTCACCTCATCTGGGTTGGCCTTTGCCTCCTCTGCTATCTTACGCATCACACCTATGAAGCCGTCAATGGTTTCCTTGCTCTCGTTCTCGGTGGGCTCAATCATCAGAGACTCATGGAACAGCAAGGGGAAGTAGATGGTAGGTGCATGATAGCCGTAATCCAAAAGGCGCTTGGCCACATCCATTGTGGTAACACCAGTGCTCTTATCTTTCAGACCATCGAACACAAACTCATGCTTACACAGGCCGTCAATAGGCAGTTCATAAACATCCTTTAGGCTCTCCTTGATATAGTTGGCGTTCAAAGTTGCCAGAGGGCCCACCAACTTGATGTTCTCACGACCTAATGAGAGAATGTACGCATACGCGCGCATAGCCACCGCAAAGTTTCCGTGATAGGGCGATACCTCGGGGAAGAAGGGCTCCAGACCTTTTCTTACCCCGACAGGTCCAGCACCTGGTCCGCCACCTCCGTGAGGAGTTGAGAAGGTCTTATGAAGATTGATATGCATAACATCAAAGCCCATATCACCGGGGCGGGCAGCACCCAACATGGGATTCAGATTGGCACCGTCATAGTACATCAGACCGCCTGCGGCATGCACCAGTTTCTCAATCTCAGGAATCTGCTTCTCGAAGAGTCCCAACGTATTGGGGTTGGTCATCATCATAGCGGCAATGGAATCGCCTTCTAGTTCTACTAGTCTCTCTAGGTCAACTAGATCAACTAGTCCTCTAGCGTCACTCTTTACCTCAATAATCTCTAAACCACATACTGCTGCAGAAGCGGGGTTAGTACCATGGGCACTGTCAGGGACAATCACCTTTTTGCGAGCCTCATCACCACGACTCTCATGATACTTCTTGATAACCATCAGACCTGTCAACTCGCCATGAGCACCAGCGAATGGCTTCAGCGTGAAGGCATATAGGCCTGTCAGTTCGCAGAGCGACTGGCACAACTGCTGGCAAACCTCTTCGGCACCCTGTACCGTCTCTGCAGGCTGCAAAGGATGCAATCCTGCAAACTGAGGCAATGCAGCAACTTCCTCATTAATCTTAGGGTTGTACTTCATGGTGCAAGAGCCCAACGGATAGAACCCGTTGTCCACGCCAAAGTTATTAGCACTCAGATTGGTATAGTGGCGAACCACCGTCATCTCATCGCACTCAGGCAGCGCAGCATCTTCTTTTCTGCGCAGTTGTGCAGGAACAGTATAGCTGCCAAACTGATTCTTAGGAAGAGAATAACCTGAGCGTCCCTTCTGTGAAAGTTCGAAAATCAAATTTCCGTATAATCTGTTATTCATAAGGCAGCAATCTTTACGAGGTTATCAATTTCTTCCTTGGTACGCTTCTCTGTTACGGCAAACATCAGTTTATCTGCACCCAACTTGATACCGCCAAAGATACCGTTTTCGGTAAGACGCTTCTGCAAAGCATCCACATCTCCGCTGTAGCGAACCACAAACTCGTTAAAGAACGGCTGGTTATAGACAAGGCTGAACTTGCCGGTCTTCAGCAGCTCGTCGCACAGATAATGAGCACCGGCATAGGAAAGCCCGGCAGCCTTCTTCAGGCCCTGCTTGCCCATCAGTGACATATAAACCGTTGTCCACAATGCCATCAGACTCTGGTTAGAGCAGATGTTGCTGGTAGCCTTCTGACGACGGATGTGCTGTTCACGAGCCTGCAAGGTCAGCACGAAGGCACGCTGGTCGCGATTGTCCTTTGTCATACCAACGATACGACCCGGCATTTTTCTAATAAGCTTTTCTGTACAGCACATATATCCTACATAGGGACCGCCCCACTGCATGGGGATGCCCAGGCTCTGGCCATCTCCCACAGCTATGTCGGCACCCCACTCGCCTGGAGTCTTCAGGACAGCCAAGTCAGCGGCTACGCTATTCATGATGAAGAGCGCCTTCTGGTTGTGGCAGGCATCAGCAAAACCATCATAATCCTCTACGATACCATAGAAGTTAGGCTGCTGCACCAATACGCCGGCAACATCGCCTCCTGCCAACTGCTCCTCAAGGTTCTGCCTTGAGGTTACACCATCCTTTGCAGGAATCATCTCTATCTCTATACCATGGAAATGAGCGTATGTCTTCACCACCGCCAATGTCTTGGGGTCTATGGTCTCGCTTACCAGCACCTTATTCTGCTTCTTACCTGCAGCCACAGCCATCATTACAGCCTCGGCCGTTGCGGTAGTTCCGTCGTACATAGAGGCATTGCTGATGTCCATGCCTGTCAGCTCTGCCATCATGCTCTGGTACTCGAAGATATAATGCAGCGTACCCTGGGAGATTTCTGCCTGATACGGTGTGTAGCTGGTCAGGAACTCGGAACGACTGAGCAACTGGGGAATAGCACTGGGTGTATAATGATCATAGACGCCGGCACCGGCAAAGCAGGTCAGCTGCTTGTTCTTGGCGCCCAGCTTATCAAAGAGCTGACGTACCTCAATCTCGCTCATTTCCTCGGGCAGCTGGTATTCACCACGGAAGCGAATCTGCTCGGGAACCTCGGCATAGAGGTCGTCAAGACTCTTGATGCCCACCTTCTGGAACATTGCCTGAAGGTCGGCATCAGTATGAGGAAAATACTTGTAATTCATTGAACATTCAACATTGAACATTGAAACATTGTTTCGAGCCTGCTTTCGCTCGGCAATAATCAAGCGAGCTTGTTATTGCTCTCGCTTACTCGCAGCCTTGAACATTAGGCATTCTCGCAGAATGCTTCGTATGCCTTGGCATCCATCAAAGCATCCAATTCGCTCTTGTCAGAGAGCTCTACCTTGATAATCCAGTTCTCGAAAGCATCCTTGTTGATCAATTCAGGAGTATCCTCCAGAGCCTCATTTACCTCAACAACGGTACCGCTGACAGGTGAATACAGGTCGCTGGCAGCCTTCACGCTCTCTACAGCACCAAACTCCTCGCCTGCTGTTACCTCATCGTCAACATCGGGCATATCTACGTACACCACGTTGCCCAATGCATGCTGAGCATAATCTGTGATGCCAATGAAACCAAAATTACCTTCTACCTTTACATACTCGTGTGACTCACTATAATAGAGTCCTTCTTTTACTGTTGCCATAATATTGTTAGTTTAATTGTTTACTATTCTTCATTCTTCACTCTTCACTCTTCACTTCTTATAACTCTTGTTATAGAATTGCTTCTTTACCGTCTTGCCGGGGAATACTTTCTTGCGAATCTGAATCTGCACGTCGGTATCCAACTTGGCGTACTGAGCATCTATGAGAGCCATGCAGACACTCTTATCTGTAGAGAGCGTATGATAACCTGTTGTAACCTCGCCAATGGTCTCGCCATCCATGTTCAGTACGGGGTAGCCATGGCGGGGGATAGCCTTATCTGCCAGCTCTATGCCCACAATCTTCTTGGCAGGCCCCTCAGCCTTCTGCTTAGCCAGCGCCTCCTTGCCGATGAACTCCTGCTTGTCCAACTTCACGAAGATGCCCAGACCTGCCATAATGGGAGTGATGTCGGCAGAAAGTTCATCGCCATACAGAGGCAGACCTACTTCGAAACGCAACGTATCACGGCATCCCAGTCCGCAGGGCTGAACACCAGCGGCAATCAACTTATCCCAGCACTGCTGAATATATTCGTGTGAAGCATAGACCTCGAAGCCATCCTCACCCGTATAGCCTGTGCGGCTGACAATAACATCACCGATAGTCTTTACAGTATAGAACACCAGTTCCTTACAAGGCAAGCCTAATACTTCCTCAACGGTTTTCTCTGCATCAGGACCCTGAACGGCTATCTGTCCGTAGAAATCCGAGCGGTTCTGCAGGTCGATATCAAAGCCCTTGGCATTCTCCTGCATCCATGCCCAGTCCTTATCTATGTTGGCTGCGTTGATAACCAGGAAGAAGTCGTTCTCACCCATCTTGTAAACCAGCAGGTCATCTACCGTGCCACCATTCTCGTAGCACATCATACCATAGTATATCTTACCCACGGGCGCGCCTGCGATGTCGTTGGTGAAGATATGCTGAACATAGCGCTCAGCATCCTTACCTTTCACCGTTACCTCACCCATGTGAGATACGTCGAATACACCGACTTTCTCGCGTACAGCCATATGCTCAGGCGTAATGCCGGCATACTGTATAGGCATCTCAAAACCACCAAATGGTGAAATCAGGGCACCCAGTGCCACATGCTTTTCATAAAGACAAGTTCTCTTCATTTAATTGTTATTTTATTTAAGGTTTTAATATTAGTTTGCAGTTTATAGTCGTTTTTTTGATGGGCGGCCCAATCGTTATTTTGATGGGCGGCCTTGTCGTTATTTCGATATGACGTTATAACGAATGGAATCTTTGGGGCCGCCTCAGAGCCGCTGAATAAATTCCTTATCCAGATAGCTCTTTTCTATCTCCCTTATGCCCTCCACATCAGCATCGGTGAGTTGCAATTCACCATTGCAGAGTGTCTGGCGGATGAACGCCTTCAGTTCCTCTATGTTCAGGCTTATATGCTCCTTCAGGAAGGTGACACGCTGGCGTACACTCTCCACACCGTGCTTCTGCAGTTTCTCTGCCGATGGCGTGATGGCGTTCAGCATGTGCTCCATATTCGTGTCATAGAGCATCGTGCTGTGCACAATGCTACGTCCGGGAAGTTGATAAAACGCTGTTCCGCAGACCTTCTTGTCGCCAATCATCACATCATTGTGCGTAGTCCCTGCCGCCCCAACGCCCAGTTTCTGCAGCACGAAAATCATCATGGTCATGAACCGGTTGAACGTAAACGGGACATTCTCTCCATTGGTGATAAAGGAAAGCATGATGTTGTCTTTGTCGGCATAGACACAACCGCCGCCGCTTTTGCGTCTGAAAATCTCAATACCATGCTCACGGCAGTAAGGCACATTCACCTCGTTCTGCAACACCTGATTTCTTCCGAAGATAACGGTAGGATCCACCTGCCACATAAAGAAACAATCCGGCTCGTCTATGTTACGCGCCACATATTCCTCCATGGCCAGATAGAACGAGAGGTGTGTGTCTCCCACCAAGGTTGATGGTAATGTAATATACTTCATATCTGCCCGCAAATTTATGAAAAAAGATACATTACACCCAAAATATTCCCTGAAAATATTTTTTTCCTCACGCGGCTGCAATTTTTCCCTCGTGCAGCAGCAATTTTTACACGGAAAAACATACCTTTGAAACAATTTTCAGAAAAAAATAATCACTTTTTTGTTACAAGAAGAAAAGTTGTGCGTTACTAAAGTGAAGAGCATGCAGAAATGAGCAAGAATTACCTGACAATAGCCTACCAGAAATTGCAGCAGAGGTTGCAGTTCGGCATACTACATTCAGGTGAAGATGCCCTCAACGATGCCTTCTGTAATCTTTGGGCCGGCCAATACGACCCTAGGACTGAGGCTGAGGGCGAGAAACTGCTCAGGACTGCGGCAAAAAACAGGCAAATAAGCCTTTGGCGAGAAGAGAACCGCCATCAGCAGACATCGCTCGACAATGCTAATCTCGTTCAACCGCCACCTGACACGGATACCAAGGAGACCTTCCTACAGGTGAAGAAACTGATAGAGAGCCAGTTGACACCGCTGCAGAAAGACATCCTGACACGACACGACATCAACGACGAGACGTACAGGGAAATAGCCCAGACGCTGGGAATGCAGGAAGCCGCCGTCAGGATGCAGTTGAGCAGAGCCCGAAACATAATCAGAGAAACCTACAAAAAAACAAAGAAATGACACAGCACAACTTATCTTATTGGGAAGAAATGACACAGCGTTACTTCCTGGCAGAGACCACCGAGGAGGAGGAAAGGCAGCTGCGTAAATTCCTTTGTACCAGCCAGTCGCAGGATGCCCGCTTCGACGAGATCAGGGCCACACTCTCCTTCCTGGAGGTCTGCAAGAACCAACATCATGCCCCACGCGTCTATTATACGCTACGTGCACTGGCCGTTGCCGCTTGCCTGAGCGCCATAGCATTCCTGGGATGGCACCAGTATCACCAGCAAGACATCAGCAGCGTGCGCATTGCCGGCCAGACCGTTGAAGCAGACGCCTCCCAACTGATGGAACAGCAGCTGGCAGAAATGTTTTCAACTACCAACCCGTAAAAAACCATGAAAAAGTTACTCACAATCATATTGCTGCTCCTGGGTTCGCACTCCGTCTTGTGGGCACAGAAAGGACTGGCTATTCAGGCCGCCTTCGATGAGTTGGCAGTGAAGAAGAACGCCACAGAAGTGGTGATGAGCGGTAAAAGGCTGAAAGACTTCCACCTAAGCCTCTTCCACAGCCTGGAAATCAAGAACCCGTCGGCTACGGACCGCCAGCGCATCTCGTCGTTAGTACAGACAGATGCCGCCCAGGCCACAACCCGAGAAGAAACCCCAGCGCATAGCTTCTATGAGCTTCCCCAGCGCAAAGGCACGCATTCCTACATCCTCTACCGGAACAACGGTCAGACCCTTACCCTTATCTACATAGAGGGTAAAGCCAGCCTGAAACAAATAAAGCAATATTTCCAGAAAAAAATAACCACACACACGATATGAAACTACACAACACATTACATATATTGTTTGCCCTGCTGACAGCTTTCTCCCCCGCCTATGCCGATGAAGCAGACAGCCTACAGTGGAACTTCACCGACCTCTTTCAGGACACCAAAGAGATGCCAGCCCTGCCCTCCTCGCTGGAGGGTTGGAGGGATCACTTGGAACTCTTCGGAAAGAACATGCCACAGGAAGAAGTGTTTCTTCACATGGACAACACCTGCTACTTTGCAGGCGACACGCTCTACTTCAAGGCTTACGTCCGCCGAAGCGACACAGGCAAGCTGACCAACCTCAGCCAGTTGCTCTACACCGAGCTATGGAACCAAGAGGGCTACATGCTGGAACGTCATCTGGTGAAACTGAAAGATGGACAGGGGACAGGATCCTTCGTACTCAATGACTCGCTCTACGGCGGCTTCTACGAACTACGTGCCTACACACGCTGGCAGCTCAACTGGGGCGAGTATCAGCACCCCCACACCTGGCCTGCTGAGCAGTGGTTCTTCAACAAGAAGATGGCCAAGGAGTTCTACCGTGATTACGAGAAGCTTTACAGCCGCATATTCCCCATCTATGACAAACCCGCCACACCCGGCCTTTACAGTCACAATATGACGGAGCGTACTCACATGCGCTATTTCCGTACCGATGTCAAAAAACCTTCCCCCGTTGTGAATCTGTACCCCGAGGGAGGCGTGATAGTAGAAGGTACCCATGCACGCGTAGCCTTCGAGGCCAACGAGGCCGATGGCGAACACATATCAGGCGTCATGCGTCTGTATGGAAAGGGAGGCCAGCTCCTACAGGAGCAGCGGACGGAGAACCGGGGACGCGGCACATTGGAGTTCGATCACGAATTAGGCGTCATCTACACCGCAGTCTTTACCAGCGACAACAATCAGGTGGTTCGTCAACGTATGCCCAAAGCCGAGAAAGACGGATGTGCTGTGCGTACTGATATCACAAATAATCAGCTGCTGCTTACCTTGCAACCCAGAGGCGAAGCTGCCAACGAAACATTGGGCATTACCGTAACCGTTGGCGGTGCCTTGCATTATTTTCAGAAATTCCGTGCCCAAGATACACAAATCAGCATTCCAACGGACTCCCTCCCTACTGGTGTGGCACAGATTACAGTGTTCAATGCGCAGGGACGTGTTTATAGTGACCGACTATGTTTCATCCTCCACCAGCAGGATATTAACACAGCAGAAATACACTTCTCAGACATAAAGGCTCAGTACGAACCTTTCGATTCTATTCATGTAGCCATTGAGAATCCGCTGGCTGCTGGCTCCACTATCTCGCTGGCTGTCAGAGATGCCGCTACGTCAGAGTATCTGTATGATAGCAGCAACATTCTAACCGAGATGCTACTGTGCAGTCAAATCCGAGGTTTTGTGGAACAACCCCATTATTATTTCGAGAAGGATGACGAGGAACACCGCCGCCACCTAGACCTTCTGCTGATGGTACAAGGTTGGAGACGCCACAACTGGATAACCATGGCCACTCCCGGTATCTTCCGTATCAACCATCCTTACGAGAAGACACCCATTTACTTTGGAGCCGTGTATCGCTATCAGGCCATCGGCCACGAAGGATTTGACGGCTGGGGCAGTATGACAGACCAGAAAGTCAAGACCTATGGCTTCTCTCGTCCCAAAGGAGGCGAATGGTTCTCACATAAGAAGAATCCCAAACTACAAGGCGTTATCCCACTGTTGGGAAATGCAGGCGAAGTGCGCGACAAGCACAACGAACACAGCTTTCTGCTGAAGGATAGCGAATCGGGCACCCCTGACGGGCGCAATTACTACGACGAAGGCAACTTGCGACGCGAAGTCCGCGTTCATGCCGAATACCACAAGCCAACAGATATCGGAGTGGAAAGTGTATTTGGTGAGCTCACCACCCATAAAGGCAGATTTGTTCTGGAATTCCCTGGATTCTATAACCAGTGTACTCTGGATCTGTCGGCTTCCGACACCACCAAATGGGAAGAGTCGCTGACTTCCACCCGTAAGGGACGTCGCGTGCTCCGCAAACGAGAGAAACTTAAGAAAAAAGGTAAGGCTGTTCCCAGCCTGGAACATCAATGGATAAAGGCATCCGAGACCGACTACCCTGAATTCTACGTCCGTCTGACGCCCTACTATCCCCGTTTCTGTAAGCCCTTCAACTACTATCACACCCATGTAGCACCGCCACAGCAGGGTACAGCCCTTATGGCTAGCCTCAGAGAAGACGGACAAGGTTTAACGGATACCGAACGCCATAAACATGGCGGTTTACGAAGCTACGATGATTCACACCCCGCCATAGTCCGTGATGCCTACCAGACATTCAACGAGTGCGTGGATGCAGGTTTCACACCCGGATGGTTTGCAGGAAAATTCTCTTTTGCCAAATGGACAGAACGCCTGTTGGTGGGAGATATGAATAGGTATCGGGAATACACAACATACCAAGAGGCCACCGGCATAGATTATGGAAGATGGTATTCCTATGCAGTACCCATGCCCCTCGTCCCATTCCGCGAGCCCTCCCCACACAAATCAGGCAAGCATATTTTTTCCACATCACGATATGCCCCTGGCCACAGTTGGAGTACTTCTTACCGTACAGCATTCTCCCATACCGGATTGGATGAGAAGACCAAGAGTCTGGACTACCTACGTTCGCTGAAGTCAGTAAAACTTATCAGCGACTATGCACCACGCATGGAAGGAAACAAGCGTTATTCGGGAAGCGATCAGCCGACAGTAGATGTGGGATACGACCTTTTAACAAAAGGTGAACGCCAAACCTATCGCGACCGCCATATTGTCCTACAAGGCTATGATGTAAGCGAAGAATTCTACAGTCCCTGCTATCGCAACCGTCCGCTGCCCAACACACTCGATTACCGGCGTACACTCTATTGGAACCCCAACCTTGAACTGGACGAGAAGGGACATGCCGACATTACGCTTTGGAACAAAAGCAACTCAACCAGCATCACCGTAAGTGCAGAGGGTATCACACCTGCAGGTAAGATACTCACAGGAATCAGCTATCCGGAAGACAGATAAGAAAAATAAACGCTCCCCCAAAGGGGAGGGCTGAATTTAGAATTATGAGAACGTTTCTTTTCTATTTCCTCTTTTGTCTTTCCGGGTTCATATATGCTCAGGAAAAGTTTGATTCCATAAGTGCTGTCATTCGCGATGCCAGCACAGGAGAAGCCATACCATATGCCAGCATATATGTATCTCCCAACTGCGGAACCATCAGTAACGATGATGGAGAGTTCTGCCTGCAATGTCTGCCTTCCGATATCATCCGTATCACATGCATAGGCTATAAGCGTATCACATGTCAGGCATCGGAATTACCCTCTGTCATCCGTATGCAACCCTCCTCTACCATGTTAAAAGAGGTTACCATTACCCGAGGAGATAATCTGATCTACAAGCTGGTAGAAAAGATGCAACGTCAGGCCAAAAAGCATAAAAAGGCAGAAAGCCAGTATTTCTTCCGTATGGCCATTCAGTACCCGGGAACCGACGAGTTGGCAGAGGCCTTCATGAGTGCTAAGTCATGCGTGCAGATCCGCGACATCATCTTCCATAGCGGAAGTCGTGGTCAGGTACAGAACGGGAAACTCAACGGTCCCAGTCTAACTGGCCTCGGCAGAACCAACCTTCACATCTTCCTTCGCCTGTCACCTGTCCTGGTCAACTACGACATTTGGGGCTTTACCTTTGTGCCCGCCGACATTGTGTTGAGCAGAATAAAAGACCTTTATGACATCTCATGTGTGCAGTTTACCGAAGAAGACGGTACAGAAATCAGCAAGATACACATTTCTGCCCATCCGTCCATCATCTCTCATCCCATTATGGATGGTACACTTTACATAGACCGCAAACGGTGCAGACTGCTACGTTTTGATGGTCAGATGCATGGCCTGCAAATTGCACTCTACGACCAAGCCCGCGAAAAACACATATTCGCAAGCATAGACTACACCATGCATGTGGATTATCGTCACGATCACGGTTTTACAGAAATCTCCCACATGTCAGATATTATCACAAAGGACAGTGTAAAAATCCGCCAGCTACTCTATAATTTAGGCGACAAGAAACTACAATTCAACAAATCCGTCCGAGTTGGAAAGAACATGATTCATGCCATAGATGTGGCAGGGTTCGATTCAACTCTATGGGTTGCCAACAACATCGTTAAACGCACAAAAGACGAGGAGCGAGTAGCCTTCAAGGACACCACCTTTTGGTCAACCAACAGATCCAAGTACGCCACTGAGCTCACCGCCCAAGAACAGCACACAAACACCTATCTGAAAGATGCCATACAACTACTCATGAACAACACTATGCAACTACAACGCATGCCAGCAGAGACCAACAGACGCAAAAAGAGGTAACAGTCTATTTCCTTAACCCCAGCATCCAATAGAATAAGAGGTATAGAACCCCGACGGATACTACGGCTATTGCTCCTGCCTGACCACCTACAGCATCGCTGGCAGCTCCCATGAGCATGGGGAAGATGGCACCTCCACAGATACCCATGATGAGGAGACCGCTTACCTCGTTCTTCTTCTCTGGAACAGCCTGCAGGGCACGGGCAAAGACAATGCTGAAGGGATTGCCGTTGCCAAATCCCATCAAAGCTACAGCTCCGTAGATTTCCCACTGAGTGCTTCCCACATAGAGGCCCACAAGAGCTATCAGCATCATGGCTACACTGACGAGAAGGAAGGTCCAGTCCTTAATGAACTTCATGATAAAGCTACCACTGAAACTTCCTGCTGCCTTAGCCACAAAGTAAACGGTGGCGACATAGGCGGCATCATTAAGGCTGATACCTAAACGCTCCATCAGAATCTTAGGAGCTGTAACACTGGTGCCTACATCAATACCCACATGGCATACTATAGCCAGGAAGCAGAGGAGGATAAAGCCCCCTCCAGCTCCCCCTTTGGGGGAGTGCCTTGACGGGAGAAGTAACGCAAAACAGTCTGCAAATTGCCGGCTAATGGTTTTCTCCCTCCTTTGGGGGGAGTCAGAGGGGGGCTTTGTGCCAAAGAGCAGCATGGTAGCCAGTATGCCCACACCTAAATAGATGGGATAAAGCACTCGCCAGCCTAAGTCGAATGTATTGTGCACAGCACCCCAAGAGGCAATAATGGGTGCCAGAAAAGAGGCTATACTCTTGATGAACTGCCCAAAGGTTAGCGTGCTGGCAGAGGCACCTCCTTTCATCACACTATCCACAAGTGGATTGAGCGAGGTCTGCATAATGGCATTTCCTATTCCCAACAGGGAGAAGGAAAGGAGCAGCATAGTGAAATTAAGGGTAAACACAGGAACCATCAGGGCTGCCAGGGTCATAACCAGACTAAGCAGCACGGTATTCCTACGTCCTATCTTGTTCATCAGCAAACTGGTGGGAATGCTGAAGATAAGGAACCACAGGAAAACGAGTGAGGGCAAGGTATTTGCCATAGCATCACTGAGATTCAGGTCGGCCTTCACATAATTGCTGGCAATTCCCACAAGGTCAACAAACCCCATGGCGAAGAAGCACAGCATAACGGGAATGAGCTTTTTATAATTCATAATTCTCAATTCATAATTCATAATTTAGTTGACGAGTTAACAAGTAAACGAGTTGACAAGTTGTTTGCTAACCTCTAACCCCTAACCGTTTCCCCTCGCCATAGAGGGAGAGGGGTTGGGAAGAGGGTCTGTGTCTTATTTATAAGAATCTACTAGTTCCGAACCCATTTTTATCTTCAGTTCTCCGCCCTTTACGACATCGGCAAAGGAGATATGAGGATCTGTGAGTTTCTTACCGTTCAGGCGATACTCCTGTACATAGATCTCGCCTTCCTTTGGCATCTTCTTTAGCGTGTCATAGGTTTTAATGACAAACGATTTGCCTGAATAGTATTTGGGACTAAGGCGAATGACGATTCTGTTAAAGATAGGACTTCCCAGCGAGAAAGTGGGATTGATGGCGTTAAGACCTGTCACATCAAAGAGACCGATGCTGGAAATAACATACCAGGCACCTAACTGTCCTTGGTCTTCGTCCTGACCATAGCCGTAACCATGAATACCATCGGTACCGTAGAACTCGTCCAAGATGGATCGTACCCACTTCTGCGTTTTGGAGGGGCGGTTGGCCTCGTTGAAGAGCCATGAGATATGCAGGCAAGGCTGGTTACCCTGATTGTAAAGGGTCTTCAAGCCTGCAAAAGCACCCACCTCTGTACCACCGCTGAAAATCTTGGGCTGCGAAAGGGTAAAGATGCTGTCCAGTCGGGCATTGAATTCCTCCTCGCCAACCTTAGCCACAAGAGCCTTTGCATCGTGGGGAGCATAGAAGGTATATTGCCATGCATTGCCTTCCTGGAATCCGCGCCAAACCTCCATCGGGTCGAAGTTGGGAATGAAGTTACCCTCGGCATCCTTGGGATGCATGAAGTTCTCTTTCTCGTCATAGATACGCTCCCAACCCTTGGAGAGGTACATCAGTTGGTCATATTCTGGTTTACCCAATGCCTTAGCCAACTGTGCCGTTGCCCACGAAGTAAAGCTGTATTCCAATGTGTGGGAGGCTGAGAAACGGAACTTCTCGGCAGGACCGTCGGCATTCTCCACGTGGGGTACATAACCATACTGAACAAACTCCTTGGTATCAGACTTACCGGCTCCAAAGGGACGGTCATCACCATCCAGTTCGTTCTTGCGGCATGCCTCGTAAGCCAGTTCCACATCAAAGTCGCGAATGCCGCACTGGTAAGCAGCATTGATTAGCAGCGGTAACTGATTGGTACCTACACCCGAAACATAACGACTGTTAGCCAATCCGTCGCCCATCCATCCTGCATCTTTGAAGACCTGCAGGTGGCTGCTTATATAATCGGAGGTATATTCGGGATAAGCCAGAATCCACAGCTGACCCAGATTCCACTGACCACCCCAGAAGGCATCTGTGTTATACATATTATGAACAGGCTTGCCGTCCTTCATCTCCAACTGCCCTACTCCACCATCATGACGGGGATAGGCTCCGTTGACATCACTGCACAGGCCACGACCCAGAATGGCATGATAAAGACCCGTGTAGAATTTCTTCATATCTTCTTCCTTGGCAAACCGGACGTCTATACGACCCAGCATATCCTCCCATGCATAATGATTCTGTCTCTCAGCCTCATCAAAAGTCATATCCTTAGCCTCTGCCTCACGGTTCAGACGGGCATTCTCAACGGATGTGTAAGAGATACCTACGGCTACTGTCACCTTCTCATTCTCTTCTGTGGGAAAGGTGACATAGACTCCGGCACCAGGACCATTTGCTTCTCTCTCACCCTCACGGACATCTGCTCCGTTGAAAGCTCCGACAGAAGCAATCTCCTTGTCCAGTACAGCAGAGAAATAAATGGGCACCTGAGCACCAGGTTGGTATTTCTTTACGTATTCAGGAAGGGTAATCACGTAGCCCTCAACGGTCTTTCCATCCTCGCAAACCTCTACGTAGGCATCCTTCACAGCACCACTCTCGCCTGAGCGGTTACCGATATCAAAGAGGATACGGCTCTCTTCGGACTTGGGATAGGTATAACGCTGGAAGGCAACGCGTGGAGTAGCTGTCACCTCGGCTGTGATGTCATAGTCCTGAAGATAAACGGAGTAGTAGCCAGCTGTGGCCTCCTCGTTGTCATGAGAAAACTTAGAGCGATAGCCCTCTCCCTCGGAATCCACAGCACCGGGGACGGTTTTCAGTTCGCCGCAAGTAGGCATCAATACAATACCGCCCACCTGAAACTCGTGGGTGCAGGGGAAGCCCTCGATGGAGCCGTCACGGTAATCATAACCCGTTGCTTCCCAACCGTCTTTGTTGCCCAAGTGACCATTGGTGCTGGGACCGGGTTTAGCCATACCGAAGGGCATAGCGCCAGGGGCAAAGTGGAAGTAACGACAGTGAGCCGTACCAATACGGGGTTCCACGTAATCGGAGTAAACTTGCGGAATCGTCTCAGGTGTATCACAAGAGACAAAAGCGCTGATAGCACAGGTAAGGATAAGCCCTACCTTGACGTTCCCCAAGGGGAGAGAAGAATACTTGAATAAATTTTTCATTGGGTGGTTAATAGCCCCCCTCCCGACCTCCCCCCGAGGAGGGAGGAGAAGGGGTTAGTAAATACTTTATTTCGTTTGGCCGCTTAGTCGATATTACGATATATCGTTATTACGTTATTACGACATCTTTTGAGCGGCCTTACTCTTCATTTTTCCAGTTGATTCAGTGCGAAGTTATAAGCACCCAGGTTGATGGCCTTGCTGGCTCCTAACTCTGAAATGCAGACTGCAACCTTACGCTGGGCACAGTAGAGCACCTGCTGGTCTGTATGGGGGACGTTGACATAGACATCCTTGTCCTCCAGGAAGGCAGAGCGCTGCTCCGGGTCTTCAAAGTTATAGACCTCGGACTGAAGTGTGGGCAGCAGATTACCTGTGAATGTTCCGGCGGGACGGGCAAACTCCTCCATCAGACCGGGCAGAATCCACTTGGCATTATGTGACAGGCCGCCGCCTATAACAACAATACCATCTACGATGTTCAGTACGTTCACCAGGGCTGCAGCTGTTACCTGACCCAACTGACGGAAGCTCTCCTGGGCAGCCTTCATATTACCGGGACGGGTGCCGTTAGCAATGTCACCAATATCCTTGGGGGTGAGGTCGCCAACCGGTTCGTGCGACATCTCGGCATACACACGGCGAACGGCACGGATGCTGACACTCTCCTCGGCAATCACAAAGGGATACATGCCGTTGCGCATACACCAGACATCGCCACCGCAACCGTTGTCACCGGTCAGCAGCACCTTGTCTATTACCACACCGCAACCGAAGCCGGTTCCCAGCGTGATACCTATCATATTCTTGTAACGACGCTTGCAGCCAGCCTCCTCCAAAGCCTTGTTCACACGGGGAAGGGCTCCGGCCAAAGCCTCGCCATAAGCAAACAGGTTGCCGTCGTTATTCACGTAAACAGGAATGCCGAAGACACTCTCCAGATACGGACCCAGTGCCACACCGCCACGGAAAGAGGGGAAGTTGGGCAGGTCGCCAATCACACCATGCTCGTAGTCGGCAGGACCGGGGAAGGCAAAGCTGATGGCAACGGGCTCTACGTCCAGTTTCTCCTTTACAGTAGTAAATCCTTGTACCAAGGTAGCCAAGCAGCCCTCGGTATCGGTGGTCACAGCTTTCAGACGAACGGGTTCTACAATTTCCTCGTTGTCACAAATTGCTGAGAATACAAAGTTTGTTCCGCCTGCATCAAGCGTCAAAACGATTTTTTTGTCTGTCTTGTTCATAGCTATATATTTTTGGTTGTTCTGAGTAATCCGAGTAATCTGATTATTCTGAAAAATTGCGCACATACGCCTTGATGGTCTTGCACTCCTCACCGCCCAGAGGCGTGATGGTATAGCGTCCTACACAGGCGGGGATGATAAAGGTCTCGGCATAATGAACCGTGAAGGGTTCAAACTTGCCTTCCGGACTCTCCACCACAGCCTCGTATCCGTCCACCAGGTTAAGGACGTTCACGCCACCGTTGGTATTGTGCTCTACGGTCTTGCTGAAGGTGTGCCGGCGGGTCTCAATGAACTCGTTGGGATGCAGACCCGTACGCTCCTCCATGATGCCGTCTTCCTGAGAAAGTACCTCAAAGTGGTTACGGATGTTCTTGTTCACCCACTCCGTTGTGCGGTTCCACTGTATCACCTGCTTACCACGTTCCACATTGATGGGGCGCGGTTTGCCGTCCAGTCCCAGGCGGTTCCAGTCCCAGAGCTTAAAGGTAAAGATGTTGGGCGTAGAACTAATCTCCAGCACCATGCTGTTGGCACCCGAGCAATGGATGGTACCGGCGGGGATAAGGTAGTGGTCATGCTTCTTGGCAGGAATCTTGTTTACGTATTTCTCGGCATCAAAGCTGATTTCACCTCTCTGAGCAGCCCGCAGGTCTTTTATCATCTGCTTCTCGTCTATATCCTCCTTCAGTCCCAGATATACCACTGCATCATCTCCGGCATCCAGCAGGTAGTAACTCTCGTCCTGAGTATAATGGAGTCCGAATTCGCGATGGGCAAATTCGTTGGTGGGATGAACCTGCAGGCTCAGGTTGCCGCCTCCCATGGTATCCAGGAAGTCGAAACGGATGGGGAAATCCTTGCCAAAGCGAGCCCATACCTGTTCGCCAAGCACATTCCTGCTGAACATAAGTATCAAGTCCTGAGAAGGGAACTCCACCAACACGCCGTCCAGATTCAGATAGAGACTGTTCTCCTCGGGCACGCAGTCGAAGCACCATCCGTAATTAACCTGTTCACGAGGCAGGTCGCACACCTCCTTCATCCACTGGCCGCCCCAAGGAGCGGGATCAAAGAAGGGTACCACACGGAAAGGCTTGCGAGATGTGCGGTCCATACCCTGACGGAACTGCTGGTCGCTAATCATCTTGGGCTCATTACGCTGGTTACTGTCTATCCAGTAGAGGATGCGACACGACTGCATCAGCAGTTCTTTATGGCGGTCGCAGATTCTCCAGTCATTGAAAAGTCCGCGTTTATATTGCAGGGAGGGTCCCTCCTGACTGTTATCAATGCCCAATGCCCTTACTTCATGGCGACGGAAACGCTGCTGAATCTCCCAGCGGGCCATGTCGGCATAAGCCACGGGAGCATCTTCGGGAACAAAGCAGGCAGCGCCCGTTCCAATCACTATCAGAGGCTCACCCTTGGCAATGCGGTCCCTCAGCCCCTCCACCTTATCGGGGTCAAAGTATTCAGAAAGCTTGATGTTTGAGATGTACCCGAAGAGCACATCATCCGTAATGAACCGTTCCGTCAGCTGCAGCAACTCCCTTTCGGGACGCATCAGGGAACGGGTGTCTATAATGGTTCGGCCTAACCCTTGGAAGGCCTGCATGAAATCCTGTTCGTATGTTCCAACGTAGAGGTCAACGGCCCACACAGGGCAGTCGCTCCACTGATCATTGAGGATGGTGGTTATTTTCTCCCAACCCAGGATGGCCATACCATCGGTATGGGTAGAGGGAAACTTGTCGTAATTACTTTTTCTCATTAGCTTATATTCAAATGTATATCTGGTAGTAAAGAAATCTACCTCATTTATTTGCAAAGTTAACGAAATAAACGTACTTTTGCGCAAAATGTCGAAAAATTATTTGATAAAAAAGGATAATAAGGTTATTAAACAGATGAAAAAAAGCATTTTATGTGCTCTGGCACTTGCCGCAAGCAGTATCTGTCAGGCACAAACGGGCATTACTCCCGATGTATTGAAGACTCTGCAAGGAAGCTACGATGCTACACCCACCAATAAGGCACTGCGCAATGCCATCAGCAACGTCAGCATTCAGAAGCTGGCAGTTAATATGGACAACACGCAGGCCAAGGATACTTACTTTAATGTCGAGGTAAAGAATACCGGCATCAGCGACCAGAAGAGCAGTGGCCGTTGCTGGCTTTTTACGGGCACCAATGTGCTGCGTAACCGTGCCATGAAGAACCTGGGCGTGAAGGATTTCTTCTTCAGTCAGGTGTATCTGTTCTTCTATGACCAACTGGAGAAGAGCAACCTGTTCCTGCAGGGCGTTATTGATACACGCCAGAAGGATCTGGACGACCAGATGGTACGCTGGCTCTTCCAGCATCCCCTCTCTGACGGAGGCACCTATACAGGCGTTGCCGACCTGGTAGCCAAGTACGGCCTGGTACCTCAGGACGTAATGCCTGAGACCTTTGTCAGCAACAGCACCAGCGAGTTCTGCGGTCACCTGAAGCGTAAGTTGCGCGAGTTCGGTATCCAGTTGCGCGAGAAAAGTGCTGCAGGGACCAATGAGAAGACTCTTCAGGCTATGAAGGTGGAACAACTGAAGACCGTTTACCGCATGCTGGTAATGGCTTATGGCGAGCCTCCCAAGTCATTCACCTGGGCACCCAAGAAGGATGGCAAGATGATTTCCGAGCCCAAGACCTACACTCCTCAGCAGTTCTACAAAGAGGTGTGCAGCGGTGCCGAGGATTTGAATGCCGACTATGTGATGCTGATGAACGACCCCAGCCGTCCCTACAACAAGGTGTATGAGATTGACTATGACCGCCACCTCTATGATGGTCACAACTGGTTGTACATGAACCTCGACATCGATGACCTGAAGGCTCCCGTCATTGCCAGCCTGAAGGATAGCTGCCAGATGTATTTCAGTTGTGATGTGGGTAAGTTCCTGGACCGCTCTGTAGGTTATCTTGACGTTAAGAACTACTCTTATGGCGACTTGCTGGGTACTACTTTCGGTATGAACAAGAAGCAGCGCATCCAGACCTTCGACAGCGGCAGCACCCATGCCATGACGCTGATGGCCGTTGATTTGGACCAGAACGGAAAGGCAAAGAAGTGGAAGGTAGAGAACAGCTGGGGTTCCGACTCCGGCATGCGTGGCTATCTGGTGATGACCGATGAGTGGTTCAACGAGTATATGTTCCGTGTGGTTGTGAACCGCAAGTACTGCAGTCAGCAACTCCTTGATTTGCTGAAGCAGAAACCCGTTCGTCTGCCTGCATGGGATCCCATGTTTCAGGGAGAAGAATAGACCCCCTAACCCCCTTTAGGGGGAACAATTATGAATTATGAATTATGAAGGCTGCGATTAAGCGAGAGGAGAGCGATGCTCGCATCAGCTATCCCGAGCGTGAGCAGGCTAGAAACGAAGTTTCAATTATGAATTGATTTAAATGGAGACAACAAGACAAAACAAAATATCAAGGCTCATCCAGAAGGAGTTGAGCGACATCTTTCAGAAGCAGACCAGCGCTATGCGAGGCGTATTGGTTAGTGTAAGCGCTTGCCGCATCAGTCCCGACCTCAGTATCTGTCGTGCTTACCTGAGCGTATTCCCCAGTGAGAAGGCCGAGGAGATTGTACAGAACATCAATAACAACCAGAAGCAGGTGCGTTACGAGTTGGGCACCCGTGTAGGTAAACAATTGCGTATCATTCCCGAGTTGAAGTTCTTCATAGACGACTCGCTGGATTATGTTGAACACATCGACGACCTTTTGAAGAAGTGAATTTTCCTTTCTTCATAGCTAGAAGATATATTTTCAGCAAGAAGAGCCACAATGCCATTAACATCATCAGCGGCATCTCTGTGGTAGGTGTTGCTGTTGCCACAATGGCGCTGGTATGTACTCTCAGCGTCTTCAATGGCTTTCATGATCTGGTGGCCAACCTCTTCACAGCCTTCGACCCCCAATTGCGTATCACCCTTGCCGAAGGAAGTACCATCCAGGCTAATGATGCCCGACTGCAAAAAGTGAAGAAACTGGACTGCGTAGCCGTCTATACCCCCGTTCTGGAGGGGCAGGCCATGGTGGTGCAGAACGGAGAGCAGCATGTGGTAACCATCATGGGCGTGGCAGATAACTTCTGCAAACAGACTCATATCGAGGATATCCTATACGGCGAAGGCTCCTTTGGCCTTCATGCCGATGTCCTGGAGTACGGTATAGTAGGCTTGCAGCTGGCTGCAAAGATGAATCTGAACATCGATTTCACGGAACCCCTGCAAGTCTATGCACCCAAGAGGGGCGAGCGCGTGAACATGGCCAACCCGCTCAGTTCCTTCAATCATCAGGAACTGCAAAGCCCGGGAGTAGTCTTTCAGGTACAGCAAAGCAAATATGATGCACACTACATCATCACCAGCCTGGGATTTGCCCAAAGGCTCTTCGACTACCAGGGACGCATCTCCTCTGCCGAGGTCAAACTGAAGAAAGGCGTTTCCCTGTCGCAGGCCAAGAAAGAGATAAAGGCCCTGTTGGGTGAGAAATTCTCCGTTCAGGACCGCTACGAGCAGCAGGACGATGTCTTCCGCATCATGCGAATAGAAAAACTCATCTCCTATCTGTTCCTGACCTTCATCCTGCTGGTAGCCTGCTTCAACATCATAGGTTCCCTTTCCATGCTGATGATTGAGAAGAAGCACGATGTGCAGACCCTCCGCAGTATGGGTGCTACCGATAGGCAGATATGCCATATCTTTATGTTCGAGGGTCGTATGATTAGCCTGGCAGGGGCCGTTATAGGTCTTCTCTTAGGTCTTCTGCTTTGTTGGCTCCAGCAGCAATACGGCTTTATCACTATGGGCGAGAGCGAAGGTAGCTTCATCGTAGAGGCTTATCCCGTCAGCGTTCACCCCTGGGACCTGGTACTTATCTTCGTAACAGTCCTTCTGGTAGGCTGGGCCGCCGTCTGGTACCCTGTCCGCTATCTGTCGAAGAACCTGCTTTAGAACCCCCTCCCCGCTCCCCGAGGGGAGTGGTTCATTCTCAATAACCAATAAACTCTAAACAATAACCAATGATATACCCTTACGCTCGTCCACTTTACGTTATGGCTAAGGCAGCTGGGCCGCTATGCAACCTCAGATGCCAATACTGTTATTACCTTGAGAAGCAGCACCTGACAAATTCAAAATTCAAAATTCAAACTTCAAAGAATTGGGGTATGAGCGATAGCCTTTTGGAGGCCTATGTTCGCGACTATATACAACTGCAGCAGACGCCCGAGGTGCTCTTTACCTGGCACGGTGGCGAACCTATGCTGCGCCCCCTGAGTTTCTACAAGCAGGCTGTCCGCTATCAGCAATATTATGGCAGGGGACGGCACATCAGCAACAGTATACAGACCAACGGAACACTGCTCACCCCCGAATGGTGCCAGTTCCTGCATGATGAAGGTTGGCTCGTAGGCATCAGCATAGACGGAACGCAGGAGATGCACGACGCCTACCGCCTTGATGCCAAGGGCGAAGGAACCTGGCAGCGGGTGATGGATGCCATACACATGCTACAGGACAATGGGGTGGAATGGAACGCCATGGCAACGGTCAACCAGGCCAATGTATCCAAGCCACTGGAATTCTACCGTTTTTTCCGCGACGAGCTACATTGCCAGTTCCTGCAGTTGAGCCCTGTGGTGGAGAGAATCCGCCAGCATACAGATGGCAGGCATCTGGCGCAGCTGTTCGACGAGGATTGCCCCCTTGCCCCCTATAGTGTTAAGCCGGCTGAATGGGGAAAGTTCCTCTGTACCATCTTCGATGAATGGGTCAGGCACGATGTGGGCGAGACCTTTGTGCAGGTATTTGACGCCACACTGGCAGGATGGATGGGCATGCCCCCGGGCATCTGTGTCTATGCCGAGGAATGCGGTCATGCCGTGGTGATGGAGCATAACGGCGATGTGTACAGCTGCGACCATTTTGTCTTCCCCCAGTACCGGTTGGGTAATATCCTTACCGACGGACTCCCGCAGATGGTGTATGGCGAGAAGCAGACGGCCTTCAGCCAGCTCAAGAAAGACTCCCTACCCCGCCAGTGTCGTGTTTGCGAATGGCTGAAAGCCTGTCACGGCGAGTGTCCCCGCCTGCGTTTCATGCATACGGCCGACGGCGAACCAGGTCTCAACTACCTCTGTGCCGGCTACAAGATATTCTTCCAGCACGTAGCACCCTACATGGATTTCATGCGCCAGGAACTCTTAGCAGACCGTCCCGCCAGCAATGTAATGCAATTCATAGTGCATAGTTCATAGTGCATAGTTCATAATTTAGAATACTCTGAGTAATCTGAGTACTCAGACAAAAAACGCTAACCCCTAAACATTATATGATTCTTCACTCTTCATTGTCACTTCTTTCTCACTTTCAGTTCGCAGCCCCTTCGGCGTTCTTCACTCTTCACTCCCTCCCCCTAAAGGGGGTCTGGGGGGTCCTCCTTTTTTTTGCCGTCCTACCTTGTTCGGCCAAAAAGATGTCCCACTACCTTTTTACCTACTTCACAGGTAATGCGCCAGAGCAGGAGCAGATATGCTATGCCGTCAGCAATGATGGCTTTAACTACACCCCGCTGAATGGCGGCAAGCCCATTGTGGGGAGCGACAGCATAGCCTTGGCTGGTGGTGTCAGAGACCCTCATATACTCCGCTGCAAAGACGGATGGTTCCGTATGGTAGTTACCGATATGCGCTCATCGCTGGGATGGGCCAGCAACCGTGGCATGGTACTCATGCGCTCCCGCGATATGATTCACTGGCAGCATCACACCATTCACTTCCCAGAACGCTTCCAGGGCACTAACTTTGCCCACGTAACCCGTGTATGGGCACCACAGACAATTTATGATAAGGCTGCAGGCAAGTATATGGTTTACTTCTCGCTGCTGACCGATGATGGTTCCATCCCCTATGACCGTGTTTATTGGTGTTATGCCAATGCCGATTTCAGCGAGTTGGAAGGCGAGCCTCAGGTGCTGTTCGACTTCCATGCGCCCTCCATCGATACAGACATCGTGCAGGATAAGGACGGCCTGTATCATCTATTCTTCAAGACCGAGGCTGACGGCAGCCATAAAGGCATCCGCCAGTACACCTTCCGTGATTTGCACCGTCCGGAGACATGGACGCTACACGATGGTTTCTGCGAGACTACGAAGGATGATGTGGAGGGTGCCGGCGTCTTCCCCCTCATTGGCGGCGGCTGGTGTCTGATGTACGACTGCTACCGCAACGGGCACTACCAGTTCACCAAGAGCAATGACCTGATGCATTTCACCTTTATGCAGAATACCGAAACGAGGGGTCTTTTCACCCCTCGTCACGGCACGGTAATCCAGATTACGCAAAAGGAATACCAGCGTCTATTGAAAGCCTTCCCCATAGGGGAGTAGTCAATGCCTTAGCTCAACGAATCTTTCACATTTTTCAGGTTTGAAAGTATTAACTTTCACCTCTATCGATGGGAAAAGTATGGATTGGGGGTGAATGACGGATGCGTGATAATCAACCATGTCCTTTTTAGAGGCCCAGATATCGCCCATTAATTGTTGTTTAGAGGGCATAGCGTTGCACCCCAATCTGAGACTCTCCTCCTTACCCGTCTTGGTATCCACACGCAGCACTCCCTTATCACCCAAAATGTAGGCATATTCCAGATGATGTGCCTTGGCTATTGAGATAAGCTTCTTTACCAGTTTATCCCTACTCATTGCATTGTCAAATGATATGCGAAGTACGCCGCATAAATTATCAAAGTATCCGTCTTTCCTAGCAAGCATCCGCTCATTTCCTGTTGACTTTAAAGTCTTGGGAGAAGGTACTCTGCCTGCAAGTTGGTTCATCAGTACACCCTTCCGAATCAGCTCAACGGTTGCAGGACGTGTGCCGTCTGCATCATATTTGCGGTATCTGTACAGGCGATGACCGTTGTAAACGGAATCGTTACCCAATTGCCATACAGAGATATTCTTACATAGCACTTGCTTGCCGAGCTGCTTATATGAACTTTCGTACTTCCTATCCCTGAAATCCAATTTACATTCAACAAAGCTGGGAATAGTAGTTTTACGGAAACTGGAA
The DNA here is from genome assembly GCA_017619585.1 of Bacteroidaceae bacterium. The sequence continues at coordinate 79,363 of JAFZSA010000012.1, forward strand.
GTGCAAAATACGGATTTCACCCAACTTCCCTCATACAATACGGGACCTATGTACTCGTCATCTTCTGATAACTCCACAATCTTTTTATTGATTAGGTTGGACGCAAATCCTCTTATCCACGCTATCAGAGAATCAGTTGGCGGCAGGTCATCCACATCGCAGTACTCAATCTGAGGTCCTTCACTAAAGGCTTTACCGTCAGGAGTAATATAGCTGGCATTTCCATAGATGCGGACATTCTTTATGGGCGTACGCAAACGCAGGCCGTCACTGGTCAGACGATATATATCCTCATAATCGAGTCGTCCGGAAATACGTGTATCGCTCAACTCAGGATAATCCTTGAATACGGTAGAAAGGGTGTCAATCAACAGTTTCAGGGTCTCTGCGTCCTTCTGATAGTTGCTCAGTGCAGATTCTTCGATGAAATTGCCACCAGGCATCTTGGGCCATTCGGGGATACTGTCGTTCAGGAACTCCTGAGCCCTCCACGTCGTTCTCGACTTATAGTCATTATATGCCCTGTTAAACACGTAAGCTGTGCAGCTCCACAATCTGTTACGCAGATGATTATAACTGATTTCGTCTGGCAAATCGCCTATTCCACTTGCGCCTATACAACTCTTCATTGCATCGCCCACAACAATCCTAACATCACCACTATTCTTGACGTCATCCTTGGTATAAACCTCACAGGCACCTAATGATGATCTTACATGAGCCGAGGCTGTACGGTGAATCTTATAGTCCAGGAAATAAGGCTTTGTGCCATCCTTCTGTTTCAGGCTGTCCATACTGCGGTTCATCTCATCCTCCAGAGCACGGAAGATGACAGAATCCGTTGGCAATCCGCTCTGCTGCTCCTTCGTTATGAGAGCAGGTCTTGCCAGAACACGGGGTTTCTTCCCATCATCCTTGATACACTGCGTCTCCATCTGTGAGACATAAATCATGGGAGCTGTTATTGAAACGGGTATCCATCCTGACGGTGCACCACATCTGCCATTTGATGTTTCAATCTTACCACCGGCAGCCTTAATGTTGCTGAAGGCCGATAGCGGAGTACCTATGAAGGAAACACCACGTACCAGAGAGTCGGGTCTGCCGTCGGCATATATCTTGTAAGTCTCAACAGGTACCACGTTAAAGGATGACACATTGTAAGTGTTTTTGCTGGTGGTGGTCCACCCGTTGCTGACGGTGCGGATATAATAGCCAAACTCTTTGTCGCTCTCCTTCAGCTGCTGTACAAACATCTTACGCAGCTTCTCTTCTGTGTAGGGTTTGCTTGTTTCAACCAGCAGGTTAGACTGTCGGGGGATAGGTTTATTGCCGAATGCAGCACGTCCGTGACCGTTGCTGGGCGCATCCTTACTTTTCTGAGGTAAGACATGCAGAAAATCCTTCATGACACCATCCTTTATACACTCTACCCGCTGCGCCTTGGTACCTTCGTCGTCATACAGGTAGTATCCGTCAAGTGGTGTGCCATTTAGTTCCTTCAGGGTAGGATCGCAGGTAACGCTTATCTCAGAGGACAACACATTCTTTTCCATCATAGGCTTGAATTCCGAGTCATCCTTTTCCAGACGATGCCCTAGCACCTCGTGGAAGAATACACCGCCGGCATCGCCCGAGAAAAGCACAGGTCCGCTATAAGCCTCGGCCATAGGAGCCTTGCTCAGGGCATAGGCACGTTCTATAAGGTCAGACATTGTCTCCCGGAGTGTATTCTCATCAGGAAGGTCTGATTCATCGTAGGCAAAGAAGTTCTTGAACATAGGACATGCTATCTCCTTCTTGTCTTTTACCGATGCCGATAACGAAACCCAGAAGGTCCTGTTGTTACAGACTACCCCTGTGCCATCAGATTTCACAATATACTTTCTCTGGTCCGTAAAAGAAAACCTGGCCGTACAGGTGGCATATACGCTGTCCTTACGGATCTGGGTAACCCTGTTCAGCAGAGCCGTCCACTTTTCCCTGTCGATTTTATATTCAGGCAACGGAGCCTCGTAGTATTTCTCGGGTTCAATAGTAATGGTGCACTGGGCAGTATCTTCTTCCTCCTCATCCTTGGATGATTTCAGGTCACTCTTCATTGCATTGTATTTATCGCATAAGGCATTCCAGATAACATCCTTAATAACAGTAGTATCATTCGTCAGAGGCAAATCATTCTGATTACCATGGTAAGAATCACTCCTGCCCCGATAGGATTCAGTCTTACCAATCCGCAATGTAGGAGATAACCTGCGCCAGTTTGTCTCATTTACAGTGGCGTATCCCATGTCACTATGGATGGTGATACCCTTTTCTTGCAAGGCATTCAACGTAACCTGATTAACAGGAAGCGAATCCTTAGAAAGGTGGGAATAGTAATAGTTGACTTCCTGCTTAAGCAGATTGAACAGGACATCCTCGTCAGATGTATTATTGGCAAACGTAGCACTGCCAATCGCTGCAAACAGCGCAATGCCGAGAAACTTTTTCATTGTTTTTTTGTGTGTATATTTTACTTATTTCAGGATTTTCGGCATCAAATATACTACTTTCTTATTTTACCAGCCCAATAAAAACCAAAAAAAAATATCATATTAGGAAAAATTAGGTTCACTGGTAAACCTCTGTGTTTGATTTAAAAAAAACAAAGAAAACCCATTTCTGTTGCTGATGGGTTTCACCCATTTGTATTCACTCCGTTAAACATCGAATCCAAGTACACTTGCCTTCGCTGCTTCACGAACTGAATACAGCCTTGTGGCTTCACCAACAGAAATGAAAAACCTCCGCTTCGCTCGAAAACCGATAGTTTGTATTCGTTTGCGTGAAAAATCCTATTTGTGATACAATAAGAGATATGATAATTACGTTTCTCTCAAAAATAACAATGAAATGAAAATTATAGGAACATCTAATTGCACACCAGAATTATTGTCTCAACTGAAATCGCATATATATGACATATTGGGTTGTTGTCAGGAAGTGCACAGGGAATTAGGACCTTGGTTGAATGAATACGTATATCAGGAAGCCTTAAGGATATCTTTTGAGGAAAAGCAGATTCCCTTTGAAAAGGAATTCTATTTTCAGGTCTCTTATCACGGGCACCTCCTTGAACATAAGCATTATATGGATTTTTTATGTAAGGGGAATGTTGTAGTAGAGTGCAAGGCCATTTCTTCCGTTGGAGTCGAACAGCGTCAGCAGTTGTGGAATTATATGCGTCTTACCAATACTACTATTGGCATACTTTACAATTTTGCTCCCGTTAAAGACCAATGCGAGAAGTATTATTACGACCTTAAGACAAAGACTATCTCCGCCTTTTAGACATAACTGAAAGAAACATGGTTTTCAAGCTTGGCCGAAGGACAAGCGTAGGTTTTTCTGAACTATGCTGCTAAGCCATAGGCTGTTCTGAGGTGTCGGGCAAGAACTGAGAAGCTTGCTTTTCAAGGACTTGAACGATAGCTTAGGACGAATGCTCTAAGAGCATTGCAGCACAGTTCAGGGTTTTATCGGTTTTGGTCTTGTTAAACTAAGGTAACGAAGAACCCGACACAGAGGAAAAGAGCTAAAAAAACAACTTGAATAAAAAATTATTTAACTTACTTTTTGCTTGAAATCAACTTGATTTTATACAAGAATCAACCTACAAAAAAAACTCAATCCGCATAATCCTGCATGTTCGGCGTCTCGGGCCTCGGGTGACAGCCCCTCCTCTTAGGCCCCTATAAGGGGCCATAGAGGGGGGCTTAGCCCACTCATGTGTATTCAGCCTTAATTCGAGGTGAATTCAGCGTGCAAACGAGTCGAATTCACGCTGAATTCAACCCGTATTCAATAGCATTCCCAAATGCGGTTAATTATAGACAAGAAAAAGGCTGACCGATATTTCTCGGCCAGCCCATTTCATATCAAGAATGTGAGATTACTTTACAACACGGAAGGGATTATTCTTTGAGAATGTGTAGGGGTTGTGATCAAGAGGACCACCTGTTACACTGTAATTAGTATCTGGGCTGAGATAGCGTCCCAGATACGGATCGTACAAACGGGCGTTGGCATTTATCAGACCGAACATCCACAGGTCTTCATGACCTGTATAGGTTCTGAAGTATCGTACACTATTATTAAACAAAAAGCGTTATGCAAATTTGCAGAATATAAAGAATGTTATTACCTTTGCTCACAAAATTAAGGAAATATACAGATGGCTTCCAAAGATACAATAAATCAGTTTACAGAAAACTTGTTTTGGGACACTGATGTTACGACGTTGGACCTGGACAAGTTTCCCGCCTATATAATCCAACGAGTTTTGGAGTATGGTGAGATGCAGGATTGGCGTCTTATCAACAAAATTTATGGTTTGCCAAGAATCGTTGAGGTCTGTAAAGGTTTGCGTACACTTGACCCTGTATGCTTATCCTTCATCTGTGCTATTTCCCATACTAAAAAGGAGGACTATAGATGTTATCGTACAAGACAATCCACCCCAACACTCTGGAACTCCTAAAACGTTTAATGGCAGAGCCTCTGTTCAATGGGACTCGTTTGGTTGGCGGAACAGCCCTTGCCCTACAATTCGGCCATCGTAGTTCCATTGATTTGAATTTGTTCGGCACTATAGAAGAAGATACTGACCTAACAACAGCTACTTTGGAACAAATAGGTCAGACTATTCCAGAAAAGTGTACAACAAAGATTAAGACATATCGTGTTTGTGGCATTAAAACAGATATCGTCAGCTATGACCGTTATCCTTGGATTGATAATCCAGTTCTTGAAGACGGAATACGTTTGGCGTCCCCAAAGGATATTGCGGCGATGAAGGTTAATGCCATTCAAGGTCGTGGTACTCGTAAGGATTTTGTTGACATGTATTTCCTTATACAACACTATGGTCTGCCACAAGTAATGGCATATTATAAAGAGAAATATCCAGAATATTCAGAATACCGTGCAATGTTAAGTCTAACCTATTTCGAGGATGCAGAACAGAATCCTATGCCACAAATGTTTGCGGATGTCTCTTGGGAAGAAATCAAACACGGTGTATTAAAAGCTGTAGAAAAGTATAATAAACAATAAAGCATTTAAAGGTTAGCAAACCAGCCTGCCATCATGCATCTCACATCAGGCGTCTTTCCTTAGCTAACCACAACCTTTTTTACATTTATGAGTCCAAAATCTACAGGTCTTCATGATGCAAGTAATATGCAGTTTCTCTAAAAGAAAAAGGCTGACCGATATTTCTTCGGCCAGCCCATTTCATATCAAGAATGTGAGATTACTTTACAACACGGAATGGATTATTGTTTGAGAATGTGTAGGGGTTGTGATCAAGAGGACCACCAGTTACACTGTAATTAGTATTCGGACTGAGGTAACGTCCCAGATACGGATCGCACAAACGGGCGTTGGCATTTATCAGACCGAACATCCACAGGTCTTCATGACCTGTATAGGTTCTGTAGAAAGGACCATGTGGCAATTCCTGTAACAGAACACCATAATATATAAGGCAATTATGGATATAAAAAAAGGGAACCGAATAGTCGGTCCCCTTTACAAGGATTACTCACATATCTTTCTGATTAGTAGTTTATCTCAGAAGGAATAACTTTCAGCTTGGCACCCAGATTTACCTTCACGCCCTTGTCCAACCTGATTGTTCCTTTGGTCTCGAAGGTGTAATCAGCATTCTCATCAAAGACTACATCACCCTGAGAACCGTTTCTCACATTCTTTCCGCACGTCACATCCTTGACAATGGCATAATGCGTACCCTGCAGGGTGACATCCTGCAGTTTCAGCGGCAGAATCTGCGGCAAGCAATTCTTGCCAGTCAGGGTAATCAGCAGGTTGCCTCCATTTTCCCAGGCAAGAGGTTGTGTTGATGGGTCAAAGACAGCGGTAGTAGATGTCTCATTAACCTGTGTAATATCACGGGCACCTGCCTCAGCACTTGTTCTTGAAGTGTTGCAAGAGAGTATAGGATGGTTGGACTGATAAGTTACTGTAGCATTGAACGGAGATGGAATATCGGTCCATATACGTATATTAGGACAGCCGATAATATTGGTTCCTAACCTTACTCCTTGCATACCACTTGAATTTCGAAAGAAATTTACTTTTGCATAATTTAGAGCCGGACCCACCATAGGATTATTCATCAAATATTCATTAAATACCATTTGTTGCAGATGAGAACTAGGAGAAAAACCCTCCCTTGTGTTACCGACTAGAAGTGGTCCACCATAATCCTTCCCAAGGGTAAAGGACTGCCCCATATTCGGGAATTCAGTGTATTCTTTATATAAATCAAAAGGAGTAATGATACATGAAATGGAATACGCTACCATAGGATAGTCTTTGTTTGTGAGATCAGCCAAGCTGTTTGCAGTTTCGTACTCTAACCCCGGCATCTTCCCTGGAACAGAAGTAATTGCATATACTGGTGAATGTGCGTGTCCATTGGATTTGACCGAAATTCCATTGGGATGCCCGTGACCACCCCAACTTACAAAACCATATCGGTTGTTCATCTCGGCAATGACATCATTTCCATACGGTGCTGTTGGTTCGTCAGCATAAGGTGACGGGGATTCTGAGAATATTGTGTCAATGGGGAAAATGTCATGAAGTTGGGCTGCAATTTCACCTTGTTCATTAGTTTCTTGCATATAATCTACCTGAGTATAAAGTGCCTTCTTCAGGTAAGAATAATCTCCATTACCAGGATTGAGTTCATATCTTAAGAGTTTATCTGTATAGTTCTGTATTTCCTCTGCATTAGTACACAGAATTCGGCCCACACATAGCTCTGCTCCGAGATCCCATGCCCATCCATTGGGTTTGGGGAATGGCGAACGCTCTCCATATTTATAATCACCATCCACATTCCAGTTTGTATTTAACTCACTGAAATATAGATCTGAGGGAATATGGTCTTTTTCAGGAACACCATTATCATGTGCATATTGAGTTCCTGTACCATATCGTATGGGAAGAATTGAGCCCACATCTCCACCGCCAAACAGGACATACTTGGTTATACCGGACGCATACGCATATTGCAGATACTGCCTTATCTTTCCTGCATCATCATAGATGGCTGATACAGTGTCGCCTACAATATTAGCATTATTGAGAATGTCCTCCTTGCATACAACTCCAGCAGACATGCCTTTCTCGCTTTTCCATGCAACTAAACGGGTAAAGGCATCCTTCAATTCCCTGTTGGTGATTATGCAATATTCATAAAAGGGAAGCCCTATGTCCCTCGTCCGGTTAGCCCGACTTGCCGCACGTGCCTTTAGGGACGGAAGACTGTATGTTATGGTGAATTCTACATCCTCACAGAAATCATATTTGTTCTCTGTGGGGTGATATACTATAGGGTAAATGACCAGGCCGACACTTCTGTATCCCTGGCCTGCACAGGAGATATCCGTAATGTTGACCTGTTCTGAGGGAAACTGATTATTGGACTCATAGACATCGCTTAAACAAGGGCAAAATGTCTTTTCAAATTTTTCTAACGACATTGGGACCTCTCTTTGCGCAGGATATACTTTCTGATCCAGAACATGTGATGTCACAGCTAATTGTTTTTGGCTTAAAGTAATATTCTGTGCGTCATGTGGCAGATCTACCCTTACAAATTTCACGGGAAGTGCCGGATATCCGGAGCTGGATTCTTCTTCTATGCCTGGATATGAGAAAGTACTGTACACAACCCCGTCGTCACCTGTCCTAGTTCCGACTTTCAGTTCGGAGAAGGAAAAGTGAACCCTTTGTGTCACCTTCTCGCCCCATACATTCTGCCCCATGAGCAGGAATGCGGATAATAAGAATAAAAATGGATTTCTCATGACTCCAGCTTAGGCATTAGTTACAATCATCTTTCTGGTTACACAAACCTTACCATCCACAACTAGAGAGTAGATGTACATACCTGCATTCAAGTCAGAAGCATAAACGGTGATACTTGTATTACCACGATCCTCAACGTTGATACTCTTTATCTGCTTGCCACCCATATCATGGATATAGATAACGGCTTTCTGAGCCTTCTCGGGGATATTGAGGCCGATAACAGTACTCTCGCTGAAGGGATTGGGCTTATTCTGATCCATCTTTACCATGTCAACGTCAGAAACAGTGTTCTCAATACCTGTGGGATTTGTGTTTGTGTTGAGTTCCTCTTTCAGTTCAGCCAATTCACTTGCCATTTCATTGAAACCCTTTACCAACAGTGGTATCAACTCAATATAATTGATACTGTAGTTGCCCTGCGCATCCTGCTTAACGAGTTTGGGGAATGCTGCTTTCAGTTGTTCAGCATCCAAACCATAATTAACAGAAGAAAGGGGGTCGAATTCCTCTGCCGCCTCTTTAGCACTCTCTGCCTCTATCTTGCTAATCTCCTCTGCAGTAAGGTCATCTACTGACTTGCCCTTAAGAATATCGTTCAATGACTTAGCTTTCCTTGTCTGTCTTGTTGCATCGTTATGCTGCAGTTCAAACATGTTTACTCCCAGCAGCTTATCTGACACGCGCTCGGTATTCTTGGCCTTTGCCAAAGCTCTGCCTGATGTACCATTAGAAGTGGCTGATGGCGTGTAGAATGCCTGCGCATACATGGGACCTGTTGCACGTACGGTACCATTGAAATATCCGGCGTAAATACCTGGATACTGGATATTAAGAGAAGAAGACGAGGAAGAGCCATAGACCCCAGCAAATTTTTCAACACCAAAATCTTCTACGTTAAACAAGGGACCGCCACAAATTGAGGCAGAATTCTCAGCGCCAAAAGATATACCTTTAACAGCGTAAATTGGATTGTTACCACTAAAATCCGAGAAAGCATAGCTTAACAATCCTATTGCTTGGCCTTTTTTTGTACTGCAAGATGTTTGTAAGGCCGTGCCGTCAATATTTCCTTTTTGGGCGTTGTGAATCATTAAGGTGTAATGTCTACCAGCATTATCGATAGCTGCTGTTACATCCTCGGAACCCGCTGAACACACTGTGAAAGGAGACAAGATGGCATCTACCTCCTCATCCTCCAATATTTCGTCAGTAACACCAATGCCGACATAGCCCGTAGAATCAACCTGAAGCTGGGCTTTTGCACTATAAATACTTGCAGAAATCAATAACAATGTAAAATAAGTCCTTTTCATAATCTGTTGTTTTTGTTTAAAGTTTTTAATTAAAATGTTTATAAATAAATGAGGTTGAATACTAATTAAACCTTGTTCCTCTCCTATATTGTGTATATAAAAGGAAGAGCCATTCCCAGATGCGATGGTTATCGGCATGGGAGGTAGGTATATGTAATTTAAGCATGTACCATATTTTCAAGAACCGATAGCAAAAGATTTTTAATTGACAAGATACAGCAGAGAAGGCTAATAATAAATACAACACTTAATTGCATTCTCCGAATAATGATAAGACAATGAGGTACTGAAAAAACAGGTCTGCCGACTATTGAGATAGCAGACCTGTTTTATAATTTGATTTACAGCTAGTAGATCCACCCGTACTGGATATCTACAATAGCACCCTTTTGCGCCTTAAATCCGTGTCGCGTTTCTATTACTCCTTCATTTTTTATTTGGAGAGTTGCACCAGGCTTTAAGACTAGCTCGGCATTCAACAGTTTTCCACCATCAATGATGAGCTTACCTCCTTTTTCTACAATAAGTCTTACATCTCCTATCAATTCTAATTCGCCAAAATACCCATCTAAAGTAAGCTCGCCATTTTTTGTAATGACATAGTCATTTTTTAACTGCACATAATCCGATATACTATCTGCTCTCGAAAGAGTTGTTAAGCCATTCATAGTTTGGCATCCAATATTTAATGAATCAAGCCAGCATGATAATTTTCTCTGTATACTATCATTGCCATAGCCATTCCACGAAACACTAAACTTCCCGTAATAATCTGGCTCATTTTTACCACTCTGGCTACAGCTAGACCACCCGCCATGCAATTGTCCAATAACCTTATGGTCTTTTGTTAGCAGTGCAGATCCCGAAGATCCAGGATTTGTGGTTCCAAATCCATTCCATGTTTCCTTCCAATACACTTCCCAATGTGTATTAGGAGTATAATCCCATGATGAAGACCCTGGAGTATATCGGACTGATGATATCTTTTTGACATCACAACAAGGATGATGTATACAAACACCAGGCTCCCCAGGGCTCCCTGAGTTATCCCATCCTAAATAAAAAGGAGTATAATTGGGGAGTTCAATAGGATCCTCTGATAATTCTAGCAATGCAAAATCTGAAACAGAGTTGTTGGCTAAGACTCTTGCACCCGATGTCGTGTATGGTATGGGCTCAATATTTTCCATATAACAACCAGGAGTCTCATAATTCCAATAGAAAGTGTAATAATCAAGTTCTGGATATGAGACAGCATCATGTTTTACCCAATTAGCCCATCCTCCCAAACAATGGTCTGCAGTTAGGAAATATGGCTTGTGATCTGAGTCTGTAGTTGTGATTAGAGAACCTGTGCCGTATCTGTAACCCTCAACTACCATTAAGGCTACAGCTCTTTTCTCTTCCTGCCACTTCCTTCCTTCATCACAATTCACATTAACCATGCAATTGTTATCTGGATCATTATAATAAGATTTCGTGTCCATTATCAAATCTTTGTACCCATGAACCACATAATCTATTGAAATGATAGCATCCGATGTCACATTCTTAGGCTGATAATATTCCAATACTACATCATTACTCTTTATCAACTCTGTAGCAAACCCACGAGGAGATTCTCTGTTTCCCCTGTTATTTCTACTAGTGTATGCTCCAATATATTGCTTTTCGTCCTTAGAATATATAAAGAACTTACCCCCTTCCGGAATCCAGAATTTGTCATAACAGAAATTTACAGATATAGCCTCAGGACAGACAATATTCAGTTTCCATAACATGTCACCATTTGAAAGAGTATACCATGTTCCCGAATTATCCAAGTTGTAGTTAACTTTATGCTTATAGCCAAATCTGGGAGGCAGAAAGTTTTCTTTATCTTTTAAATCTTCTGCCTCTATTTTAGCAATATCAATGCTCGGCATCTTAGCAACAGCCTTGGCACTCCTTCTTTTAACAGTCATACCTGATTTAATACCAAAACTGATTGGCTTCTCATTTGTGCTGAGTTGCGCCCATACACTGGTCAACGGGCACATACATATTAAGAATAAAACAGCCTTAATATGTTGTATATAACACCTATTCCTTAGCATGATGCAACAATCATCTTTCTGGTTACACAAACCTTACCATCCACAACTAGAGAGTAGATGTACATACCTGCATTCAAGTCAGAAGCATAAACGGTGATACTGGTATTACCACGATCCTCCACGTTGATGCTCTTTATCTGCTTGCCACTCATATCATAGATATAGATAACAGCTTTCTGAGCCTTCTCGGGGATATTGAGACCGATAACAGTGCTCTCGCTGAATGGATTGGGCTTATTCTGATCCATCTTTACCATGTCAACGTCAGAAACAGTATTCTTTATGCCCGTGGGATTTGTGCTTGTGTCAACAGCCTCCAACTCAGAGACTTTCTTAGACAACTCTTTAATGCTCTGTACCAACAAGGGAATCATCTCAACATAATTGATGCTTACATTTCCGTTCTCATCCTCATATACCAATTCAGGATAAACAGCTTTCAACTGATCTGCAGCAAGACCATACTGAATGGCTGACAGATTTGATTCCGGATCATAAGACGTATTTTCTGAATCATTCTCATTGTCGGAAGAAACTGCCTGAGTTTTTGCCTTGTTCCTTAAGATATTCTGTCTACTAAATTGTAATGTATTTACTTGACTTAATTTATCAGTCACACTTTCTACATTATCCTCTAAACTTGTGACATCAGACATTCTGGATTTTGCTCTATTTTGAGGAGATGCACTGGCTGATGGTGTGAGCAAAGTTCCATATATGCCATTTGTTACACGTACTTTTCCAGTAAAGAATCCAGCATATGTACCAGGATACGTACTTAAAGATAAGGGTTGTACTTCTGTCTCAGATCCATATACACCAGCAAAATTTACACACGGGATAAATGTAACTACGGAGTGTCTTCCTCCAAATACTCCAATAGCATTATATGCATCACCGGCACGTCCACATACGCCAACTGCTTTCTGAGAAGATCCTGCCGATGTGTTAGAAGATTCTGCGACTCCAATGCATCCGTATATATCCCCTGTACCTTTATTATTTGCCCAAGCGTATACGCCATCTATTGTATTACTTTTACTGGGATTATTGTAAACATAAAAGCCATATGTCTTTTTCTTAGGCTTACAATGTATACCACAATTCGGTTCATCAGGTGAATTCTGTCCTACAGAAAGCAAACAAGCGGGTTCGTCATTACCTATACCAACATGACCCAATGAATCAACAACCAATTGAGCGTTAACGTTCACAGCCGATACGGCAAGAGCAAAAGTAAAAATAACTTTTTTCATAAGAATAAAATTAAATTGATAATAAAAAATTAGATAAGTTTGTAAATTAGATGTTCAGGGAACATCGTATAGTGCATTTTCTCTCTCTAGATTTGGCGCATGACCGTAGCAAAGTTATGAGGTTAGGGAGAAACTACACCAAAGGTTTTTAGATTTATTTCATATCAATTCTAAAAATATATACTTTAGTACATGTACCAAAGTACACAAATATGAAGTTTTTATCAACTTTTAACCATCAAACATTATAGATATTCCCATTGAATACTTAAATTTGCAATATAAAATTCCAAATTCGCTTAGCACAATGACTGCACACGACCTACTTTCTAACAACACATCAAGCAAAGGCGAACTGACAGAGCCCGTGGACATAGACACCTTCATACGCGGAGTGAAAGCGTATGACAGGCTGAACAATGCCACCAATCTGCTGCTGAACTTCGACAATCACCAGATTCTATATATGAGTCCGAAACTATTGTTCTTAGAAAACGCAAAGCCTAAGGACAAGAAGAGGGATTGCCCCAATCCCTACTGGTCATATATCCCAGAAGAACTGCTGGAATACCTGCTGCAGATTAAACGCAGCATTCTGCACCTGCGTCATGAGATGAGTCTGGAGGACTACAAGACACATGTCTGCATAACCGACTTCCCCATCATGATTGGCAGAAGGGAGTTCTATATCAGTCAGAAATTCACGCCCCTGGTAGTTGATTCCAAGAGTATCATCAGGATTGGGTTATTTACCATCACTCCATCGGCTCGCAAGCATATAGAAAGCTCTGTCATAACAGATTCGGGGAAATGCTATTTCTATAACCCTGGGACAAGGATATACGAAAGAGTTGATTATTCTACCCTGCTGACAGCCACAGAGAAACGAATCCTGAAATCAGCAGAAACAAGGATGACGAACGAGGAGATAGCGGATTACCAGAACGTAAGCCTTTCTGCCGTTAAAGCCAACATAACACGCGTACTGAAGAAACTGGCAGTAAGAAAAGTGCACGAGGCTGTTACCATTGCAAATAATTATAGGATAATATAGGGGCACTCGTAAAATCCTGTGTTTGACTTTAAAACAAAAACCTTAAAAACCCCTCTTCAGATGTCTTTGCTCTTTGAGCATCAGTGCTGACGTCATGGCTCTGTGTCTGTGAGCAAGCTCCCACAACAGCCCTGACATCACCACACGTTGTTTCGCAACTTAAGACATCTCCAGAGGAAAAACACCGTTCCGCTTCGCTCCACTGAAAAAAAAGCGCAGTCGTAATAGA
>JAFZSA010000002.1 GCA_017619585.1 Bacteroidaceae bacterium
CCTTGCTCTGGATGAAAGCCTCGTAGGCAGCATCGTAGAAGATTAGCGCATCGTGCTGCAGGGCGTAATCCACCCATGCCTTCAGCTGTTCCTTGTTGAGTGTGGTACCCGTCGGGTTGTTGGGGTAGCACAGATAGATAACGTCCACGTGCTCCTGGGGGAACGCCGGCACAAAGCCGTTCTCTGCCGTACAGGGTAGCTTCACGATGCGACGGCCTGCCATAATGTTTGAATCGACATAGACGGGATAGACGGGATCTGTTACGGCTACCACGCAGTCCTCACTCAGCAGCTCCTGGAAGTTGCCTGTATCGCTCTTGGCACCGTCGCTCACGAATACCTCGTCGGCATCAATGTCTATGCCGCGTGCACGATAGTCGTTCTCTACGATGGCGTTGCGCAGGAAGTCGTAGCCCCTTTCAGGACCGTAACCACGGAAGGTGGCACTCTGTCCCATTTCATCGGCAGCCTTGTGCAGGGCCTCTACCACAGCGGGGCACAGCGGTTGTGTAACATCGCCTATGCCCAGGCTTATCACCTCCGCCTCGGGGTTCTCAGCCTTGAAGGCCTGCACCTTCTTGGCAATATCTGCGAACAAATAGTTGCTCGCCAGATTCATATAATGGTCATTAATTTTCATAATCCTTTTTAATTGTCAATAGCGGAAGCAAATTCTTCACTCTTCAATTTCTATCTCTCCCTCAAACACAAACTCCGCCGGCCCTGTCATATAGACATGGTTATCGGCTTCGTTCCATTCTATCTCCAGTTCGCCGCCGTCCATGATGATGCGGCTCTTTCTTCCTGCGCGGTTAGTCTTGCAGGCTGCCACCGCCGTAGCGCAGGCACCTGTTCCGCAGGCTTGGGTTATTCCGCTGCCGCGTTCCCAAACGCGCACTCGGATGCCGTCAGGACGCATTTCGGCAAACTCGATGTTGCAACGTTCAGGAAAAGCGGCATGATTCTCTAATGCCTTTCCTTTCAGCTCCACCTCGTCGGTGTCGTTGGTAAAGATTACAAAGTGGGGATTCCCCATGCTGACGAACAGGGACCCTCCCCCTTCCCCTCCCTTTAGGGCGGGGAGATCTATAGTTGGGTTAAAGAGCCTTTCGTCTTCAAAAACAGGCTCTCCCATATCCACGGTTACAGATTCAACAATTTCATTGACAATATGGAGGTGAAGTATCTTAACACCGGACAGGGTCAATAGTCTTATTGTTGTTTCTTTGTAACCATTCCCATCCATAACAGGGAGGGGCCAGGGGTGGGTCCTTTCATAAAGATACTTGCCTATGCAACGACTGGCGTTGCCGCACATCATGGCTTCCGAGCCGTCGGCATTGAAGATGCGCATCGTGAAGTCCGCTTCCGGCATCTTCGAGCGGCCTATCAGCACCAAGCCGTCCGAGCCTATGCCCTTGTGGCGGTCGCTCCATGCTATGGCTGCTGCTGCGGGGTCTTTAATATTATATAAGGTAGTGTCAACGTATATGTAATCGTTGCCTGCCCCGTGCATCTTGGTAAAGTGTATCTTTTGTGTCATATTGACTGGTTTATAGCGTTTGCGCTTTCTATTCGTAGCAAAGCCGCCGCAAAGTTAATACATTTTGTTATTCCGGACAAGCATTTTGTCTAAATTTGGTAACTTTTCTCTTGTTTTTCTTGACATAAAGCAAGGCAAACGCATTATATTTTATCTGATTTTGGTAGGAGGTACAGCTTTATTTTGTACCTTTGCGGAAGTGGAAATGAAAGAATGCAAAAATGAAATAATGAAATAATGAAAATTGGATTATCCAGAAGTCTTAGCTTTGTGATCATAGCTGTTGTTTACCTGCTGGCAATGGTGGTGGGGTGTGTTGTCTTTGTAGCTTTGCAATCCGGCGTGCAGGAGTTGTGGGCTTTGCTGGCAGCTGATGTGGTGGCTACCATTGTGGTGTGGGGCTTTGGCTTGCTGTTCAGGAATGTGTCGGTTTACGACCCGTACTGGAGTGTGGCACCACCCCTGATGTTCACGGCATGGGCTATCTATAAGGGGGTATTCATGCTGCCGGTGGTGTTGCTGCTGGTGGCTGTGTGGTGCTGGGGAGCCCGTCTGACGGGTAACTGGGCCTATACGTTCCGCGGGATGGGGTACGAGGATTGGCGCTATACACGCTACCGCGAGTCGCAACCGCCCCTGCTGTTCCACTTGACGAATTTCCTGGGTCTGAATATGATGCCTACCGTGCTGGTGTTCTTTGCCATGCTGCCGGGGTGGAAACTGTTTGGCGGTGCCGAGTACAACGGTATTGTGCTGTGGTGCGGCTTCCTGATAAGCATAGCGGCGGCTACCATTCAGCTGGTTGCCGATACGCAGATACATAGGTTCCGTAATGCGCATCCCGGTCAGTACTGCAATGTGGGCCTGTGGCGTAAGGGCAGGCATCCCAATTACTTTGGCGAGATGCTGATGTGGTGGGGTGTCTGGGTGATGTATGCCTCAGGGGGAGGCCTTGACTGGTGCATCCTGTGCCCTGTGGCAATGAGTGCCCTCTTCCTGCTGGTGAGCATTCCCATGATGGAGCGGCGGCAACGGAAGAACAAACCCGGCTATGAGGAATACCGGAAACGTACCAGAATGTTGATATAAGAGGAAAAGAGGGCCCGAAGCTCTCTTTTTTTTTATCCATACGCTGCATCCTTTTGCAGCCCGATTTGGTGTTTTGGTTGCAAAATGCAAGGTGGTATGGTTATATTTCTTGATTTATGTCAACAAAAAGTATTTGCAACAATACAAAAAGCAAGTAATATTTGCAGAATAGTTACAAAAAGCTATACCTTTGCATCGAAATCATTGCAATGTGACAATAGGACGCTCATTAATTAACACTTTAAGGTATGAAAAAGATTGAAGCAATTATCCGAAAGACGAAGTTTGAGGATGTGAAGGAAGCATTGCTCAGCTCGGACATCGACTGGTTTGAGTATCACGACGTACACGGCATTGGCCAGAGCCGACAGGAACGCATCTATCGTGGCGTGCAGTACTCTACGGATGTCATAGAGCGCGTGGCAATAACCATTGTCTGCCGCGACCAGTTCCTGGAGCCTACCATCAAGGTTATCATAGAAACGGCACACACGGGCGAGGTTGGCGACGGTCGCATCTTCGTGAGCGAAATGATTGACACATGGAGCATCCGTACGGGTGAGCATGGTGACACGGTGCTGAGAGATAAGAAGTAAGAAGACCCTCTCCCCGCTCCCCCTCTATGGGGAGGGCCTTTATAAGATTCAATTCATTAACATTAAAAGAATGACCCTATAGCTCTCAGGCGTCAATCGCTCCCCTCCATAGAGGGAGGGGATGGGGGTGGGTCTTTTATTATGGATACTTTATCATTATCACTAGATACTGTATGGATGTTGTTGGCTGCTATGTTGGTATTCTTTATGCAGCCGGGCTTTGCGCTGTGCGAGGCAGGTTTTACACGCAGTAAGAATACGGCAAACATCCTGTTCAAGAACTTTGTCGACTTTATGTTCGGCTCTTTGTTGTTCTGGTTTGTAGGCTTTGGCCTGATGTTCGGAAGCGATGCGCTGGGAGGCTTCGTTGGTTTGCCTAACTGGGGCGACCTCTCCTTCTACAAGGGCGATCTGCCCGTTGAGGGTTTCCTCATCTTCGAGACCGTCTTCTGCGCGACCTCTGCCACTATCGTCAGCGGTGCCATGGCAGAGCGCACCAAGTTCTCGATGTACGTTATTTACAGCGCCATGATCTCGCTGTTCATCTACCCCATAGAGGGTCACTGGACGTGGGGCGGCGGATGGCTCTGCAACGATGCTGTCGACAGCTTTATGATGACAACCTTCGGCGACACCTTCCATGACTTTGCCGGTTCTGCCATCGTTCACAGCGTGGGTGGTGTCTTGGCTCTGATAGGTGCTTTGGCGCTGGGTGCCCGTCGTGGCAAGTACGGCAAGGACGGTAAGAGTCGTGCTATCCCCGGTCACTCTCTGACAATGGCTGCCCTGGGTGTGTTCATCCTGTGGTTCGGCTGGTTCGGTTTCAACCCCGGCTCTCAGTTGGCTGCCTCTGGCGAGGTGAACCGCATAGCCATCAGTCATGTATTCCTGACAACTAACCTGGCTGCTGCTGCCGGTGGTGTGGCAACAATGTTCCTGACCTGGCTCAAATATAAGAAACCCTCTTTCTCTCTGACATTGAACGGCGTGCTGGCAGGCCTTGTAGGTATCACAGCCGGTTGCGACCTGGTATCTCCCGTAGGTGCCGTTATCATCGGCCTTATCTGCGGTACGGTACTGGTATTCGCCATCGAGTTCATAGATCATGTACTGCACATCGATGACCCCGTTGGTGCCAGCTCTGTTCACGGTGTCTGCGGTATCCTGGGAACCTTGTTGACAGGTCTGCTCTCTACCAGCAACGGTGCTCTGTATGGACATGGATGGGGCTTCTTCGGAGCCGAACTGTTCGGTATCCTCATCATTGACCTCTGGGCAGCTGCTTGCGGTATCATCCTCTTCTATACTATCAAGAAGGTTCATGGCTTGCGTGTTCCCGCCCGCATCGAGGATGAAGGTCTGGATATCTACGAGCATGGAGAGACTTGCTATAATTAGGTCCCTCTAATGTAGAAAAAAACATTAAAAACCCCACTCGTGATGGCTGAGGGCGATGCCCTATCGTATTGCCCCGTTACCATTGTGCCTGAGAGCAAGCTCTCGCACATGGCAACAGACCACTACGGTTTTGTACCAAAACTCAGCCTTCATGAGTGGAAAAACCCCGCCCTTCGGGCTAAAAAACCTATTTTCCCATGAGCTGTTTTTCAGTGGAGCGAAGCGGAACGGTGTTTTTCCTCTGGAGATGTCTTAAGTTGCGAAGCAACGTGTGATGATGTCAGGGCTTGTGTGTGAGCTTGCTCACAGACACAGAGCCATGACGTCGGCACTGATGCTCGAAGAGCAAAAACATCGGAAGAGGGGTTTTTATGGTTTTTGTTAAAAATATCCCCCAATTATTAATCATTTAAAGAAATAATCTTATGAAAACTATATCTAAAAGAGGCTCTATCATCATAGGGCTAGTGACACTATTATCAGTATCAATAACCCTTTCTGCACAAGATAAAGTGGAGGCAAATCTGGGCCTTGACCTCGTAAACCAATACATCTGGCGTGGTCAGGATTTGGGAAATGTATCGTTGCAACCTACCCTTGGCGCATCATGGAAGGGTTTGAGCCTGTCGGCTTGGGGGAGTGTAGGCATCACTCGTGCCGAGGATACCAAGGAGCTGGATCTGACCCTCAGCTATAGCACTAAGGGCTTTACGGTGGGTTTGACCGACTACTGGTTCTCAGACGGCAGCTACTTCCAGTACAAGGCGCACAAGACCACCCATATCTGGGAAGGATACATCGGTTATGACTTCGGGTTCCTCTCTGCTACATGGTACACCAACTTTGCCGGCGATGATGGTAAGAACAACAGCCTGAAGCGTGCCTACAGCAGCTATCTGGAGTTGATTGCCCCCTTCACCCTGGCAGGTCTCGACTGGGAAGGTAGCGTAGGCATTGTGCCCTGGGCGACTACCTCATACGGTACCACCGGCTTTGCCTGCACCAATGTAGGACTGAAGGCCACCAAGGATTTTCTTATTAAGGAGAAGTACCACCTCCCCGTCTTTGTGGGTCTCAATGCCAACCCCGACAGCGGCAAGGTTTATATGCTCTGCGGCGTAGGATTCAGTCTTTAGTTAATAACGACCTTCCTGCCGTTGTTGATATAGACACCTTTTGAGGTGGGCTTGCCTTTCAGGCGGACACCGTCCAAGGTGTACCATGCCCTGCTATCTGAGAAGGTGGCGGGGCTTTTTATGCCTGTGATGATGGAGTGGTACTGACTTTGATAACGGGTGGGGATTTCCTTCTCCGGCTTCCATATCTTGAAGGCTCCGCAGAGGTGCAGCATGGACAGATAATGCACCAGGCCATCGTAGTAGCGATACTGACCTGTCATGAGTCTTGCGTCCCATGCCATCCTGAGGTTCTTTCGGATGATGTCCTCGTATCCGGGTGTGCTCATCAGGGCATAGCATGCTACGGCATTGCTTCCCACCTGTCCCAGAGTGTACGATTCGCTGGGCCCTGAGCCGTCCCAGTTGAATCTGGCATGTGAGTATCCGTCGGCCTCGAAGAAGTCGATGATTCTCTTTGCCATTACCTGCTGGCGCTCTGCATCCACGCCGAACAGGTAGTAATCCATACCGAAGTTCATGGCGCAGCGAACGGCATCATACATGTATTTGACGGCATTGCGGTTGTAGCTCTCTGAGTGTGGTGTGCCGTCGAAGTTGTTATAGTCGGAGAAAAGGCCCGATGTGCGGTGTGAACTTTTGTACAGGTGGGTACGGGTGGCTGTAGTGGCATTCTTCCACTTGTCTTTGTTGGTGTCTGTCCATCTGGAAAAGAGGTCCACGTATGCCGGCAGGTCATAAGAGGGGTCTGAGAAGGTGCAGGCATTGTAGGGTTGGAAGGTGATGATGTAATAAGCTTCGTTGAACAGCGATCCGGAGCCGTTCTTCCAGCATCTGCTCAGGATGTACTGTGCATCCTGCATGTAGCGGGCATCGTGCCAACGGTTGGCGGCAAAGAGCAGGGCCATCATGAAATACATCTCGGCATCGGGGCAGTTGTTGCGGTCCTTCATCACACCGGCGGTGCTGTTCTGCCAGGCAAAATAGCCGTCCCATTCGCCGTACTTGGTCCACATGTGTGCCTTTGCCCAGTTCCATAGCCTGTCGAACTCCTCCTTGTGGTTTGTCTGCACACAAATCATCATGCCATAAGAAATACCCTCCGAGCGGACATCGTTGTTGCCGGTATCCTTGATGTAGGCTTCGCCTCTGCCGGATTCATAATAGATAACCTGATTATATCCGCCCTTGAAGTAGTGGTTCCATAGTTCGTCCAGCTTGGCCTGAATCTCTGCATCCGTCTTGCCCAGATAGGTCTTGAAGGGGCTGGTGTAGTTGCCAGTGTAGTAGGCGCCGCCATATTGGGGGGATTCTTCTGTGGGGCCAAAGTAGCCGCCGTTCTCGTCGAAATAGTTCTGCGCCCACGTCTTGGCGGCGGTGGATGCAACAAGAATCATAAGTGCTGCGGCCCTCAGAAATGTGAGCCTGTGTGCTTTTTTTCTCATACTCTTAGTCTTCAGAAACATGTTACTGTGTGCTTTCCTTAAGAAATGCAGGGCAAAGGTATAAATTTTTGCAGCAAGTGAGTGTATAAAGGGGTAGATTTTTTTGTCTATATGGTAAAGGATAACAGCTGAAAATGTGTTTCCGTAGGACAACTTTATAATTATATTATAGCCTATTGGGGGTAATTTGTGTTAAATATATCATCTTAATCAAAATAATTTATCTTTTTGTTTGAAATAAGTTTGAAATTTAACCAAAACGACGTACCTTTGCGGCGAAATTATGCAAATTGATAATGAATAACACAGCAAGATAATGAAAACCAATTACATCTTTGTTACAGGCGGCGTTGTCTCTTCACTTGGCAAGGGAATTATTTCTGCCAGCATAGGCAAGCTGCTGCAGGCACGCGGCTACAAGGTCACTATTCAGAAGTTTGACCCGTACATCAACATCGACCCCGGTACGCTGAACCCCTACGAGCATGGGGAGTGCTATGTAACGGAGGATGGTTTCGAGACTGACCTGGATCTGGGTCACTACGAGCGCTTTACGGGTATCCGCACCACTCGTAACAACAGCATCACCACAGGCCGTATATACAAGACGGTAATAGACCGTGAACGCCACGGCGACTACTTGGGTAAGACCATTCAGGTAGTGCCACATATCACCGACGAGATAAAGAGAAGAATGCTTCGCTCAGAAGTTAGCGAGTCAACAGAATACGACTTCGTTATCACAGAGGTAGGCGGTACCATTGGTGACATTGAGAGTGCACCCTTTATGGAGGCTATCCGACAGCTCAGATGGGAGTTGGGTCGCAACGCTGTCTGCGTACATCTGACCTACGTTCCCTATCTGAAAGCCGCTGACGAGTTGAAGACCAAGCCCACGCAGCATAGCGTTAAGGAGTTGCAGGGAATGGGTATCCAGCCTGATATTTTGGTACTTCGTACCGAACGCCACCTCGACGACAGCATGCGTATGAAGGTGGCTTCTTTCTGTAATGTGGACCTTGAATGTGTGGTGCAGAGCGAGGATATGCCCAGCATCTACGAGGTACCCGTCAGCATGCAGAAGCAGGGCCTTGATGCCGCCATCATGCGTAAGATTGGCATCCCCGTAGGCGAGACACCTGCCATGAAGCCCTGGCACAACTTCCTGGACAAGCAGCGCAACGCTACCCGCGAGGTGCACATCGGCCTTGTTGGTAAGTACGACCTCCAAGATGCCTACAAGAGTATCCGCGAGAGCCTGAATCTGGCTGGTATCTACAACGATGTGAAGGCCAAGCTGCACTTTGTGAACAGCGAGGAGATTACAAAGCAGAATGTAGCCGAGAAGCTGCAGGGTCTGCAGGGCATCGTTGTTTGTCCCGGCTTCGGTCAGCGTGGTATAGAGGGCAAGATTATAGCAGCAGAATACACCCGCACCCATGACATCCCCACCTTCGGTATCTGTCTGGGTATGCAGATGATGGTCATTGAGTTTGCCCGCAACGTGCTGGGTTACAAGGATGCCAATAGCCGTGAGATGGACGAGCAGACACCCCACAACGTCATAGACATCATGGAGGATCAAAAGAATATCACGGATATGGGTGGAACGATGAGATTAGGAGCTTATGACTGTC
>JAFZSA010000013.1 GCA_017619585.1 Bacteroidaceae bacterium
TGCTTATTAGCTTATGAGTAGAGTCATTGCGCTTGCGGTTTTCGAGCGGAGCGGAGGTTTTTCGGTTCCCGCAAAACATGATGCACCTCAGCAAAGTTCAAACAAGTTTGACTCTGCGTTCGGTTTTCAATGTTTTTCTTTGTGAAAGCTTTGATATCTGAAAGATATGTTTTGCTGTTGGCAGGAAGATGGGGGAAGCTTGCTTACGACCAGATTCATGACAATAGCAGAACAAAGGCACAAAGTGCTAAAGCTTTCAAAAAGGGTTTTTAAGGTTTTTGTTAATTCCCTAAACACAGATATTTACTGGTGAGCCGAAATTCTTGCGCTCCCGTAGGTGCTCAGGCGCAGGCGGAATTCTCACGCTCGAGAATAAAATAAAAACATTTTTATTTTGTATTCCGCTCGCTTAATCGTATCTTTGAAACTGTCTTTCTAAATTACTTACGTTCGGATTTCCTCAAATATATTTGGAAAATCACTCACTTAATCGTAATTTTGCAGTCGAAATAAGAGTTTACACCTAATTATAAAATGGCAAAAGAGTACAATTTTAGAGAAATTGACCAGAAATGGCACCAGAAATGGGTGGCCAACAAAACGTACAAAGTGGTTGAAGATGAGAGCCGCAAGAAGTTCTATGTGCTGAACATGTTCCCCTACCCCAGCGGTGCGGGACTGCATGTTGGTCACCCCTTAGGTTATATAGCCAGCGATATATATGCCCGTTACAAGAGACTGCAGGGCTACAATGTGCTGAACCCCATGGGCTATGATGCCTATGGACTACCTGCCGAGCAGTATGCCATTAAGACAGGCCAGCACCCCGAGAAGACAACATTTGCCAACATAGACCGCTATCGCGAGCAGTTGGACAAGATAGGCTTCAGTTTCGACTGGGACCGTGAGGTACGTACCTGTACCCCCAATTACTACAAGTGGACACAGTGGGCTTTCCAGAAGATGTATAAGCACTTCTATAGCCTCACCCCCCTTACCCCCTCTCCAAAGGGCGAGGGGGAGACTTCTGGCAAGGCAAGACCCATTGAGGAACTGATTGCTTACTTTGAGAAATATGGTACAGAGGGATTGGATGCCTTTGGCGTTGCCCAGAGCAATGAACTCTGTTTTACTGCTGAAGAGTGGAACAACTGGGACGAGAAGAAACAGAGCGATGTGCTGATGAACTACCGCCTGGCCTTCATGGGCGAGACAATGGTGAACTGGTGTCCTGCACTGGGAACCGTACTAGCCAATGATGAGGTAGTAAATGGCGTGAGCGAACGAGGTGGTTATCCCGTAGAACAGAAGAAGATGCGCCAATGGTGTCTGCGTGTCAGCGCCTACAGCCAGCGTCTGCTGGACGGCTTAGAGACTATTCAGTGGAGCGAGAGCATCAAGGAGACACAGAAGAACTGGATTGGACGCAGCGAAGGAACCGAGGTCGAGATACCTTATGTCCTCTCCCCCTCGGGGGAGTCGGAGAGGGGTCGATTCACCATCTTCACCACCCGTGCCGATACCATGTTTGGCGTAACCTTCTTTGTACTGGCTCCTGAGAGTGAGTTGGTAGATAAGGTTACCACACCCGAGCAGCGTGCAGCCGTTGACGAATACATCAAGTATGTAAAGAGTCGTACCGAACGCGAGCGTATGATTGACCATACCGTAACAGGTGTCTTCAGCGGTGCATACGGTATAAACCCCATCACAGGCGACAAGTGTCCCATCTACATAGCAGAATATGTTTTGGCAGGCTACGGTACAGGCGCCATCATGGCTGTTCCTGCCCACGATAGTCGTGACTATGCTTTTGCCAAGCACTTCAACCTGCCTATCATCCCCTTGGTAGAAGGTGCAGATGTTAGCGAGGAGAGCTATGATGCCAAGGAAGGTATTGTTATGAACTCACCTGTCAGTCCTGACAAGAGTGTAGTGTATGATGGCGAGAGCCTGAACTTGAACGGCAAGACCATCAAGGAGGCTATTGCCGAGACCAAGCGCTTTGTGAAGGCTCACAACCTGGGTCGTGTGAAGGTGAACTACCGTCTGCGTGATGCCATCTTCAGTCGTCAGCGCTACTGGGGCGAGCCCTTCCCCGTATATTACAAGAACGGAATTCCACAGATGATTCCTGAGGAGTGTCTGCCTATAGAGTTGCCCCAGGTGGATAAGTTCCTGCCCACAGAAACAGGAGAGCCCCCATTGGGCAACGCACAGATATGGGCTTGGGATGAACAGAACAAGAAGATTGTTGACAAGAAACTCATTGATGAAAAGACCGTCTTCCCCATAGAGCTCTACACTATGCCAGGCTTTGCAGGAAGTAGTGCCTACTATCTGCGCTATATGGATCCCCTGAATACAGAGGCTCTGGTTAGCGAGAAGGCTGCCGGCTACTGGCAGAACGTGGATTTGTACGTGGGTGGTAGCGAGCATGCTACCGGTCACCTGATCTATAGCCGATTCTGGAACAAGTTCCTCTTCGACCTGGGCGTAAGCAAGAAGGACGAGCCCTTCCAGAAACTTATCAACCAAGGTATGATTCAGGGTTGGTCAAGTTTCGTATATCGTCTGAGAAACACCAACAAGTTTGTCAGCTTCGATCTCTTGGAAGAGAAATACGATGATGCCAAGAAGAAGAACCTGTACTTCTATCAGGGTACAGAAGCAGACCCCGTATATGCCGACATCAGCATGGTAAGCGGCAATGTACTGGATGTAGAGAAACTCAGACAGTGGACACCTGAGTTCCGTGACGGCGAGTTTATCCTGAACCAGAACGGTCAGTATATTGTCAGCCAGGCTATTGAGAAGATGTCTAAGTCGAAATACAACGTAGTGAACCCCGATGATATCTGCGAGAACTACGGAGCTGACACATTGCGTCTGTACGAGATGTTCCTGGGCCCCATTGAGCAGTCTAAGCCTTGGGACGTAGCCGGTATCGACGGTTGCTTCCGCTTCCTGAAGAAGTTCTGGGGTCTGTATTGGGACAAGGAAGGCAATCTGGCAGCAGATGACTCAGAGGCCACAGCCGAGAATATGAAGACCTTGCACAAGCTTATCAAGAAGGTGACAGCCGATATTGAGGAGTTCTCGTACAACACCAGTATCTCTGCCTTCATGGTAGCTGTCAACGAGCTTTCAAGCCAGAAGTGCCGCAGCAAGCAGGTTTTGTCAGTATTACCTGTGCTGATAGCTCCCTTCGCCCCACATATCGCAGAAGAGCTGTGGGAGGCTTTGGGCAATAGCACCAGCGTATGCGATGCCCAGTGGCCTGCCTTCGATGAAAAGTACTTGGTGGAGAGCTCTGTTAAGTTGGGCGTCCAGTTCAATGGCAAGGTACGCTTTGCTATGGACTTCCCCGCTGATGCCACACCCGACCAGATGGTTCAGATGGCTACCTCTGCCCCTGATGCACAGAAGCACCTCGAGGGTATGCAGATTGTAAAGACCATTGCCATCCCCGGCCGCATCGTAAACATCGTGGTGAAACCTGCTTGATGGTTAGCGGTTAGCGGTTAGAGGTTAGAGGACAGAAGCCTCACCCCAGCCCTCTCCAAAAGAGAGGGAGATTAGAAGTTAGAGAACAAGGATTAGCGGTTAGAGGTTAGAGGTTAGAGGTTAGAAGCCTCACCCCAGCCCTCTCCAGAAGAGAGGGAGATTAGAAGTTAGAGGACAAGGATTAGGGATTAGGGAGTAGAGAGTAGCGGTTAGAGGTTAGAGGTTAGAGGACAGGGATTAGGGATTAGCGTAAGACTATGAACTATGAACTATGAATTATGACCTAAGAACTATGAACTATAAATAACTATGGGACAAAAACTGAAGTTGAGACGTATCTGGGAGTTCATTGTTGACTTCCTGGCTATAAACACTGGAATGGCTGTCTATGCCTTGGGCTGGGCAGCATTCCTGCTCCCCTATCACATCACAACGGGTGGTATGACGGGTATGTTTGCCATACTGTACTACGTTACAGGCTTCCCCGTTCAGTATGCCATACTGATAGCCAATGGTGTGCTGCTGATATTTGCCCTATGGCTCTTGGGATGGAAGTTCACCATCAAGACCGCCTATGCCGTGCTGGCCCTCTCAACCTATCTGGAGTTAGGACAACAGATGATGACCGACAATGCCGGTAATCTGATGCAGATCCTAGGAGACGGTCAGGACTCTATGGCATGCGTCCTAGGTGCCATCCTGAACGGATTGGGTATTGGTATTGTATTCCTGTCGGGTGGTAGCACAGGCGGATGGGATATCATAGCCGCTCTGGTGAACAAATACCGCAACATATCCTTTGGCCGAGCCCTGCTGATTCTGGACTTCCTGGTCATTGCATCCTGTTGGCCCATCTTCCACGATGTCAGGATGGTAGTCTTCGGCTACGTAACACTGGTTGTCTATACCTATGCGCTGGATATGCTTATCAACAGCGCACGACAAGACATCCAGTTCATTATATTCACTAACAAACCTAATGAAATAAGCCAGCGCATCATAACAGAGACGTGCCACAGCGTAACGTCTATGGACGGCGAGGGCTTCTACAGTCATCAAAGCATTAAAGTCTTAATAACCATTGTCCACAAACGTGAATCTGTAAAGATTCTGAGAATGATACAAGAGACAGACCCTGCTGCCTTTGTCTCACAGAGCCGGGCAGAGGGTGTATATGGTAACGGATTTAAAGCAATTAGAGCATGACAGTAAAACTGACTAAAGCAGCTATATGGGAAATGTGCAAGAACTATTTGCTCTTGCTGTTAGGTATTGTTATTTATGTAATAAGCTATGTCTATTTCCTGCTTCCATACCAGCTTATCAGCGGTGGTATGAACGGTATTGCCACACTTATCTACTACACAGTAGGCTTCCATCCCAGTGTAACTTATCTGGTGATGAATGTCTTCCTGATATTGGTGGGTGCCAAGATAATGGGCTGGAGGTACAGCCTAAAGACGGTTATAGCCATTGCCATCATATCCTTCCTGATAAACATCTTCCAGGAAGGTATAACCACCGTTGATGCACAAGGGAATGAACACCTGCTGCACATTGTGGGCGACCAGAAGTTCATGGCCTGTGTGATAGGTGCCCTTATGGAGGGCTTGGGACTGGCACTGGTATTCCTTGCAGGCGGTAGCACAGGAGGTATAGACATCATAGCCAGCAGTATCAACAAGTACTGGAACATATCATTGGGCCGACTGATGCTGTGCATAGACCTTGCCATCATTGGCAGCAGCTTCTTTATCTTCCATAACCTGGAGACAATGGTAGTGGGCTACCTAACGATGCTTATGTCTATGTTCTTCCTGGACTATGTGACCAACGGCCTCAGGCAGAGTGTACAGTTTATTATTGTCAGCGACAAGTACGACGAGATAGCCACACAGGTGAACCAGAAGATGGAACGCGGTGTAACCGTTCTGTATGGCGAAGGTTTCTATAGCAAGGAGAAACGCCAGGTACTGCTGATCCTGGCTAAGAAATATGAGAGCCGAGCCCTCTTTGCCCTCATCAGGCAGATTGACCCACGTGCCTTCGTTTCGATGGGTAATGTGGAGGGTGTCTTTGGCGAAGGCTTTGACAAGATAAAAAGATGAGAGAAATTATTATGGCCACCAACAACGCCCATAAGTTGGAGGAGGTAAGACAGATACTGGGCGATGAGTTTCTGGTGAAGGGACTGGCAGAAATAGGCTGCCACGAGGATATACCAGAGACGGCAGACACATTGGAAGGCAATGCCCTGCAGAAGGTCCGCTATGTACACGAACATTACGGAGTGGACTGTTTTGCCGATGATACGGGACTGGAGGTGACAGCCCTTGAAGGCGCCCCTGGCGTATATACCGCACGTTTTGGTGCTATGAACGGCTATGGAGAAAGTCATGATGCCAAGGCCAATATACAATGTCTGCTTGACAAACTGGAGGAGGCAGAAGACCGTAGTGCCCGCTTCCGTACCGTTGTAGCATTGATTATGAACGGTGAGGAACATCTCTTTGAAGGTATAGTGGAAGGCGAAATCCTGATGCAGGAAGTTGGGGAAGGCGGCTTTGGCTACGACCCCGTCTTTGCCCCCCTGGAAGGGAACGGACTGGCCTTTGCCCAGATGGCAGCAGAAGAGAAGAACGCTATCAGCCACAGGGGAAGAGCCATCACCAAACTTATTGAATTTTTGAAGAATAAATAATCATAAAGCATTACTTGTATGAAGAAGTCATCATTTCTGACAGTATTGTTGATGTTTGCTGTTTGCACTTGCCTGCAGGCAGCTCAGATAGGTTCTTGGAAGGTTTACCTCAGCTACCACAATGCAACAAAGAATGTGGCAGCAGGCAAAACCATCTACACGGTAGCAAATGGCGACCTTTATTCATATAACACAGAGGACACAGAGGTCAGGACCTATGACAACCTGGGCCTGCTGAATGATGTGGACATTGTGGATATTGGCTATAGCCAGGAAGCCAAGAAGATCATCCTGATTTATTCCAACTGTAACATAGACCTGCTGGATGCTGATGATAACGTTCAGAATCTGTCTGCCCTGAAAGAGAAATCCCTCTCAGGTAAGGAAATCAGCAACATGTGCATCTACGGCTCTACAGCCTACCTGTCAACAGGCTTCGGAATGATAGAGGTTGACATGAAAGAGGGTGTTTTCAGGAACACCTACAGATTGGGCCTTGATGCCACAAGTATTGCCGTTAATGACAACAACATATACCTGGGAACAACAACGGGCCTGTACGTCTGCTCCAAAGCAGACAACATGCAGCTGCAGGCAAACTGGAAAAAATATCAGGAAAGCACGGACTGGAGCAAATTGCTTTTCTACAAGGACAATCTGCTGGGAGTGCGTAACGACAGCCTATTTGTGATAGATACCCAGCACACCAATACCATTACCAGAATCAACGGAAGCAAAGTCTCATTCATCCGCGAGACAAACGACATGCTTTTCTGGGGTGATGCCAAGAATGTATGCTATGGTTCTGATGTCAACAGCTTCACCACCATCAAGGAGGACAACACTTGGAGCGATGTCACTTATCTGGGTGGCACCTATTGGGTAAGTGACCAGTACAAGGGTCTGCAAGGCTACAAGATAACAAACAACCAGATGCAGGTAGCGGTATCCTCTATTATCCCCAACAGCCCCATACGTAACCTTGCCTACAAGCTGAACTGGGCAGACAACCGTCTGCTAGTAGCTGGCGGTATCAACACGGTTCTCGGTAGAGAATTCTTCAAGGAGCCAACGGCAATGTATGTGGAGGATGATCAGTGGACAAACTTTGAGGAGATGACTGAGATTCCAGAGATATACAAGAACATAACGCTGGCTAACACAACAGACGTGGTTCAGGACCCCAAGGATCCTACACACCACTATGCATCGCTTCACAGAAACGGACTCTGCGAATACAGGAATGGCAAATTCGTAAAACTCCATAACTCAGACAACAGTCCCTTGCGTAGCATCCTGTCCATGAGTAAATACTATATGAATTACGTATCCTGCGCCGGACTGAAGTACGATGCCGACGGCAACCTTTGGATGCTCTGTTCGCTGACGGATACCATTGTACGTGTACTGAGACCCGACGGGAAGTGGAACGCCCTATTTTATGAGCCCATAAAAATGGCCTCCCTTTGTGACAATATTGTCGTTAACAACAAGGGAATGGTATTCCTGACAAGCAGACGACTGGACATGAGGGGTGTATTCTGTATTGACACCAACGGAACCCTTGAGAACAACAAAGACGATAAATGCATACTGCTACAGCAAATCATAAACCAGGATGAAACCGTCTATGATCCTGTGGAGTTCTATGGAATATGTGAAGACTTGGACGGAAAGATCTGGTTCGGCACTACCTTGGGTCTGTTTGTGATAGATGAGCCAGAGAAGGTCTTCGACAAGACCTTCCGTGTCACCCAGGTCAAGGTAAATCGCAATGACGGCAGTGGCCTGGCAGACTATCTGCTAAGTGGACTGCCCGTAACATGTATTGCCGTTGACGGTGCCAACAGAAAGTGGGTAGGAACACAGAACAATGGTGTGTTCCTGATCTCTGCCGACGGACAGGAGACCATCCATCACTTCACTGCGGCAGACTCTCCTCTGCTGAGCGATGCTATTCAGGATATTGCCGTTAATGCCATTACCGGTGAGGTTGCCATAGGAACAGAGAAAGGCCTGTGCAGCTATATGAGCGATGCCATAGGTGCAGCCGAGGAATTGGTTAAGGATAACGTACTTGTGTATCCTAACCCCGTCAGATCTGACTACACAGGTCCCA
Organism: Bacteroidaceae bacterium; assembly: GCA_017619585.1. The sequence continues at coordinate 8,328 of JAFZSA010000013.1, forward strand.
TTTCCATAACAGGTATGACTATGGATGCCGAGGTTAAGATTCTAAGTTCAAGCGGTCAGTTGGTTTGGAGCGGTGTCTCTTCAGGCGGACTTGTTACCTGGAACGGTTGCAACATGAACGGAAAGCGCGTATCATCCGGCGTGTACCATGTGGTAGCAAACAACAATGCGGGCAACAAAGCTATTGTCACCCGCATCGTAGTCATCAAATGATGACGTATTAGAATCTGTAACCTACAGCAATGCTGAAGTTGAAATTGTGAGGTTTGGGTAAGCGTACACCTTCACTATTGAAATAATCATCGCGTAAACTTGTGCGGAAAATGTCTGCCAAACCCCAGTCAGCTCCAATCAATACATTATAACGCTGATTGTATTCTGCACCAATGCGGAAACCTATACCTGCATCCCAACGCTGGAATGTAAGCTTTTCTGGGTTATTAACGTCGAAATCATAGTTCTTGAAGGCATTATAAGATAATGCATCCTCTGCCGTTCTTGCATCAATGCCATCGGCATCAATGCTGCATTTGTGACGACCGCCTACACCAACAGCAAAGTAAGGACCTATTTCACCATAGAAACCAATCTCCTCTGAAAGATTATAACGGAAACCTACACGAACAGGAACCTCAAGATAATGCAAGGCGTATTTGATTGAGCCATCTGCAACGGTAGCACCATTGTCATATAAAATAGATGTTTTTCCACCCTTCATAGACCAGTCGACTCCTGCTGTCAGGTAAGCACCGTGAGCCTTGGGAAGCATGTAGTCGGCACGGATACCCAACATGGCACCAGCCTTTGCTCCGTAATCCAAGTTCTGCACTTTAGAAACATTCATACCAAAGAGACCCATAAAGCTGAGACCTTCTTCTGGTTCATTCTCAAACGCCATTGCATTGCCAGTACTGAGTGCCAGGGCAATGACAAGATAAAATAATTTCTTCATGTTGTACATTATATATAATGTTAATACTATGTGTATGTTCTTATTGGCATAGTGCCTCGCAAACCTCATTCTGGAAGTCCCTACCCAACCTGCCGGCACTTACGCCCTGATTGATGATACAGAAAGACAGTACATGACCGTTGCGGGCCGTAAGGTAACCAGCCAGCGAGGAGATACCATCCACTGTTCCGGTCTTGGCATGTACATTACCATAGGCAGGCGTATCTCGCATGCGCTTGCTTAATGTACCGTCAACACCTGCTATTGGAAGGGCAGGATAAAGATGACTGTATATCTCCGGCCTACTGAAGGCATAGTTCAGGAAACAGACAAGTAACTCTGGCGATACATAATTATATAAGGAGAGTCCACTACCGTCTGCAATCTGATACTGGTCCGTATCCAAGCCCATTCCATCAATCAAATCATAAATGAGCTTGGCTGCTTGCTTCCTTCCAGCGTTCTTCTGTCCCGAAAAGGCTGCAATCTGATAGAACAGACATTCAGCATAGATATTCTGGCTGTTTTTGAGTATTGGCTGTAACACCTCGTCTATGGTATGTGTAATGCAGCATACCGACTTGCTGTCTGCCGGGGCCTGCTGTTGACGGATGCCCGTCCTACTACGTTTAATCCCCGCTTTGGCAAGTGCCTTACCCCATTCACCATTGAACTCGTCCTTGCCATTAACCATCAGGGCGGAGAGCGGTCCGTATTTATCGTCCCAACACCAACCCCATCCATAAGGGAGGTCGTCCTTCATGCTGAGGTCTATATACATATTGCCGCTTATACTGCTGATGCCTGCATTACGCAGAGCAGCTGCCATACTGTTAAGATCTGATGGAGACAACAACGGATCCATGCCGCCCACAACATACACGTCGCCCTGCAGCGTTCCGTTGGCAACGGTTCCATTTATCCTAACGTCCGTTCGGAAGTTATAATCTCCTCCCAGATAATGAAGGGCGCTGATGCTGGTAATAAGCTTCTCAGTGGAAGCAGGGCGCATACGCTGGGTTGCATTGAAACTGTAAAGGGGAAGGTTCTCTGTAAGGTCAAAGACATAAAGTCCCAACTGTGTAGTTTCAAGGAGAGGCTGTTGGCAGAGTGAGTCCAATCTGGCCTGTATGGTGTCCTTCCAAGTGGCAGGCTGAATAACTTCCTCTGGTTTAACAACAGGGGTATTAAACTCCACCCGAGCATTCTCCGTGATATGGACGGGACCGTTATAAGGGACATGTACAGTCCGTCTGGTACCGCAACTGCATAACAAAACAACAAATGCTGTCAGGAATAGACATTTATGGAGCTTAATGTCTGTAAACAAAGATTTTTCACTCTTCATTCTTCACTCTTCACTCTTCTTTTCCAATGCAAAGTTAAAGAAAAAAACGGGAAAAGGTACAAGTAAACAACTTTTTGAGTATTTTTGCACCGGAAAATGGCTTAAAATAAAGCAAATTATCATGATAAGGAAATTTGAATTTCTGATAATTGGAAGTGGTGTTGCAGGAATGAGCTATGCACTGAAGGTTGCCAATGCAGGAAAAGGAAAGGTAGCCTTGGTATGCAAAACCACTCTGGAAGAAGCAAATACAGCGAAGGCTCAGGGAGGCATCGCATCTGTCACCAATCTCTTGGTGGACAACTTCGAGAAGCACATAGAAGATACTATGATAGCAGGTGACTATATCAGTGATCCTGCTGCTGTAGAACAAGTAGTGAAGAACGGTCCTGAAGGAATCAAGGACCTGCTTAAGTGGGGCGTACACTTCGACAAGAACGAGAAAGGCGAATTCGACCTTCACCGTGAGGGCGGACACTCTGAGTTCCGTATCCTTCATCATGCCGATGATACAGGTGCTGAGATCCAGCGAGGCCTTATGGAGGCTGTTCGCAACAACCCCAACATAGAGATTCTGGAGAATCACTTTGCCGTCGAGATTATCACCCAGCATCATCTGGGTATCCGTGTTACCCGTCGCACGCCGGACATAGAGTGCTATGGCGCCTATGTACTGAACCCGGAGACAGGAAAGGTGGATACATATCTCTCTAAGGTAACCCTTATGGCTACCGGCGGTACGGGAGCCATCTACGCCACTACCTCTAATCCCAATATCGCTACAGGTGATGGTATTGCCATGGTCTATCGTGCCAAGGGTAAGGTGAAGGATATGGAGTTTGTGCAGTTCCACCCTACCGTACTCTACAATCCCAACGAGACACATCCCGCCTACCTTATTACAGAGGCCATGCGTGGTTACGGAGGCATCCTCAGGTTGCCCAACGGCGAGGAGTTCATGCAGAAGTACGATGAGCGTCTTTCGCTTGCACCACGTGACATTGTTGCCCGTGCCATTGACCATGAGATGAAGATTCACGGTCTTGACCATGTTTGTCTGGATGTTACACACAAAGACCCGGAAGAGACCAAGCATCACTTCCCCAACATCTATGCCAAGTGCCTGAGCATAGGAATAGACATTACCAAGCAGTATATCCCTGTGGCTCCCAGTGCCCATTATATGTGTGGAGGTATCAAGGTTGACCTTGACGGACAGAGCAGCATCAAGCGTCTGTATGCTGTAGGAGAATGTTCCTGCACAGGCCTGCATGGTGGAAACCGTTTGGCCAGCAACTCGCTCATAGAAGCCGTTGTATATGCAGCTGCTGCTGCCAAGCATTCACTGGAGTGCATAGATGATTATGAATTCAACGAGAAAGTGCCCGAATGGAATGATGAGGGTACTATGTCCAACGAGGAGAAAGTCCTCATTGCCCAAGACGTGAAAGAGGTGAATCAGATTATGAGCACCTATGTGGGTATCGTCCGTAGCGACCTTCGTCTGCACCGTGCCTGGGAACGTCTGGATCTGTTGTACGAAGAGACAGAGCATCTGTTCAAGCGCGTCAAGCCTACCAAGGACATCTGCGAGCTCCGTAATATGATTAATGTGGGCTATCTGATAACCCGTCAGGCAATAGAACGCAAGGAGAGTCGTGGCCTTCATTATACCATTGACTATCCCAAACACGCGCTGGACAAAAAATAGCCCCACCCCTTCCCTCCCCGAAGGAGAGGGGGCTCTCGCTAACCGCTAACCTCTAACCCCTAACCGCTCATGAAGAAGAGCATCTTTGGAATCCTTATCATGATGGAGAGCCTTTTCCTGGGGCTTTCCCTCCTTGTGGCGCTTCTGTACTGCGAACCGTGTTGGAAGGTTTTCCTGGAAACGGCAGCATTCGCTCTTGCGCTGGGATTCTGCTTCAAGTATTTGGGGGAACGAGAGAAGTCTGACCGCTTCACACGTTCAGACAGCTATTTGGTAGTAGCCCTCTCCTGGATTATCTTCTCCCTGATAGGAATGATACCATTCATCTATATTGCGGGGATGGATCTGCCCAGTGCCTTCTTCGAGACCATGAGCGGCTTTACCACAACAGGAGCCACATGTATCAATGATATAGACTCCCTGCCTCGTTCTCTGCTCTTCTGGCGCGCCATTACGCAATGGATAGGCGGTTTGGGAATTGTCGTCTTCTCCTTTGCCTTGATACCGGTTTATGAATTCAGGAACAGCAATATATACTCAGCCGAGGTTACAGGCTTAAGCTTGGACAAGCTACGCCCAAAGATTGGCGCTACAGCACGCCGCATGCTGCTTATCTACATATTCCTGACTTCTCTATGCGCTTTCCTTTATTGGGTAGGCCCCATGAACCTGTATGATGCCATCTGCCACGCATTTACAACCATTGCAACGGGCGGATTCAGTACACATACCCAGAGTATGGCATACTTCCACAGCTCTTATATAGAATATGTGGCCTGTGTGTTTATGCTGGCCAGTAGCGTCAACTTCTCTCTTTACTATTACCTCAGCATCAAGAGAAGTAACACCCTCTTCAAGAACGAGGAGTTCCGTACTTTCTTTGCCATTATAGCCTTTGCTGTGGTAGGCTTTATGCTACTGTTCTTCTTCGCCCCTGTGCCCGCAACAGCAGAGGGTACATTGCCCGTTGGATTGGAAGAGACATTCCGCTCGGCATTGTTCCATGTTAGCAGCGTGATGACCAGTACGGGCTTTGCCGCACAGAAGTTTGACTATGTTGCCTGGGGACCATCATTCTGGATGCCTACCGTAGTTATTATGGCAATTGGTTCTTGCGCAGGCAGTACAGCCGGTGGTATAAAGGTAATACGCGTGCTGATATGTGCCAAAAGCGTGCTGAAAGAATTTATCCTTCAACTACATCCCAGAGCTGTGATAGGAGTCAGAATCAGCGGACGAATTGTTCCAGACGAGAGAGTACATAGGGCATTGGCCTTTGTCTTCCTTTATATTATTCTGGTGGTAATAGCCATGCTTTGCTACAGTTTGTTGGGTGCCGATGTAGATACTGCCTTGGGTAGTAGCATCAGTATGCTCAGCAATGTAGGTCCTGCTACAGGAGCCACTGGTCCTGCCAGCAACTTTGCCAATGTACCCGCTGCAGGAAAATGGCTGATGAGCGCCTATATGCTGATAGGCCGTCTGGAGATCTTCACCATCCTCTTCCTCTTCATGCCTAGCTTCTGGAAAGAAAGGAAGTAATGAGGGGCTGTGCATAATTCATAATTCACAATTCACAATTCATAATTCACAATTCATAATTCACAATTCATAATTCATAGTGCATAGTTTAGTTGACAAGTTGGTTGATCTGGGAGATTGGTCATTTAGTCGTTTGGGAATTAAAGCCAATAACCAATGTTGGGAGACGCCCCAACCTGTGGTCTGCAAAACAATCGTTTAACCCTTGTTATTGAACATAGAGGAAACCCTGAGGTAACCCTGAGGTAAATATGAGGTACTCCATGGATGGTTCTTCATGTGTAGGTGTATCGTATCGTTGCAAGAGAAAGGCCATTTCTCTACCAGCGAAAGGCCATATCGCTGTTAAAGAAACGGCATATTGTTGTGCAAAGGTCTATCATTTGCAGACTCGGGAGTCTGCACGTGTTATACCCTCGAGTCTGCACGTGTAGACTCGAGGAGGGTACTTTTGTAAGTTGACTGCCTTTCATAATTAATCGAACAACAAGAAAAGGCTGGGTAATGCCCAGCCTTTTCCTTATCTATAATGTTTGTTAGCGATTACTTGATGTACTCAGCAAGGTCTGTCAGACGCATGTCGCCTTTGCGCAGGAAGGTATCGTGCATAGCAAATGCGGCAGACAGCTCGTGATGTGTGTGACCACCCTTCTTGGCGGCATATTTCAGGTAATCCTGAAGCATGGGACGATAGTCGGGGTGAGCAACCTTGATGAGTTCCTCGGCCTTCTGCATATCGCTCTTGTGGCGCAGGTCGGCAACACCGTACTCAGTGATGACAGCATCAATGAAGTGGTTGGTGTGGTCGATATGACTGGCGAAAGGAACGATGCTGGAGATAGCACCACCCTTGGTAGTTGAACCACAGGTGAAGATAGAGAGGTAAGCTGATGTGGTAAAGTCGGCAGAACCGCCAATACCGTTCATCATCTTGGTACCACAAATCTTGGTAGAGTTAACATGACCGTAGAGGTCGCACTCGATGGCTGTATTCAAGGCACAAACACCAATACGTGAGATAACCTCGGGGCTGTTACTGATCTCAGAGGGACGAAGTACCAGCTTATCCTTGAAGAAGTCCATATTGGCATAGATGTCCTTCAGACACTCGTTGGTAACGGTCAGAGAGCAGGCAGAAGCGCTGAGCACACGACCCTGCTTCATCAGACCAACGGGAGCATCCTGCAGCACCTCGGTATAGATGTGGAAGTCGGGAACCTCGGGGCACTGACCCAGAGCACCCAATACTGCATTAGCACCGCTACCTACACCACTCTGCAGGTTGAGGAAGCTCTTGGGGATAAGACCTGATCTCAGGTTGTGAAGCAGGAAGTCTGCCACGTTCTGTCCAATCTGAGTAGTGATGGGATCTGGATCCTTGAAGGCACGAGCCTCATCGGGTACGTCACACTCAATGACACCAATGATACGGTCTGCATCAACCTCTACATAAGGCTTACCAATACGGTCGCTGGCCTTGCAGATATTAATGGGCTTACGGAAGGGATGGTCCTCAATCTCGTAAACATCATGGATTCCCTTGCTATCGGGGCTGTGGAAGGCATTCAACTCTATGATGATGCCATTCTTAGCCAGACGACAAACAGTGGGGCTGATACCGCCTGCTGCAGTCAGGTAGATGTGGCACTTATTACCAACCTTCTCGATGGCGCAAGCCTCTATGATAGCCCAGTCAACATCACCCAGATAACCCTGACGGATCTGAGTAGCCATGTTAGAAAGGTTGAGGTCGGAATAATGCAGTTCATTAAGATTTACGTGCTTACGGAAATCAGGATTGGTGGTGTAGGGAGCACGGAAGTCGATAGCCTGTGCATTAGCCAATGCACCATCGCAACTCTGACCTGTGCTGGCACCCGTGAAGATGCTGATCTTGAAGGGACGACCGGCAGCATGCTCGGCCTCTGCCTTCTTTGCAATCTCTGCAGGGGTACACTTGGGAACACCGGCAGGGGTAAAACCACTCAAACCAATTGTCTGTCCGTTTTGGATAAGGGCTGCTGCCTCGGCAGCAGTAATCTTGTTGAATTCCATATCTCTATCTGCTTGTGTTGTTAAATTTTCGTGCAAAAATACAAAATTATCCGTTTTGAGCCAAGTTAGGGAACAACTTATTTGCATTTTCCCATATTTTCTGTCTTAATGCTACTACGGGGATTCCTTTCAGCTGTGCAACCTCTTTATACAGGGGCTCTATAGGAGCCACCGTATCGTCCGTCTCAAGGAACATCATTTCCAGGGGACACTGCATCAGACTTTCCTTATTGTAGTGTAATCCAAAGGATACGTATACCCCTGCTGAGAGGAGCGACTGCAACTGCTGTGGTTTGCCTCTAAAGCCATGCATGATCCAGGGCTGTCGGGGCTGCATCTCCTTACGTACTCGCAAGATATCCTCTAGGGTTCTTACACAATGAATCACCAAGGGTTTGCCAGCCTGTTCACTCTCCAGGACATGCCTGCGGAATGCTGCCTCCTGTTCAGACAGGGGCGTTTCCCATCTACGGTCCATGCCGTGTTCCTCGCAGCCCAATGAGAGTTCGTTATCATAGACTGGGTGATGCGTATGAAAATTGATGTAAGGAATTGTCATGGTACTGGGTCATAGCCGTGTCCTCCCCAAGGATGACAGCGCAGGATTCTTCTGATGGCAAGATACATTCCCTTAATGGGACCGTGTTTGCGCAGCGCCTCTATGGCATACTGGCTGCAAGTGGGGGTGAACCTACAGGAAGGCGGAGTAAGCGGGGAGATGAACTTCTGATAGAACCGAATGGGCAGTATCAGCATCCTGACCAACATCTCAGACAGAGGGCGGAGTATCTGTAACGGACTCATTGATCTTAGTTAGAAGGCTCTGCATCTTCTCCATCACTTTCTGTGTAGGAAGAAGGTCATTGCTGACCCACAGGAAGGCTATGTTAACGCCTCCAGTTGCCGGTTTCAGGATATGTTTGTTCAGGCGATAGGCTTCACGCAACTGGCGCTTTATCCTATTGCGTTTAACGGCACGCTTAAAAAAGCGCTTAGAGACAGAAACCATTATACGGGTTCCTGTCTCTTCTGTCTTCTGGAACACTACCCTTATGGGGTAGGCCATTATAGATTTGTTACTTCCCTCGAAGAGCTCCTCCAGAGCCTTTCGGCTACATAGACGCTCCTCTTTGGGTAGTGTAAAACGTTCTTTAATCAATTCCATTTACCTTCTTCACATACGCAGCAAGGGCAGAGGTGATACTTGGGTATTCTGGTGAGGGGGCTCCGAAGTCAAGACGAAGTCCGGCATCCTGGACTGCTTTTGCCGTAGCAGGACCGAATGTTCCAATGGAAATCTTGTCTTGCTTGAAGTCGGGGAAGTTCTTCAGCAGTGCCTGAATACCACTGGGGCTGAAGAAAATCAGCAGGTCGTAGTCAAAGGGCTCGCCTTCCTGGAAATCGTTACTAACGGTACGATACATGATACCCTCTGAGTGAACAAGCTTCTTGGCATCAAGCATTTCACCGAACTGGCTGGTATGAACATCGCTGGTAGGAATGAAATACTTCTCTGTCTTGTGCTTTGCCATCAAGGGAACCAGATCATCAATCTTACCTGTCTCACCGAAGAATATCTTGCGCTTGCGATACTGTACATACTTCTGAATATAGAGGGCAACGGTCTCCGTAATACAGAAATACTTCATATCCTCAGGTATGACAACGCGCATTTCCTTACACAAGGTAAAGAAATGGTCAATGGCGTGCCTTGAGGTGAATACAACTGCCGTGTGATCCAAAATAGAAATCTTCTGTGCACGGAACTCCTTTGGCGTAATACCTTGAACCTTAATAAAAGGGCGAAATACAATCTCCACATTCAAACGCTCAGCTATGTCGTAATAAGGAGATCTTTCTGAAGAGGGCTTGGGTTGTGATACCAGTATCTTCTTTATCATAATTGTCCTAGAATTTTACTACCTATACATTAGTCACTCTTTTCAGTGCCATAAAGACAACCAGTAATGGCATGATTTCAAGGGTGCAAAAGTACACAATTAAATGCAAAGTGCCATAGATTTTGGGGAAAAAGATTAGAAAAGTTTTGTATAGATGTAAGATTTTGATAAGAAGAGCTATAATTAGGGTAATCCATAGCGGAATGTAAGGTGGAAGATTTAAATATATGGTAATAATTATGATAGGGAAAATCAACAATGTCTCAACAGAAAACAGGAAAAAATTGGATTTTTTCCAAATCCCAATTTTCTTTTTGTCAAAAAAAATCCAATTAACAAAACTCGACAATATCTTCTTCAAGATAAAATATGCGACCCAAATTCCCGTATATATACCTATCATCAGGTAAGGTGATTTCTGTCCCAAGAAGAGATGTTGCAGACTCTGGGTATACATATAAACGCCCAAACCGCCCATGATACTTATTATCAGCATCAGCAACAAGGGGATGAATCGCTCTGAATTGTTGTTGACTTTTTCCTTCCTGGTGATGTTTTTGGAAGGGAAGAAGAATTCCTTTGCCTGTGTGACTACATAACTCCTGATTTTCTTCTGCGCCAATACCAAAAGAACAAAGCATACCACAACAAAGAGGGTTACCCAATCATCGCGCCATAACTGATAGGGTCTGAGTATGCCTTCAAATCCCGTCTGTCCCATCTTTATCTCGGGGTGCATCAGAGAGTCACCCTGAAAGAAACCCATATCCTCATAGAAAGGTGCGGGAGTCTCTTCCTGAGTGGCAACGGTATCTGCCGCAAGGAGACTGATGGTATCACACGGGAGTTCTGTCATATGGCTGCAAATCTGCGTATGCTAGTATCCCAAAGGGGTGTTTCCAATACCAGTTTCAGGGCTTCCTCAGGCGTCTGGGCAACACGCCAAATGGCGGTGTGCTGCTGGCGCATGAAGTTCTGCTCGGCTGCTTGATTTAGTGCCTGGAGCAGAGGATCATAGTAACCGTTGGTATTCAGGATAACAATAGGCTTGAGGTAAAGCCCCAGTTGCTTCCAGGTGATGAGTTCCATCAACTCGGCAAAGGTACCGCAACCGCCAGGCAGGATAATGGCAGCATCACTCATCTCTGCCATTTTCTGCTGACGTATATGCATATCGGGGGTCTTCACAATCTGTGTCATCCCCTGATGGCACCAGCCTTCCTTTATCATAAAGGAGGGGATGATGCCTATAGCCTCACCTCCTGCCTCCATGCATCCGTCTGTTGAAGCCTGCATCAGTCCCATGCTACCGGCACCATTGACGATAGCTATACCCTGGGCAGCCATAAGCTGACCCAGTTTATAGGCATCTCGGAAATAGCAATCATCTATCTTGGTGCTACTGGAGCAATAGATACAAATGCGCTTTACTTCTGGCATATCCCAAAGGCTTCCTGAATCTTTTCTACATAATCCAGTTTCTCCCAGGTGAAGAGCTCTACTGTTACCTCTTTGGTCTCGCGGTACAGAGATTCGTAGCGTTTGGTAACAAACCTGGGCTCACGACCCATGTGTCCGTAAGCTGCTGTCTCTTCATAGATGGGGTTACGGAGTTTCAGACGCTGCTCTATAGCATAGGGACGAAGGTCGAAGAGTTCCTTGATCTTCTGGGCAATCTCCCCATCAGTAAAGGGAACCTTGCTACGTCCATAGGTATCAACGTAGATGCTTACAGGCTCGGCAACACCAATGGCGTAGCTTATCTGAACCAGCATCTCGTCGGCCACACCGGCTGCTACCATGTTCTTGGCAATATGACGGGCAGCATAGGCAGCTGAACGATCCACCTTAGAGGGGTCTTTACCGCTGAAAGCGCCACCACCATGGGCGCCCTTACCTCCATAGGTATCAACAATAATCTTTCTTCCTGTCAAACCGGTATCTCCGTGAGGACCACCGATAACGAACTTACCTGTTGGATTAACATGGTAGGTAATCTTGCTATTGAAAAGGTTACGGATATTCTCGTTCTTGATGCTCTCCAATACACGGGGAATCAAGATCTCCTTCACGTCCTTGGCGATACGCTGCTGCATAGCCTCATCGGTATCGAACTCATCATGCTGAGTACTGATGACAATAGTGTCTATGCGCTGAGGAATACCCTCGTCGCTATACTCAATTGTAACCTGACTCTTAGCATCAGGACGGAGGTAAGTCATTACCTTTCCTTCCCTGCGGATAACAGCCAGTTCCATTAGCAAACGGTGTGCAAGGTCAAGACTCAAGGGCATGTAGTTGTCCGTCTCGTTGGTAGCATAACCGAACATCATACCCTGGTCGCCAGCACCCTGATTCTCGGGGTCGGTACGCTCAACACCACGGTTGATATCGGCACTCTGCTCATGGATGGCACTCAGGACACCGCAGCTGTTACCTTCAAACATGTATTCGCTCTTGGTGTAGCCAATACGGTTAATCACTTCACGGGCAATACGCTGAAGGTCGACGTATGCCTCGGTCTTAATCTCACCGGCCATAATAACCTGACCAGTGGTAACAAGTGTTTCACAGGCAACCTTCGACTGAGGGTCAAAAGCCAATAGTTTGTCCAGTACGGCATCGCTGATTTGATCGGCCACTTTATCAGGATGGCCTTCAGAAACTGATTCGGATGTAAATAAGTATCCCATAATACATTTAATATATATAATTAATAATGTATGGGGAGAGAAATCGGGCAGAAATGCATGAGAAACATCTATCAGCTTCTCTTTTTAGCATTTTTTACTGTGGTTGCAAGCAGCCCAAATCTATCCACATTTGTTTTCGGGTGCAAAAGTATGAAAAATTATTGAACATTGAACATTGAACATTGAACATTTTTTCTTTATCGTATCAGAATGACAGACTCAAAAACAATATTGGCCTGCTCGCGAAGCCTTCAAAGTTCAATGATCAATGTTCAATGCTCCATAATTTCCCTCAAAGGAATCATGACAAAGTCACGTTCCTTCATGTGAGGATGAGGAAGGATTAAGTCGTCCTCATTGATCTGCAAGTCATCATAGAGCAGCAGATCCAGATCTATGGGGCGGTCATGATAGACACCGTCCTTGCTCTTAAGGGTTCTGCCCAAGAGACGTTCAATCTTCTGGGTTTCCCTCAGGCATTGCCTAGGTGTAAGATTAGTCTCTACCAAGCAGGCAGCATTCAGGAAGGTGTTCTCGCTCTGGAACCCCCAAGGCTCAGTCTCAATGAAGCTGGAGGTACGCAACACCGAGCCAATGCGCTCGTTGATGAGTTCAATGGCCCGGTGTAGCTTTTCTTCCTTATTGCCCAGGTTAGAACCTAGGCTTATATAGAGTTTATGCATTAATCCTGCAAGATTAGCATGGCATCTCCGTAGGTACCGAAACGATAGCGATTCTCGGGATCGTTCTCGTTATACTTCAGCGCCTCCTTATAGGCCATCATTACCAGATCATATCCACCATAGGCACAGGTAAGCATCAGCAAGGTGCTGTAGGGCAGGTAGAAGTTGGCAATCATGGCGTCTGCCAATGTAAAGTCATATGGAGGGAAGATGAACTTGTTGGTCCATCCATCATATTCCTTCAGCTTACCATCAGCGCTGACAGCAGATTCCAGTACACGCTGTACGGTTGTTCCTACGGCAACAATCTTACGACCTTCTGCCTTGGCAGTATTGATGATGTCACAGGCCTTGGCATCAACATGCATCTCCTCGCTGTCCATCTTGTGCTTGGTAAGGTCTTCTACATCTATTTCGCGGAAGTTACCCAAACCACAATGCAAGGTTACATAAGCAAAGTCAATGCCCTTAATCTCCATCATCTTCATCAGCTGGGGAGAGAAATGCAGACCTGCTGTAGGAGCTGTAACAGCACCTTCCTTCTGGGCAAAGATACACTGGAAGTTCTCCAGGTCTTCCTTTGTTGTGGGACGCTTGATAATATGCTTGGGTATGGGTGCCTCTCCTAAAGCATAGAGGGCACGCTTGAATTCCTCGTGAGGACCATCGTACAGGAATCGCAGTGTACGACCACGGCTGGTGGTATTGTCAATTACCTCAGCCACCATAGACTCATCCTGACCGAAGTACAGTTTGTTTCCGATACGGATCTTACGGGCAGGGTCAACAAGAACGTCCCACAGACGCATCTCCTTGTTCAGCTCACGGAGCAGGAATACTTCAATTCTGGCACCTGTCTTCTCCTTGTTGCCATACAGACGTGCAGGGAACACCTTTGTATCATTGAAGACAAAGACATCCTTCTCGTCGAAGAATTCCAGCACATCGCGGAATGATTTGCGGTGCTCTATGTATTTACTTTTGGCATGTACTACCATCAGGCGACAATCGTCGCGGAAGGGAGTTGGTTCTTGTGCAATTCTCTCGTCTGTTAGTTTGTACTTGAATTGTGATAGCTTCATGAGATTATTTCGTTTGCGTTCTTTTTATATCGTTATCTGACTCTGTTTCTTTTTCTATTTCCTGTTTCTCCAACCACACTGGGAAGTCCTCCACGTTCATGCAATCCTCCACTCTTATATCCCCTACCCTGGTTCTACACAAGGCTATCAGGTGAGCACCGCTCTTCAGTGCCTCTCCTATGTCTCTTGCCAAGGCCCTGATGTATGTTCCCTTGCTACATACCACCCTGATGGTTATCTGCATGGTCTCGGGGTTGAAATCCTGCAATTCTATTTCATCAATGACCAGTATCTTGGCTTTCAACTGTACATCTTTTCCTTTGCGGGCCAAGTCGTAGGCACGGTGTCCGTCTACTTTGCAGGCCGAAAAGGCTGGCGGCACCTGTTCTATCCTCCCCAGGAAATGTGTAAGCACCTCTTCTACCAGTTCCTTTGTGATATGTTCCGTAGGGAAAGTGGCATCAACGGCAGTCTCCAAGTCGAACGACGGGGTTGTTGCTCCCAGTTGCAGTGTTGCCACATATTCCTTGGTGTGAGCCTGCAGTTCGTCTATCCGCTTAGTGGCCTTGCCTGTGCATATAGTCACCACTCCCGTTGCCAGAGGATCCAGCGTTCCTGCATGTCCAACTTTCAGTTTTCTTACTCCTATCTTGTGACACAAGGCACTGCGTACCTTGGCAACCAGATTGAAGCTGGTCCAGTGTAGCGGCTTGTCGAAGTATAGTATCTCTCCGGCTTGGAAGTTCATTTTTCTCAATTCTCAATTACCCAAATATCAGCACCAGCATTCCAGCTATGGCACAATAGATTCCAAAGTAAATAAGCTTACACTTCTTTACTATTGCAATCATCCATTTGCAGGCAAAGCAACCCGAAACGAATGCTGCCAGGAATCCTATTACCAAGGCAGATGCCGGTATAGGTGATACAGCACCGTGTTCTGCCAGATATTCTGCGCTGGGCGAAATGAAATGTTTCAGATCCAGTAATGCCTCTCCCAGAATAGGTGGAATCACCATCAAGAAGGAGAACTGGGCCAACTTCTTCTTATTGTCACCCAACAGCATACCTGTAGCTATGGTGCTACCGCTTCTACTTAAACCGGGAAGAACAGCTACTGCCTGAGCAATACCAATTACAAAGGAATCCAAACGTGTGATGTGCTCTTTCTCTGTTGGCTTATAGAAGTGGGTAAGCGTTAGCAGACCTGCCGTAATCAGCAGACAGACACCAACAACTATAGTACGAACATGTTCACTGGCATAGAGAGCCTCTATGCTGTCCTTCAGGAACAAGCCTACAATGGCAATGGGTATCATGGATATGATGACATTCACAGTGTACTTAGCCTCATCATTCCACGTAAACTTGAACAAGCCCTTCACTACCCACGAGATTTCCTTCATCAGAACCACTATGGTGGCCATCACCGTAGCCACATGTACGATAATGTCAAATTGAAGTCCGCCGGCTTCCGGATCAATACCCAACAGCATCTTTCCTATTTCCAGGTGTCCGCTGCTGCTGACGGGCAGATACTCTGTCAGACCCTGAATGATGCCCAACAGTAATGCTTGAAGATCACTCATATCTATTAGTCTTTCTTGCATTCAACTTTTTTCTCTCCCTTAGGCTTGTACATAATGGCTACCATGATGAAGACAAAACCAGCCAGACTAACCAGCGGAGCGACTTTAATTCTACGGGCACTGAAGATGTCTGCATTGAAAACACCCTCATGACTTCCTTCTCCAGCCATCAGAATCAGGCCAATGATGACAATGGCCATTCCTATGGCCAAAAGAATGTAGTTTGCCTTTGTAAATGCGAAATTACCCATATCTCTTTTTAATTCATAGTTCATAATTCATAGTTCATAGTTGCTTTTGGAGGCTTTTAGTATAACTTTTCAGCCTTTATATACAACTGCCTTGTTACGGACACATAGGTACATACTATTGTAATGAAGAGCCCAACGGCCAGTACACTGCCAGCCATGATAAGTATGTTCTGACGGGTTACATACAACAGGATAGCCTCATCGTATCTGGCAGCCCACATGATAAGACCAAACAGAACGGTATCAGCTATAATGGCAGAGGCCAGTCCTATCCAGAAACTGCTAATCAGGAAGGGCCTGCGGATGTAACTCCACTTGGCACCCACCAACTTCATCGTATGAATAATAAACCTGTGGTTATATACGTTCAGCTTTACAGTTGAGTTTATCAGGCTCAGCGAGACGATGACGAGCAGAGCCGCTATACCCAAGAGTATCAGTGAAGCACGCGTCAGGTTGTGGTTCAGATTCTCCACCAAGTCCTTCTGGTAGTACACCTCGCTCACATGCTTTGTCTCCTTCAGCTCTTTCTCTATCCACAGCAGGCTGTCGTTGTTGGAATAGTCGGCCTTCATACTTACCTCCATCGAGATAGAGAATGGATTGGCCTCCAGGAATTCCGACGGGTCCATACCCATACTCTCAACATGCTCCTTCAAAGCCTGTTCCTTGCTTACATATTCTATGCCCTTGACGTAAGTCTTGGCACAAAGTTTCTTCTGCAGCGCCTGCGCCTCCTCAGTAGGTGTATCTTCCTGCAACACCACCGTTACTACCAGATTCTCTTTTACCGAATCACCTATCACGTTGGCTGTAAGCATCAACAAAACAACCATACCCAACAGAATCAGCACCATAGTGGTACTGATGGTATTGGTGAATGCCTGCATTCTCCAGGATGATGTTCTCTTCTTCCTACTCTTCATTCTTAACTAAAGTCTAACGTCTAGAGTCTAACAACTCCCTTAAGGGTAGCACTGCTACTTTCCGTTATTGTCACACGCACCGTCTCTCCAATATGGTGCTGTCCGCGGTCTATGATAACCACCTTGTTCTGGCCGGTACGACCAAACAGCTGATCCTTGCTACGCTTGCTTACGCCTTCCAATAGCACATCAAATTCCTTGCCTATGCAACGTTTGTTGCTCTCGGCAGAGAGTTCATTCTGCAGGGCAATGAGTTCGTTCAACCTGCGCACTTTCACATCCTCTGGTATATCATCAGGAAGATGCTTGCTGGCATAAGTGCCGGGACGCTCGCTGTATTTGAACATAAAGGCACTGTCATAGGCACATTCCTTCATCAGGCTCAGACTCAACTGGTGGTCTTCCTCTGTCTCGCTGCTGTAACCCACAAAGATATCCGTACTGATAGCACAGTCAGGGATGATGCGACGGATAGCTGCCACACGATCCAGATACCACTCACGGGTATATTTTCGGTTCATCAGCTTCAGAATGCGGTTGCTTCCGCTCTGAACAGGCAGATGTATGTGATGGCAGATATTGGGCTCCTCAGCTATTACCTGCAGGGTCTCATCGCTCATATCCTTGGGATGAGAAGTGGTGAACCTTACCCTCATCTCAGGAACGGCACGGGCAACTCTTCGAAGTAGCTCCGGAAAAGAAACCCCCTCCTGGCTCCCCCTTTGGGGGAGTGTTTCATCACTATTATTAAATGATTCTGGATTTGGGGTACTCCCCCAAAGGGGGAGCGGAGAGGGGGCCTTATATGAGTTCACATTCTGCCCCAACAGGGTCACCTCCTTGAAGCCTCTGTCACGAAG
This sequence comes from Bacteroidaceae bacterium, assembly GCA_017619585.1. The sequence goes on from JAFZSA010000013.1 coordinate 25,920, forward strand.
ATCGCGGCATTCACGCAGGATGCTTTCCACGTCACGACTTCTTTCACGACCTCTGGTATAAGGTACAATGCAATAGTGACAGAAGTTGTTGCAACCACGCATAATGGTTACAAAACCTCCTATATGGGTTCCACAAATACGCTGTGGGATAATATCCTTGTAGGTTTCTGTGGTAGAAAGTTCTACGTTGATAGCCTTATGGCCGCACTCAACCTGAGCAATCAGATCAGGCAATGACATATAGGCATCCGGTCCTACCACTATATCAGCATGATGATTCTCTATCAGTTCATCCTTTACGCGCTCAGCCATACAGCCCAACACGCCTATGATGATACGCCTTCCTTTCTTCTGCAAGCTATACAGGAATTCCAGCCGACTGATAATCTTCTGTTCGGCATTGTCTCTAACGGAACAAGTATTCAGGAAAACGGCATCAGCCTCATCCATATTCTCCGTCAGTTCATAGCCTGCCATACCCATCACGCTGGCTACAACTTCACTATCGGCTACATTCATCTGGCAGCCGTATGTCTCTATCAGTAATTTCTTCATTTAAAACCGAAAGCGCATTTCGCGCTGCAAAGGTACTGCTTTTTCGCCACATTTCGCTTGTTTTTCTTCAGAAATGCCTTTCCAATTGCCATAATTAAGTTAAAAAGTGTGAATTTAGTATGATTTTCATGGTTATATCCTTGTCTGTTTGCTTAATTATCCCTTATTTTGCATTACATTAGATTTTTTCATAGTTAAGGTTTAGTTTTAAGAAGTAAGGGAGCTGTGAAGTCCCCTTACTTTTGTTTTATCACCCCCTTTCATTTGGTTATTAACTCAGTTCATTGTATCTTTGTCACTGGAAAACGTAATCAAATGAAACCAATGAAAAGATTTGTTGTAGGACTGGGAGAAGTCTTGTGGGATGTACTTCCCGAAGGTAAGAAACTGGGTGGAGCACCCGCCAACTTTGCCTATCATGCCGGGCAGTTCCTTGGCATGGACAATACGATAGCCGTCAGTGCCCTGGGCGAAGACCCATTGGCAGAAGAAACCGTTAAGGCCCTGAAGGAGCATGAATTAAACTACCTGCTGCCCCACGTTTCCTATCCTACAGGAACCGTACAGGTGACACTTGACGGACAAGGCATCCCCTCGTATGAGATAAAGGAAAACGTGGCCTGGGACAATATTCCCTTCAACGACGATATCGCCGCCATTGCCCGCAACTGCCGTGCTGTTTGCTTCGGCTCCCTGGCTCAGCGCAATAGCGTCAGCCGTACCACCATCCGGCAGTTCCTGGATACTGCTCCTGCCGATTGTCTGAAGATCTTCGACATCAACCTGCGCCAGCACTTCTACACCAAGGAGATTATCCAGGACAGCATCCGCCAGAGCAACATCCTTAAGATTAACGATGAGGAAATGGAACTGGTTGGCCAGATGTTCGGCTACCCCACCCTGACTATGGAAGACAAGTGCCGTTTTATCATGAATAAGTATAAACTGGATATACTGGTACTTACCTGCGGCACTAACGGAAGCTACGTCTTCACACCCGGCAATGTTTCGTTCTTGGAAACACCCAAGGTGCAAGTGGCTGATACAGTAGGTGCCGGCGATTCCTTCACAGGCTCCTTTGTTGCCTCTATTCTGAAAGGAAAGACTGTTGCAGAGGCCCACAGCATAGCCGTCCGGGTAAGTGCCTACGTATGCACACAGAACGGCGCCATGCCCTCACTACCTGTTAAAACACTATTCTGACCTGAAGGGAAATGTCGTTTTTCCATGAACTGAAGATAGTCTGATGGCTGGAGCCGATCTCCGTGCGGTCGAGGTATTTACAGAGTGCATATTTACCTTCCAGCATCCAATGCTTATCAGAACTTGTCCATCGGGCCGTGCAGACACCATGAATGCCCTTGCCATAGTACTGGCCTGAGGAGACGCTGCTATAGAGCGAAGGCTCGTACAGGTAGATGCGGCTGTTGTAATCGTCTGTTTGGAAGTAAGCCGCCGTCAGTGCCAATCGGACGTTGGGTTTGGGAATGCTACAACTGGCTGTCTGTTGCAGACTCCATCCCCTGCTGCCCAAAACCGTATGCAACCAGCCAGTGGTCTGTAGCTTCCAGACGGAGGAAGGCGTGCAGGTCCATTGCAGCTTGGCACGATGGTGAGGCTCCATCACATCTGCCTGTTCCTTGCGTTTCAATTGATAGCGTACCTCCAGGGTGTTATGCGTGTTCAACTTATGTGTTGCCTGTAACATGAACTCCTGACCCGTGCTGGCGCGAGTCATGCGATAACGGGGCCAAGGGTTGTGGAAGAAGTCGGCATAGCACACAAACTGCCACCGTTGCCAGGGTTGGGCTTTCAGATGAAGGAGGAATCCGCTCTCATTCTGGGCAGAAGAGTTTTCTGCAAAGGCGCCACTCAGGAACGAGTAATACTTATAGCCATAGAAGCGTTGGACAGCAGAAAGCGTGTAGCGTTTGCTGATAATCCATTGCAGGCGGTTCAGCGTTCCTATCCCACCCTTCTCTGTGCTGTAAGCCGTTTCGCCTGCGATGCTGAGACGGTATTTGCTGTAGCCGTAGTAAAGGCTTCCCGCCCCAAAGTTCTGCCCTTTTGGGTAGTAACGACGATAGGTAGCGGTTCCTGGGTTCATCACCTTATTAAAATGCATATAATAACCCGTAGCACCTAAGTGGAAGCCCTTATCCTTCCACATTACAGCGCCTCCAGCTGTAGTAGCCGTAGCGCTATTCTTGTTCTTCAGTTCCGATGCTGTCCTGTGGTAGCCTGATGTCTGCAGGGTCTGTATCTCGCCATCCTTATTCAGGGTCGCATCCTTCTGACGGTAGGAGGCAAAGGCGGTCAGTTCCCACTTCTTGCCCAATCTCAGGGTTGCGGCAGCACCACGCAGGAAGTTAATCTCATCAGTACTGGTCAATGGTTTAATCCCATTCTGCGTATTGTTAGAAGGGGATGTTTTGCTGAACCACGCGCTTCCGCCCAAGGCTACTCCCTCGCCCAATCCTATGCGATAATCACCCACCACAGCAGTCTTCAGGATGCCTACATCCTTTAATAACGCAAAGCCGCTATAGGAATCAAAATAGCGCTCGCCTGGGTCTTTTTCTGTACGAAAACCGGCACGGAAATGCTTGCTGTTGCCCAACTCATACCTGATGCGTTGATAGAGCGGATTGCCAGCATATCCGTTGGCAGCGCTATATCCTTTTCTTTTATAAAAGGGAATATCTATTCTGGTGGAGAAATCATTCTTCAAATGGCTGAAAAGCCCCTCCTTTTTCTTTTCTTTCTCTCCCTCTCCGGCATAGACAAAGAGATGCAGCCACCGATAGGTCTGGGCATCTATAAGGGGCAGCAAGAGCAGTTCGCCCAATGTCTGCATCTGTCCATGCAGATAGATGTAGGCATGGATGGATTCTATCTGCTGCTCATTCAGAAACGGTATTTGCTGAAAATCCTCTACGCTGGCGGTATTGATGTTCAGGGGATGTTCGTGCAGGAACTTCAGTTCCTCCATATAAACCAGTCGCTCCTCCTCGTCAAGTAATGTTTCATCATCAGCTGCATATTCCTGGACAAAATCGTCCCAGGAATACTGATTCTGTGCCATCGTGGATAAGGTGAGGCAGCATAAGGCCAATAGAATGATGCATCGTTTCATGCTGACAAAGGATGAATCTTAGTTAGAAACCTTGTTGTTTCATCCAAAGTTCCAGTAAAGGATCAGATATGAAATAGGTACGCTCACGTTTGGAAATAAGATCGTATTCCAATAATCTCTTTTCTGCTGATTGAACGGCACTGGCCGAACGGAGACGATGTTTCTTAATAAAAGCAGAAGATGTTATACGCTCAGCTTTCCCTTCATGCAGGACTGCATAGAGAAGTTCTTTTTGTTGCTCTGAGATGTACGCCATCTGTTCACGTAGGCGTGTGGCGTTTTCAGACACAAACTGTTCTATAAGTTGCTGTGCCAAATCTAGAGTACAGGTCTCTCCCTGTCCAATCGCAGCATAGGCATCATGCATAATTCGTTGAACATAGAGTGTAACCCCACAGAAACTCTTATATACCATTTCTATGGTTTCTGCTTCTATTTTCTTTTTGGCTTTATGAAAATGATTCTGTACAAAATCTGTATATACGGGCAGAGAAATAGGATCTAACTGAATAGACGTAGCACTCTGAAAAAACGGACGATTAGATGCATAAAACATTTCAGACATTACGCGTCGTTCACTGCCAGCAAAAATAAAGTTAGCATTCGTCAACCTCTGGATATGCGACCGTAATAGTGCCTCAACGTTCTTCTCAGGGTAATATATTATCTGCTGAAACTCGTCAATTGCAATGATACAGCGACGACCGGCTTGCTCCAGATAATTGAAGATTTCTTCTAAGGTATATTCCGGCATAGAAATATCGCCGATTTTTATATCAAATGTAGGTATCCCCTGAACAGGATCGTAACCAAAACTGGCACTCAAGGAACGCATAGTAGCTGCAAATAATTTCAAAAGTCGGTCACTACGACTGGCTACTTTCCGATAGACACCAGCTCCTAATTCCAGAATAAACTCACGCAAAGAAGATGTATGCAGGATGTCTATGCTAATAGTTATGTATCTCTTTGAAATATCTGGTTGGTCAAAACAATGATTAATAAGCCCCGTCTTACCAACGCGTCGCGGAGACACTAACACAACATTCTCTTGATTCTGAATGCACCGTGTGAGGCGCTTCAATTCATCATGACGGTCACAGAAATAGGGTGCAGGAATCTTGCCTGCAATGATGAAGGGATTAATTTCCATATCATTTCCTTTAAATTGCTGTGGCAAAGATATGGATTCTTCATTATTACGTCAATAAAATTATGCAAAAAGAATTATGCAAAAAGAATAATTAACATAATTTTACACTCAATCCAACTCTAAGCATCCATTGAAGAGGGCCTTTTGTACCATAAAGTTCTTCCTCCTAAGGGTAAAACATCCCAATACACGATAAATAAATATGAAACCCTAAGAGAAAAACTATTTTCAAGCTTTGATAATAATTTTTGTAGGCGTATTAAAACATTTTCCCCTTAGGGTTCAATTGTTTTGTTCCTAAGGGGTGTAAGTTTTCAGAGAACAGCGGCTATACGACGAATCTTCCTTAGTTTGTCCATGAACGTCTCATTGCGTTCGGCCATCAACATGTCGTACTCGTTTTGCATTGCCAACAAAGGTGCGGCATCTACTCCCAAAGCAGCTTCCATCATCATGGCTAATTCGGGGTTGAGCGCACGCTTGGCATTCAGCACTTCATTGAGGGCTGAATAAGAGATGTCCAATTCACGAGCCAACCCACGCTGGGAAATACCACGATATTCAATCTCGTCTTTCAGCACTTCACCAGGATGTGTAGGATAAAAAGGCTTCAAGTTGTTAGCTATCATCCTGTCATCTACTCCTTCTAAATGTACCATAATGATTTCTATTTATAATGATTCGACAAATCGGTGATATTACATATTGTGGCAATAGGCTTGCCTTCTTCCATACCTTCTGTGAACTCAATGCGATACTGATCATTAACTCGGACAGAGGATATTCCTTCCTTTTCTCCATGCAGATGTTCGTAGTGGAGTGAACCGTACTTGGTGAGTCCCAACACATTCTCCTGTTGCTTCATCAAGTTAATCACACTCGAATACTTTTTTATAATCTGTGGCTGATAGCGATGTTTCTTGTCGCTAGCCTTTCCTTTCTCGTAGAGTTCCCTTAGGAAATCTTCTCCGAAGGTGATAATCATACGCTTTATTATGTATTATGGCGCAAAAATACACACAAAAAACAATATTCGCAAATTTGCGAACACTTTTCTTCACGTTTATGTGTATTCCCTGTTCCTTACTTAAATATTTCAGATAGAATTTTATCTATCATTTCACCACGGAGACCGCGCTTTACGATTTTGCCGTCAGGGGCAAAGAGGATAATTTCGGGAATGCTATTGACGCCATAGAGCTCTGTGGCGATTTTCTGCGAATTGAGGATTTGTGGATAGGGTATCTTTTCCTCTTCAATCGCCTTGAGTGTGGCTTCGAGCGGTTCATGTACCGCAATGCCTACAACTTGCAGCCCCTTTTCCTTATATTTGTTATAAGCAGCTATAATGTTGGGAATCTCTGCGCGACAAGGTCCGCACCATGCTGCCCAAAAGTCAACAAGTACATACTGCCCTCTCCCCACATAATCGGAAAGTTTTGTGGTCTTGCCATCATTCTCCACAGCAAAGTCCTTGAACAAATCGCCCTCACCAATACGAGCCAATATAAGGTCCAAGGTTTTTACAAGCCGAACAGTTCGAGGGTGCTGCTGAACAGACTCATCGCAATCTTCGATGAGTGTCAGAACATCTTGGGCCTCACTTTTGCTCTTAGCTTTAAAACCAAGCGATTCCAGTACGATTACACCCGTGACATCGTTACGATGCTTCTTGATATAGTCCTTCTCCATCTGTCGGACTCTTTCAAGGTTACCGGCTTGAAAAGCTTGGGTCGCTTCACAATTAAGATTAAGTAATGCATCATTTAATGGAGTCCCACTTGTGAGAAATGCCTGACCCTTTATTACGATATTACCCGCTTCAAGGACAAATATAACCATCTGTGAATGATGAAGGCCACAACCCAAGATAACTATCTGAGGCTTTTCAACTCTACCACTGATAGTAATCTTGTTATCTACAGGAGCATATTTCCTGCTAATGGGATGTTCAGGATTTTCGATATCTGCAAGATAGAAGCTGTCAATGCTGGCACCCGACTTTGCCATTTCCTCAACCATGAGGGTTATGTCGGCTTCTATGGTATAATTGTTCTCTTGTGCCCGACCTGTCAGGGTTACAATTGCAAACAATGCGATAAGAAATGTTCTTTTCATATTTGTGTGTTGTTTGTTTTAGGTTTATTTTTCCATTATGAATAAGAAAAACTCTATTTCTTCTTCAAGTCCTTTGCCACCCACAGTACCCATTCGTCAATGTTGTCTGTAAGCTTCCTAGGATAAGGCAATGGGATGATAACATCAGGAGTAATGCCAACACCTTCAGAGAAGTCTTTCTCGTAAAAACCAGAATCTACGGTGGTGGCATACCATACCCCAAGCTTGCTGTTGGGCAATTCTGCCTTATCCCGGCAATTGCCAGTTAAATTGCTTCCTATGGTGTTACTTATTCCATATACTTTAGCGCGGTCGCTATGATTTTTGACAAAATCAACAATACTTTCCCCTGCACTCGCCGTCAAGATGTCGATTATTACGGCAGCCCGTCTGATGCGTGTTGTTGGCTTACGTCCTGTGTCACCTGAATCTTCCCCCCTTTTCACGAATTTCTTCTTTGAAGATTCGCACTCTTTGATGAAGTTTCTATTGTACTCGTCATCGGATTGCCCACTCTCCACTATGTATTTCCAACGCTTTAAGTTTTCAGGGGTATTGCGAAACCAACTAACAGAAGGCTTGCCGGGATGGTCGTACAGCATATCGTAATACTTGTACCAAGTGACATCAGTGCCTCCGTCATTACCACGGACATCAATAATCAGGTTCACGCAGCCCGATTCATCAAACTGCTTCAAGGCGTTTATTGTCCTTTCGCGGAAATCAGGATGGCACGAAGGGACGCGGATGAGCCAGGTTAGGGAATCCACTTTGCAGGAGACGGGCTTAGGGGCGTATTTGACATCGTCAGGCCCCAAAGTTGCCAAAGTGCTGTCCATCTTCAGAAATGCTTCATTGATAATGTTGCCTTGTGCCATTCCAAATGCTTCTGTCATAACTCCTATGTGCCTGTCAAACTGACGATAGAACCACATGGCATAGTCCGTGGTCGCTTTTTCCAGATCAGATTCTCCTTTGCACAACTGCGCTCTGATCTGCTTCTTTAGGGCCTTGTATTCACGTTTGTAGCCTTTCTGCATGATGGCTTCAAAGGGAGCGTAGTTGTTTTCTACAAAGCTGACCAAATAGTCGTAGTCCTCCAGATCTTTCTTCAGGCTGTCAGGAACGGCAGCATTCACAATAGTACTGGCGATTGCCAGCAATGCGATAAGGATGTTTCTTTTCATTGTTTCTTTTGAGTAATCTTTTTACCACCTTATGAATTTTACCTGGGGGAAGCGTTTCTTTATGGCCTCCTTCTTTTCTTCCGATATATTGCCAGAAATGCTGAAGTCGTCTATGGTTATATTATCCAACCATTCGGGCAACTCAACATCTTCTGTTGTGAAGTCCAGTTTCAGGTTCTTTATGTGCTTTATCCAACTTAGCGCCAAGGGAACTTGCTGAACACGAAGATCTATCATACCTTTCTCATTGGCAGCACTAAGTTTGTTGAAGACATCCTGGTCACTCTCTGCCTTGCGTACCAGCCATCCAATCTTGGGGATTATGGTATTCTTGACGGTATCCTCTATGGCTCCAACAAAGCCTGCCCAAAGTTCCATATCTGCCTCTCCCTTAATATCACTTGTTGCAGGGTCAACATAGCAACGTTTAAATCCTACACGCACATATTCGGCAGGCATAGATTGTGTATGATAAATATTGTCAAGTGTCTTGCCATTCTCATCCGGGAATAGCTTCAGGAACCACCCGTCCAGTTTGGTGGGTGCCTTAGAGCTGCAGCCGCCGCCCTCGAAGCCGTCAACGGACTGTTTCTTAACAATGTTCTTCCAGAATTTGGGGTTAGGGTCTCCCTTGGCGGTACGGATGAATTCCGTCAGTATCGGCTCCAGACTATTTGTCCATTCTGCCAATTCGCCCACACCCAGTTTACGGGTTTTGTCCAGCACCTTCTGCCAGTCCTCGGGCGTTCCCCTCAGCGTAATGTGGGGGATACCACAGGCACCACGGTATTCTCTATACTGGAAATATGTCTTCACGCTCTCCATCAGCGTAATCTGCGATGCTACGCGTTCGGCTGGCGTGGTCGTCGTGAAGTCAGCCGTTAGGGTCTGGGCAATATTATCCTTGGTATATTTGGCAATCTCTGCAGCAAAGTTGTTCACCAACTGAGGCCAGTCGGTTTTGCCGTCCGAATATACCACCAGATCCATCTTCCCCTCATGGTTCACCAGCTGGTGGCGCATCTCCTCGGAGTGTGCATTCACATATCTGGCAAAGCCCTGACTGACGGCCAGCCATATCATATCAGGCGATAGCACCAGCCCCTTGTGTTCCCTGTATGCATGCTTGATACTTTGGTAAAAGGCATCCTTTCCCATGCATTGCATACTCTTCTTATTGGCAAAGCTGATAGCCAGAATATTATGATAGTCCCTTGGGATATTCTCCTCTGATACCCAGTAATGGGCTATATCCTCACCATTATGGGTGATGTGATACTTATCCTCTATTGGTTCCAAATACTTGTCTACCACAAAGGTGATGCTGTTCTTTGTACGACCAATTACATTCTTGTTAATAGTATCCTGTGCCTGTCCCATCATTGCGATGGCTGCAAACAATGCGATAAGGATGTTTCTCTTCATAATATTCTTCATTAAATCACTTTTTTAAGCCATTAATCCACTCTGCGATGTCGCTGAGGACTTCGGGCGAGATGGTTTCCTCTATCTGACGATACTCATTGGTGGCACCTGTGGTGCAATGCTGGAAAAGGTGGTTGAGCCCGGGATATTCCTTGATACGGTTTTTCTTCGACTTCGGCAAATTCCGTTCGATGCCAGGCAGGTTCAACGAGGAGATAACCTGCCAGTCGAGGTCGCCGTTGAGGGCAAAGACGGGGCATTTGGTCTTGCTGATGTTCTCGGACGGGTCATAGTTGACGTTCCATTTTAGCCAAGGATTATTCTGAACTCTTTCATCTTGATGGATTTTCTCCACCGTTGCATTGGCAGGCATACCCATAAGTTCCAATGCACGATTCTGTTGAGACGCCCCGAGTGTATCGCCCTTCACACCCGTTCCTGCCAAAGAGACGAGGAAGTCGGTCAGTCCTTGTGCTCCGAGTATGAAGCCGATAAGGCCGCCTTCGCTGTGTCCAATCACGCCAACTTTCCCGAAAGCTTTCCTGCTGCGCAGATATTCGAGTCCGGCTGCTGCGTCTCTGGCAAAGCCCTCGGATGTGACGTTCTTTAAATCTCCGCCTTTAGAAGCACCAAAAGCGCGGTCGTCGTAGCGAAGTGAGGCAATGCCCTGACGGGCCAGATAGTCGGCGATAACGAGGAATGGCTTGTGGTCGTAGATTTCCTCGTCACGGTTCTCCAGCCCACTACCCGAAACGAACAGCACAACAGCGGGCTTTTTCTTCGCTTTCGGGTTATAGCCAACAGGCCAGCACAATGTTCCGGCCAGCGTGGCGCTGTCCCTTTCGTTTCGGAACGAGACTTCTTCTGTCGTGTAGGGATAGGGTGGTTGCGGATGCTGTGGACGCTTTAGTTCTTCCTTCGCCAGCACAAGGGGAGCCGTTAAGCCCCTCTGCGAGAAAGTACCGTCGAGCTTGCCATCCTTCAGCCGGGCGCAATAAGTGATGCCCAGGGATTCAATCTTCACAGCCAGCGAGTCGTCCGTCAGACATTCCTTCATGGCGGAAAGGCCCTGTACGGCTTGGTCGGGGCTGTCCATTGTGACCTTTACGTAACCATCGGCCTGCTCCAGTTTTAATACTATTGTCAGAGTCATAGAACCTACATCTAGTTTGCCCGACCACGAGCCAACCAAGGCGGTTGTTGTCTGTACTTGTGCCCAGCCTGTCATTGCGACAGCTGCAAGCAATGCGATAAGTAGATTCCTTTTCATATTTGTGTGTTGTTTGTTTTAGGTTTATTTTTCCATTATGAATAAGAAAACTCTATTTCTTCTTCAAGTCCTTCGCTACCCACAGCACCCATTCGTCTATGTTGTCTGTAAGTTTCTTAGGATAAGGCAGGGGAATGATGACGTCAGGTTTGTAGCCAGGATTCTTGTCTCTACACAGTTTCTCGAAGATGTCGTCAACAGTTATGGGATAGCGCATGTTGATGTAGCTATGGGGCAGACGAACCTCATTGTAATTACCCGTCTGCTCGCATCCATTGGTATTCTCACGACCATACACCTTGGCGTGGGTCTTAGAGTGGTTGTGTACAAAGCGTACGGGTGTCTCGGCTGCGCTGGCACTATTGCCATCAACGATGATGGCTCCCTTACGCACCAGCGGTTTATATTCATATCCGCCCTTGGGGGAACTGCCCCACATGATGAGACTACCATCCTCAGTTGTCTTTGATTCCTCCCAAACGCGGTCAAAAAAGTTGCCTGGCGCATCCTCACAATACTGTTTCAGCCGTTTTTCGTTCTCGGCGCCCACACGATAGAAGTAATATTCATCTTCCATCGCGCTACAGTCGCACATGAAATAGGTGAAGACAAGGCTAATATCGTCGTCGCCACCACCATTGCCGCGAAGATCCAGAATCAGGTATTTGCTGCCCGACTGCTTGAACTCCTCGGCTTTCTTCTTTACCCACTCCATTGTGGGCACTTTGCCCATGCATGATGGTAGGCGCAGCAGATAGGTCTCGTTGTCCACCAAACAGGCCACAGGCTCTGGTGCATATTTGCCTATGAGTTTATGGTAGTCGGGATGGCATTCTTTCTGAAGTTTCCTGAAGGTTGGAGCCGAACAGTTAGTATGGCGGTCGAAGTTCTTATAGAACCAGAAGACATAGTGGGCAACGGCCTCCTCGGCAGTCTTCTTGCCGCTCATAAGTTCTTCCAGGAGCGCATCTCTCATCGCCTTGTATTCGCCTTCGAAACCGCACTTCATCAGGACGGGGAAGATGGCATTGTTCTTCTCGTTCACATCAACGGCATAGTTGAAGGTCTCGTAGGCTTTGCAAATGGAATCGGGCTGAGCACCATAGCGTTTCTCGAAATCATCCTTCATAAAGCGCGAGATGTCTTTTGTCATCGGAGCCTGACTGCTGCCAAACACTTGCCGGATGTTCTCTGGCAAACCACAACGGTCCCAAACGGAGACTGTCGGTCGGCCTTCCTCGTCGAGTGTCGTTATCGAGATGGTCTCATAGTCGAACCAGTTCACCATACAAGCCTGCTCCGTCAGGTCAACGAAATTGTCGCCCAGATACTTGCATGGCGTATAGTGACAATACAAGTTACCCTTCGGGAATTTGTCATTGGCGACGAAGGAGACAGTACAGTTGCTACCGAATACCATATATTTCTCGTTATCGGCACGCTTAATCCAGTACTGCGAGGTGGCGATATTATCCTCCTGAACGCCACGCAGTTTCCACGCTCCCAGCAGACGATGCTGTTTCGTTCCCGTCTTCATCTGCAATGCATTCAGCGCCTTCACGATGTTATCGGTTGAATCTGTTACCAGTTCGTATAGCTCATCAATATTTGTCCCGTAGGGGAATAGGTGTTGGTTGATGTTTTTCCATTCATTGAACCAGCGCAAGGTAAAGGTACTTTCAGTAACGTCAAAGATCTGGAGACCTTTGTTCTCAGTCTTCGACAATTCGCCTGTGTATAGCAGAGGCTTACCATCGTTAGATTTGTAGAAGGTGAAATTGAAAGGTAGGCATGAAAAAACCGGTTCTGTATATTCCAGCATAAGCGACAGACTATCTTGGCATAACTTATATTGCTTGAAAGGTGCTTCCAAGCGCTTACCGTCCTGATGGACAATTTCCGTGAGTTTATACAGCCCTTTGGGATTGGTAATTTGTGCCTGGCCATCCAATGCGAAGGCTGCCAGCAATGCAATAAGAAGAGTTTTCTTCATTATGTTTTTGTTGTTAGTGTGTGTAGTTTTTAAGTTCGTTGGATGCAAAGATAAATAATATTCCTTAGAAATACGGCAAGGCTATTCTTAAAAAAAACAAAAATATCTTGCTTTGGGGTATGTTGAGCCAGCCACACCTTCCTCTGGAGTAGTACAGGCACCACAACGTGACTTTGTGACTGTGACTTTGTGACATTAAGGTGCTCCCACATATACAAAGTCAAAGTCAAAGGGGGATAGGAGAGATAAATTATATAGTATGTATTAAATAATTATTTTATTATTCCTGCTATTGTGCCTCTCTGTGCCTGTGCTTTGTGATGTATGGAACCACCTAAATGTCACAAAGTGACAGTCACGATGTCTCACTTTCAGCTCCCAGTTTGATATTGAATGATTCTGTGTGTCAATATTTTTCCAAGTATGTTTTGATACCTATAAAATGCGATATTTGCCACTATTAATAGTAACACTTGCTACTATACTAGGGCGCAAAAATTCCCTAGTGAGGGAACAAATTTTCCCTCGTTAGGGAGATTGCGAGGGCTTGTAGGCCCTCTGCGCAATGTAATAATTTTTCCTTACAGATAAAGTATGAGAATAAAAAAAATGTGCCTGATAATAGCGTCAGACACATCTCTTTGGGGCCTTAAGAAGGGTTCTTTACTCTGTTATAATGGTCAAATTACCTGCTTTTAGCATATCGTTGTGGTTGATGAACCACCCTTTGAGGGGTTTGTTGCCACAAAGAATGCGGGTTATCTTCTCGCCATTGCCTTCGCGCTGAATGGTAACACTACGGCCATCACCCATCGTAAAGCGGACCTTGGGGAAGAGGGGGACGGTGACGATATACTCAGGGTCGGCAGGCGAATAGGTGTAGAGACCTATGGCATTCAGGACGTACCACGAGGAAGTCTCGCCTGCATCATCCATTCCTGCATAAGCCAAGTGGTCCTCGCCCATATCGTAGTACTTGTCCATCAGCTCGTTCAGGATGTGCTGAGTCTTCTCCTGCTTGTCTATAAAATAATAGGTATAGGGAACGCTATGGTCGGGCTGGTTTCCATGGCAGTAGTTACCCATGAAGCCTGTCATGTTCCAAGCCTCGTAGCCTCGCCAAGGTTCCGTGAAGAGGCTGTCCAACTTAGCCTCCACGGCTGCCTTGCTGGGATAGAGCGCCACCATACCCTGTGGGTCGTGAGGTGCATAGAAGAGGCTCTGCCAGCCATTGGCCTCGCGATACATATAGGCATAATAGGGGTAATAGGGGTCGAAATCCTTTATCCACTCGCCACTCTCAATCCTGCCTCGCCAGAAACCTGTGCTGGGGTCGAAGAGGTTCTTGTAGTTGCCAGAACGCTGCATCAGCAACTTGTAGTTCTGCTTATCGCCCAAGACCTTGGCCACCTGAGCCACGGCATAGTCGTCATAGGCATATTCCTGGGTCTTGGTGACGGCAGCCTTGTACTCGTCCTCGGTAGGCACGTTGGTGGTATCCTTCTCGGCTATCCATCCACGCTGGATGTATTCCTCAAGGAAGGGACGACCGCCTCTGCCAGGAACGGTAGCGTTCTTCAGCATCAGCTTATAAGCCCTCTCCAGGGGGAAATTCTGAATGCCTCTGCCCCACATGCCGCTTACCATCGTGCTGGCATGGTCGCCATGAAAGAAGGTAGGCATATAGCCCCCGTGCTTCTCGCCACGGTCGATGCAGGACTTCAGGATATCACAAGCCACATCGGGCGTTATCATAGCCAAGAGCTGCAGCTTGTTGCGATAGGTATCCCAGAACGAGGGGTCGGTATAGTAGCGGAAGTCGCCCTTCACCACCTGATTACGGGCATCCAGATACTCGCCATTGACATCGCTACGGAGCACAGGCCACAGGAAAGCACGATAGAGGGTGCTATAGAGAAGACCCTTTTGACGCTCGGTACCGCCCTCCACCTGAATGTGCGAGAAGATGTTCTCCCATGTTTCATCAGCTGCTTTGTAAACATCAGCAAAACTGATGTTCGCAGGTAGTTCTGCCTCTAAGTTCTCCTTGGCATTCTCTATGCTGACGAAGCTGAAACCAATCTTCAGCTCCAGGGGCTCAGCACCCTTGTTGTTCTGGAAATCCACCACGGCAATGGTCTGCTTCTTCTCTGTCAGCAACTGAACATCCCTGACAGGCAGATTGGCAGTAGCATAGAAGTACATGCGTCCGTGACCGTCCTGAAAGCCCTGAAAGGCATTAGCGGCTGTAGCCTTCTCTACACGCCAACGACGGGGATGAGCATTGTTCTTGGTGATGTCCACCAGCAGGCGCTTCTCGTCCTGAGGACGGAAGGTGTATCTGTGGTAGGCACAACGCAAGGTGGTGGTCAACTCAGCCTTCACATTGTATCGCTGCAGGAAAACACTATAGTAGCCGGGATGTGCCTCCTCCTGCTCATGGCTGAACCACGAGCAATAGTTATAGGGATAGAATCGCCCCGTAACGGGCAGCATGGGCAGGTGCAACTGGTCCCAATGTCCCTTGCTGGAATGAGCAAAGCCATAGATCTGATGGTCCTCGTACTGATAGCCGCTACCGCTATGATACATAGTAACGGGTGTACATTGCACCATAGCATTGGGAACGGAAGCACCAGGGAAGGTCTCTGCTCCCCAGGCACGCTTCACCTCAGTACGGGTATAGCCTAACTCCTCAGGCGTCCACAGAGTGGCAGTACCAAGAAGAGGGTTGCAATAGCGGGTGAGGTCACCTGCTTGGCCGTTCAATGCGGCCAAGGCAAGAAAAACAACCCCTACCCTAGCCCTCCCCGAGGGGAGGGGAAAAAACTTAAACATATTTTTCATTGATCATAGAACATTGTCGCTAACCACTAACCCTTAACCTTTAATCGAAAGGCCCTCCCCCTCGGGGGAGAAGGAGAGGGGTTTGGTCTTACTTACTTGAGGCAGGCTTCTTAGAGAAAATGGCTTTGATACGTGCCATATCGAACTTAGAGGAACGGTCATAGAAATAGATACCGTTCTGCTCCTGCTCTACGTCGGTAAGCTGGGTATAGCAGTAACCCCATACATTCTCAGAGATATTCATGAGGGCATCAACCTGACCTTCCAGACGGGCATAGAACTCCTCCAATGAATGAGGAGGTTCGCCATAACCCCAAGAGGCATTGCTGTTGCCAGTTGCCTTGTCCTGACCCTTAGTCCACTTGATACCACCGAACTCATCCAGGATATAAGGCATGGTGGGTTCTGTATAGCGAGGATATTCATAGCGGTTCACATCAGTAGGACGGTTGTAGCCCACATTGGTCCAATACAGGTCGATGGGACCGTGAGGAACCTGGAACCACTTACCATCCTTGTAAATCTGCTCCTGCAAGCGCTGAGGATTCTGCTCGTAGTTATGGGTTGAGTAGATATCCGTCTTGACATGCACACCACCGCTGACATCGTGGAAGGGACGTGTGGGGTCAAGCTGCTTGGTCAGATTATACAGATCAGTAACGAAGCGGGGGAACTGAACACGGTCAGGCCAGAACTCCTCGTTCATAGGTGTCCAGGTAACGATGCTGGGATGGTTACGGTCGCGAACGATTTCCTCTGTCCACTCAGCAGTAAAGTTACGAGCCACCTCAGGGTCGTTGGCATTCATACCCCAAGAGGGAGCTTCGCCCCAAGTGATATAGCCCAGTTTGTCTGCCCAATAGTGGAAACGCTCCTCAAAGACCTTCTGGTGCAGACGGGCGCCATTGAAGCCTGCCTGCATAGAAAGCTCGATATCATGCTTGAGAGCCTCATCGCTGGGAGCCGTCCAGATACCATCGGGATAGAAGCCCTGGTCGAGAACCAGACGCTGGTAGAAGGGCTGGTTGTTGAGATATGTCTTGTTGCCTACGCAATGGAATTTTCTCATTCCTATGTAAGAAGATACCTTATCTATAATATTACCCTGGGCATCCTTTACCTCGTAGGTAAGGTCGTAGAGGAAGGGACTCTCAGGACTCCACAACTTAGGAGCCTTGACAGGCAGGATGAGCGTGGAGGCATCCGTAGCGTTGGCTGTCTTGCTGGCCACCACCTTATTACCATCCTTCAGGGTAACGGTAACAGTACCGCCATCCTGAGCATAGAAATGGGGATGCACAATAACCTGCTTCTGGTCGATATCCGTAATGACCTGCGCATTCTTCAGACCCTTGGGAGCAACGGGCTCCATCCAGACGGTCTGCCAGATACCTGTGGTGCGGGTGTACATACACTCGAACTGGCTGTAGCGGACATTCTGCTTACCTGCCGACTGCTTCAGGGTGCGGGTATCGCTGTAGGCATGCACCACCAAGTTGTGCGCCTTACCATCCTTCAGGAAACGGGTCACATCAACGGCAAAGCCTGTGCTACCGCCAAAGTGGCGACCAGCCAACTTACCATCCACATAAACCTCAGAGTTATAATAGACAGCCTGGAAGTTGAGCATAACATTACGTCCTGCCCAGTCAGCAGGCATCTGAATCTGACGGTGATACCAGATATTGTTAATGAAATCGGTATAACCCACGCCAGAGAGTTTGCTCTCAGGTGCAAAGGGAACGATAATCTTGCCATCGAAGCCCTTGCTCTCGTACATGCGTTTCTCTACTCCGGAGCCAACGAAATCGAAGGCGTAGCTCCATTCGCCGTTCAGGTTAACCCAATCCTGACGCTCGAACTGCGGACGTGGATACTCTGCTCTGGGAATTGCCCAAACAAAGGTGCTGACCATCACCAAAGCGAGACACAGCCTACCCCTACCCCCCCTCAAAGGGAAGGGAAGAAAATGGTGGAAAATGGAATTCATCTTATTCATAAATGTATTGGTTTAAATTTAGCTTAATATGGTTAGTGAAATTAGGCTATTTTGCATATAGCAATAAGCTTTGCGGCCACAAAAATAGTATTTTCCCTTGTGGTCGGCAAGGTTTCCTTCCACTTTTTTTGCCGTTTGGTATCTTTCGGCTATCTTTGTCGTGAAATTCACATAAAACATCTGAATCCATGAATAGATTTAAGGCATTTATTGCATTGCATGCAGCTTGTTTTTGCATGAGCACAACAGCACAGGTAAATTTGAATGTTGACATTGCCCAGAAGGGCATTGAAATCAGCCCTACCTTATACGGCATCTTCTACGAGGATATCAACTTTGCCTCGGATGGCGGCTTGTATGCCGAGTTGATAGCGAACCGCTCGTTTGAGGGACCCCTCTCCAACTCTCCCGAGGGAGAGAGACTACCTACGCATTGGAAGGCAGAGGGTGCCGACATCAATTTGGTGGAAGATAATCCTAAATCCAGTAATCAGAATTCCAAGACCCCTTGGGCAGAGAATTGGATTGACCACGCCCTGAAGGTGAAGACCACGGATGCAGGTGGTGACATCAGCAATATAGGCTATTGGGGTATCAATACGGTGGCAGGGACGCAGTACAAACTGTCGTTCTGGATATCCCCTATTCAACTCCCCAAGGGGGGAGAACTTCCCATACGAGCTTCCCTGAAGAGTGAAGACGGAAAGGTATTGGGTGAGACACAGATTAAGATTCAATATTCAAAAATTCAAGATTCAAAATTCAAAAAGCAAAAATGGCAGAAAATAGAGACTACCATTGTACCTGAGGCTTCCGACCCACAGGCCGAATTCCATTTGTGGTTCGACGGGAAATGCACCGTTCTGTTGGACGTAGTGAGCCTGTTCCCTCCCACCTTCAAGGGCAGGGAGAACGGATGCCGTATAGATTTGGCAGAGAAGCTGCAGGCCTTGCATCCTGCCTTTATGCGCTTCCCTGGTGGATGTTATGTAGAAGGAAACAAGAAGCCGGAGAACGCCTATCATTGGGAACGCACCGTGGGTCCCATTGAACGCCGACCCGGTCACATGAATGCCAACTGGGGCTATCCCACCACCGACGGTTTGGGATTCCATGAGTTCCTGCAGCTCTGCGAGGATCTTAACGCCAAACCCCTCTATGTGGTAAATATAGGTATCTGGCACGGAGGATGTGCACCACTGGACAGCTTGCAGCCTTGGATTGACGAGTGCCTGGGTGCCCTGGAGTATGCCAACGGACCTGTTACCAGTCATTATGGTAAGATGCGTGCTGAGAACGGTCATCCAGAGCCCTTTAACATCGCCTATATAGAAATAGGTAATGAGAACTACAACTACCACATGGAGGACAATCGCGACCAGAGCGACCACTACCCAGAACGCTACCGTATGTTCTATGATGCCATCAAGGCCCGCTTCCCTGAGGTGCAATGCATAGGCAACGTAGAGTCTTGGGGCACAGATACGCCCAAGTGGAGGAACAGCCATCCCGTTGACATACTGGACGAGCATTACTATCGCTCACCCCAGTGGTTCGTGGATCAGTATAACCGCTTCGACAACTACGACCGTCGCGGTCCCATCATCTATCCGGGCGAATATGCCGTTACCCAAGGCTTCGGCACCACAGGCAACATGAATGCCGCTATGGGCGAGGCCGTCTTTATGATAGGTATGGAGAACAATGCCGACATTGTCCGTATGAGCAGCTATGCACCCATCTTTGCCAACGAGAACAGCATGCAGTGGCAACCAGATATGATCAGGTTCAATAGCAGCCAGTCGTTCGGTACCCCCAGCTACTGGGTACAGCAGCTCTTCCCCAACCATGTGGGCAACCGTCTGGTAAAGACAGATTTGCAATGGAATATCCCCCAGCAGGAGGAAGACCAACTGCACGGCGTTTACTGCAACAGCACCCTCGACGAGAAGACCAACACCCTCTACACCAAGGTTGTGAACCTCTGCAGCACAGGCACTCAGGGCACCCTGAACCTTGCCAACGGAACAGCAGAAAAGGCAGAGATGGTCCGCCTGGCAGGTATGAGCGGGGAGGACGAGAACACCATGCAGTATCCCAACAACATTGTTCCCCGTCCTGCTAAGGTTCAGATAGCAGAAGAGGGCAAGCAACTCACCTTCCCTGTAGCCCCCTTCAGCGTAAACATCATTACCACGAAGTTAAAGTAAGAAAAGAATATGAAAGCAACAAGAATAATGACAGCCTTGATGGCAGCAATGTTTGCCGTCACCCTAAGTGCCCAAACGGGATTGAAGAAGGTTTATAACGAGGAGATTGACCCCATGGAGCAGATTGACGGAGCATTGGTGAAAGCCAAGGCAGAAGGTAAGTTCGTTGTCTGCCAAGTGGGAGGCAACTGGTGCCCCTGGTGCCTAAGGTTTGCCGACTTTATTACCAAGGACACTACCATCAGCACCCTCATTGAAGAGAACTTTGAGTATATACACGTAAACTATAACCCACGCAACAAGGAGGCAGAGGCAAAGGCTAAGCTCATGCTGAAGCGACTGAACAACCCCGGTCGGTTTGGATTCCCCGTATTCGTAGTCTTAGACACAGAGGGCAGGGTCCTGCATATTCAGGACTCCAGTTTCCTGGAGGAGGGACAAGGATACGACAAAGAGAAGGTGCTCCGCTTCTTCAAGAACTGGACGCCTTTAAAAGTGAAGGCTGCGATTGAGTGAGAGAAGAGCGATGCAGGCATCAGCTCTTCCGAGCGTGAGCAGGCTCGACCGTAGGTCAAGAATGAAGAATGAAACCCCTCCCCTTCCCCTCCCGAGGGAGGGGGATTGGGGATATTATAATTAAAAGAGAAAAGTGACTGTTATTTGTAAATTTGCTTTTTGAGTTCTTCGGAGCAACCTCTAAATGCAGAGGAACTGAGGTACTCACACGCATCAGGGATATTGATTGACTGAAGTTTGATGCAGTCATCGAAGACACCATAGGTTATCTCCTTCACTGGTCCCAGAATCTGGACCGTCTGCAGGTTCTGGCAATTTCTGAAAGCATAAGGTTCAATCTCTGTTACAGAGGCCGGAAGAACGACATCGATAATGTCTGAGCAATCTTCAAAAGCTTTTTCACCTATCTTACGGACGCCATAGGGTAACTCTACTATCCTACCTGGGTATCCGAGTATGAAGGCACTCCTGGCAATCTCTTCTATGCCCATAGGAATTTTGGAATTGCTACAGGCCATAACCAATGTCTTGCCGTCCTTAGTGAGGACAACATTGGAACCCTCTGGTGACATATAATAAGGATTGTCGGGATCAACAGTGATGGTTTCCACATCGGTGCAATGAAGAAAAGAGGCAGCAGAGAAATCTTCTATATGCTTGGGGATATGAATGGAATGAAGTTTACGCCCGTAGAAACAGCCCCACTCATAACCCTTGACATCTTCTGTTACAACGGTAGTCGGACAAGAGACAATAAGAGCATCATCTTTCTTACGTACAATGCCGTTGCAGTTGTGACGTGAGTCGTAATAAGGATTCTCAGGATCAACAACTATGGAGGTCAGATTCTTGCAACAAGCAAAAGCCGAAGGGTCTATGTATCTTACATTCTTAGGGATATATACAGAGGTAAGGGAATTACACTCTCCAAAAGCAGCACCGTCTATTTCCTGAAGGGAATCTGGCAGAGCTATTTGCATTAGATTGGAACAACCGGCGAAGGCTGCCCAACGAATAGCTTTCAGATTCTTAGGTAACTCTATCTGCCGGATGCCTTTCAGGTAAAAGAAAGCGTCCTCACGAATATCATTAACCTTAGAGGGTATCTTTGTGGATGGACAGGCTGCTACCAATTGGTACGAAATACTGTCTTCGCGATTTTGGTCGTGTGTTTCATGTTTGTAAATCAGACAATTTCCGTAGTTGGAATATTCTTCACACCGAGGATCCAAGATGATTTTCCTTAGACTATTACAGCCTACAAAAATATTCTCGCCTACAATTTCCAGTGAAGCAGGTAGGATGATGTTCTTCAGACTGGTACAATTTAAGAAAGCATAGTTCCTGATTCTACTAATGCCATCTTCAACAATTATGGTTTCTACGTTAGTAAGGTCCTTTAGGGCTTCCATCCGTATTTCCTTTACCTTATATTCCTGTCCGTCATGAACAAAAGAAGAAGGGATAACAAGCGGAGCCTTACCTGCAAATTGATAGGGATTCAGATAGCCTATCAATTCCAAATCATTATCTTCAAAGTCTTTTATATAGTGCCCACAGAAAGCAGGACTCTCTGTGGAATAAATAAAACCATCATGAATTATACAGCGTGAACGGACTTTGGCGTTGGCGCTTAAAATGATTGCTGCGAGCAATAATACGCTGAAAATCTTCTTCATTTTGTGTGTTCTGTATTAGTTTTAATACTTGGTTTGTATGTTTTCCGTTGCTAAATTACGGATTTTTTTTTATTGTCAACAAAATATCTTAGTAAAATTGAATTGAAAGGCGTTATTCTGGGAAAAAAGGTGGACAGAAATGTTAACAACTAATAATAGTTCTTGGTAAACTAAATACAAATGTTAAAAAATGAGGGTTCTGCCCTCTTTTTTTTGTTCTTTTTCTAAGCCGATATGCTATTTCCCTAACTTTGCAGTAGAAAAACTAACAACAGACACATGAATAATAATAAGATAATGAAGGCGCTGACAAAGGCGGAGATGGAGGTAATGAATGTTCTGTGGGACGTATCACAGGCTCTTACCGTTCACGAGATTGTGGCACAATACCCCGAACCACAGCCTGCCTACACAACAGTAGGTACTTTCCTGAAGATTCTGGAGGCCAAAGGCTACGTAGAGCATCACAGAAAGGATGTTACAGGTCGTACCTTTTATTATTCGCCCATGCTCACACGCGAGAAGTACACCACCCAGGTGCTGAACGATGTGAAGAACACACTCTTTGGCAACTCTGCCAAACGCTTCTGCTCTTTCCTGATTCAGAATGAAGAGCTTTCTGAAAGTGATCTGAAAGAAATCCTCACTCTAATTCATAATTCATAATTCACAATGCATAATAAGATTTAGTGAAAAGTGAAGAGAAAAGGAGGACATTAATAAAATTTTGAATTAAGAATTATGAATTTTGCATTTCTCATAAAGTCTGCCTTGTTGCTGGCACTCCTGTACGGAGGATTTGCTTTGCTGTTGAGTAAGGAGACATTCCACAGGTTCAACCGTCTGGCATTGCTTACTGCGATGATAGCTTCGCTGGTGCTGCCTGCCATACAAATTAAAGCCCCCTCCACTCTCCCCCTTTGGGGGAGTGCAGAAAACGCACAGAAATCCGCCATTGAACTATGGGATAGCTTCTTTGAAACAAAGGAAAGCCTCACCCCCAACCCCTCTCCTAAGGAAGAAGGAAGCAACCTCATCGCAAAAAGCCTCACCCCCACCCCCATCCCATCTCCAAGGGGCGAGGGGAGCAACATAGAATCAGAAAGTTCTACAGAAGATAATATAACACTCCCCCAAAGGGCAATCGCGAAATTGAAGCGATTGGGGAGCAAAGCGACGGAGGGCAAAGGCTGGGAGGGGGCTTTATATCTTGCTGGTGTATTTGCTTCCGTTGGATTCTTCCTTTTCCAACTCTTCCGCTTCTGGCTTGATACGAAGGGTGGTACTAGTACCAAAGATGAAGAAGGGAATACCATAGTGATTCGTGGTGGCGAATTCCCACCCTATAGTTTCCTACATTATATAATAATAAGCGTTTCGGACTACGAGCGACTGCGAAAGCCCATCCTAGCTCACGAACAGGCACACATCCGACTGGGTCATTCCTGGGACCTGCTGCTCCTGGAAGTAGTGAAAGCCATTCAGTGGTTCAACCCCTTCGTCTATCTGTTGGGGCGCGACCTGAAGGCTGTTCATGAATACGAGGCCGACAACGCTGTACTTAATCAAGGCATCGATGCAAAGACATATCAACTTTTACTTGTGACAAAGGCCGTTGGCAATCGACTGCAGACCCTTGGCAACAATCTGAGTCACCATTCACTAAAAAAACGAATTAAAATGATGCACAAAACAAATTCTAATCGTTGGATGATGACCAAAGCCGTCGTCCTGCCCGCCCTGATGGCATTAGCAGTTGTTGCCTTTGCCAAACCTAAAGTAGAGGAAATCCCTACTACTGAAGAAATTACTGAACCCATTGTGGAAGAGAGTACTACACCCCCTGAGGTGAACACAGAAGTGTCCCTGCCGGCAGATGACGATAAAATCTACGACCGTGTAGAGGAAAACGCTCAGTTCCCTGGTGGTAATATGGCTATGTACAAGTGGATAGCAAATCATCTCCAATACCCAGAGGAATGTAGGGAAAAGGGTATACAAGGGCGTGTAACTATGACATTTGTAGTCGATACTGATGGGTCCATCCGCGAAATCAAAGCTCTAAGATCTCCCGATCCTCTACTATCTAAAGAAGCCATCCGTGTTGTTAATGCTATGCCTAAATGGAAGCCTGCTAAGGATAAAGGAAAGGTTGTACGTTCCCACTTCAGACTCCCCATTGTCTTCAAGCTCCCTAATACACAGAAAACTGTTACAAGTGAACCGACAGAAAAACCTATTACAGAGACTGTTGAAGAAAGAGTCTTCGTAGAGTATGAAGAGAATGCTCAGTTCCCTGGTGGTGATGAAGCTATGTACAAGTGGATAGCAGAGCATATCAAATACCCAGAAGAATGTAAAGCAAAGGGCATTCAGGGACGCGTACATTTAACCTTTGTAATAGAAAAAGACGGCTCTGTTACTAATGTAAAGGCATTACGTTCACCTGATGACAGACTCTCTCAAGAAGCCATCCGCGTGGTATCTGCTATGCCTAAATGGAAGCCTGCAAGGTATATGAACAAGGCCGTATCTTGTAATTACCGTCTTCCTATAGCATTTAAACTACCTCCTGCTCAGACCGAACAAAAGCCTAAAGAGTAACCTTGTTTAGCAAAACGGCGTTTCGCTGGCAGAGAAACGGCATATTACTGGCAGAGAAACGGCATATCGCTTTCAGAGAAATGATTGTTAATAATAAAGGAAGGAATAAATCCGCGAGAAGCATATCGCTTTTCGTGGATTTATTGTATTCTGGGCTGTTGGGATAAAAAAAAGAGAGGTTTCTGTAGAAAAACTATTCGCTGAATTGTATATAGTATAGAAGCACCCCAGAAAAGGGAGCGAGAAAACAACATTATATGATTGACAAGACAAGACTGCACGGACTATTCAACCACCACTACAGCGAGATGATTCATCTGGCCAGAACACTCCTGTACGATGATGCGGAAGCCGAGGATGTGGTGCAAGATATATTCGTGAGGCTTATGGAGAGTAATATACTGCCCACCAATGACAAGGCAAGAGCCTACCTGATGACAGCTGTACGCAACAGTTGCATCAATCGCATCAAGCAGAAGACGCTGGCAGAGAAGGTGCGAGAGCTTTATTCCCAGGATACAGCATCTGACTGGCAGCAAATAGAACAACGGATGGCAACCATAGAGGCCGTCTGCGACTATGCCGAGACTCATCTGGAGGAACCGCACCTTACCATCTTCCGATTACGATTCCAGGAAGATCTGACGCTGAAAGATATTGCCAGCAGGTTAGACATGAACCTGAAGACGGTCTTCAAGTACCTTAGCCAATCCATTCAAGGCATTCAAAAACAATTCAGAACCTAAACCGCAAAGTTATGGAAAAGACAAACGAAAACATGAACCGGCTACTGGAAATGCTTGATAACCCCAGTGCCTATACCGAACAGGAAATCCATGACATCATTAATACTGACGATGAGACCCGCCAGGCATACCGTCTGATGGCAGCAGCCAAACAAGGCTATCGCCAAAAGCAGATACATCAACCAGAAGATGTTGAAGCAGCTTGGCAACGGTTCGAGCAGAAAAACTACAAGCAAAGAAGGGTTCTGCCACGCTGGATGCGTGTTGCCGCTATCTTCATCGCTGGCGTCTTTCTGGGCGGTCTTTCCTTTGCTGCCTACCATTCCTATTCTCTAAAACAGCATAACCAAAACAAAGAATACCAGGAGTTCGCTGACGAGAATATGTTCGAGCTCACAGAGGATGGAGAAAGAATTATCATAACCTGGCTCAAGAAAACGTGGGTAGAGACGGACAATATCTCCTTCATAGAAGAGAATCCCATCGTACATTCTCCTGCCCTACGGATATCTGGCGAATATAAAGCCCATATAAAACTCAATGGCAAGGATGTAGATATCAATAGGCTACCCAATCTACCGGCATCAGAGGTGAAGAAGATTGAGATTCACCTTAGTCAAGGTCGACTGGTAAACATCATCACTACGCCTGTAGAAATCCCTGAAAGCATGTATTACGGATTGTAAAATCTCTGAATAAAAAGGCATCGATGCAATAAATATCAATTTCAAAAACAAATTAAAATGATGCACAAAACAAATTCCAATCGCTGGATGATGACCAAAGCCGTTGTCCTGCCCGCATTGATGGCATTAGCTGTTGTTGCCTTTGCCAAGCCTAAAGTAGAGGAAAATGCTACTCAGCAAGAAACGCAGAATAGTAGTGAGAAACTAATCACATTTAAAGAGGATGATCCTAATAGATTTGCTATAACCATCCCCAAGGGTATATGGAGAGAGGCAAAGTTTCAAGGAGTAACTGATAAAGGAAAAACTTATGATATTAACAAATCCTTTATTCAGAAGAAGTCAACCAAGAGTCCATACTGGGGTCCCGAAGGGGTTACTCTGAAACTGAATGGTAAGGTGGTAAATCCTCACGAGTTAGCCAATATACCAGCTTCCGAACTGAAGAAGATGGAACAGAACGCGCACGAAAGGGAAATAAACCTTATCACTACGCCTGTTCAGATTCCTGATAGCCTATTAGCAAAGTAATCTTACATTTGGTTTATAATAATAAAGGAATGAATCCACGAGAGGCACATCGCTTTTCGTGGATTTATTGTTTATTGGCAGAATAATATTCTATTTTAGCGGACTTTTATAAAAAAAGTGGAATGATTATCCATGATAATCAAAAATATTGAGTAGCTTTGCCCTTATAATAGTTCATAGTGCATAGTTCATAGTGCATAATTAAAGTCTGAGACCCATTTTTAACTCAATATTAACCAATTTCATACTTTATGCTTAGAAAAGTCCGAATAACCCTTGCCCTCATCTTCTGGATTCTTATCACGTGGCTGCTGGTTGACTTTACTGGTACGGCTCATGTGTATCTGGGATGGATGGCTAAGATTCAGTTTCTACCTGCCTTGATAGCCATGAACATTGGGGCCTTGCTCTTTATTGTGGCCCTGACGTTGCTGTTTGGCCGTATCTATTGCTCCATCATCTGCCCCTTAGGTGTGATGCAGGATGTAATTGCATGGTTCCGTAAGAAAAGAAACAAGTACAGCTACTCTGAGGAGAAAGGCATCCTGCGTGCCAGCATCTTGGCTATTACAGGTTTCCTGCTGACTACCAACCTGGCTTGGGTAGTAGGACTGATTGCTCCCTATAGTACATACGGAAAGATTGTGGGAACCATTTTCTCCCCACTCTATAAACTGGCCAACAATGGACTAGCCATGATTGCAGAGCACTATGACAGCTATGCCTTTTATGAGGTGGATGTGTGGCTGAAGAGCATTCCAGCTCTTGTAGCAGCCCTTGCTGCATGGATTATCATAGGCGTACTGGCATGGAGGGGTGGACGTACCTGGTGCAATACTATCTGTCCTGTAGGGACATTCTTAGGGATGCTGGCTAAGTATTCTCGTCTGAAGATTAACATAGACACCAATGCCTGCAATGGTTGCCGTAAGTGTGAACGTAACTGCAAGGCTTCCTGTATCAATGCCAAGACGCACGAGATAGATTACAGTCGTTGTGTTACATGTGGTGATTGTATAGAACAATGTGCTCAAAAGGCAATCAGCTTTAGACCCTCCCCCGTCCCCTCCCTCTATGGAGGGGAGACCAATAAGGTCAATAAAAAAGAGTCCCTCCCCATAGAGGGGGAGGATAGGAGAGGGTCTGATCGTCGTACCTTCCTGACTGGTATGGCTTTATTGGCCGGGACATCTCTGCTGAAGGCTCAGGAGAAGACTACGGATGGCGGATTGGCTGAGATTGAGGATAAGAAGAAGCCTGAACGCGAGAAATTGATAACCCCTCCGGGTTCTATATCAGCCAGGAATTTGGCAGAACATTGTACCTCTTGCCAGCTGTGTATCAACAGCTGTCCTAATGATGTACTGCGCCCCAGCAACAGCCTGGACCGCTTTATGCAGCCTGAGGTAAGCTACGAACGTGGCTATTGCCGACCCGAATGTACCCGTTGCTCGGATGTTTGTCCTACTGGTGCTATCAAACCCATTACCATAGAGCAGAAAACAGCCATACAGGTGGGTCATGCCGTTTGGATAAAGGAGAACTGTCTGCCTGCCGTAGATGGTATCCCTTGTGGCAACTGTGCCCGTCATTGTCCTACTGGAGCTATTCAGATGGTTCCCCTGCAGTCGGGTGTTCATCAGGATGGTGGCCGTTGGCTGGATGCCGATAACCAGGAGATTCCTCGTGAACGGGTATTGCTGATTCCTGTGGTGAACGAGGAAAAGTGCATTGGTTGTGGTGCTTGCGAGAATCTTTGTCCCTCGCGTCCCTTCAGCGCCATCTATGTTGAGGGACATGAGGTGCACCGTGAAATTTAGACCCCCTGTCCCCCTTTAGGGGAAATGGGGTTCAATTCAAAATTCAAAAGGCAATATTCAAATTTCAAAAAATTATAACCTAATTCCCCCTAAAGGGGGTCATGGGGTCTCAATTAGAGTAGTTATGAAACAATATAATAGACGAGGATTTCTGAAGGTTACGGGTACTATGGCTGCTACAGCGGCATTAGCCAGTTGTGGTGCCGGAGGTACTGAGAGTAATGGAAAGGTGGACTATATGGGTCACCATACAGGTAAGGTTCCTACGGATAAGATGACCTACCGCGAGAATCCTAAGACTGGCGAGAAAGTGAGCCTCTTGGGTTACGGATGGATGCGTCTGCCGACTCAGAAGATAGAAAACGAAGACGTTATAGACCAGGAACAGGTCAATCGCCTTTGTAAATATGCCCTGGATCATGGCGTTAACTACTTTGATACATCACCAGCCTATTGCAGGGGTAAGAGTGAGGAATCATTAGGTATAGCCCTGGAGAAGAGCGGATACCGTAGAGACCAGTACTATATAGCTACCAAGCTTTCCAACTTCAGCCCCAGCCAGTATAGCCTGGAGGCTGGAAAGGAAATGTTCGAGAACAGCCTGAAGTACCTGAAGACGGATTATGTGGATTATCTGCTCCTACATGCCATAGGAGGCGGAGGAATGCAGAACCTGCACCAGCGCTATCTGGATAACGGACTGTTGGATTGGCTGATGGAACAAAGAGAGGCAGGACGAATCAGAAACCTGGGCTTCTCCTTCCACGGAGATGTAGCCGTCTATGACTGGATGCTGGACCATCACGATGAATATGAATGGGACTTTGTGCAGATTCAGGCCAACTATTGCGACTGGCACAATGATGAAGATAAGGGTCGTTCAGGAGAATATCTTTACAACCGACTGGCAGAACTGGAAATTCCTGCCGTCATTATGGAGCCACTTTTAGGAGGTCGCCTAAGTAAAGTGCCCGATCATGTGGTAGCACATCTGAAACAACGTGATCCTGAGAGCAGCGTTGCCAGCTGGGCTTTCCGTTATATAGGCAGCAAGCCTAATGTTATGACCGTTCTGAGCGGCATGACCTATATGGAACACTTGGAGGATAATATACGCAGTTATTCGCCTCTGAAGGAACTCTCGCAGGAGGAACAGGAATGGTTGGAGGGTGAGACGGCAACACTTATCAACAGCTATCCTACCATAGACTGTAACGACTGCAAGTACTGTATGCCTTGCCCTTATGGTCTTGATATCCCTGCCATATTCGTACATTATAACAAGTGTGTAAACAAGGGAAATGTACCTGAGAGTCAGCAGGCCAAGAACTATCAGCAAGCCCGCAGAGCCTTCTTGGTAGGTTACGACAGAAGTGTTCCTAAATTAAGACAAGCTAACCATTGTATACAATGCCGTGCCTGTGTTTCGCATTGTCCTCAGCAGTTGGATATCCCCAGGCTGTTAGCTAACGTAGATGAGTTTGTAGAGAAGCTGAAACAAAACAAACTCTAAAATAGTTCATAGTTATGTACACCGTAATGCTCCATCGCATTACGTAGTACCTTGCTGCCTACCGGCACCAATAACCCGCTCCGTGCATCATAGATGCCCTCCCGTATAGGGCACGGATGTACATTCAGTACATCCTACGGCTAACCGCCGTACCCTATACGCCCATTCTTAGCATTGCCAGGTCGGCTTCCTCGCCTACTACCCAGATAAGTTCACCTGCCTGGAACTTACGTTGGGCTTGGGTGACCTGTAGGTTGCCCTTATCATCCTCTATGCCCACAACCATACAGTTATACTGCCTACGGAAGTCAATATCAACCAATGTCTTTCCGCATAGAGGACTTGAGTTGGAAATACCAACCTTTATAATGGTAAGCTTGTTCTGAAGGGTATTTGTCTCGTCAACCAGGAAGACAGAATTCATCATCTTGGTTTGGAAAGCCCTTAATCCGTCCTCGTCAGAGACAATCTCTATGATATCACCCGGATAGATTCTGTTGTTGCCACCAGGGATGTTAATACGTTGGTCACCACGCCTTATGGCAGCAATATGGATATGTTCTGTCCTACCAAAGTTCAACTGCGATAACGTCTTACCACCCCATTTGGTATTCTGGGGTATGGTAAAGCTGGAAATCTGCAGATCCCTACCCTTCAGCTTACGTCCGTATGAAGGCAATCTTGTATTCTCCTCCTTACTGCGCAGGTTCTTACGGAAGGTACGTTCTATACGTATGCTCAGTAGTTTTATGCGTCTGTTGTAGATAATACCTACCATCAGCAGAATACTTATCACAATATGCCAGAACCACCAGAGGGGCGACAGAAAATTCAGGATATAATAGATAACAGCACAACCAATACAGAACTTTATACCTATTATAATCCTTAATAGGAATCTATGGAACTTATTGAACTTATGCAGATACTTTGCCTCGTCTGAATTATTCTTCCTTACCACAATAGGACGGACACAGGTCGAAACCAAAAGCAATGTTATAAGTCCGCATACAATATTTCCGTACCAATGTCCGCAAAGCTGACGTGACACAGGCAGAAGGCTGGCAAAACTGGCTCCTATGATAGCTGTACAAAGCGTCAGGTAAACAATAGTCTGAATGAATACAGCACGCAGGAAACGCTTCCATGCATTACCCAGGGTAAACTTTCTTATTATCTCATTACGTCTGCGCCTAAGGGCACTAAACCTGTTATCAGCAATATTCTTGGGAATAATGCGCTCTAACCTATTATAGAAGGGGTCAGAGAACTTAATAACATAAGGCGTAACAAAGGTGGTAATGATACTTACAGCTACCACAACAGGATAAATGAACTTACTGGTTACACCCAAGGATTCGCCCAAAGCAGCAATAATAAAGGCAAACTCGCCTATCTGAACCAAGGAGAATCCACACTTGACGGAATCCTTCAGGTTATTACCTGCTATTAGGAAACTGAAGCTTCCGAATATCATCTGACCCAGGATAACGGCAAAGGTAATGGCTATGATAGGCATCCAGTATTCCATCAGTATATTGGGATCTACCAACATGCCCACACTCACAAAGAAGATGGCTCCGAAGAAATCCTTCAGCGAACTGATAGACTTGGTGATATTTTCGCTCTCAGTAGTCTCTGCCATGATACTTCCCATCATGAAGGCACCAAAGGCAGGGCTGTATCCTACATTAGTAGCTATAACAGCCATCATAAAACACAAGCCTACACTTACTACCAGCAGAGTTTCCGTATTGATGTATTTTTTGTATCTGCGTAATAAAAGAGGTATCAGGAATACACCTACCAGGAACCAAAGCAACAGGAAGAAACCCAGCTTCATCATGCTGTTCAACAGCTCTACTCCCTCAAACTTTCTGCTTACTGCCAGAGCACTGAGTATTACCATCAGTAAAATACCCAGTATATCTTCCAGAATAAGCACAGAAAGCACATTAGAGGCAAAGCGCTGCATACGCAAGCCAAGGTCATCAAAAGCCTTATAGATGATGGTGGTGGAACTCATGGCCAGCATACCTCCTAAGAAGAGTCGGTCCATATCACTCCATCCAAACAGCCATCCTACCTCGCTACCCACACTTATCATACAGGTCATGACAAGCAAGGCAGAGATGATAGGACGCAAGCCCATCTTTATGATACGTTTGAAGGAGAACTCCAATCCCAATGTAAACATCAGGAATATCACACCTATCTGACTCCAATCCCCTATGCTTGAGCTATCCGTTATGGAAGGCGTATAAGGCATGTGGGGACCAGCCAGAAAACCTGCTACTATATAACCCAGCACCAAGGGCTGACGTAACTTCTTGAAGATGATAGTTACGGCACCTGCAATGATAAGTATATAGGCAAGGTCTATGATCAGGTGTGGTAGTTCTTCCATTAATTCATAATTCTTAATTCATAATTCATAATTACGCTAACTGCTAACCCTTAACCGCTAATCATAATTCATAATTACGCTAACTGCTAACCCTTAACCGCTAATCATAATTCATAATTACGCTAACCGCTAACCCTTAACCGCTAATCATAATTCATAATTACGCTAACCGCTAACCCTTAACCGCTAATCATAATTCATAATTACGCTAACCGCTAATCATAAACCTAACTTCTCTGAAATCTCTAACATCTTATTGATGGACTTTATAGCTTTGCCGGCTACTTCCTTATCCACCTCTACAGTAGGCCATTCATACTTCAGGCAGTTGTAGAGTTTCTGCATGGTGATAAGCTTCATGTAGTTACACTCGTTGCAGGCACAGGTACTGTCGTCTGGTGGAGCAGGAATGAAGGTTTTCTGTGGACAAGCCTTCTGCATCTCGTGCAGAATACCACTCTCTGTTGCCACAATAAACTCTGTAGCCTCATCATTGATGCTGAACTTCAACAGGGCTGCTGTACTGCCTACCTTATCGGCAACCTTAACAACAGCACCCTTGCATTCAGGATGCACCAATACCTTAGCCTTGGGATGCTCAGCCTTCAACTTCAGTATCTTCTCTAAGGAGAACTTGGCATGAACATGGCAGCATCCATTCCACAATACCATATTACGGCCCGTTATACTGTTGATGTAATTACCCAGGTTCTCATCAGGACCAAAGATAATCTTCTCGTCCTTTGGAAAACTCTCTACTATCTGCTTGGCATTACTGCTGGTAACAACAACATCCGTTACTGCCTTTGTGGCAGCTGTAGTATTCACATAACTGATAACGGTATGACCGGGATGAGCCTTTACAAAGGCAGAAAACTCATCTGCAGGACAACTCTCGGCCAGTGAACAGGTAGCATTCAGATCAGGCACCAGTACCACCTTGTCGGGACATAGAATCTTGTTAGTCTCACCCATAAAGTGAACACCACACATTACTATGATTTCAGCATCCGTCTTGGCTGCCTTCTGGGCAAGGGCAAGGCTGTCGCCAATAAAATCTGCTATATCCTGAATTTCCCCGTCTGTGTAATAGTGTGCCATAATAACGGCATTCTTCTCTTTACACATACGCTTTATCTCGGCCTTAATATCAACTCCTTCTGGGATTGGTTCATTTATGTAGCCCAGTTCTTTCCACTTTTTATCAACCATATATTATTATATTTTTTTTTCCTCTTTTAATAAAGAATAGTAATTATGATAATGATGGGGTGTTGATAATGTTAATAACTGAGGATAATATTCTGCATAAATATACAATTCACATTATCTCTTTATTATCAACAGGGTTTTCAACATTCATCAGCTATTCTTATTTACTATTTAACTTCCTCTATTACTTTCTTTTATAACTTATGCTTCAACTTCTTGGGATAAAGTTTTCAACATCTGTTTATAACTTGCAAATATAAAAATTTTCTCTCATATATTGGTTTAATAACTCAAGAAAAATATGTTGAAACGCCCTTAATATCCTTATGTGGTTTTGTTGATAACTATTTATGGCTGGGTTTTGCACACTTTTTTGTTAATAATTATGGATATTTCCACAGGCTTTTATCAGAGTTATCAACATATTTTGTTAATTTTGTGGAAAACTTTAATTCAATTCATAATTCATAGTTCATAATTCATAGTTCATAATTCATAGTTCATAATTCATAGTTCATAATTCATAGTTCATAATTCATAGTTCATAATTCATAGTTGGAGAATATATATGAGGAAACTGAAGGTAACGGAAATGGGCAGGAAGAGTGTTGAGGAGTTTAAGGACTCTAACAAGCTTCCGTTGGTAGTTGTTTTGGATCATGTAAGAAGTCTGTACAATGTAGGAAGTGTATTTCGTACAAGTGATGCCTTCCTGGTACAGGGTATCTGTCTGTGTGGTATTACTGCCCAGCCTCCTCATCCCGAAATACACAAGACAGCTCTGGGAGCTGAGGATAGTGTAGAATGGAAGTACTTTCAGCAGACACAGGATGCTGTAGAATGGTTGAAAACTATGGGTTATACCGTCTTGGCTATTGAACAATGCGAGGGCAGTACCATGCTGCAGAACATGCAGTTTGACAAGAATAAGAAGTATGCTGTGGTACTTGGTAACGAGGTGAAAGGTGTTCAACAGGAGGTTGTTGATATGTGCGACGGATGCATAGAGATTCCTCAGTTCGGAACCAAGCACAGTATGAACGTAAGTGTTACGGCTGGTATTATAATATGGTCTATAGCTGACCAGTTTCTACTAAAAGGACAACCCGCTCAATAAGTTTGTCATCATCCTCAGGCTTGTATTCTTTCTTCAGGGAGGCTCGGAATGTCCAGGCAAATATCTGATAGAATGTTGCCTTTGTAGGACCAAAGAAAGCTTTTACTATCTCGTATGAGTTCTGGTTACATTCTCTGTCAACCAGCTTTATCAACAACTTACCTTGACTATAGGTAAGTTTTTTCATCTCCGGGGTGTACTGTTGTTTTATATCCCTTTCAACATTGGCTATATGCTGCTGCTTGGATTTCTTATCAGGCAGCATTTCCAGTACTTCGTAGGTTTCGGCAATAAGGCCATTTACCCGTTGGGCAATGGGTAGTACCTTCTTTACGTTGTAAACAAGTCTGTTGAAATCCCTTCTTTGCTTTTCACTCTTGAATTTGATGGGAGCAAAGAACCACACACCTGGTTCCCAGGTATAGGTCCAGATGGTATCTCCGTTTTCTATGGTAGGGTTTTTGTATCTGTAGCGTTGAATCTTCAGTTTATAGGCTCGTGGCTCTTGTGGAATTACAAGATCACCCAAATCCTCTCCCTGTGCCCTTACGACATTGGAAAAAAGGAGAAATAAACTGAATATAAAATAGAATTTTCTCATTTTCGAATGCAAAAATACTAATAAAAAATGTTCCCTTGCACAATTTAAAATAAAATAACGTAACTTTGCGTCTGTTATGAGTACAATTATCTATCCTTCACCCATCTTCGGACCTATTCATAGTCGTAGGTTGGGTATTTCATTAGGAATTAATTTGCTGCCTAAGGGTGGAAAGTTCTGTAGTTTTGACTGTGTATATTGCGAGTGCGGTTTGAACCGTGAACGCAGAACTCATAATCCCCTACCCTCTGCTGATGAAGTTGAAACAGCACTTATAGAGAAGTTGCAAGAATTAAAAAATGAAAATATTACTCCTGATGTTTTCACTTTTGCCGGCAATGGAGAGCCTACGCTGAATCCTCACTTCCCAGAGGTGGTGGAGCGTGTCATTAGGGTTAGAAACGAATACTGCCCCAATGCCAAGATAAGCATCCTCAGCAATGCAACGCAGATTCACAGACCTGAGATAAGGGAGACCTTGCTGAAGTTCGATAATAACATTCAGAAGTTGGATACTGTCTCTTCCTTATATATAAATAAGGTGGACCGTCCACAGGGGCATTATGATGTAGAGGAGCAGATAAAGAACCTTTCACTTTTCAACGGTCATGTAATCATCCAGACGATGTTTATGGATGGAGTATTGAATGGTGAGAGTGTCTGTAACACCACTCCTGACTATGTAGAACCCTATATAGAGGCTTTGAAGCGCATTCGTCCCAGCAAGGTAATGATATACACCATAGACCGTGAGACACCTGTACAGGGCTTGCAGAAGGCTGCTCCAGAGGTTTTGGATGCCATAGCCGGGCAGATACGGAATGCTGGATTTGAGTGTAGTGTAAGTTATTAGAATAATATTATTCAACTTTATGAAGTAGTTAAGTAGGCAGTAGTTAAGTAGTTAAGCCGTTACTTTGCTCAACTGTAATCTCAATGAAAAAGTATTAGCTTAACTACTATCCGAAGGATGAGCGAAGCGATAACTACTTAAATTCTTAACTACAAAGAAGTTGAGAAACATGCGAAACTTCAGTAATAATATGGAACAGAGTACTTTTTTTCAGATTTGTGGCGTTGTGGCCAGTGTCTGCATGATTCTGGGTTATCTGCCACAGGCAATAGAGACCATTCGCACCCGTAATACAGACGGCATAGCCCTTCCCACCTTTCTGATGATGGCCATAGGTGCCTTTGCCTTTATGTTGCAGGGGCTGTTGCATAAGCCTGATATTATGTGGTCTTTGTTCCTGACAAATCTTGTCACCTCAACTTGCAGTTGTATAGTATTCGGCATTAAGATTTATAATGATTATTTCAAGAAAAATAGATTCTGATATGAAACATCTTATTCTTTTCTTTTCCTTTCTTCTTGCCCTGACACTTCAGGCAAAGGAGAACAGATGGCAGGTACAAGGTAACCATTGCGTCAGGTGGGAAACCTCGAATGGTGAACTTCCCTATAACGACCATATAGAGATGTCGGGCCTTCGTGCCTCTGTGGTTTACTATTGGGGTGTGGATAAGAATAAGAAGTTCAGTATGGACCGTCACCTTGTCTTCCCTATGCTCAGGACTATTCCCAATAATACCCACGCCAGCTGGATGCCACGTTGCGATGTGGATTTCCTGAAGGGAATGACTGCCAACAATAGAAGTCTGACGGAGCAGGAGGTTAAGGTTGTGGATATCAACGGCTTACTGACTGTTTATGGTACATTGAAGGGTGATAACAACGACTTTGAACTGACGCGTATCTTCTTCCCCAGCACTCAGAAGGCTGCTGTCTGCGAGAAGTATACCATCAGGAATATTGGCAAGAAAGTGGAGACCATCATTGTGCCTGCCCTTCGTTCTGTCCGAACTACCAACAAGGAAGAGGGTACGCGTGGCAGTTATTCTCTGGTGGCTCAGACAGAGTTTCAGCAGGATTGGAAGGTAACCTTGAAGCCAGGAGATTATACCACCTTCTATGCTTCTGTGCAGGCTTATGCTCCTGCTGACGAGAAGGAGGCAGCCATAGACGTAGATCAGGAACTCTCTAAACGTGGCGCTTTTATTGAGGATGTAACCAGTAAGAAACTGCAATTCTCTTGTCCTGACCAGACCATCCAGACGCTCTTCCAGATGAGTAAGATTCGTGCCAGCGAGAGTATCTTCGCCACCCAGAACGGACTGATGCACGCCCCTGGAGGCGAGTCGTACTACGCTGCTATGTGGTGCAATGATCAGGCAGAGTACGTCAATCCCTTCTTCCCCTTCTTAGGTTACGACAAGGGTAACGAGAGTGCTATGACCACTTGGCGCTGCTACCTGAAATACATCAATCCTGAATACAAATTCGTGCCTTGGAGCATTATCTGTGGTGGCGATGATGTCTTTGGTCCCTTCGATCGCGGCGATGCTGCTATGTTGGCTTACGGAGCCAGCAGGTATTGCCTGGAAAGAGGTGATGCGGAGATTGCCAAGGAGGTTTGGCCCCTGATAGAATGGTGCCTGGAGTATTGTCATCGTAAGCTCAATAAAAATGGTGTTGTTGCCAGCGATGCCGATGAGCTGGAGGGTCGTCTGCCCAGTGGTGATGCTAACCTATGTACCAGCAGCCTTTACTATGATGCCCTTATCAGCAGCGCTTATCTCTTAGAAGAAATTCATAATTCACAATTCATAATTCATAATTATAAGAGCAAGATTCAAACCTATCGGAAGCAGGCAGCTACCTTGCGTAAGAACATAGATAAATTCTTCCATGCAACTGTTGAGGGATACGATACGTACAGATACTACAAGGGTAATGATGTGCTTCGCTCTTGGATTTGTATTCCTTTGACGATGGGAATTTACGACAGAGCAAAGGGAACTCTGGAGGCGATGTTCTCTCCCCAGCTGTGGACAGAGAACGGAATGCTCTCTCAGAGTGGCGACAAGATTTTCTGGGACCGTTCAACCCTTTACGGATTCCGTGGTGCCTTTGCTGCAGGGTATGCCGACAAGGCCTTGGAATACCTGAAGAAATTCTCTGCCATACGTCTCTTGGGCGAGCATGTTCCATACGTGGTAGAGGCTTGGCCAGAGGGTGGTCAGCGCCATCTGGCAGCCGAGAGCGGGCTCTATTGCCGTATCATCACAGAGGGTTTGCTGGGCTTCCGTCCCACAGGTTTACGTACCTTCACTCTCACCCCTCAGATGCCTACAGAGTGGGACAATTATCGCTTGGATAATATCTACGCCTGCACATGGGCCCCCTTCGGCATAGAGGTGGTAAGAAAGGGTGCTAACAAGTTGGTGGTAAATGTAGTAAGTCGGAACAAGCCCCTGAAGTCCTACACCATTAAGCCTGGTGAGACCATAAAGGTAGATTTACCTTTTTTTAAAATAGACAAGGAATTAGATAATATTGTCTTTGACGATAATATACTAAAGTAATTCAATTTTCTGAAGTAGTTAAGTAGACAGTAGTTAAGTAGTTAAGCCATTTCTTTGTCATAGAGATTACAGTTGAGCATAGTAACGGCTTAACTACTGTCCGAAGGACGAGCGAAGCGATAACTACTTAACTCCTTAACTCCAAGGAAGTTGAGAAATATACGAAACTTCAATGATATAATGTTATAAATAAAAGTTTAAGGTAAAATGAAGAAAATGATGTTGATGATAGCCATGGCGCTGGTTTCAGTGGCAGGCTATTCACAGGATGTTTTGGGTAAGTGGTACACAGAGGCCGGCGATGCCCAAGTAGAAATCTATCAGGCTGGCAACAAGATGAACGGCAAGATTATCTGGTTGCAGAAGGGTCCTGAGACAAAGGATACCCATAACCCCGACGAGAAGCTGCAGAGCCGCAAGCTGATGGGCGTGAACATACTCTCTGGCCTCCAGAAGGGCAAGGACAAGTGGGAAGGCGGCAAGATCTACAATCCCAAGAACGGCAAGAGCTACAAGTGCACCATGTGGCTGGAGGGCGAAGACCTGAAGGTAAGAGGCTACCTGGGCGTCTTCTACGAGACACAGACTTGGAAGCGTAAGAAATAAAGTTATCACATAATAACGATAATAGAAAAAGGGCATCCCATAGCGGGTTGCCCTTTTTTGCTTTTTTATAAGTCCGTGTTTTTTTATTCCTGTTGTTTGGTTACAGGGCGGATGCTCATGCCGCAATACAGATCTTTAATCACAGAAAGATAAGGGAGTTTATTTCGCTGATAACCCGTGTGGAAACTCAGACGTGATGCTTCGCATTCCGTCTTACCTCTATAAAACAATGTGCTCGTCCAGTAGTGACCTTCGTATCTTACGCTATCGCCCTCGTTCAGGAACGTCTCTGGGGCTTTCTTTCCATAATAAAAGCCACAGGCTGGCAGGAAGATGCTCTTGCCGTTCTTCTTGCTGGTAACCAGGAAGCCTTTTTTCTGCTGTGTCCATTGGCAGAGGGTGGTATCGCTGAGTTCGTTCCATTGTTCCAGAGTGGGTGTCTTCCATTCCTTTCCCCAGTTCACTGTAGCAGCATCATCCTGTGGTAAAACGTTTATGATTACGTCACTCGAGGTATAACGGTCCGTCAGATAATGGCAAGTCTCCTTTCTGGTTTCCTCGCGATTGTTAGAAACCACCTGAATGTCCTTAGTAATAGAATCACAGGACAAGGTGTAGGTGCTCCAGCTATAGTCGTTCTTGGGCTTTGTCTCGCCCCAGGCATAGAAGTTTCCGTACTCCTCGGCCTTCTTGGCACCCACATTGCAGGTAGCCCAAAGCGTCTTGCTGGGCAAGCCCAGATCAACGTATTTGTGACTAACAGTCTTGGAAGTCTTAGTGCTGGATGCTGCGACTTTAGAAGTTGATGAACATGATGTTGTCAGTAGCAGTGAGGCTGCCAAAAGTAAAAGAATTGTAACTGTAACGGACTCCCTTTCTATAGAGCCTACATACTGCGTTTTCTTGTTTTCCATCTTGCTATTTATACTTATTTTATGGTTTCTCTACCCCAAATATACTACTTTCTAATATACCCGTCCAAGCATAAAGACATTTATTAACAGTTACACAGAATAATTTAATATTCATTTGTAGAAATGGGATAAGAAACAATGTCCCGCAATTACAATAACAGCCCAAGGATTTCTCCCTGGGCTGTTTGTATTTTGTTATTGAATATTATTGTCGTAATCCCAATATAAGTATTCGCCAAAGAAATAATAAAGGTCATCGCCATCAATTCCTATCTCAATTATCTGTTTGGCATTATGATCTATTGCCTCCTCCAAAGCCCATTTAGTATTCTCACTGATATCAGCAACAAACTCATCATGAGTATAGTAATACTTATTCAAGTCTTTGTTATGAGCCCAAAAGCTGCTGAAGTCTGCTTTTTTGTCCAGCATAAGGGCGTCCCATTTCTTGAAATAGCTCATCATGTTATTGGAAACTACACGAGCCTCTGCGCCAGTCATCTTGCCTCCAAAGTATTGGAAGGTAAATTTCAGAGGTTTCGCGTCGTTGCTTTTGAAAACGAGGCTATTCTTGTCTTCGCTTACCAAACTGGTCTTAGCCAGTATCATCTTTACCTTTAGCTCTTCAGGAGACAATCCAAAATACTTGTGAACAAGTGCCGGAGCATTTATTTCACCATTTTCATCAAAAGGAACATCGTCGCTACTGCATGATGTCATACCTGCAACAGTAAATATGCTGACAATAGCCAGCATAAGGAAACTCTTTAATTTCGTAATCATTTGTTTTGTTGGTTTATAGTGTATTTGAATGTAAAGGTAGTGCTTATTTTTAATTTAAGCGTAGGAAATTCCCTATTTCTTTCTAAATGTCACAAAGTCACAGTCACAAAGTCACGCAGCGGAGAGCTTCTTCCAATGCGTCTTGTTACTTCTTGAAGATTTTTTCAAGTTTATCTCTAATCTTCTTAAATAAAGACTTGTTGGGGGCAGCTATGTTGGAAGAACAATTATCCTTGGGTATGTCAGTGGAAATGTTATTTTTGGGGTTCCTTGCGCTTCTTGCACCATGCCAGAATAGCATCATAGCCATCTTCTCCGTTTAGGTATCTAAAATAGCATTTATGGCCTTTGCTTTTTGCCTCCGTAATAATGGCAATTGCCTCTTCATCACGATTACTATGGAGTAGGGCCATGATATAATCTAATCTATCGTTACTGAAGGCTTGTGTTTTGCTTTCGTCAGGAAAGAATGTGTTGGCATCTGGATTCTCCTTGAGAAATTGACGGACATTTGTTTCTGCTTTCTTGAAAACCCCATCCCAAATTTCCTCCAAGCCCTCTGTAACATATCTATCTGTGTCATGTTCAACTGCATTATATGTGGCAAACTTTTGAGCGCAAATAGCTGCGCAGCCATTACATCTCAGGCTCATGGGAGGTTTCTTTTCATTCCTAAACATTCCAGTTATCTCCCACC
Organism: Bacteroidaceae bacterium; assembly: GCA_017619585.1. The sequence goes on from JAFZSA010000013.1 coordinate 67,671, forward strand.
AAAGGTCATCAAAGTAAAGTGGCTTTACTTCTAAAGACGCTTCTCCGTAAAAATAACAAAATAGAGTGAAAATGTAGCCGTCTTCTACTTTCCAGTTAAAATAAGAGTTTTGGCGCCATCCGTAGTTCTTGGAAACAATCCTACGGGCAGCATCTTCTATTCTCTGTTGCTCTTTTTTTGTCATGATTCTCACATTGTTAGTTTCCTGCAGCAAAGTTAAAGTTTTTTTTTTGTTATTATCATCTTCTATTTTTAGAAAACCCAAAGACGAGAAAATAATCTTCACTAAATTTGTGAATTTCGGATATAGTTCCTATCTTTGCATTCAAATACGAGCAAAATGGTCATAGAATACGAGAAGGACTACCTTGAGGAACTATATAACGAAGGGAAATGCAAGAACAAGAAGTATCGTTTCCAGAAGCCTATTGTTACAAAATACCAGAAGCGTATAGATACGCTGATGGCGGCCACCAGAATCGAGGATTTGTTTGTGTTCAATTCGCTCAATTTCGAGGCATTGGAGAACGGATATTATTCCATCCGTATTGACTATCACTATCGTTTGGAGTTCAAGATAAGACAGGAAGGACCAGAACCCGTTGTGACCATCTGCACCGTAACAGATATTACTAACCACTATCAATAAGGACTATGAACAGAAAGACCACACATCCTGGAGATGTACTGAAAGAAGAGCTGGAGGCAAGAGGCATTTCGCAGAAGAAATTCTCGGAGGTGCTGTCAGTTCCCTATACCCAGCTCAACGAAATACTGAACGGCAAGCGCCCTGTAACTACCGATTTTGCATTGATGGTGGAGGCTGCTCTGGGTATCAATCCGGAACTGCTCATCAATATGCAGACACGCTATAATATGTCCGTTGCCCTGCAGAAGAAACCCCTTCTTTCTCGACTGCTTGATATCAAAAAGGCTTGCGCAGCGGTGTTATAGCATTAAAAATTTTAATTGTGAAACTGTGAATAAATAAAAGGCCCAAGGATTTCTCCCTGGGCCTTTTCTGTATTACGCAGCTTGAAACTTGCTGAGGTATGCTGAGGTCTTGTGATAGACGCCATCGGCATCTTGGGTGATGTAGCCACGTTTCTGCCACATACAGAGCATCTGGACGGGGTAAGGCTTCTTGTTCTGGCTGACACGCACCTGACGGGCATCCTCCTGCGTAAAGGCATCAGCGAGCATATCCAGCATGTTTTGAGGCCCACGGGTACGCACCACCTCGCCTTCCATCTGCGACCCCATCTGCTGCCCGAAGAAGTGCATCTTGCACCACATGTCGTACTTGAAGCTCCACATGGCCAGGTTCTCTATCTCCTTTGACCACTTGCCTTCTGCCAGATAGAGCACCATAGCCCTCAACCAGGCACTTACGATGGCTCGGAAGGAGAGTCTTTCGTACACCTCATCATCGTATAGCCAAGCCATATCCTGTGCCTCCTTCTCGATGGTGTTGATAAGACGCTTTGCCTGTGGCAGGTCTATAAGCCCGCTGGCTGCATTCAGACGGTCGATGTAGGGTTTCAATGCCTCAGCAAACTTATCGTCGTAGATGCCGTGTATGGGCATTGCCATGCCACGTTGGGTGATGATGGTGGAGATGGTAAGGCGGCTCAGTGTTCCGTCTGCCAGCATGGGACGGAAGAACTGCTGGCCTCGCTGAATGGTGGTTGCTGCATTCCAGTTCCAGCGAACTACGGGCGAGCCGGAGACACTTTGCAGGCCTACACGCCCTTGTCCGTACTCCTGATTATCGAAGGCATAGCGGAATATCTTGCCTATCTGACCAGCCTTGCCGTTCACCTTCAGCTGGTCGAAGAGCTCCACCTCATCCACATGAGTGTAAAGGAAATGTCCTTGTGCATCCATCAGTCGCTGTACCAGGGCGGCATTGGTCATGTCGCTGGGCATAATCTGGATAACCAAGCCCTCGGGTCGCTTGGGTTTCTGCTTGTTGGCACCAAGCGAACGGCACTCCTCCTTCCACTCGTTCTCTCGTCGATAGTTCTCCTCGTCCTTGGCTTTGATGTCGGCCATGATAGGGTCACAGACACGATTAATGCAGGATTTACCGCTCGACATGGCTGCAATGCAGCAAGACATAAAGGTGGCCTCGTGCTGCGTGTTGTCCTTGTAGAGGAAGTGTACGCCCTTCAAGTGTGCTCCCAAGGCAGGGAAGGCTCCCATAATGGCTGCAGGCTTATACAGATCGGGTTCCTTCGAGGTCAGCAGCTTGATGCTCTTGGGCAGACGTCGGGGCAGCTGTGGAGGCTCTTCTCCCAGCACCTCCTCGGCCTTTGCAGGCTTCTCCTTCTGTCCTGTCACACTCTCGGCATAGATGCTGCGCAGACGCTGGTTCATGGGCGCATTCATCTTGGTGTAGCTGTTGTAGAAGTCCGATAGCAGTCGCTGGCAATCCTGTTCCTGCGAGTAGTTGGGCATCCTTACGGCCAGCACAGCCTTCAGCTCCTGTTCTGTCATCAGACGGCAGATGCCGATGCTGAGGATAGCCACCAGCGTGTTGTGCCAGTTGTAGATACCTACGTTGTCTATCTCCTCCAGATTCAGGCCTGCTTCTGCCAGGCAGAGGTCGAAAATGCGCAGGTTGCGATCGGAGGCTTTCTGGGTAGGAAGGCTGATTACTGAAGGCAGAGGCTTTTCTTCAACCACCATCTTCACCTCGCGCTCCTTGCAGAGTTCCTCCTCGTCAATATAGAGAAGGTACGCGCGAGGAACGAGGAACGAGCAGCGTGCATAGTCCTTCACAGAGCCGTCGTAATCGGCATCGCCCAATTGCTCCGACATCCACTTCTGAGCCTCTGCAAGGGTCTTTCCCTGTGGCATCTCGAAGAAGAGACGCAGGCCTTCCCCAGAGGGCGTTACATGGGCCATTACAACGCCCAGCTCGGCAAGGCGGTCCTTCACCATTGTGTTAAAGTAGCCAACAGGGTCAGGGATGTGGTCGATGTCGTACATCGAGAGGCCACTGGGTACCGCCGTTTTGTTTTGGCGCACACCATCCGTGAAGGTGGCATGTGGCGTCAGTACGGGCAGCTGCTTCTTCTTGTCGCGTTTCAGGGTCTCGAAGTCCTCACGGCTCATCTCTCCGCGTCTTACCTGCTCCAGGGCATTTTCTATCTCAGCGCAGATTTGCGCCGTCTGAGGGGCGCCCATAGCCTCATAGAGCGCCTGCAGGGTGCAGGGGATGACACTTGATTTCACATTCTGGGCAATGCCCATAGCTGTACGAATTTGGTTCATTTTCATTTACTAGAATCTTTAAATTAAACATTTGTCCGATTCCTGCTGGCCAGCTACAAAATCGTACTGCAAAAGTATAATATAAAATAAGGTAAAAAGAACAAAACACCCCTTCGGAATGTTTTCGGAACGAGGTCGGAAAACATCGGAAAGGGGTTGGAAAAGTTCGGAATCCCGTTGGAAGGATTTCGGAAAAAGGGAGGATTTAATACAGCTCTCTGATAGGGCGGCTAAGGATAGGAGCAAAGCATTGGGCTATCTGTTGGCAGATTTCCTTGTTCGAAGCTTCCGTGGCACAGACATTACCGACTGATGTCCATGTCCGATACGAATTGTCAGGGCTGGACGTGATCTCGTAATTGCCGTTCTTGCGGACAGTATCGCGGCCCTTGCCTGGAATCATGGAGCAGATGATGGTATCAAAGCGATTGGGCTTGACTTGCGAGAATAGAATATTCTCATCCACCATTACGCGCATTACGTGTGCCCATGTCCACATTTCCTCGCGACTCTGTATAACATCGTCTATGTGTCGTATTATCTGAATGAGTTGCTGGGCCTTCTCGCCCTTGCGAAACGTCTGATAGAGTTCCTTGGGCATGTGGTCGGCATCTGCCTGCTGCGTGCCTGAAATGGCGCTGACAACCTGCAGGCCTGCCTCCTCCATGCTCTCGTGCTCGGCCCATTGCTTTATAAGGTCCACGTAGGGTTTGCGCTGCCCGTCGGTCTTCTTGGTTCTGGCTATGCCCGCAATGTACTCAACGGGTATGTGTGGCAGTTCGTTAGATAGCGTCTTCATCCTTGTAGCCCTCTATTCCCTGGGAGGCGTTAAGTTTGTTGATAATATCATCCATCGTCCAGTCATCGGTCCGAAAACGTATGCTAATGAATTCATCGTGGAAGTAGCCCTGATAGATGCTCAGCTGATAGCGCAGGTCATGGTAAATCTCTTCCTTCGTTCCCTCCGACTGGAAGTAGAAACCATCCCAATAGTTTCCGCGAACGCGATAGATGTCTTTCTCTTTGTTGTTTCTGTCGTGCCTGATGCGCATGAAGTCCAGCGTGGCCTTGAATTCCATCTTCTGTATATCCTCGCCCTCGTCATTCTTTATTGTGGGGAAGACTATCCTGCATCCCAGCAGCTTCATGCGTTCCAATATATATTCCGCACCGGCAGGCTCCTCTTGTTGGAAGTCGTACTCTATCATTTTGGCCACCCAATAGAGATTAGTGCCGCCTGGAGGACAAATTACACGGCAGTCGTCCAGGTCCTCCATCACCAGCTTACCGGCAGGGAATTCCTCGCCAAGATCCAGAATGGGATAGGATACGGTATCGAATATCTCGTCCGACCAAGTCATCAGCGTGGCGATGTGACGCCCCACGAGGCCCCCTGCGTATATTACGTTGTAGGGAGCGTCCAGTTTCAATATTTTAGAATTCATTGGATGTGGTTACCTTTGTTAATTTGAAGCACAAAGGTACACAATTTCCGCCACTCTGCCAAGGGGGCATTTTCACAGTTTTCACAATTCACAGTTTAAAATTAAAGGGGTACCCTCAGAAGAAGAGATAGATATACCTTATTATATCTATATTATTATAAATATATATTAATATATATAAACATATATTAACATTCAGTACGCAGGTTTTCCTCGGGTGGGGGCTTTAAAAATAAACTGTGAAACTGTGAAACTGTGAATGGTGGCATCTCTCTGTCCTGATTTTTCCATACGCTTCTACTGCCCGTAAAATACCTCATTTTGCCACTATTAATAGTAACAATTGCTACTATACTAGGGCGCAAAAATTCTCTAGTGAGGGAACAAATTTTCCTTCGTTGGTCCATTTCTGTTGCCTGATAAAGCTTGATTTCTGTGTAAAGATATTTCAATATCTTACTGAAGCCAGAATAGTGTAGTACAGATTTTTTTTAGTGTAAAACTACCTCTTATCATTTTTTTATATCTAGTTTGCAAATAATTGGGAGAAGAGGTACACGGTTTCGGAAATTCTTCATATCTTTGTATCGCAAAAACGTAAATTTAACTTTTTTTTCAAGATGAGTAAAAACACATCACTGGGCATTCAGAGCCCAAGACTAAAAGCCTTCATGAGCAAGGCTTATGTAAGAAACGTATTACTTCTGGTGGCTCTTTCTTTTTCTTCTGTAAGCCTGAAAGCTCAGGATATCCTGATGTTCAAGAACCTTGAACAAGAGAAAGTTGTAGTTCTCAGCGCTACTCCCAACGAGGTAAAGTATCGGTTGTACGGTGACAATAGCGGCGAAGAGCACATTGCTAAGAGTTCGGACTTGTTCTATGTCCGTTATGAGAACGGTAAGACTCAGCGCTTCGGTTCTCAGGATCCGGACGATTCTCCCTTAACAGGTATAGTTTGTGGTGGTCGCAGGAAAATGACCTGTCAGTTTGACTTCCTCGTTCAAGACGCATGGGGTGTAGGACTGATGCTAAGGCGTGAGCTGAATCCGTATGTCGGAATAAACGTTGCAGGTGTATCCTATATGTCTGGCTGGCATGGTTATGATGGCCCTAGTAGCATGGGTATCATTAATGTTAGGGCATTGGGAATTAGATTATACACACCCGAACTTGAGCCTTGCAGACTCTTTGCTGAGGTTACACCTGGCTATACCCATGTTTATCTGGATTCGTATATTTCCGGCTGGGGCAGGCTGAAGGGTGATGCTGACTGCTTCGGTCTTGATTTCTGCGCTGGCATTGAGATAGGGGGACATTTTGCGCTAAGCTACAATCCGGACTATATTGTCAATGGTAACGCTAGTGGCACTACCCACTGGGGCAAGGTCTCAATTCTGTTTTAATCTCTCCTATTCACTCATATAAATAGCAGCCCCGAAGGTCGACCTTCGGGGCTGTATTGTGAATGTAAACTAAGCCTGCTGTATCCGTTTCAGGTGACAAAGCAGCAGTTTGCCGTTGCCGTCGCGCAGATGCATGCCGTTTCCACGGCAATAACGGAAGTATTTGCAGTCCTTGCACTCGTCTGTGCGCATCCATTCACGGTCTCTGTAGGGTGCATAGCGCTTTTCCCACACCTCCATGAAGTCGTCCTGGTAGATGTTGCCCTGATTGTAATCTGAGCGGATGCTGGCACAGGCGGCAATAGAGCCGTCTGCCATTACGGAGCCTACGGAAATACCTGCTTGGCAAGAGAAGAAATGGTCACGCACATCGCCCTCGTAATTGCCCAGGAAGCCCTCGCATCCGTAATCCGCGCGAATACGACCTTCCTCGCGCGTACGTTTTATAAAATCAAAGACACCACGGAATTCCTCGTTGGTGAGCTTCATATCGGGGTCGTTGACAGCACGTCCCACAGGGAAGATGGTGAAGAGCCTCCAGCTCTTTACGCCCTTGCTGATAAGGAACTCCTTGATATCGTTCAGCTTCGTGTAGTTGCGACGGTTCACGCAGGTTACTATGTCAAAGACGAACCCTTTCTTGGCCACCAGCATATCTATGGCCTTGCTGACCATCTGGAAGCTCTGCCCGTTGCCTCGCATCCAGTTGTGGTCTTCCTCTAATCCGTCCAGGCTGATGGTCATGGTATGGATACCGGCCTTCTGCAGCCCTATCCATCGCTGTGGGGTAAGGTGCAGAGCGTTGGTGACCAATCCCCATGGGAAGCCTTTCTGGTAGATGGCACGGCCGCATTCCTCCAGGTCCTTACGCATCAGTGCCTCACCACCCGTGATGATGACGAAGACCTTGTGCGGGTCGGTCTTACGGGCAATGCTGTCCAGTACCCTGAGGAAGTCCTCCTTGGGCATATCCTTGCTCTCGGGCTGCATCTTGCAGTCGCTGCCACAATGGCGGCACTTCAGGTCGCAACGCGATGTACATTCCCAGAAGAGCTGCTTCAGGGGGTGCTCCTTCCTAAGGACGTTCTCCTTTTGTCGCCAGAGTTCAAGGGCCAGTTTCTTCCGAAGGGTCAGAGGAGTGGCCTTCATTATTTCTTCTTCAGCTGGATATTCTGGGTGATTTTATAAGCGCCACTATACCAATTGTTATCACCTTCTTTAAGTCTAACAGCAGAATCGCGGTCAATATCTATAGTGTCGCTGGCGAATTCTCCTCCGTTGGCCTCTCCGTCAACATCCTGAACAATTAATTTTGTATTTCCATATTCTTTATATGAAAGATAATATTCACCATAGACTGTCTTTTTGGAGGCTTGATTATACCAATATCTTCCATCGGAATAATCAGTGTATGATTCGGCTGATACCAATATTCCGTTGATTAGATTACCTTCCTCATCGGTTACAGTACCTTCAATGAAGTAATCAGCATTAGGTGAACCATACTCACATGGATATTCATCTTTTGAGCAGCTGCTGAAACCTAAAACAGTAAGCAAAACCGACAGGACGGCGCCATACATACGAAAAATTTTGTGTTTCATTTTCTTTTTAGTCTTTAAATTTGTGTATTTTCGCTCACAAAGATAATGTTTTTATTTTTGTTGTTCCAAAAAATAACTAGTTTTTTTTTGTTAAACTTTCTAAAGTAGTTAAGTAGTCAGAAGTTAAGTAGTTAAGCCAATTCTTTGTCTTTGAGATTGCAGTCGAGCAGAGTAACGGCTTAACTACTGTCTACTTAACTTCTTAACTACAAATAAGTTGAGTGACATGCGGAAATTTCATTTTCTTACTTTTCTTAACATATTGGTTCCGCAAAGCAAACAGCCCAGGGAGATGTCCTTGGGCTGCTTTTGTTACGAGTTCACTTTATCTTGCAATATCCATTCGCCAAAGAAAGGGTCTTCTAATTCGTAGGTGGTAGTCTTTATCACATACCCTTGCTTAACCAGGCGTTTAATGGCGCTGAAGGTCGTGCTGGTGGGCATGGAACGGTCTGTTAGCGGATTGCTTTTCCTTGCCAGAAGGGTAAGAATCTTTCTGTCCGTTCGTTTCATGCTTATCCACAAGCGTTCGTAATCCAGATCATGTTCGTCAACTTGCTGCTTTATCGCTTCACTTACGGCATTCTCAGAGGGGTGACTATACATTATTATATTGTATGTTGCGGCTGCAAGTTGCTGCGAATAGTATGGATGCACATTGGTGAACTGAAGGATTTCATTGGCAATCTTTTCCTTTTCTCCCTGCGCCATTTCGGGCAAACGCGAAACGATATAGGAGAAGAAGTCGGCGTAGGGAATTTTCTTCAGGTTCATTCGTTGTCCGAAATGGTAGAACGGCGATTTCTTCTTCTCGAATATCTCGTTCATCATAGACTCCTGACTGCCCATGAATACGTAGTTCATCCCCTCTTGGTGTTGAATAATGGCCCTTAGCTGTTTGGCAAGGGATGGGGAGATTTCGTTTACCTCCTGGAATTCATCGAACACAACAATAAGTCTGTTTTCTGGAGTAGTTATTTTTTGCAGCAACCCCATAGCATCTTCCAATGCTACGGATGCTTTTTCCATGAGCGGCATGAAACTAATATCCCAGCCTTCTGTCATAGGATTATAAGAGATGTTGGGAGCGATGCGGAAGTGTGCCAGCAGGTGTTTCAGTTTCTCCATCTTATGCAAACGGAATACTCCACTAAGGATTTGCGCTGCCAAATCCTCTGTGCTCAGCACCTTCATAAAGTCGATGGTTATGAAGGGACGACCGGTTTGTTGTAGTGCTTTTGCTATCAGACTGCTTTTGCCAAACCTTCTGGGTGAAATCAGCACCAAATGGTTCTCGCTATCGAGCAACTGCTTGACGTGTTCCAGCTCTTCAATACGGTCGGTAAAGAACTCTCCTTGAACTATCGTTCCAAACTTAAATGGGTTCATAATCAGCAAGTTATGTTATGCGATATTTTTCAATGCGAAATTTCTCGCATGCAAATATACGAAGAACTGCGCAATCCGCAAAACGAATTATGTTTTTTTTATGCAACTATTCAAAATATGGTGTGTAGCTGAACATAAAAACAGCCCAGGGAGATGTCCTTGGGCTGCTTTGCGTATTGGGGTGATGTTACTCCTTATTCAGTACCGAATAATTGATTTTCAGCAAGTTGTTCTTACGGCAGGCTTCCTTTACTAGGTTCTCCATCTGTTCCATTTTCTTATCAGTGGTGATACTAATGATGGATTCTGTGTCTTTGTATTTGCTGATTAGTTGCATTAACTCTACGGATGTGATAGGTTTCAGCTCTGCACCTTCTATGCTACTGAACAGTTTTCCTTCGCTGTCGATGTGAATGCGGATGTTACCCGTTTTGTCTGAAGCATCTTCTTTAGGAACAACCTTGTAGTTGATGGTAAAGTTAGGATTGGTGGGATTCTTAATCTCCCGTTCCACTTTGGGTAGTGCAACCTCGGAAGTAATGTTAAAGGTGTAGCGTTTACCATCTTCACATTTCCCTGCCATTATCTTGCTGGCTTCTTTGGGGTCTACTATTTTGCCATCAACAGAACAGCATGTAATTTCCGATTTGCTGTTGATATGCATTTCAACAACAACTTCTTTGTCTTTCTGAACTGCATCTTCGATGACTGAACTTGCTTTACTGAACTCTGAGGTGGCAAAGGCGCTGAGGGCCAGTGCAATCATGGGCAGCAGGTACAGCACACGGCTGCGTCTGCTCCGATGGGGATTTGTCTTAAGCATCATACTGATTCTTTTTTTGGTTAGACTGTGATTAAAATTGTTTGCAAAAGTATAGGTGCTGGCGCCAACAGCCTTCTTTATTATCAATTCGGAATAGGAATGAGCGGAAATGCCCTCGCGCAGGACGTAATCGTCGGCCTCGTACTCGTGAACATCGCGCAGGTAGATACCTAACAGGTAAGCAAAGGGATTCCACCACTGGATGGCCTCTACGAGTGTCAGCAGGATGATGTCGAGTGAGTGATGGTAGAGGATATGAGCCTTCTCGTGCAGGACAATCTCGCGTCCGCTCTCTGTATAGTCTTTCTCGCTGATTACAATGCTACGCAGCCAACTGAAGGGTGCTACGTTCTCTGCATGGCAATAGATGCGGATGCCTGATGGGTCGTCCTTCGTCCAGATACTACCTCTTCGGATGATTCGACCCATAGAGAGCACCTCACGCAGGCGAATGCCCAGAACGGTCATTGCTCCGATGGCATACAAAATGCTGACAATGTAGAACCAGGAAATAACCCCCTCTAAACCTCCCCGTGGGGAGGCTTCTGAAAACATGGGGGTAGAGTTGGGCATCTCGACGGGTACTCCCATCTCCAGCAAACCTTTCTCCAAGGTCTGAACGGCTGGCATGGTATCCATTGAGATAGAAGAGATGTTGCACAATGGCAACACCAAGCTCAGCACAAGGATAGCCAGCAGGGTAAACCTATTGAAACGGAACATCTTCTCCTTGAAAATCAGGAATATACCAGGCACAAACAGCAATGTGAGCAGTATGGCCGACTTGATTGCGTAGATTAATAACTGTGACATAAAGCCCCCTCCCTGCTCCCCCTTTGGGGGAGTGATTTATCATGTTAGTTGTTAAGCCCTCTTCTTATTAGTTTGGTGGTTGTCCCCTCCCCCAAAGGGGGAGTCGGAGGGGGCCTCCTCTAATTCGTGCAGGAAGCTTATTAATTCTTCCTCCGAAATCTCTTCTTCGCGAATGAAATAGCTGAGCATAGAGCGGAGGCTGCCTCCGAAGAAGGTGCGCTTGACATCGTGCATGGCCTTGCGGACGTATTCGGCTCGCCCTACCCTAGCCATATAATGATGTGTCTTGCCCTCTCCGTCTTTCTTGAAGTGGTCCACGAAACCTTTCTCGAAGAGTGTGCGCATCTCCGTTGCCAAGGTGGTGTAGGCAGGCTTGGGCTCAGGTAGCTGGTCGTAGATCTCGCGTGCTGAGACAGAGTGGTTGAAGTCCCAGATGATAGACATAATGTCGTATTCCGTCTTGCTGAGGATTGACTCTCGTCTGTTGTTAGTTTTCATATCGCGTTTGTGTTGTTTTCTGCTGCAAAATTATGGGGCAAGGGAGGGCAAAGCCTAGAAAGAAGCAGAAAAACTTCTCAAAACCATCAGATTTTAACTTTTATTAATAGAAATAGAAATCTTTGAGAATCCGTACGGAATAAAATAATGAGGGTAAATGTTGCCTGTATCGGGAAAACATCGTATTTTTGCAACAGAAAGAAAAACAGATATGACTAGTGTAGCTTACATAGGTAGTTCAAGAAAGAAGAATGCACGTAGGGCTGCAATGTGTGAAGGCAATCGGCAGCGACAGCTGACGCCTAAGGACAGGTTGCATTCCGTAGAGGATTTTATAGATAAACTTGAACAGGCTGTCCTTGAAAGGCTATGAGGGTTTACGTTGTTAAAATCCTTGATTCGGTTTTTGCCGACATTGATGAGATTGCTGAATTTATTGTAAGTATCAGTTCTCCTGAACATGCAGTCAGGTATGTTCAGGAATTGCAAGCCGAAATAATGTCGTTAAGGTATCTCGCAGGTATTATTCCAGAGAGTCGTTATCAGACGGTACGTCAATATCACCCATGTGCCAAACAACTTCGAACCCGGAACAGAAAGCTAAATATTATATTTCATACAGAAGGGAATCTTGCCATTGTTGATAAGATTCTTCCCTCTAAGATGATTATTAATTAAACACTAAAGTGTCATAGTTTAGTTTCTGTGACGCTTTTTTGTTTTAGCATCGTTGCAAAAAATTGGCTGCTTTCGTTGTCTGTATTGGGAAATTGTCGTACCTTCGCATTACGTATGGCACAAGACAACAAACAGACACAGCAACAAGTGCAGGTGCAGGCACAGCAGCAGGTGCAGCAGCAGACACTAACGCCCCAGCAGGTGATGCTGGTACGACTGACAGAAATGCCCATAGAAGCCTTGCAGCAGCGCATAGAAAACGAATGTCTGGAAAACCCTTGGCTGGAGAAACGCGAAGGCGTGGATGAAGAATCCGGAACTTCCGGATTTTCCGGAGACTCCGGAGAAACCGGGGATTCCGGAACAGAATACGACTACCGCTCAGAGGATGATATCCCCGACTATATGCTGCGCCCCACCTATGCCAAGCAGGTGCCTGAGAATGTGGAGTACGGCGATACCCTGTCCTTCTACGACCAACTGAAGGCGCAGATGCCCGACTTCGACCTAACGGAGCGTGACCAGATGCTCCTGGAGTATCTGATTGGCGAGCTGGATGATAGCGGCCTGTTGGGAAAGCCACTCTATCAGATTGTTGACGAGGCGGAAATCTATCAGGGCATATCCACCACAGAGGCTGAGATGTTGCACGTGCTGGGCATCCTGCAACAGTTTGACCCTGCTGGCGTTGGTGCCCGTTCGTTGCAGGAATGTCTGATACTTCAGATTAAGCGCGATGAGAAGAATCCCTATCAATCCCTGCTACTGAAGGTGATGGAGAAGTATTATGACGACTTCATACACAAACGTTGGGCTGATATCCAGCGTCGACTGAAACTTTCTGCCCTGCAGGTGGAAGAGCTCAAGCGCGAGATAAAGCGCCTGAATCCCCGTCCCGGCTCATCTCTGGGTGAGAAGAGTATGGTGATAGGGCATCAGATAACGCCCGACTTCATTGTGGATACCGACGAGGACGGCCACATCACCATGCAGCTGAATGGCGGCAATGGGTCGGCCCTGATGATAAGTCCGGATGCCACAGAGAAACTGGAGGCTTATGCCAAGCAGAAAGACCAGCAGCTGACAAAGGCTGTACAGGAGGACATAAGGTTCACACGCGAGTACGTAGAACGCGGGCAGCTCTTCATAGATGCCCTTGCCCAGCGCAGGGAGAGTATGATCAGGACTATGAATGCTATCATAAAATTGCAGAGGCCCTTCTTCTTGGAAGGAGACGATACGTTGCTCAAGCCCATGAAGCTGGAGGATGTGTCGGAGCTGGCTGGCTACGACATCAGTACCGTCAGCCGTGTCTGCAACAGCAAATACGTGCAGACGCCCTTCGGCATCTATTCCCTGAAGCACTTCTTCACCCACAAGGCTGTGCAGAAGGATGATGCTGAGATGGCAACCCAGAGGCAGGTGATGGCATCTATTCAGGAACTGATAGACGAAGAAGACAAAAAGAACCCGCTAAGCGATGAGAAGCTGGCCACGATGCTGAAGCAGAAAGGCTTTGACATAGCCCGTCGCACCATTGCCAAGTACAGAGAGTTAATGAAGATACCCATAGCGCGCATGCGAAAATGATGATTCATTTAATTATGAATTATGAATTATGAATTAAAAAAAAGTGAGAAAACATATAGTCATAGCCAGAGGATTCAGTAGTATATTCCGACCCATGTATTACCCAACGGTCGGCACTATCATACTGCTCACGTTTACGTACATGAGTATGTTCCCCTGGGTGTTCCGTCTGGTGGTACTGGGCATTGTGTACTTCTTTACCGTCCTTCTGCCCGTGCTGACAACCTATCTGTACCGCAAGCTGTTGGGATGGCGACTGCAGGAGTTGCGTGAACGACACAAGCGCTTTGTGCCCTACACCATACACTTCCTGAGCTATCTGTGTTGCATGTATCTGCTGGATAGTATGCACATGCCCCGTTTCATTACGGCCATCCTGTTCGTCTCACTTATGGTGCAGACGTGCTGCATCATCATTAACATGTTCTGGAAGGTGAGTATGCACTCGGCTGGTTCTGGTGCCGTTATAGGAGGTCTGGTGGCCTACTCAACTATCTTCGGCTTTAACCCCGTCTGGTGGCTGTGTGGCGCTATCCTGGTATCTGGCTGTGTGATGACCAGTCGTATGGTGCTCCTTCAGCATAGCCTGGCACAGGTGCTGGTGGGCACAATGGTAGGTGTGATTTGTGGATTTTTTGGAATTATATTTATATAAATAAATGAAGAATGAAGAGTGAAGAGTGAAGAATTTGCTACCGCTGTGCACGATTAGCACCAGTAACAACTCGTCTACTTGTCAACTCGTTAACTCGTCAACTAAGAAAAAAATGAAAGCAGTTGTAAGTATTATCATGGGTAGCACAAGCGATCTGCCCGTTATGGAGAAAGCCGCTAAGTTCCTGGACGAGATGGAGATTCCCTTCGAGATGAATGCCCTCTCTGCCCACAGAACTCCTCAGGAGGTAGAGGACTTTGCCAAGAATGCCGAGATGAGAGGCATTAAGGTCATCATAGCAGGAGCCGGCATGGCTGCCGCTCTGCCTGGCGTTATTGCTGCCAGCACTACCCTACCCGTTATAGGTGTACCCATCAAGGGCATGCTGGACGGCCTGGACGCTATGCTCAGCATCATTCAGATGCCTCCTGGCATACCCGTTGCAACAGTAGGCGTGAATGCAGCTCAGAATGCAGGCATCCTAGCAGCTGAGATGCTGGCACTTGGCGACGACTCAATCTCTATCAAGCTGAAGGCCTACAAGGAAGACCTGAAGCAGAAGATTGTAAAGGCCAACGTGGATTTGGCAATGGTGAAGTATAACTATAAGGTAAACTAAAGACCCCTCTCCATCTCCCCCGAGGGGGAGCGACATCCCAAGGAAATAAGCCTCTCCTCGGGGAGGTTTGGAAGGGGTCGTAAATAGAAATTTTATGAGAAGACCCACACACGAGGTCAAGATTGGCAAGCTGCGCATTGGCGGCCAGAACAAGGTGGCCGTTCAGAGCATGACTACCTGTAGCACTATGGATACTGAGGGCTGCATAGAGCAGTGTATACGTATCATAGATGCCGGTGCCGACTTGGTTCGCCTCACTACTCAGGGAACACGCGAGGCTGAGAACCTGCGTAATATCAAGGCAGGACTCATTGCCCGTGGCTACGGAGATACGCCCTTGTGTGCCGATGTGCACTTCAATCCTAATGTGGCCGATGTGGCTGCTACCATCGTGGAGAAGGTCCGTATCAATCCGGGCAACTACGTAGATCCTGCCCGTCAGTTCAAGCACTTGGAATATACCGATGAGGAATACCAGCAGGAGTTGAAGCGCCTGGACGAGCGTTTCTGCGGCTTTCTGGCTATCTGTCGTGAACACGGAACAGCCATCCGTATAGGCGTGAATCATGGCTCGTTGTCCGACCGTATCATGAGCCGCTATGGCGATACCCCTGCTGGCATCGTAGAGAGCTGCATGGAGTTCCTTCGTATCTGCGAGCGCGAGAAGTTCCCCGATGTTGTTGTCAGCATCAAGGCCAGCAATACGGTCATCATGGTGCAGAGCGTTCGTCTGCTCTGTCAGCAGATGGAGAAGGAGGGAATGGATTATCCCTTGCATTTGGGCGTTACAGAGGCCGGAGAAGGCGAAGACGGACGTCTGAAGAGTGCTGTGGGCATAGGTTCGTTGCTGATAGACGGCATAGGGGATACCATAAGAGTTTCGCTGAGCGAGGAGCCTGAGTGCGAGATTCCTGTTGCCCAGAGCATCCTGCAAGCTGCCAGAGTGCAGATGTGCAAGCCTGAGTTCATCAGTTGCCCAGGTTGTGGACGTACACTCTACGACCTTCAGGACACCATTCGTCGTGTGAAAGCTGCAGTTGCCGAGCGTGCCAAGGTGAATCCTCAATACAACACCTTGAAGATTGCCATCATGGGTTGCATCGTAAACGGTCCAGGCGAGATGGCAGATGCCGATTACGGCTACGTGGGTGCCGCCAGAGGCAAAGTTTCGCTCTACAAGAACAAAGAGTGCGTAGAGAAGAATATCCCTGAAGCAGAGGCCATAGAACGCCTCATCGCTTTCATAGATAAAGAGATTGGTTAGCGGTTAAGGGGTTAGCGGTTAGCGAATTCACAATTCACAATTCACAATTATACTCCCCCTCGGGGGAGTTAGAGAGGGGTCGTATGGAGTTAGTTTATCTTATCATCGGAATCATATTAGGAGGCGTTGCCGTTTGGATGGTGATGCGCTCTAAGGTGGCTGCTATGCAGCATCTGATGGATGTGTCGAAGCAACTGCAGGAAGAGCAGAAACAACAGCAGCAGGAACAGAAGCAACAACAAGAGGAGCAGATGCGCCAACAGCTGAACCTGATTCGCGAGCAGATGAACTCTACCTCTGAGAAGATTCTGAAGGAGAGGGCTGAACAGTTGTCGGCTGTCAACAAGGAACAGCTCTCAGGCATCCTTACCCCCCTACAGACACATATTCAGCAGATGCGTGAGGCAGTGGAACGTTCCGATCGCGAGCATAACTCCACCATGCAACGACTGGATGCGACCATAAAGACCAGCATAGAACAGAGTCGTCAGGTAGGCGAACGTGCCGATAAACTGGCTCAGGCGCTGACTGGCGAGAACAAGACGCAGGGCAACTTCGGAGAACTGCGCTTGAAGCAGCTCCTGGAAGGAATGGGACTTCAGGAGGGTGAACAGTTCACCCTTCAGGAAACCATCCGAGACAAGGACGGCTATGTGGTGTACGAGGAGGATGGGCATCGTTTGATCCCTGATGCCATTCTGCATTTCCCTGACAAGAGGGATGTGATAATAGACTCTAAGATGTCATTTACGGCCTTCGAGGATTACCATAATGCCGAGACGGAGGCACAGCGTCAGGATGCCCTGAAGCGCCATCTGACCAGTATGCGCAATCATGTAAACGAGCTGGCCAGGAAGAACTACTCGAAGTACATTGCTGAGGGTCACGCCAAGTTGGATTTCGTGCTGATGTATGTCTTCTCGGAGTCAGCCCTTCAGTTGGCGCTCACCAATGATGCAACGCTCTGGAAGGATGCTTATGACCGAGGGGTTATCATCACAGGCAGTCAGAACCTTTATACCATGCTGCGTGTATTGGAGATGACCTGGAAGCAGGTCCGTCAGGTTGAGAACCAGCAGAAGATAATGGAATGCGCCAATATGATTGTGGATCGCGTGCAGTTGTTTGCAGAGCGTTTTGAAAGTGTAAAACAGCAACTACAGAAGACGCAGGACAGCTTCGATAAGTTGGAATCCATTACAGCCGAATCAGGACAAAGTATCCTTACCCCAGCTTCAAGATTGCTGAAGATGGGTGCCAGTCAGAACCCCAAACGCAAGAAGCAGTTGCAGCAAGAAAAAGCGTTGGAGAATACAGAAGAAGACAACGCCCCAGCTTAGCCGTGATACAACTAAGGGGGCGTTTCCTGAATGTAGAGGTAATCTGTCCCATTAAAAGTGTTTCAGTGGCATGAGCAACAAAACGGGATTAGCCTTGATGTCCAATTTCCTTATGAAGGCTTGTGTCTTGCCGTCCAATTGGTATTCCTTGGGGTGTGAGGCATAGAATTTCAAGTTTACAGGTGTACCGTACGAGATTATTGTGCCATCTGTAGTCTGTGCCAGTGCTCCAGTTAAGCAAAGATCCTGCAGTGTCGTAAATGGCTTGGAATTCCAGGTCCAGCAGCTGTGACCCGTAGTGCGGTCATAAACAAGGATTGATTGTTTAACTTCGGCACCCCATTTGAACACGTTCTTCGTCTCTTCCTCAATCTTGATGTTGTAGTTATTTACATAGCGGCAAAGCAGGAAGTTGGGTGAGACTAATAGCGGCAAATTGTAATCGATATTGGGCACATAACGATTCTCACGGGCCAGCATGCGCTGGGATTTTGTAATGGTGGAATCGTTGTTGAAGGGTAGTGTGCCTATGCCTACGCTGTCCCCGCTTACCAGATAACGGGCTATGGCCCCTTCTGGACCCACCTGCCAAATGGTATCGGAATAGGCTGTGGTATAAAAGAGATCATCGCCAGAGTTGGTTAGAGATGCTTCATAATCGAAAGAGTAAACTTTATTGGGACGCGTAAGGATAAATCCGTGTGGATAACCTTTGGGGTCTCGTACTGAGAGTTGGGGAGCATAGTCAAATGGTGGACGTAGATTGCTTATCAAGTGGTTCTGCGTAAAGCCCATTATGTTTCCATAACTAAAGAAAGCTTCTTCATTACGCAACAATTTACCCTCGTAGTCGAAGGAAAGTAGATTCTCATCGTTGCTGTGATGACCCCAACACATCAGACTGACTTCATGGGCCTGTCGGTTCACGGCCATCGTAATCATGTCTTGTTCTTTGCTGATGCCAGACAATTTCAGGCGAGCCACCAAACTGCCGTCCATGCGGAAGATAAAGGCAGCCCTCTCCTTGGGGTGGTAACTGAATGGTTCATCGTTCTCCGTCTCTGCACCAAGGATGAAGATGAGGTCTCCGTCGGTCTCTATCTTCTCTATCCAACCAATTCGGAAACCAGGTGTAGGAGCCAGAGGTAACATCTTCACTTCGCCTGTGATTGAGGGCACAGAATCGGCCCCAGGCAGATAGTTGGGACAGATATTTTGGACTGTGTTGTCTATGCGTGCCGGTAACACAGGAATTTCCGTGAGTTCATCAACACACAGCCATGCATTGATGATATCGTCATCGTTTTCATTACTTACTGATCTGACTTGGCAACCGGTAAGAAGCAGTGCGACTGCCAACAGGGGGAGGATTTGTTTCATTTGCATTTCGTTTTTGTTTGTTTTACATTTTTGTTTTAATACGCTGCAACGTGATTTTTCGCTGCAAAGTAACGTCGAAACATAAATTTCTGCAAAAAATGGTAGTAAACAAAAGTAAACAAACTGTATTTTTACTGGTGTTTACTGGAATTAGTTACGAAATATGAAGAAAAAGCCTTAACTTTGTATCGTGAAATCAACATTCATCATATTTTTATTTTTCACAGGCTTGGTATTAACCTCTTGCCATAAACAGGTGGAGGTGCCACTCCAGATTCTGTATGCCGAGACAAGCATAGAGAACAATTCCGATGCTCAATATGCCCTCTATCTGCTCAGTGAGGTAGAGGATACTATCCGATATTACCCGGAATCTATCCAGATGCAATACCGTCTGGCACAGGCTATGGCATTGAACGCCAAGGGAGAGGCTGTAGATTCCCTGCTACCCCCACTTATGGAATGGTTCGATGAGAAGGGGCCGGCAAAGGAAGCTGCTCGTGTACATCACCTGACAGCCCTTTCGCTGCTGCAGCAAAGTCAGATGGAAGAGGCTCGCAAAGAATTGTCGCGTGCCTTGGAGTATGCGCCCTCCTATAAGCCCAGCCAATTCCTAATTGCCTATCTTTGCCTATATACAGGAGCGTATGCTGAGTCGTTAGAACACTTCATGCGTATAGAAAACGATGAAGATTACTCCTATTCTGTGCTGCAAGGAGCATACGCATTGCGAAGCAGTCTCAATACCAACCATAGCGATTTTGCTCAAGCCATGAAAGGTGATGAACTGGAAACAGCCCGCCAAATGCTTACTGATATGGATTTCTGTCTGGCTTATTTTCAGGAACACCCAGACGATGACAGAGCTGGTATCATCCATCGTTGTGCTATGGTTCGCGACTCCCTACTGCGCTCAAGGTATCGCTATCAGGAAAAGCAGAATCAGGATATATCGGCAATAGAACCTGACAAGGAGGACGCATTGCAAGTGGGTTCTTATATACCATATTTTATATTAGCTGGAATAGTTGTGATTGTATGTGCTGCGATAATGTATCGCCGGTACAGGAAACCAAAGGCTGAGCCTCAGCCCATCTTCAACGAGATAGTTTGCAGAATGGAGCAATTGGCTGACAATGGTCAGCAACCCTCAGCAGAGGAGTGGGAACAACTGCATACTTATGTCCGTGACCGCTACCCTCTCCTACTACGCAAACTTGAGAAGCAGAACCTTTCACGCAGCGAAATGCAAATGTGCCTGCTCTCTGCTGTAGATTTGCGACAGAAGCAGGTTTCAACGCTCCTGAACATCAGCCCTCAGAACCTACGCAACCAGCGCCTTCGACTGCTCAGTCGCATCAAAGGCTGTCCGTGCGATAGTGTTTCCGATTTTATAAAGTGGCTCAAGGAATTCTGTGGCTAATACTCGGGACAGTTGCAACAGCAACAGAATCAGATAGAAGAACAAGAGGAAGAGTAGTGTACTATTTTACCCCATAATCATGTATTTTATACCACTTTATTTGCAATAATCAAACTTAATGTGTACTTTTGGCACAAAATTCTACAACTATTTAGCCAAAACGAGTTAAAAACGTACACATTATGAAAATTCATTCCATGATCCGCAAACTGCTGCTTTCCTCATTTGCAGCATTGTCTCTTGGAGCTATGGCGCAGGAGGCGGAACCTATCACACAAGCAAACGTTGATATCTGTATTTATGGCAGTACGCCAGCCGGCATCATGGCTGCCTATACAGCTAAGCTGAAGGGTAAAAGCGTGCTGCTGGTATCGCCCACAAAGCGTCTGGGAGGTATGACTGCAGGAGGACTTGGCTGGACGGATATAGGCGACAGCACCAGTCACAGGCGTATTATAAAAGGTTTCGCGCGCGAGTTCTACCGTCGGATTGGTCATCACTACGGAATGGCCTCCCCTACTTTCTATTTCGAACCTAAGGTGGCGCTGGCAACCTTCAGGGGTTTCCTGAACGATGCAGAAATAAAGGACAATCAGGATATCTGGTATGAGTGGCGTATAGTAAGCGCCCACAAGAAGGGTAATGATGTGCAAAGCATAGAATTGGAGGACGGCACCAATCCCAAGGTGACACCCCACAGAACCGTTAATGCCAAGATCTTTATCGATTGCAGCTATGAGGGCGACCTGATGGCCCGAGCAGGTATCTCATATACGGTGGGAAGAGAGCCGGCTTCGCAATACGGAGAGCCTGAGAACGGTGTGCAGTGCCTCAACAAGCATCAGTTCTGTGATGGCGTTGATCCCTACGTTGTTCCTGGCGACCCCAGCAGCGGATTGCTCTGGGGCATCATGCCTGAGCCTATGGGCAAGAAGGGCGAGGGCGACAATCATATTCAGGCCTATAACTATCGCCTTACGCTTACCAAGAATACTCCCTTCCGTGCTATTACGGACAAGGTACCTGATAATTACGATCCTAGCAAGTATGAACTACTCTTCCGTTGGATGGAAAAGAAGGGCTGGAGCGGCTATGGCGACTGCATCAAATGGACTTACATGAAGGACTCTTCTGGTCCTAATAGTTGGAATGCGGTAAAGACAGATAACAACAACAATGGTGGTTTCTCTACCGATATGATTGGTTATAGCTGGGACTACCCTGAGGCTACCTACGAGCAGCGCGACTCTATTGCCAAACTGCATGAGGACTACACCAAGGGTTTGCTTTATATCCTGTGGACAGACAAGCGCGTACCCTCGAACATTCAGGCAGAGTTCCTGAAATGGGGCTATCCTCTGGATGAATACGAGGACAACGAGAACTTCACGCCACAGCTCTATGTACGTGAGGCAAGGCGTATGTTGGGACGTATGGTGATGACAGAGGATTACTGCCTGAAGACAAAGGCTGTGGATGACCCCATTGCCTGGGGTGCCTATACAATGGATTCGCACAACTGTGGACGGTATGTAGTAAACGGAATGGTGAAGAACGAAGGCGATGTACAGCGTCACCTGACGGCAGGTCCTTACGGAATATCCTACAGGGCTGTCACCCCCAAGGAGGAAGAGGCTCGCAACGTCATTGTACCTGTTTGCCTTTCAGCCTCTCATATTGCTTATGGAAGTATCCGTATGGAACCCGTCTATATGGTATTGGGTGAGACAACGGCTTTGGCTGCTATACAGGCCATAGACGAGCACGAAGGATGTGTGCAGCAGGTTGATCCTGCCAAGTGTATCAAACAGTTGGAGAACGGGTTGGAGGTAGAGCGCTTCGAGGAGTTGCCGGCAGAGGGTAATTCCGTTGCCGTGGATATCACCAGCAGGGTGCTGCAGAATCCTTCTTTCGAGACTGCTTATACAAACACCAGCAAGCCTCCCTATGGATGGAGCGAGCTGCCTGCAGGAACAACCTTACAACGTAGCCTCAGCACCAATCCTAACAACATGGACGGCAAGAAGGCCTATGTCTGCAAGCCTGAATCAGGAAAAACCATCAATGAGCCGCTGAAGCTGTATCAGCGCATCCCTGCCGAGAAACTGGGGGCTGGCATATATAAGGTTACCTGTAAGATGTGGATAGAGAAGGACTATTACGGAACAGCTTGTCTGTTTGCCGACAATGGCGAGGGCACCAACTGCAACGTTCAGTATTGGACAACAGAGGCTTATTACAGGAACGGTACATCGGGCTATGACAACATCAATTATACGGATTACAGAACGACCTTCGCCAATCATGCTGGAGGCTTCAACAATACCACAACGCAGAATATGCAGCGAATGGTGGTTTACATCACGCTTAGGGATGGCGATGATATGATGGTGGGCATCCGTACCAATAGCGCTAATCAAGGCTCGGACAAGGCTGGGGCTGGTTACTTTATTGTGGATGATTTCCGTGTAGAGAAACTGACAGAGAAGCCTTTGTCACAGGAGGCTTTCTGCGACAAGAACCTTATCAACTACACCTTCGAGAAAGACCCTCAGGGCAACACCTACGACTGGAACACGAAGACCATAAAAAACGAGGCGGGAAACGGTCCTATTCTGGGATGGCAATGCTACCCTGAATGGACAGACAATTATGGAGGCGTGAGTGACGGCACCAATCTGGAGTGGAAATGGGCTGGCTTTGTTGCCAGTACCGGTGGTGTTATCCCCAACAATTTCAAACTGTACCAGACTATTCCTGCTGAGCATCTTACACCTGGCGTCTATGAGGTGAATGCCCGTATGTGGCTGCACCAAAGTAAGTTGGGTATCACCCGCCTTTATGGCGCTGCAGGAGACAAGTGTAGCGTTCAGTATTATGGTAAGCCGGATAAATATCCACAGGATGTTCTGACAGATGGTGAGGTGGCAACTTTTGCCAACCTTACTGCCTGTACTACCACAGGTAGGGTTAATGACATGTCACTTGATGTAGAGGTTGGCGAAGGCATGGATTTGGAAGTTGGCGTAAAGGCTGGCTATGGTGCAGAGGCCAATAATACGCCAGGTGCCAACTACGGAAAGTTCTACGTGGATTTGCTCCGCACCTGGAAGGTGGGCGATTTGCCCGTAGAATACGCAGAAACGGCTTCTGACAACGTTGTTTTACCTCAGACGTATACCAACAAGGTTATCCTGAATAAAACGCTCAGCAACGGCGAATGGCAGGATGTCTGTTTTCCCTTTAGCTTGAACAAATCAGATATAGAAACTATCTTCGGCAAGGGAACGGAAGTGATGGGTATGGAGATAGAACAGCCCGACTGTCTTTGTCCTGACGAACTGGGCCTCTATAGAGTAAGTGAGATGAAGGCAGGGTTGCCTTACCGCATTCGTCCTACCGATGTACTCCCCTCCCCTATCACATTAGAGAATGTTCGTATTGAAACTTCTGAACCTAAGGACGTCTCTACTTCGGGCTATACACTAAAGGGTGTCTTCCAAGCCACAGAGGATGTCCCTGCCTTTGGCGTGATAAATATTCAGCATGGAGGTCAAACATCCATTCAGTCACCCAAGTCAGAGCAGGAGGAAGATGCAAGTTACGACCTCTTGGGCAGACGTACAACGCCTACCAGCAAGGGAGTAGTAATTCATAAGGGAAATAAGATACTGAAATAACTGGTTATTTCTTTTCGGCCAGTTGTTTACACCATTTTCCACCCATCATACAATAGAGGCCAAGCAGCACGAAGGGAATGCTCAGCAGCTGCCCCATATTGAAGAGCATGCCGTTCTCGAAGGCTTCTTGGTTCTCCTTTGTGTACTCAATGAAGATTCTGCTGGTGAAAATCAGGAAGAGGCAAAGGCCAAAGAAGAAGCCCGTACCCACTTTCTGAGGATATTTCTTGTAGAAAAACCAGCCTACGAAGAAGAAGCAGGCATAACAGATAGCCTCATATAGCTGACCTGGGTGACGGGGAATCATATCCACACGTTCGAAGATGAAAGCCCAGGGTACATCAGTAGGACGACCGATAATCTCAGAGTTCATCAGATTGCCCAAACGTATAGCGCAAGCACAAATGGGCGTTACAATAGCTACATTATCAAGCACATGCATGATATTGAGCTTCATATTGCGTGCATAAAGCCAAAGGGCCAGCATCAATCCTAAAGTACCTCCGTGGCTGGCCAAGCCCTCGTAGCCGGTAAACTTCCAACTTCCATCAGGAAGATGACGGAAGGGTAGCACCATTTCTATGGGGTGTGAGAGAAAATATCCAGCTTCGTAGAAAAGGCAATGTCCCAATCGGGCTCCTATGAGAATGCCCAGGAAGCAGTACATGAACATAGGTTCGAACTTCTCCTCTGCAATCCCTTGCTGCTTATACAATCTATGCATGAGCCAGTACACGCCCAACAGGCCTATACACCAGCAAAGCGAGTACCAACGGATGGCGAAGAAGCCCAAATCCAAGGCTACTACATCAGGATTCCAATTGATATACAATGCGCAATTCATATTTTAGTTGACGAGTTGACAAGTTATTTGTTCAATTCTCAATTATACTCCTCCCCTCGGGGCGACTGGGGTCTTTAGAGTAGTGACTCAATGTCACTACGGACCCACAAAGGGGAGTGAATCCCCATTCACGACGGTGGAGAGGGAGGGGGTTACACATTAAAGCGGAAGTGCATGATGTCTCCGTCCTGAACGACGTACTCCTTACCTTCTACGCCCATCTTTCCTGCCTCGCGGACAGCGGCTTCTGAACCGTACTTGATGTAGTCCTCGTACTTGATAACCTCGGCACGGATAAAGCCCTTCTCGAAGTCGGTATGGATAACACCGGCACACTGGGGAGCCTTCCAACCCTTGCGGAATGTCCAGGCTTTTACCTCCATCTCTCCGGCTGTGATGAATGTCTGCAAGGTAAGCAGGTGATAGATGGCCTTTATAAGGCGATTACAGCCGCTCTCAGAGAGTCCCATGTCCTCAAGGAACATCTGCTTCTCCTCGTAAGAATCAAGCTCTGCAATGTCGGCTTCTGTCTGTGCGCTGATAATCAGCATCTCAGCATCCTCGCCTTCAATAGCTTTCTTTACTGCTTCTGTATAGTTGTTGCCAGTTGAAGCGCTGGCATCATCTACGTTGCAAACGTACAGAACAGGCTTTGTGGTCAGCAGGAAGAGGCTCTTGGCAGCAGCATTCTCGTCTTCTGTTTCGAAGGTTACGGTACGGGCGCTCTTGCCTTGCAGCAAAGCCTCGTGGTAAGCCTCCAACACCTGCAGCTCTATCTTGGCCTGCTTGTCGCCCCCTACCCTTGCGGCTTTCTCCACCTTCTTGATACGGGCCTCAACGGTCTCCAAATCCTTCAGCTGCAACTCGGTATCGATAATCTCCTTGTCGCGAACAGGATCTACAGAACCGTCAACGTGTACAATATTGCCGTTATCGAAGCAACGCAACACATGAATGATAGCATCGCACTCGCGAATGTTAGCCAGGAACTGGTTGCCCAGACCTTCGCCCTTGCTGGCACCTTTTACAAGGCCTGCAATGTCCACAATGTCGCAGACGGCAGGAACGATACGTCCTGGATGAACCAACTCTGCCAGTTTGGTGAGTCGCTCATCGGGCACACTAACCTGTCCCAACTGGGCATCTATTGTACAAAAGGGGAAGTTGGCTGCCTGAGCCTTAGCGCTACTCAGACAGTTGAAAAGTGTTGACTTGCCTACGTTGGGCAATCCTACTATACCTGCTTTCATCTTATTCCAAATCTTAAATTGGGTGCAAAATTACCGCTTTAATTTTACATAACCAAATTTTCTGTCTTTCTTTCCCCCTTTGGGGGAATCGGCAGAGGGCTCCTTAGTGGGCCTCCAGCCAGTTCCTACCCCACCCTGTGTCGGCTATAAGGGGTACACGCATCTGGCATGCTGCCTGCATCTCTTCTACTACAATCTTTTCCAGACGTTCCTTCTCCTCAGGCACAACGGTAAAGCAAAGTTCGTCGTGTACCTGCAGAATCATCTTGGAGCGCAGCTGCTCTTCCTTCATACGCTGGTAGACGCGAATCATAGCTATCTTTATGATGTCTGCCGCACTTCCCTGGATGGGAGAATTGATGGCGTTACGCTCGGCATTACCACGAACGTTGGCGTTGTTGGAGTTGATATCGGGCAGATAGCAGCGACGACGGAAGATAGTCTCTGTATAACCCTTCTCGCGAGCCATAGCAATGCTCTTGTCCATATATTCCTTTACCCCAGGATAAGTTACGAAGTAACCGTCAATCAGTTCCTTAGCTTCTGTTCTGGAGACATCCATTCGTTCTGCTAAGCCAAAGGCTGAGATGCCGTAGATGATACCGAAGTTGGCTGTCTTGGCCTTACGACGTTCATCGCTGGAGACTTCCTCTAAGCTCTTGTGGAATATCTTGGCTGCTGTGGCTGCATGGATATCCTGTCCGGCATTGAAGGCTTCAATGAGGTTCTCGTCACCACTCAGGTGAGCCATGATACGCAACTCAATCTGGCTGTAGTCGGCACAGAAGAATTCTTGTCCTTCTTCTGGTATGAAGGCTTTTCTGACCTCTTTCCCTTGTTCGTCCCTGACAGGAATATTCTGTAGGTTGGGGTTAGAGGAAGAGAGACGACCTGTTGTGGTAACAGCCTGATTGAATGAGGTATGTATGTGCCCTGTCTCAGGATTAATCAAAAGGGGTAGGGCATCGATGTATGTATTGAGCAGTTTCTTTAATCCTCTGTATTCCAAAATCTTACCAACAATGGGGTTCTTGCTCTTCAGACTTATCAGAATCTCTTCCGTAGTAGCATACTGACCTGTTTTTGTCTTCTTAGGCTTGTTGGTAATCTTCATCTGGTCGAAGAGGATTTCGCCTACCTGCTTAGGACTGGCAATATTGAAGTGTACTCCTGCCAGTTGGTATATTTCTTCCTCTATACGCTGCATCTCCTGGGAATAGAGCACAGAGGTTTCCTTCAGTCCTTTGGTATCTATGCACACGCCATTGCGCTCCATATAGGCAAGGACGGGCATCAGGGGCATCTCTATCTGCCAGAAAAGGTCTGTCAGTCCTTCTTTCTCTAATTCAGGAGCAAATAAGTTCTTCAGTCTCAGGGTGATATCAGCATCTTCGCATGCATAGGCGCAGACTTCTTCAGGGCTCAGATCAGCCATGGATTTCTGCTTCTTACCTGTTCCTATAAGCTCATCAATATGGATGGTCTGATAGTGCAGATAGGCTTCTGCCAGATAATCCATTCCGTGTCGCATCTCGGGGTGGAGTAGGTAATGGGCAATCATGGTGTCGAACATGCGTCCCTGCAGCTCTATACCGTGATTCAGCAGCACCTGCAGGTCGTACTTCAGGTTCTGTCCTACCTTTATTATATTAGGGTTCTCATAGACAGGGCGGAAACGCTCTACTGCCTCTTGGTTTCCGAATACGGGAACATACCAGGCCTGCCCCTCTTTAATACTAAAGCTAAGGCCTACCAGACGTGCCTGAATGGGGTCTGTGCTGGTGGTTTCTGTATCCAGACAGATCTCTTTGGCTGCTTGCAGGGTGGCAACAAGGGCATCTATCTTTTCTGGTGTATCAACCAACTGATAGTCAGCCGTTTCCTTGCTATAACGAAGCATACCGTTGTCAATGGTTGTTGCCTCTGCGCCTTCTGCCGTTTCACTATCATCACCAAATCCGCTGAACAGGTCGCCTTGGATGGCATTTCCTTTCTTTTCTGGTTTGGTAGCAGGAGGTGGAGTAGGGGATGCTATCTTCTTACGCATAAGGGTACGGAACTCCAGCTCCTCGAAGATCTTCTGCAAAGCCTCCTGATTGGGTTCTTCCACCTTTAGCATTTCCATATCCAGCTGTATGGGTACATCCGTCTTGATGGTCGCCAGCCATTTGCTGGTTTTTATCTGTTCTATATTGTTCTCTACTTTTTCCTTTAAGGCGCCCTTCAGCTTGTCTGTATTCTGAATCAGATTCTCTACGCTTCCAAAGTCCTGAATCAGTTTGGCTGCTGTCTTCTCGCCTACACCAGGGCAACCAGGAATATTGTCGGAAGCATCTCCCATAAGTCCCAACAGGTCAATTACTTGGATAGGGGAGGAGATGCCCCATTTCTGGCTAACCTCAGCTGGCCCAAGCACCTCTTCTGCACTCTTTCCGACGGCAGGTCGGTACATCTTGACATGCTCTGTTACCAACTGTCCGTAGTCCTTATCAGGTGTCATCATATAGGTTTCTATCCCCTGTTGATCTGCCTGATGGGCAAGGGTTCCTATCACATCGTCTGCCTCGTAGCCGGGTTTTTCCAGAATAGGGATGTTGTATGCCTGAAGCAACCTTTTTATAATAGGTACGGCAAAGCGGATAGCCTCTGGCGTCTCCTCGCGTTGTGCCTTGTATTCAGGGTAGGCTTCATGTCGGAATGTGCCTCCAGAAGGGTCGAAGGCAACGCCCAGATGTGTGGGTTGCTCCTTCTGTATAACTTCCTCCAGGGTGTTCACAAAGCCAAGAATGGCCGATGTATTTTCTCCCTTCGAGTTGATTCTGGGGTTCTTCAAAAAGGCATAATATGCCCTGTAAATAAGGGCATAAGCGTCTAAAAGATAGAGTTTAGGCATACATTATTGAATTTTATTCGGTAAAATTATGGAAAAAAAGTGAAATGGTCATCATTTTTATGTATTTTTGCAACTCAAAAGTGTATTAGATGAACTCATTAGAGGCTTTACAAAAACCTGTTGCTGACCTTTTGGAGCAATACAAACAGCAGTTTGTTGCCACGCTCCAGAGCGATAACGCCTTGCTTCAGCAGGCCTTGGATCACCTGTTGCAGAAGAAGGGAAAGTTGGTCAGACCAACTCTTGTCTTCCTCTCTGCCAGCCTTTTTGGCAAGGTGAACCAGAAGGTCTATGATGTTGCTTTGGCGCTGGAGTTGCTGCATACAGCCAGTTTGGTGCATGACGATGTGGTAGACGAGAGCGACAGACGCAGGGGACAGGCTTCTGTAAATGCTTTAATGACGAATCAGATAGCTGTTCTGGTAGGAGATTTCGTACTCAGCAGAGCCCTCCATCATGCTGCTCAGACGGGTGATGCAAAGGTGGTTGATGTGGTAGCCAATCTTGGCGAGACGTTGGCTGATGGCGAACTGTTGCAGTTGGCCAATCTGGATGCTGACAAGCTGGACGAAGCCTCTTATTATATGGTTGTCCGTAAGAAAACATCCAGTCTTTTTGCCGTTGCTGCCCAGTTGGGTGTTCTTGTCTCAGGTGGTTCTGAGGAACAGGCCGAGCGTATGCGTCGTTTTGGTCATCTGGTAGGTACATGCTTCCAGTTGAA
This sequence comes from Bacteroidaceae bacterium, assembly GCA_017619585.1. The sequence goes on from JAFZSA010000013.1 coordinate 97,262, forward strand.
GGATGATATCTTTGATTATGATACCAAGACTGATGTTGGTAAGCCTGCAGGAAATGATATGAAGGAAGGCAAGTTGACCCTTCCTGTCATACATGTCGTTAACAAGACAAATAACGAGGAGATGCTCTCTAAAGCGTTGAAAGTCAGACGTGGAGAGGCTACCAAGCAGGATATAGAGGAACTGGTTGCGTTCACTATAGAGAATGGCGGTATAGAGTACGCTTACTGGGCTATGAACGAGTTCCGTATGATGGCAGACGGTCTTATAGAAGAAAGTAGGGACCCTGCTATTGCAGAATCCCTACACTCGCTTGTCAGCTTTGTTGCTGAGCGTAAGTATTAATTGTTCTCCAGCATCTTGAAGAGCTTATCCAACTTGGGAGCCATTATTATCTCCGTACGACGGTTCTTTGACTTTCCTTCTGCTGTCTCATTGTCTGCAACAGGTTTGTATTCGCCTCTTCCACAAGGCTGAATCTGCAAAGGACTAACGCCATAGGTCTCTGTCAGGATTCTTACTACACTTGTAGCACGGATAACACTTAAGTCCCAGTTATCCTGATAGATAGCAGTCTTGATGGGTACGTTGTCTGTATGTCCTTCAATCATCACTTCTATCTCTGTCTGCTTGTTCAGTACTTCTGCCAGTTTGCCTAATGCCTCCTGGCCTTGTTGATTCACAATGGCTTTTCCTGATTCAAAGAGTAGCTTGTCGCTCATAGCCACATAGACTTTTCCGCCTTCCTCTCTGACTGTCAGTTCATCGCTACTGAAACCTTTCAACGCATCCTTGACACTATTCAGCAGATTCTTGACTTTCTGGTTCTGCTCGTTGATGACGTTCTGAAGTTCTACGATTGTACGTTCACGTTCTGAGAGTGAGGCAATCAGTTTTTTGTTTTCGTCCTGATTGTTGGCCAGCAGCGATTGGTAGTTTCTGATGCTTCCTTTCAGTAGGGTAGTGTCTCGTAACAGACTGTTGCATCTTTTGTCAAGAGCGGCATAGCTGTCTCTGCTCTGACCCAACAGATCTGCCAGGCTGTCTCTGCTATAAAGAGCAGCCCATCTTCCTGCTTCGGCAATTTCATACTTTTTCTTGCTTACCACACATGATGATAGCAGAATGCATCCCAAAACGAGGGGTAAAACTGCAATTTTTCTCATTTCTTTCTAGATTAGATAAATTCTTATACAGGATTTATAGCACGCAATCTTTTGAACTACAACGGAATATAGCCGATTTAGGCCTCACGAGAATGAATTCTTCTCTTCTTCCTTGCCATCTGCACGTGAATTTTGCAATGTCACGATGTCAAAATCAGAAGAATTTCACCTCTTCGCCAACAACTTCACTCAAGAGCAGATTTGCCAGTCGACTTGTTCCCAGACGAAGGTATTGGTTGGTGAGCCATTTTTCTCCCAGCACCTCTTTTACTATTGTATAATAAACAAGGGCGTCATGAACGGTGTTCAGACCTCCGGCTGGTTTGAAACCAATCTGGATTCCTGTCTGGTCATAATATTCCTTGATGGCCTGACACATTACATAGGCAGCCTCAGGTGTAGCAGCTGGTTTCTCCTTACCTGTGCTGGTCTTTATGTAGTCGGCTCCGGCATACATGGCCAGGATGCTGGCCTTCTTGATGTTCTCGGCACTTCCCAGCAGACCTGTTTCCAGGATTACCTTCATCTTCTTCTCGCCACAGATGGCCTTTAATTCGCTGATTTCATCGCAAAGTGTCTCGTAATCACCACTCAGGAATTTGCCAACGCTCATCACGATGTCAATCTCTGTTGCTCCGTCTCTTACTGCTAAGGCCGTCTCAACGGTCTTAACCTCTATGCAGGCCTGAGAAGAGGGGAAGGAACCGCTCACGCAGGCTACCTCAACGCCTTCAACCTCCAAGCTCTGGCTTACGATGCTGGCAAAGCAGGGATAAACACAGATGGTGGCTACGTGTGGAAGGTCGGGGTAGGTGTTGTCAAAGTCGTTCACACGCTCTGTGAATTTCAGAACACTCTCCTCGCTGTCTGTGGTCTTCAGGGTGGTCAGTTCCACGCTTCCCATCAGGAATTTCTTTACTTCCAGCGTATCGTTCTCAGGTACTTTTTCCTCGATGATTTGGGCAACTTTCTTTGCTACATCGGCATCGTCCAGCTTAGTATTGTACTTCGCAAGGGCCTCTTCGTACTTGTTCTGTTCCATATTATTTCTCTTTTAAATGTCTTTCAGTTTTGGGTTGTTTATATGTCTTTCCTTATCACGTAAGGTTTTCTTTTCAAAGCTTTTCTGAAGCGCTTCTGTCAGGTCCACGCCCGTCTGGTTGGCCAGGCAGATCAGTACCCATAGGATGTCTGCCATTTCCTCGCTGGGGTCTTCTTTCTCGCCTTCCTTGAAGGATTGTTCCCCATATTTGCGAGCCATAATGCGAGCCAGTTCACCCACTTCTTCCGTCAGGACGGCCATATTGGTCAGCTCGTTGAAATACCTGACGCCATAGGTCTTAATCCACTGATCTACTTTATTTTGCGCTTCACGAATAGTCATAGTCCTTTCTTCTCAAATATTATCATTGCTAAAATAAGTAATGCAGCCAAAAGTACATGAATGAATACGGAATTAAATCTGTTTTCGTTTTTATACTCTTCCCAATGCCACATTTTATAACAATTAAATGGAAATTGAATTATCATTCCTATAAATAAGAATCTGTAGTACATTAGTCTTAAATTGCCCTTTGCCATAAGAAGCCACGCAATTGCTATGAGCACGCAAATAATTCCAAGAGTGCTTAAATAAGAAAGAAACTTCTTCAACATTAATTCCTTGTTTTTAGTGTGTTACGTATTGTTCTGACTACCTTAATTTAGAAGCGTATATACGATGGCGATTATCATTATAATGGTCATAAAAACTGGGTCATTTTTGTAGCTCCATTCTTTTTTGAATTCCTTCCAATGACTCAAGATGTATATCCATTTGATTAGTAATATTATGCCGAATATGTAGTACAGATATTCGTGATATGGCCATTGGAATAGGATTTTTGCCAAGAAACCTATCACAAATATACCTAAGCCTACATTATAAAGAATGTCAATTGCTCTCTTCATTGTTTATTCCTTGTTTTTAGTGTCCATACATATTGTTACAGGGCCGTCGTTTAGCAGTTCAACCTTCATGTCAGCGCCAAATTCGCCTGTTCCAACGGGCTTGCCAAGGGCCTCTGTAAGCTGCTCAACAAAGCTATTATATAATGGTATAGCCACCTCGTGACCTGCAGCCCTGATCCAACTGGGACGATTGCCCTTCTTGTAGCTTGCCATCAGGGTAAACTGGCTGACGACAATAATGTCGCCTCCTGTTTCCAGAATATCCTTGTTCATCACACCATTCTCGTCGTCGAAGACACGCAGCCCCACAATCTTGCGTACCAACCAAGCTATATCTTCTTGTGTATCAGCTTGTTCTATGCCTAACAGAATGAGAAATCCTGCTCCAATCTGGCTTTTCTTCTGGCCTTCTATGGTTACGCTGGCATGTGAAACTCTTTGTATAACGACTCTCATATTTGGTGTTTTGCTTATTGCAAAGGTACTATAATTATTTGATTCTTATCTGTTTTTTGCTTTTTTTATGTTTTTCATGCCCGTCTTAATTCTTTTTTCATTATGGTATATTTTCTATTTCAGAGTCTGAAACGTGCATTCCAAAGTTTGGAATGTACATTCCAAAGTCTGAAATGGCCATTCCAAACTTTGGAATAGAGAATTCGTGCTTGAATAAATACTTTTTCTATTACAGAAAACAGAAAAGGCCTCTTGTCCTCCCTGAAATCTTAGCCTATAGAATGAAAGTGATTGTATATGATTTGTGCTTTAGATGGTCCTATAAGTTCCTCCAAAGCGCTCTTCTCTGTTTCCTTAATACGTTTCACGCTATGAAGCTTCTTCAGGAGCAGTTCCTTAGTTCTGGGACCTATGCCTTCTATGGTGTCTAACTCACTGGCAATCTGATGCTTACTGCGTTTGTCGCGATGGAATGTAATAGCGTATCTGTGCACCTCGTCCTGTATCTGTGTCAGCAGTCGGAATAGGGGACTATCAGTCTTTAGTCCTATTACTTGCTGAGGGAATCCGTAAAGCAGTTCGTTGGTCCTGTGCTTGTCGTCTTTGGCCAATCCTGCAATGGGTATTTGCAGTCCTAATTCGTCTTCTACAACCTTCCTTACCACCTCCATCTGGCCCTTTCCGCCATCAGTAATAATCAGGTCGGGTAGGGCGCTTCCTTCCTCTATCATTCGCTTGTATCTGCGCCTTACCACTTCCTGCATGCTGGCATAGTCGTCAGAGCCTTGTACCTCCTTTATAATGTATTTGCGATAGTCCTGTTTACTGGGCTTGCATTTCTTGAAGACTATACATCCTGCTACAGCATCTGTTCCGCTGATGTTAGAGTTGTCGAAGCACTCTATCTGCATGGGTAGCGTAGGCAACTGTAAGGCATCCTGTAGCTCTTTCATCAGACAGGTGGATTTCTGCTCCGGATTCAGCTTTTCGGCCTGGCTGATGCGGTCTTTTTTGTATTGTAGTACGTTCTGCCGGCTAAGGTCTAAAAGCACCTTTTTATCGCCTTTTTGTGGAACAGTTAACTTAAAGCTTTGCGTGAATTGTTCCACGGGGAACGGAACTATAACTTCCTTACTTTCACTACCATATCTTTGCCTCATTTCAACTATTCCCATAACCAATAGGTCCTGGTCAGTTTCCTGCATCTTCTTCTCGTATTCAAAGGTAAATGCCTTGTTGATACAGCCATTGGTAACGTGCAGGAAGTTGATGTAGGCTACCTTCTCGTCACTTTCTATATTGAAGACGTCTATATTATGCAAGGTATTGCTGACCACCTCGCTGCGGCTCCTGTAGTTCTCCAGCAGCATGTACTTTTTCTTGATAACTTCTGCCTCTTCAAACCTCAGTTCGCTTGCCAATTGCTTCATTTCTGCCATCATTTGGCGTTGTAAATCGGCTGTATTTCCTTTCAGTATTTCCTTGGCTTCTGCAATATGCTTTAGGTATTCCTCAACGCTCTGACGACCCGTACAAGGCGCTTTACAGTTCTTTATATGATATTCCAGGCATTCCTTGTGTTTTCCCTTCTGAATGCTTTCTGGAGTAATGATTTCATGGCATCTTCTTAATGGATAGAGGTTTTTAATCAAGTCCAAAAGGGCGTACATCGTTGGAACGTGGCTGTATGGACCAAAATAGGTGCCAAATTTCTTGTTGATCTTTCTGGTTTGGAAGATACGGGGCAGAAATTCGTTGGTTACAACAATGCTAGGGTAGGTTTTTCCGTCTTTTAGTAGGATATTATACCTTGGATTCCACTCTTTTATCAGGTTATTTTCCAATAATAGGGCGTCTTCTTCGGTATTTACGACGGTATATTTGATATCTCTGATTTTACTGACAAGAATAGCTGTTTTTCTATTCTCGTGCTCTTTACTAAAGTAAGAATATACTCTTCTCTTTAGGTTTTTTGCTTTGCCAACGTATATGATTGTGCCTTTTTCATCGAAGTATTGGTAGCAGCCTGGTTTTTCAGGCATGCTAAGCACAATACTTTTCAGATAGGCTTGAATCTTCTCTTTTTCCGATAAGTTGGCCATTCTTTTGTTGTTCGTTTTGTTTACACCTTCATCAGGGTCGTTATTTCAACGTCCTTATCGAATACGTCGCGCCCATGCAATCCTTCTATAGTAAGTTCTATAATGAAGTTTATATAAATCTTCTTCGGATGGAACATTTTTACCAGATCATAGGCCGCTTTCATCGAACCTCCTGTAGCCAGAAGGTCGTCATGCAGCAATACCACATCGTCCTCAGATATACTCCCTTTATGGATGCATACTGTATCTGTTCCGTATTCCTTTTCGTAGGTCATTTGTACAGTTTCACCAGGTAATTTGCCAGGTTTTCTGCACATAACAACGCCAGCATTCAGTTCTTTTGCAACAGCACTTGCCAGAAGGAACCCACGACTCTCTATTCCAACGATTTTTGTGATTCCTTTATCCTTGTATAGGTCTACAGTTTCGTCGCACATTATCTTCAGACATTCAGCTTTATCAAAGAGTGTGCTGATGTCCTGAAACATAATTCCCTCCTTGGGAAAGTTGGGTATCACCCTTAGGTTTTCAAGTAATTTTGGATTGTTCATATGCTTTTATTTCAATTGTGTTATCTGTTGATTTTCAGGCGTGTAGCATAATTTTGTTTCACGTGAAACTTGCACTTGTGTTAAAGTGTTCCTTTACCTTCTCATGAGTACCAGCAGTACATTTATATCGCTGGGACTGACGCCTGGAATACGGCTGGCTTGTGCCATAGTTTCAGGATCTATACGCGTGAGTTTCTGACGTGCTTCTGTTGAAAGAGACTGCAGAGAGTTGTAGTCAAATTTGCCTTTTATCTTGATATTCTCCAGTCTTATCATTTTGTCTGCCAATTCTCTTTCTCTTGTAATGTAGCCGCTATACTTCATCTTAATTTCTGCAGCTTCTACAATTTCTTCCTTTCTGTCAGAAATGGATTCAATCTTTTCCTTCAGCGCAGGAATCAGATTTGACAGGTTATCTAATGTAAGTCCTGGCCGTGCTATCAAATCAATCAGTTTACAGCCACGTTGCAGCTCTGTACTTCCTAAGGCTTTTAATCCTTCATTTATATAAGCTGCCTTCACGCTGTAGTTCTGGCAGAAGTTTTCCAATTCTTCTATTGCAGTTTTCTTCTTCAGCCAATGATTGCATCTTTCCGTTGAGGCAAGACCCAGGTTGTGGCTTAATTCTGTTAGACGTGCATCTGCATCATCTTGTCTAAGAAGAATTCTGTATTCAGCACGACTGGTGAACATGCGGTAAGGCTCATCTACACCCTTTGTTACCAAATCATCTATCAGAACACCTATGTAAGACTGGTCTCTCTTCATAGTAAAAGGCTCGCTTCCACCGCACTTTTTGGCTGCATTTATGCCTGCTACAATGCCTTGTCCGGCAGCTTCTTCATATCCGGTGGTTCCGTTCACTTGTCCTGCCATAAACAGACCGTCCACCAACTTGCTCTCCAAAGAGTGCTTTAATTGTGTTGGGTCAAAGTAGTTGTATTCTATGGCATAGCCAGGTCGATATACTTCCAAGTCCCTGAAGGCAGGTATCATCCTTAATGCCTCCAATTGAGCATCTATGGGAAGACTGCTACTGAAGCCGTTCAGATAATACTCGTTGGTATTGGTTCCTTCTGGTTCCAGGAAAAGCTGATGTTCGTCTTTATCTGCAAATGTAACCAGTTTTGTCTCTATGCTGGGGCAATAACGGGGCCCTATACTCTGGATCTGTCCATTAAAAAGTGGTGAATCGGCTATGGAAGCCATCAACCTCTCGTGTACCTGCTTGTTGGTATAGGTAATCCAGCAAGGCAGTTGTGGAAGGTTCCTTGGTTCTCCCATATAGGAGAATTTGTGGAAGTCGGTATCCCCTGGCTGAACCGTCATCTCGTTGAAGTGTACAGATGTTCCGTTTATTCGCACCGGGGTTCCTGTCTTCATTCTGCCAGCCGTTATTCCATGGCGTGTAATACTCTCTGTCAGGTGCAGGCTAGGGGGCTCTGCGCATCTTCCTCCAGGCAGTTTAGTTCTGCCTATGTGCATCAGGCCGTCCAGAAATGTTCCGCATGTTATCACCACGCATCTGGCGTTTATGATTACATCCATGTAGGTAAGGACTCCTGTTACCTGCTTATCCTTAACCAGAAGTTCCTTTACTTGATCTTGCCAGATATGCAGATTGGGTGTGTTCTCAAGAATCTCACGCCAGGTCCAGATGAATTTTCCTCTGTCGCACTGGGCACGAGGACTCCACATGGCTGGTCCTTTGCTACGGTTCAGCATACGGAATTGAATGGCGGTACGGTCAGTAACCTCTGCCATATGTCCGCCTAATGCATCAATCTCCCTTACAATCTGTCCTTTAGCAATGCCGCCAACAGCAGGATTGCAGCTCATCTGTGCAATCTTGTTCATATCCATTGTTATAAGGCAGGTTTTCGCTCCCAAAGTTGCACTGGCTGCTGCAGCCTCACATCCGGCGTGTCCAGCACCCACTACAACCACATCAAAATTCATTTCCATATTATTCTGGCACTCAATTTAGCTGCAAAATTACGACTTTCTCTTAACATTTGAGCCAAAATCTTGTTCAAATCACTTTTTTAATGTAATTTTGCACGATATAATATCCTATTTATTAGGTATAAGGCTGCAAAATAACATAATATTCAATAATTTAATTCAATGATTTATGTGGTTAATCAATTCATCAATCGGTAGGAAGGTTGTAATGTCTGTTACCGGCATTGCGCTTATCCTGTTCATGACCTTTCATGCGTCAATGAACGTAGTAGCCCTTATCAGTGCAAAGGGCTACAATATGATTTGTGAGTTCCTGGGTGCCAACTGGTATGCTGTTGTGGCAACTATCGGTTTGGCAGGCTTGGTAGCTCTTCATTTCATTTTTGCTATTTGGCTTACAATTCAGAACCGTAAGGCTCGTGGTACCAGCAAGTATGCTATCACCAGCAAGCCCGACAAGGTAGAGTGGGCCAGCCAGAACATGTTGGTTCTTGGTCTGATTGTTGTATTAGGTATGGGTCTTCACCTGTACAATTTCTGGTACAACATGATGTATGCCGAGTTGGCAGGTATCAAGAACGATATTGCTGCAACAGACGGCGTTGGTTACATTGCAGAGACATTCAAGTGTCCTTGCTATGCTGCTATTTATGTAGTATGGTTGATTGCTTTGTGGTTCCATCTGACTCATGGTTTCTGGAGTGCTCTTCAGACACTGGGTTGGAACGGTAAGGTTTGGTTCAACCGTTGGAAGTGTATCAGCGCAGCTTATACCACTATCATCGTTGCAATGTTTATTGCCGTTGTGGTTGCTTTTGCTGCCGGCTATCGTCCTGCAGACTTCAACGAAGCTGCTGAGGAGCCTACAGAGGAGGCATGCTATGCGCAGAAGGCTTGTCCTATGTTGCCCGACTGTCCAATGATGAAAGGCGGATGCCAGGATAAGGCTCATTGTTGCAAGGCACACGGAGAATGTGGCCGTATGATGGGTGAGTAATAATATGGTGTAATCTGAAAAATAGTAATTGACTATGACAAAGAAAATAGATTCAAGAATTCCCGAAGGCCCAATAGCAGAGAAGTGGACCAACTATAAGGCTCACCAGCGTCTCGTCAATCCCAAGAACAAGCTGAAGCTGGACGTTATCGTTGTAGGTACCGGTCTTGCCGGCGCCAGTGCTGCAGCTTCACTTGCCGAGATGGGCTTCAACGTATATAATTTCTGTATTCAGGATTCACCCCGTCGTGCTCACTCTATTGCTGCACAGGGTGGTATCAATGCAGCTAAGAACTATCAGAACGACGGCGACTCTGTTTACCGTCTTTTCTACGATACAGTAAAGGGTGGTGACTACCGTGCCCGTGAGGCTAATGTTTACCGTCTGGCTGAGGTCAGCAACAACATCATCGACCAGTGTGTTGCTCAGGGTGTACCTTTCGCTCGTGAATACGGTGGTATGCTGGCTAACCGTTCATTCGGTGGTGCTCAGGTAAGCCGTACCTTCTATGCTAAGGGTCAGACAGGTCAGCAGTTGCTGCTGGGTGCTTACTCTAGCCTCTCTAAGGAGGTTCAGAAGGGTAAGGTTAAGCTCTTCACTCGTTACGAGATGGAGGATGTTGTTATTATCGACGGCCGTGCTCGTGGTATCATTGCTAAGAACCTGGTTACCGGTAAGTTGGAGCGTTTCAGCGCTAACGCTGTTGTTATTGCAACAGGTGGTTACGGAAATGCTTACTTCCTCTCTACCAACGCTATGGGTTGTAACTGTACAGCTGCTATCCAGTGCTACCGCAAGGGCGCTATGATGGCTAACCCCTCTTACGTACAGATTCACCCCACTTGTATTCCTGTTCATGGCGACAAGCAGTCTAAGCTGACCCTGATGTCAGAGTCTCTGCGTAACGATGGTCGTATCTGGGTTCCCAAGAAGCTGGAGGATGCCAAGAAGTTGCAGAAGGGCGAGATTCAGGCTTGGGATATCCCCGAGGAGGATCGCGACTACTATCTGGAGCGTCGTTATCCTGCCTTCGGTAACCTTGTTCCCCGTGACGTAGCCTCTCGTGCTGCTAAGGAGCGTTGCGACAAGGGCTTCGGCGTTAACAACACAGGTTTGGCTGTATTCCTTGACTTCTCTGAGTCAATCAACCGTCTGGGTCTTGACGCTATGAAGCAGCGTTATGGCAACCTCTTCGATATGTACGAGGAGATTACCGACGTTTATCCTGGCGACTTTGGTAAGGAGATCAATGGCGTGAAGTACTACAAGCCCATGATGATCTTCCCCGCTATCCATTATACTATGGGTGGTGTCTGGGTTGACTACGAGCTGCAGACTTCTATCCCCGGCCTCTTCGCTATTGGTGAGTGTAACTTCTCTGACCACGGTGCTAACCGTCTGGGTGCTTCTGCTTTGATGCAGGGCTTGGCTGATGGTTACTTCGTATTGCCTTATACCATCCAGAACTATCTGGCTGACCAGGCTATCTGGCCTCGTCTCAGCACCGATATGCCCGAGTTCGATGCAGCAGAGAAGGCTGTAGCAGCAGAGATCGACCGTCTGATGAACATCAAGGGTAAGCGTTCTGTTGATTCTATCCATAAGGAACTTGGCCATATCATGTGGGAGCACGTAGGTATGGGTCGTACCAAGGAAGGTCTTGAGGAAGGCTTGAAGCTGTTGAAGGACCTCCGCAAGGAGTTCGATTCTAACCTCTTCATTCCTGGTTCTAAGGAAGGTCTGAATGTCGAGCTCGACAAGGCTATCCACCTGCGCGACTTCATCCTCATGGGTGAGTTGGTTGCTTATGATGCCCTGCATCGTGAGGAGTCTTGTGGTGGTCACTTCCGTGAGGAGCACCAGACCGAGGAAGGTGAGGCTAAGCGTGACGATGAGAACTTCTTCTATGTTGGCTGCTGGGATTACCAGGGTAGCGACGAGAAGGAGCCCGAGCTTATCAAGGAGCCTCTCAACTACGAGATTATCAAGGTTCAACAGCGTAATTATAAAAATTAGTTGACGAGTTGACGAGTTAACGAGTTGACAAGTTGTTTCTTTAAATAAGAGTTGACAAGTTGACGAGTTAACGAGTTAACGAGTTAAAATTGAAAATAGAATTAATAATTTAGGTAAACGAGAATAATCAAGTGAAGAGTCACAAGGATTTGATAGTATGGCAGAAAAGCATGGAGCATGTTGCTGCAATATATGTTGCAACAAGATCTTTTCCTCAAGACGAGCTCTTTGGAATTGTTTCACAAATGAGACGTGCTGCTGTGTCAATCCCATCAAATATTGCCGAAGGCTATGGCCGAGTATATGATAAGGAAACTGTCAAATTCCTCAGTAATGCGCTTGGTTCCGCATCTGAACTCGAGACTCAACTCTTAATCTCAAAAGATCTTGGCTACATCTCTATAGAGAATTTTCAGAAACTGATAACCCAGATAGAAGAGATTATAAGAATGTTGTCAGCACTAATCAAGTCTGCAAGCTAACAACTCGTCAACTTGTCAACTCGTTTACTTGTCAACTAAAAGAAGTTATGGCAAAGAATTTATCAGTTACAATAAAGTTCTGGAAGCAGAACGGACCCAAGGAAAAGGGTCATTTTGAGACTCATCAGTTGAAGAACATCCCTGATGATACTTCATTCCTGGAGGCTCTCGACATCATGAACGAGGAGCTCATCAACGAGGGCAAGGAGCCTTTCGTGTTCGACCACGATTGCCGCGAGGGTATTTGCGGTATGTGCTCTCTGTACATCAACGGTACTCCTCATGGTAAGACAGAGCGTGGTGCTACCACCTGTCAGCTTTATATGCGTAAGTTCAAGGACGGCGAGACTATCACCGTAGAGCCCTGGCGCTCTGCTGCCTTCCCCGTTATCAAGGACTGTATGGTTGACCGTAACGCCTTCGATAAGATTATCCAGGCTGGTGGTTATACCAGCATCCGTACCGGTCAGGCTCAGGATGCCAACGCTATCCTTATCTCTAAGGAGGCTGCCGACGAGGCTATGGACTGTGCTACCTGCATCGGTTGCGGTGCTTGCGTAGCTGCTTGTAAGAACGGCTCTGCCATGCTCTTCGTCAGCTCTAAGGTAAGCCAGTTGGCTCTTCTGCCTCAGGGTCAGGTAGAGGCTGCTAAGCGTGCCAAGGCTATGGTGGCTAAGATGGACGAGCTGGGCTTTGGTAACTGTACCAACACCCGTGCCTGCGAGGCTGTTTGTCCTAAGTGCGAAAGTATCGCCAATATCGCCCGTCTGAACCGCGAGTTCATCAAGGCTAAGTTGGCTGATTAATAAACATCCCTTTAGTTGTGAGGTTTTAAGGTTATGAGGGCTCATGTAGCCCCATGGCCTTAGAGCCTCACATCTTTTTATAATATGAAGTCTGAAGACAAGATTACAGAACAGCCGTCGCACTACGATAATCTGGAGCAGATGTCGGTGGGCGAATTGCTGCAGCATATCAACGAAGAGGATGCTCAGGTAGCAGAGGCTGTCCGTAAGGCTATGAAGCAGATACAGGCCTTTGTAGAGGCTATAGAGCCTAAGATGAAGCGTGGTGGCCGTCTCTTCTATGTGGGTGCTGGTACCAGTGGCCGTCTGGGTGTTCTGGATGCCAGCGAGCTGCCACCCACCTTTGGCGTTACAGAGGATAGGGTAATAGGCCTTATAGCTGGAGGTGACAAGGCTTTGCGTCATGCTGTAGAGAAGGCTGAGGACTTCCCCGAGAAAGGCTGGCAAGACCTCCTGTCGTTCCATCCTACGGCCGATGACAGCGTTTTGGGCATTGCTGCCTCAGGTACTACCCCTTACGTGATTGGAGCGCTCTCAGAGGCTCGCAAGAACGGTCTTTTGACAGGTTGTATCACCAGTAATCCTAACAGCCCTCTGGCTGCTGCTTCGGAATACCCCATCGAGACCATTGTAGGTCCTGAATTCGTTACAGGCAGTAGTCGGATGAAGAGCGGAACAGCCCAGAAGATGGTGCTGAACATGATTTCCACCTCGCTGATGATTCGTCTGGGGCGCGTCAAGGGGAACCGAATGGTCAAGATGCAGCTCACCAACGCCAAGTTGGTAGATCGTGGTACGCGCATGATTCAGGAATCCCTGGGAATTAGCTACGACGAGGCACAGGAGCGATTGCTTGAAGAGGGTAGTGTTGACAAGGTTCTTACGACAAAGGAGATATGAAGATGTTGAGGTTTTTCGATTACCTGTTCTATGCGTTGGGACCGAATTTCAGGGTCAGGTTTATGCCTTTTATTTGGCTTTTCTTATTAATTATTATTGTACTGGAGCCCACGGGCAAAGTCTGGTATTATGTGTTGCCAATTTCCGCGGCCCTTATTGTCTTCGTTATCGACTATGTCTTCGAGAAACGCGCGACCAAAGCCCGCAAATACTTTAGCAAGACTAAATATAGCAAGCCCAGATGGAAGTTTCTGACTCTTGCTGTATGGATAGTCCTTTGGACAGTTGTGCCAGTGATTATTATCTTTGTGACGAGGAAGTATATTCATTAATAAATACAAGAGAACTATGAACATTGGAGACCGTGCGCCTGAGATTTTGGGCAAGGACGAACAGGGACGGGATATCCGTCTGAGTGACTATAAGGGCAGGAAACTTGTGTTGTATTTCTATCCTAAGGATAATACCAGCGGCTGCACGGCAGAGGCTTGTAGCCTTCGTGACCGTTATGGCGAGCTTCAGGGTGCTGGCTACGAGGTAGTGGGTGTCAGTAAGGACTCTGCAGCATCCCACGTCAAGTTCAAGGAGAAGCACGCTTTGCCCTTCCCCCTGATTGCCGATGTGGATAAGACACTCTTGGAGGCTATGGGCGCGTGGGGTGAGAAAGTGATGTATGGCAAGAAGACGATGGGTACCATCCGCACCACCTTCATCATTAACGAAGAGGGTATCATAGAGCAGATATTTGCAGGCAAGCAAGTTAATACCAAAGAACATGCCGCCCAGATTCTGGGTGACAAGTAACCATTACAACTAAAGATCGTGAATATGAACAAGAAAATCATGACTATTGGAATTACGGCAGCTATGCTGTCAACAGCTTTAGTGCAACTGACCAGTTGCAAGGAATCCCAGCGCGAGAACCCTCTCTTGCAGGAGAGTACGCTTCCCTTCGGGGCTCCTGATTTCAGTAAAATACAGACTTCCGACTATCTTCCTGCCTTCGAGGCTGCCATTCAGCAGACTCGCGAGGAGATAGCTCAGATTGTTGAGAATCCTGACTCTGCAACGTTCCAGAATACCGTACTTGCCCTTGAGGAGAGCGGACGCACCCTGGATCGCGTGTCCAATGTATTCTTTGCCCTTGTAGAGGCCGATAAGACGCCTGAGATTGGCGAGATAGAGAAGAAGGTACAACCCATGCTTACAGACCTTGGTAATGAGATATCCTTCAACAAGGAGCTCTTTGCACGCATCCGTCAGGTTTATGACCGTGACTACGAATCCTTGCAGGGCGAAGACAAGAAACTTCTGGAGGAAACTTACAAGCGCTTTGTTCGCAGCGGAGCCTTGCTGCCCGACGATAAGATGGCTCGCATGAAGGAGATTAACCTTCGTATCTCAGAGCTTCAGACCCAGTGGGGCGATGTTGTCCCTGAAGCTACCAACGATGCTGTGGTATGGGTCGACAAGAAAGAGGACCTTGCAGGCCTTAGCGATGCTGATATTGCCCAGTGCCAGAAGGATGCTGAGAGTAGGGGAGGAAAGGCTCCCTACGCCATTGTTATTGTCAATACCACACAGCAGCCTCTGCTGACCAATCTGGACAATCGTGAGTTGCGTAAGAAGGTCTATGAGGCTTCTATCCACCGTGCCGACGGAACAGGCAAGCACAATTCCTTCCCCATCGTTGTGGAGATTGCCAAGCTGCGTGCCGAGCAGGCCGAGATTATGGGCTATCCCAACTACGCTTCCTATTCCTTGGAGAAGACGATGGCTAAGACCCCGGACAATGTCTATGCCTTCCTGAAAAACCTGATTAGCCAGTACAAACCCAAGGCTGATGCCGAGACGAAGGCTATCGAGGACTACGCCCGTAAGACTCAGGGTGCCGACTTCCAGCTTCAGCCCTATGACCGCTTCTATTATTCTGCCAAGATGAAGAAGGAGCTCCTGGATATCTCAGAGGATGAGGTTAAGCCCTATTTCAATGTCGACAGCGTGCTCTCCAACGGAGTCTTCTATGCTGCAGGCAAGGCTTATGGCCTGACCTTCAAGGAGCGGACAGATATTCCCACGTACAATCCTGATATGAGGGTCTTCGAGGTTATCGACAAGGAAGGCAACCCCAAGGCACTCTTCTATTGCGACTACTACCGTCGTCCTACCAAACGCGGAGGTGCCTGGATGGATGCTTTCCAGAAGCAGAGCCGTCAGCGCCAGCAACTGCCCATTATCTTCAATGTATGCAACAGCGCCAAGGCTCCAGAGGGCCAGCCTTCTTTGCTCACTTGGGACGAGGTTACCACCATGTTCCACGAGTTCGGACATGCCTTGCACGGAATACTCTCTGATTGCCAGTATAACAGCCTGAGCGGCACCAGCGTGGCTCGTGACTTTGTGGAGCTTCCTTCGCAGTTCAACGAGTCGTTTGCTACCATCCCTGAGGTCTTCGACCACTATGCACGCCACTACAAGACGAACGAGCCTATGCCAGCTGAGCTGAAGGAACGCATGCTCAAGAGTATCAACTTCCAGTCGGCATACGCCCTTGGCGAGAATCTGGCTGCCACTTGTGTCGATTTGGCTTGGCACATGCTTTCACCTGATCAGATTCCAACAGCCGAGGAGGCTCCTGCCTTCGAGAAAGAAGCACTCCGTCAGGTAGGTCTGTTAGATGCTCAGATTCCTCCCCGTTACTTCACCAGCTATTTCAATCATGTTTGGGGTGGAGGGTATGCTGCAGGATATTACAGCTATCTGTGGACAGAGGTACTGGCCGTCAACGTGGCTGATGTCTTTGCACAGCGTGGTGCCCTGAAGCCTGAAACGGGTCAGGATTTCTGCGATAAGATTCTGAGTCGTGGTAATACAGGCGACCTCATGCAGATGTTTACCGACTTCACGGGTATGCAGCAGCCCGATGCCTCAAGCCTCCTTAGGGCTCGCGGCTTGTAATCAGCACAACGGTCATTTCAGAAACAAAGCAGCCCAAGGATTTCTCCCTGGGCTGTTTTCGTATGCTAAAGGCTCAATTATTCTCCGAATATTTCTGCCATCTTCTTGTTGATATCATCACCTCTGAGTTCACGAGCTACAATTTTGCCATCAGGGTCAAACAAGATGATGGTGGGGATGGAAGAGAAATCGTACGTCTCGGCTGCTATGTCCTGTGAGTTTAGAATCTGCGGATAGGTAATCTTATCCTTCTCTATGGCCTTCAGGGTATCCTCTGGCTTATCATTTACGGCTACTCCCAACACCAGAAAGTTTTTCTCCTTGTACTGTTCGTAAATCTTTATTAGGTTGGGAATCTCTGCACGGCAGGGACCGCACCACGAGGCCCAGAAGTCCACCAGCACATACTTACCTTTGCCTACGTAGTCGCTCAGACGGGTTGTCTTGCCTTCGTACTCCACGGCAAAGTCCTTGAACATATCCCCCACCAAGGGATGGTTCAGACGCTTTTGGAGTGTTACGATAAGGGGGTGCTGACGTACACTCTCACCACATTGTTCTATCAGGTTCAGCAATTGCTTTGCATCTTCATCCGTCTTGTTTTTCATACTATACAGCATCAGTACGGCAGAAAGGTCTTTACTGTGTTCCAGTACGTAATCTGCTCTCAGCTGAATGGCCTGCTCAGTATTGCCGTTCTTTTCGGCCTCCCTAATCTTACGTTTACAGGGGAAGAAGGCATTGTTCAGTGGCGTTCCCTCCGTATAATGTGATTCTGCCTCGGCATCTACAACAATGTTGCCAGGCTCCAGGAACAAGGGGATATAAAGAGTCCGCGACCATCCCTCAAACGTCTGAAGTATCATCAGTTGGATGATCTTGGGGCTGTCCACGTAGCCGCTAAGTTCTATCTTTGTAGGGTCCTTCAGGGCTATCTTCTCTGTGACGGGCTTTTGGGTAGTGATGTCCAGCAGATAGATGCTGTCGCTGAGCTCCTTCTCCTGCCCCTCATAATACTTGATAAGGCCTGAGACGTCAGCCTTGATGGTGTAGTTGTTCTCTTGTGCCCAGCCCGTCATAGCCATCAGGGTGGACAATGTCAGTAAACAAATCTTTTTCATTTTACCTTATTTTAATCTTCTTTATACTCCAATATATCGCCTGGCTGGCATTCCAGCACTTGGCAGATGGCTTCTAAGGTGGAGAAACGGACGGCTTTGGCCTTCCCTGTCTTCAGGATGGAGAGGTTGGCTTGCGTAATGCCAATTTTCTCTGCCAGCTCCTGCGACGACATCTTCCTTTTTGCCATCATAACGTCAACATTAACTACTATACTCATAATCTGCTCTCCTTTCCTTTAGATGGTCAATTCCTGTTCTTCCTTTAGCTTGATGCCTATGACAAACACTTCGGCTATTATCAGAAGCAGAACGGCAAGTAAAATAGCATCATATTGTTGTTCAAAAGCTGAAGTGAAACTTACAGGCTTATTCTCCATTTTTTGATTTATCAGAATTGCAGGCAATTCAATAATAATAGCATATAAGAGTCCCCATCCCGACCAACGTAAGAGAGGGATATTCTCCTTCACAAATACCTTATCACGGTTTACATTTAAAATGAATCGGATAAATGATACGAACGAACGTATTACAGGATACAAAAGAACTATGCATAATACTATATACAAAATAATAAAAGTACGAAATTCTGAATTTTCCCATGGGAATGTAATTTTCCCATAACTAATTGTACCCTTAAATGCCAGTACTATTTGTGCTATCATTAGCAGCATCATTACAGCACACAAAACATTCAGTTTCTTTTTCATAAATTTTCCTCCTCTCCTTTAGATTGTTAACTCCTGTTCCTCCTTCAAATCCTTACCCATCAGGATGATCTGTGAGAATATCATCAGAATAAGGCCCAGGACGATGAAGTAGCTGATTTTGCTGTCATCCACGCTTATGTCAAGGTAGGATATATCTACCTGCTTAAGTAGTAATTGCGTGGCAATACGCGCACCTATATAGTATAACAGCTGCATGGCAACCATCACTATGCCGGCTGTTTCCATCTGGCGGGACACCTTGCTTACAAAGACCTCGCCACGATATACCGAGCGGATAATCTTGAATACTATTACCAGCAGGCATATACCCATTACAATGAAAATAGCAGCATAAGCGAACACAAAATAATATATGAATGTTCCCTTTACACGTTCTACGGGGATACAGACTTTGGCTTTCTGGATGTCCAAGCGACAGGATTTCTCCCCTGCGTTGCATACCAGATACTTGTCAGGAGCAATCTCACAGGCATTCACCTTTACGTCAAGCGATAAAGTAGGCTTGAAATATGTGGCTACTCCCCCCTCTATCTCCTTGGTGGTTGCAAAATCATCAGGCAAAGGACCTATGCTGAGCTCCTTTATGGGGTCTGTTGACCATTCGCTGTATCTATAGCTTAATGTATTTCCAAATACTTTTACCAGCAGAACTATAAACAGCAATGCTGAATAAATCTTCAACTTTTTTTTTCATAACCATTAGTTTATTTTATTGTTAAACGATAAATATTTTCTGCGCAAAAGTATGTAGATTTTCAATACGCGCCAAATAATTCAATAAAAATTTATCGAAAAACAATAAAATCTCTTCCGGCATACATTATTATTTATTAGGAATAATTCAAAATTCAAAATTCAAAATTCAA
>JAFZSA010000014.1 GCA_017619585.1 Bacteroidaceae bacterium
AAAGGGAGGGCTTGCTGGAGTCGTAGTCGCAGATGTCGCCCGATGACTGACCGCCCGGACATGCATGCATATCCAGGATGAGCAGTATGTTGTAGCGTTCTGCCCACACGCACATGGAATCAATGCGATTAAAACCCTCCTGAAGCCAAGTCTGTTCACCTGCCACGGGTTCTTTCTCGATGGGTAAGGTGAAGTATTTGTAGTGCATGGGTACACGCAAGGTGTTGAACCCCTGCTCAGCCAGGAACTTCATGTCTTCCTCGCAGAAGTTGTTGTCCATCCAGAGGCGGTCAAACTCCTCCACCTTTTCTTCTCCGCATACATCGGCAATCATCTTGTCGAACTTGAACTGACGGTCAAGATTGCCCGAGGTGTTCATCATGTATGGTTCACGCACCATCCAGTTGCCGCAGTTTGTGCCACGCATCACTAGCTTCTGACCGTCGCGTGCCAGAAGCTTTGTGCCGGAAACACGTACAAAGTTGTCACTTGCATTTGCCGTGAAGATACTCACGATGGCAAGCAGCAGGTATAAGAAACGTTTCATTTTCATTTGGTTAATTTTTTTATTAGTGGTTAGCGGTTAGTGGTTAGCGGTTAGGGGTTAGCGGTTAGCGAAATTTTGAATTTTGAATTTTTAATTTTGAATTTTTGGTGTATAACCATTCTCTAACCGCTAACCGCTAACCACTAACCTCTACTTCTCCGCATAAACCCCGAACTCGGCAATCTTGACCTCGTCCTTGTGGCGCAGGATGGTGATGCGTACTTTCTCTGCCGTTACGGCGGGGAAGGTATGTTGTTTCAGACGACAAGGATTGGCCTCGCCCTCGAAGAGGGTGGTCCACTTGCCGCCCTTCAGATAATCCAGACGGTATTCCTGAATGGCACCGGCCTTACCCTCCAAGATGGTGATGCGATGGAAAGCCTTGTCCTTGGGGAGAGATACTTCCCACCAAGGCTGTTCTACCAAGGGATGAGACATCCAGGAAGAGCCGAAATCATCATCATTGGCAAAGTCGCCAATCTTGTAGTCGTAGCTCCAGCTGTATTCCGTAGGCTGATGCTTGGCAATATTGGGCTCGATGATAGGAGTCTCCTGAGCAGGAATAGGCTGTGTGGGGCCTTGGTTCTTCCAGATGCTGCCAATCTTACGGAGTGCCTCAACGGCATTATCGTCCATCAGACCGTCACGATTAGGAGCCACGTTCAGGATGAAGTTGCAATAGGCGTTGTTATAGGGTTCTACGTTCTCCTTCATCAGCCAGTTCACATCCTTCAGCTGATCGGTGGGCATGCTCTCCTTCCAGAACCAGGTACGCTGGATAGACAGACAGGCCAAGGCGGGCAGCTGGTTCTCCTTGGTGCTGATCTTCTGACCGGCTCCTTGCTCGTAGGACTTGATGTCGGTATAGAAAAGCCCCTCGCGCGGGTACTTGGCTGCGTTCAAATCCATCACCAGGCAGTTGGGCTGCAAGCTCTTGATGTGGCGGTATATCTCGCCAAAGGGGATATCGTCATAGCTGATGCGCGACCAAGGAGCGTCCCATCCGTCTATGATGAGGGCGGTAATCTCGCCGTAGTTGGTCAGCAATTCTGTCAGCTGTGCCTTAATCATAGCTGTCTGCTTCTTGGTGTTGATACGTCCCGGGCGGATGCGGTGGTGGGTATCCAGGATGCTGAAGTATAGCATCACCTTCAGTCCCTCGGCACGGAAGGCGTCGGCATATTCGCGTACCACATCCTTGTGGACGGGCGAATTCATACTGTTGTAATCCGTGGTCTTGGTGTCCCAGATGCAGAATCCGCTGTGATGCTTGGTGGTCAGACAGCCGTAAGACATGTTGGCACTCTTGGCAGCACGTGCCCACTGGCGGCAATCCAGCTTGGTGGGGTTAAAGGCAGAGGCGGGCATATCAGGGTCTGGCCAGTCCTCGGGCGCAAAGGTGGGGATGTTGAAATGGATGAACATACCAAAGCGCAGGTCCACGAACTCCTGTTGCAATTGTTGTAAACTCTTCTCAGCTGCCTGCATCATGTTGCCGGCAAATAATAAGGTTAAAAGTAGAAAAATCTTCTTCATATAGTTAAAAATGTTGTCGTTTTGCCTGTTTGCGAATGCAAATATATGTTTTTTCTTGGATAATCCTGTCTTTTTGCCCCTTTTTCCCATCTTCTCATGCTAATTCTTTTGTTAGTTTTACAAAAAAATGTGTACCTTTGATGGAAATTTTCAAACTTTATTATTCTATGGAACCACAAAATGCCATTTATGATGCCCGTCAGTTGGGCACGCCGCGAATGATGATATTGGGTGTCCAACATCTGTTCGCTATGTTCGGAGCTACCGTACTTGTACCGTTACTTACTGGTTTGGATGTGTCCGTGACCCTACTGTTTGCAGGAATCGGTACGCTGATATTCCATTTCATCTCCAAGTGGAACGTGCCCGCTTTCCTGGGTTCATCGTTTGCATTCCTGGGCGGTTATGCCTCTGTCAAGGAGATGGGCGTGGGGCAGGGACTTTCAGAGACGCTTGCCCTGGATTATGCCTGCCTGGGCGTTGCCTGTGCAGGATTCATGTATTTTATAATGGCTGCATTGATAAAGTCTTTCGGTATCAAGAAGATACTGCATTTCTTCCCACCCGTAGTAACCGGTCCTATTGTCATTGCCATCGGACTGGTGCTTTCCGGTTCGGCCATCTCTAACTGTCAGACCAACTGGCTGCTGGCCATCATCTCTATTGTCACCGTTATTGTGTCATCCATCTGGGGCAAGGGCATCATCAAGATTATTCCCGTCTTGCTGGGCGTGATTGTATCCTATGTCATTGCTGCCTGTATGGGTCAGGTTGACTTTACACCTCTTGCTCAGGCTGACTGGGTAGGATTCCCCATCCAGAAAGACCATACCATATTGGCTGTCTTTGAGGATGGTAACACAACTCTTATGCTCTCTACCATTTTGGCTGTTATGCCCATTGCCTTTGCCACCATCATGGAGCATATTGGCGATATGCTGGCTATCAGTTCAACGGTAGGCAAGGATTATCTGACAGAACCCGGTTTGCACAGAACGTTAACGGGCGATGGTATCGCTACTGCTGTTGCTTCTGTCTTTGGCGCTCCTGCCAATACTACTTATGGCGAGAATACTGGTGTGCTGAACCTTACCAAGGTCTTCGACCCCAAGGTTATCCGTATTGCTGCCGTTCTGGCTATTGTTCTGGCCTTCTGTCCCAAGTTTGCCTGCCTCATTCAGCTGATGCCTGCTGCTACCATAGGTGGTGTAAGCCTTATCCTTTATGGTATGATTTCTGCCGTGGGTGTTCGCAACCTGGTAGAGGAGAAGGTTGACCTGAAGAGCTCACGCAACGTGTTTGTTGCTGCCCTTATCCTTGTGCTGGCCATTGGCGTTAAGTATGGTGCCAACGATGATATCGCCCTTGGTCCCATCCATCTTTCAGGATTGGCCATTGCAGCCGTCGTAGGTATCCTGCTCAATGCTGCTATGCCCGACAAATTGGGTATGAAGGTTAAGTCCTTCCATGGTAAGGAGAAATCATAATTCAGAAACGTAATGTACCTTATAAAGTGACCGGTTGCCCCATTGGTGCTAATCGGTCACTTGTTTTTTTGTAAGAAACAACTTGATTGTTGGTGGAAAACAACTTGATTTTTCATGGGAATAAAAATAATTCTATTCTGACCGACATATTTTCTTCCTTGATGTGTATATAAGGGTAAAGAGACAAACTTCATGACTGATCTGGAAACGCAAATGATACTAGCGGCCCGCAAGGGTCAGGCGCAAGGCTACAAGTTCCTGATGAACAGGTACGGACGCCAGGTGCAGCTGCTTGTAGCGCAGATGGTTTCAGACATGAGGGATGTGGAGGAACTGACGCAGGATGTCTTTGTGCGTGCCTTTGAGCACATGTCCGACTACGACCCTGAGCGTGCCTCCTTCAGTACTTGGCTCAGTAGGATTGCGCACAACATAGCCCTGAATCATCTGCGTACTCAAGGATACGAGCCTCTGTCTCTGAACGAGGAACAATACTCTCCGCCTGATGTGCCGGGATGGGTGCAGGATGATGAGGCTACCGATGAGGCTGAACGACTAACACTCCTTGACAAAGCCATCGAAAGCCTGCGCCCAGAAGAACGCTCGCTCCTGCATTTGCGTTATTACGAAGGTCATTCACTTGGACAGATTGCAGAGGTGATGGAGGTGCAGACAGGACCGCTGGCCAACCGGCTACAGAGAATAAGACAGAAACTAAGTAAATTAATAGGAATATGAAGACAACGACAGACAATCATATAGATAAGCTCCTGCACGAGGCCATGAAGCAACGTGCAGCGAAGGTGCCGCCGTTGGCTGATGACTTTGCGGAGAAGGTGATGAAAAGGAGCACCAGCCTCCCCCTAACCCCCTCCGAAGGAAGGGGGACCCAATCGCGTTTCAGCTCCCTCTCCCTTTGGAGAGGGCGGGGGGTGAGGCTGTTGGGCTTGATCGCGGCCAGTATCCTTCTGCTTTTGGTATTCCATTATAATAATAAGGTAATGCCTGAGCAGCAGCCCCTAGTTGCAGAGGTTACAGAGCAACCTGCACCAAAGGCACCTGAGGCTTCTGATTATTCAGAGTCTTCAGAGTACTCAGATTACTCCGATAAATCTGAGCATTCAAAGCCCATTAAGGCCAAGAAAACCTATAAACCCCGTAAGGTTAGCAAACCTCGGGAGGAGCCTTTGTTGGCACAGGCAGATCCGTTACCGGAGGAGCCTGTCATCAGCACCCAAGCAGAAGAACCCGTTGTTGAATACCAAAGCGTGCAGACCATTCGGGTTGCTCCCGACCAGGTGGTGTTCGTTGTACGGACTTCAGATGTGCCTATGATGGCGAATATGCCTTCGGTAGGAGAACTGCGGGCAAGAGGCCAGCAACTGTTGGCAAACGTACAGCAACAGATAAACGAAGCCAGTAAACAATTCTAATCCCATATTACAAATGAAAAGACTCACATTCTTTATGATGCTCGTATTCCTTTGCGTAGCATCACAGGCCCAGGTGAACCCCAAAATGAGTGCGCTCTTTGACCAGCTTTCTGAGTTAGGGGCATATCGCGAAAACATCAAGTCCAGAAGCCCACACTTCCTTGCGCATTTGACCTATCGTACAAACTTGTATATGTACGAGGTAATGCCAGATGCGGAAAAGGACAAGGTGAAACGTCAGTTGGCAGCCGTACGTCAGACGCTGGATCAGTTGCAAGAGGAAGCGCAGGAGAGTTATCATTATGAGGTTCATAAGAACGGGAAGGATAGCATCATCTATTCCATGAACCTCTGCGCTGACACTACGGATGTTGAGAAATATCAGAATGGCAACCATACTACGTTCCGTTCCAATGAATGCCTGAACTTCTATTATGCTCCCTGGATGGGTGGCTCAGACCAGGATGGGTCGCTGGAATATACCGTAACGTTGCCGGATGAGGACCAAGAGGCTGCTGCGCCTTACACTATCACGGCCCTGATAGACGATTTAACCCGCTTGTTCAAGCAGCATAATATCAAGCCCCGTAGGTCTTATTGGCGCCACGATAAGGAATACGCTGATTCTGTTGAGAAAACGCGCTCTAATGAGTTTTGTGTAAAGATTAGTTTCTATAATGATCGAAATGATGGTGATACGGAAGCAACCGTCTATACTTTGCCAGAGGGACAAGAAGAACAGGCCAACCAACTGCTGGCAGAGGTGAGTGTTTTGGCGCAGAGAGTTACTAACACCCCACAGGATTTCTATTATCGTTACGACGACAGGAAATCGTTTGGCAAGTACTACTGGGGTAATGTACTTTGGTGTTGGGACCCATTGGACAGCAAAGATCCCAAATCCTATGCAATTAGCGCGATTTGGGACGATCATGGTCTTCACTTTATTCTTGCCCAGTCTCGCGGAAACTTCTGGGTACCTATGGACTGGTACGCTGTCAAGACTTTCGTCAATGGCAAGAAAACATACTTCAAAGGATTGGAACCCAAATAACACAAGAATAATAGTTAGTTATAAGGTTAATAAATTATGGTACCAAACAGCTCCTGCGTTGAGAAACGTAGGAGTTTTTTTATATTTTTGCAGAATAATCTGAAAAAGTTCTGCCGGAATGCAATAATTTCTGAGATTGCGTGTATATATAGGTAGAAGAACCCCAAAAATGGAGACAGAAACACACATCCTTTTAACCGAACTAAGGCAACATAAACCGGCTGCCTGCCAGCAGTTGTTAACCAAATACGGACCAGCCGTGTTCCGAACGGTTCAGCGCATCGTACAGCGGTACGAGGATGCTGAGGAGGTCTATCAGGATGTGTTCGTAAAAGCCTTGCGTGGCATAGACAGCTATGATAGTACTCAGGCATCCTTGGGCACATGGCTTGGCAGGATTGCCTACAATGAGTCGGTCAACTTCATTCGCCGTCAGAAAGTAAACATTATATATATGGACGACAGCGATTTTGGAACCGACCAGCAGGAAGAACCGGATGAGGCCCCTAAAGATGAGGAGACCATACAGCAGTTGGAACAGGCATTGGCCCTGTTGTCACCACATGAACAGGCTGTAATAAGTATGTTCTACTACGATGAGATGTCTCTTGCCGACATAGCCTATGTTACTGGCTCCATTCCCTCTACCGTTGGCTCCCAGTTGAGCCGCATACGCAAAAAACTATACAGAATTATTAAAACCCGTTGAGCATGAACAATAGTAAGAAAGATATCAACCTCAAGGAAGCCGTCAGACGGCATGAACAGAAGCTGCCGCCTATGCCTGCTGACCTGAATGATAGGGTGATGAAAAGCCTCCCCCTAACCCCCTCCGAAGGAAAAAGCCTCACCCCCCGCCCTCTCCAAGGGGAGAGGGAGCTGAAGCGTGGAATGTCCCCCCTCTCTTGGAGGGGGATAGGGGGAGGCTTGATTGCTGCCAGCATTATTATTGCCTTTATTCTTTGGCCTGATAGCCCAGCAGTAGTAGAGCAGCAGCCTGTAGTGGCAGCCAGCGAGATGCCTTCTCAGGCTTCTGATTACTCAGAGTCTTCAGATTACTCAGATTACTCCGATGAATCCAAGCCTTCAGAGTCCTCTGATTACTCTGAATCTCCAAAGCCTGCTGAACCCGTTAGCCCCAAGTTGGAATCAGTACTGGCCCAAGCAGAACAGCAGCCAGCGGAAACTGGTGCTGTAAAGCTTTCCACTACTGCCGATAGCCTGGCATACTATCTGACACGATTGGAAAACCAGATGGGTGACTGCCGTGACAGTATTTGCCTTGCGCATTTGAGCGAATTGATGCGGGCAGACGAGCGAATAAAAGGTCTGGTGAACAAAATCATCCACAAGCAAGTGGAGACTGCTTGCCAGGAGGAATACCTGGTAGATACTACAATACATTACATCCCATTATAAACCACCTAACAATGAATACCATTATGAGAAAAATCACACAAATCAGCCTTCTGATTGTATGTATGTTTGTTGCATCGCCTATTTCTGCGAAATGGCACAACGATATTAAGAAAATGGAAAAAGCTGTAGAACGCTTTATCATGGACAAAAGCGTGTCGCTCTCAGATCCTCGCCTGATAGCAGAAGGTCAGCCTATTGACAAGAAGAGCATCAATGCCATAGATGAAGAATGGAACGTGAACTTTATCTGCACGGATGCTGCAGTCCTGAAAAATCTTTGGATGACATTCATGCAACATCTTGACAAGACCTCCTTCATGTACTGTTCATGTGAGCCTTACCCGCAGACAGAGCCGTGGAAATTATTAAAACTTGACGAAAATGATTGGTATATACTGCTCACTGGAGAAGACAAGAACCGATATGTGCTCACTTTTGAGGGAGCAGACGGTAAGGATTATGGTTTCCAACTTAATTGGGATGATTTGCATAATGATGTAAAAAAGGGCTGCTTGTCTAGATTCGCCGGCTACAATCCAAAGGTCATAACGTGTGTCAAGGAGGGAGACAGAACAACTATGGATAGTGTGCGAACTGCCATTAAAATAGGCGAAGTGGTAAAGGAGAATAAGAATCGTTCGCAGATTGAAATCGACACAACCTATATTGACGGCAAGTGGGCAGTAAGTACAAAATTCCATCTTGGGGTTTTGCGTGCGATGGATCACGTCAGCGATTATCAAGACGGATTCCCTGCCATTGTTAACAAAGTAAATGAACTTGTTAAACGTAGCCAAGGTGTTAGCGATGGGCAGTTGGCTTCCATTGGTTTTGCCTTGAAGCGTGAAGCTTCGCGCTATGAACTCCTGCTTACACCCGAACAGTTTGCAATGCTCTGGAATGGAATCTATAACTTGGAATCCAAAGCAATGAATACCGACAAGCAGATACTAGACTTCTTCCTGGCTTCAGAAGACATTCTGCGAGGCAAGATTAATGAGTCAGTACGACTGGAATATCACGATGCAAAACGGCATCAGTTCCTGAAAGATATAGGCTTCACTGTCACGAAGAACGATGACGGACGATGGTATTACGCTGTCTCGGGGAAGCATTATACGGGCAATCCCGACCTTGAATACCTGGATGGTTGTGCCGATGAGGACGGTACGTTGAAGTATCATGCCCAACATGTTGAGAAAGACCTCAAACCAGGCCTCTATAGACTGACTGCTGCAGGACGTACTTCGTATAGCGGCTATACGGGAGCCTTCATCTTTGCGCAGACAGAAGGAAAGCCTTTGCTGAAAGAGATTCCTGCTTGCGACGATCATGATGGAGATATCTGGAAAGATGCTGCAATACGAGTAAAGGAAGCCGAGGAGAAAGGACTGCAAATTTCTCCAAAGGATGTCCGCATTGCCTTGGCGAATGGGGGAATGGGTTATGGCTGGAACAAAATCGTCATAGACAACATCGAAGTCCGCAACGGCACGCTTACTTATGGCGTTTCCTGTGACGAGAATTTTACAGGCAAGCATTTCACCGGCCGCTGGCTCTCAGCCGTAGACTTCGTGCTGGAGCGTGTGGGCAACCTTCCAGATGATAAGAAGTGAATAGATTAGTTTGGTTTTAAGGTTAATAATAAAGGTACCAAATAGCTCCCGCGTTGAGAAACGTGGGAGTTTTTTTTGTTAATGCCCGATACAAAACATTTTAGCCCTAAGGATAAAAGTCTTTATTACGGCATTTAAAACTATTCTCAAGCCTTGAGAATAAATTATCAAACCATGATAATAATTATTTTAGCCGTCTTGGCATGTTTTTTCCTTAGCATTCCAATGTTTTGTTCCTAGGGGTGACTGGTTTTTCTACAGAAGAAATTCTTCTGTTTTTTGTTTGTTTCACTTTTTTGTTGTTAATTTGCAAACAAAAGCAGTCGTTCATGACAGAATTGCATAGGAAATACCGTCTTTCTTCTTTGGAAGAACCCACAGATGAGATGTTACATGCTCTAATGGAGGATGTGGCGGCAAGTGCCCGTCAATCGAGTGCTCAGGCAGAGGCTGAGAAAAAAAGAAGACTGGCTGAAGCAGCAAGCATCATTGCCCTTAGACGGTCGCAACGTAAGAAGTCTCTCTATGACTGAGCGTAAACTCACTCTCTGTGTTGTACAGGACCTAATGGCTCAGGCAAGACAACAACGACCATTCAATTACTGAATGATGAATGGGCGGCTGATAGTTTGTATATTAATCCTGACAATATTGCACAAGATACTTTTGGCGACTGGAATTCACCAGAAGCGATATTAAAGGCAGCAGAGTTGGCGACAAGGCTTCGATATGAATGTCTAGAAGAAAAGAAAGACTTCGTTTTTGAAACCGTGTTTTCGTCAATGGAAAAGCTGGATTTTCTGCACAAGGCTAAGGAAAAGGGTTTTTTCATTCGTTTTTTTTTATGTTTGCACTACCGACCCGGCTATTAATGTTTCCCGTATCACACAGCGTTATATGAACGGCGGACATGAGGTGCCTATATCAAAGATAATATCACGTTATTATAAGTCCTTGATTAATGCAGAAGAGGCGATTTCTTTTGTGGATAGGGCTTACGTTTATGATAATTCCATAGACAACCAACTACCCAGTTTGCTTTATCGTACCACAGAAGGCCATCTTTTTAAGCGTTATACTGATGCTATTCCTGATTGGGCTCAGATGTTGCTAAAATAATTACCTGATTATTTTTTTAATGCAGCCGTTTGGCCTCTATGTAAAATGTTAATACTACTTAAAGGTGCATCTGAATGTGCAATCTTTTTCGTAGTTTTGTGTATATAATATTAGAAAGGTATTAATTTTAAACTAAAAACAAAGCACACGCACAATGAAGCAAACCATCATTGTCATGATGTCCAAGTCAGAGAAGTCGAAATAATTGCAGAAAAGTTTGGTGGCTAAAGAGAATCTCCGTATCTTTGTAACTGATAATATTTAATCATTATCTAAAGGAAATAGATGGAAACAAATAATATGTTATCAGTTCTTGACAACTATACGTTAGAATCAGAAGATGATATAGCGCTAAAATTGTCAGAGGATTTTAGGCACAGGCGGATAGAGAAAAATCTGACGCGTGAAGAAATGGCACAGATGGCTGGAATTGCAGTGAGCAATCTTGTCAGGTTCGAGCAGAAAGGACTTATTTCTTTGAAGAATCTGATAGCGTTAGCTATGGCCTTGGGCTATAGTTCAGAAATCAATAATCTCTTTGCAACTCCCAAATATGCTACGATGGAGGAACTGAACCAGATACGCAAGAACGCCAACAAGAAAAAGGTATATAAGAAATCATGAAAGCAATAGACCGCCTGACTGTAAAATATCGTAATCGGATTGTTGGTGTACTCTCGCTGACGCCCGATGACAAATTCTGTGCATTTGAGTACGACAAGAATTGGTTAGTGGATGGATTTAGCATTTCTCCTCTTGAGCTTCCACTACGACAGGGATTGTTCATAGCCAAACCTCAGCCTTTTTATGGCAATTTTGGAATCTTTGAAGACAGTTTACCAGACGGCTATGGTCGCTATCTTCTCCATAAAGCATTATTGCGCGAAGGTATCGACGATTTAAATCTGTCTTCATTAGACAGGTTAAGCCTTGTAGGAAGTGGGGGCATGGGAGCGCTCACCTATCATCCAGAAACACATATTCAACAAGGTACGGATATTCGAGATCTTGATTTGCTTCAGAAGAAAGCACTTGAAGTATTAAAGGAACAACAGGACACGGATGCCGGGCTTTTGCTGTATAACAGTGGAAATAGTGGAGGGGCACGCCCTAAGGCTATATTCCATGATGAGGAAGGACATTGGCTGGTGAAATTCCGTCATACCTATGATTCTAAGGACATCGGACAACAGGAGTTTCATTATAATGAGGTGGCTAGGAAGTGTGGTATCAACGTGCCTGATTTCAAACTGATGAATGGCCGATATTTTGCTTCGCGCCGTTTTGATATTAATGCTGATGACCAGCGTATTCATACGGCTACCGCAGGAGGTCTGCTCTGCCTGTCGTTGGCCAATCCTGTTCTTGACTATAGCAACCTTCTGGCGTTGACAGGCTATCTCACTCAGAATGCGAAGGAAGTGGAAGAAATGTTCCGCCGCATGGTTTTTAACTATCTGACGGACAATAAAGATGATCACTGCAAGAACTTCAGCTTCTATGTCAGCGAAAATTCCACAGGAGGTTATAGCTGGCATCTCGCACCAGCCTACGATCTGACTCTATGTACGGAAGGCTATAACGGAGAGCACGCTACTTCTGTCAACGGTACTGGTAGCCCAACACTGGAAGATATGATTTCCATAGGAACCAAAATCAAAATGAAACAAGAGCGTTGTCATGAAATCTTCGAAGAAGTGGAGTCTGCCTGTGGCGACCTCCTACTTCACAGAATAAAGTAAGAGAAAAAGAATTAAAACCATTCATAATACAATGAAGCAAACAATCATCACCATCCTCTTTGCCATCTTTGCATTGGTAGGGCAGGCACAGGAAATCAAGAGGGTAACGGCCTCATCCGAGGACTTCATGGAACACATGAAGATGTACGGTTATGAAGTGTTCTCTTTCGATATTTCCTCATTGCGAGATTCTATATCAGGTTTCACCTTCGTCGTTCGCGAGTATGACAAGAAAGGAATGATCAAAGAAGAGGAGGTTTCCCACTTTAGGACGCGCGTGATGATCTCTGTGTTCAGCGAGGAAGACCAGAAAGAAATCTTTGCCACAAATGCTGCCGATGATCCAGAGCGCGGCATATACCGCCTTGCCAAGGCTATCACAATAGGCTTTTCACCTGTCCGGTCGGATTCCATCGAGGATGTCACCTTGCGGTCCCCTCGTATCCAAAGTATGGGATGGAAGTTGATACAGAAGCCTATTCCGGAAATATCGGATCCTACTTATAAGTATCGTGCAGTTCCATACCAGCCTTCTGCATTTTGCCTCGACAAATTTACCCCTCTTATTTTATACTGTTCATACTGGTGGGACAATGGGGTTTATCGCTGTTGTGGAGATGACGAGCTGACAGAGGAAAAGGAAAAGACCAGCAATTTCTTCAAGTATTGTCCACATTACTATATCTTGGGAGCGGTTTTCCATAAATAAATATGAAGGTAAACTTGCCGGTATCGGCAAAAAGCGGCATTTTTGTAGGCGATATTGAAGAATAAACTTGCCGATAAACTAAGAGGGAGTGCCCGTCTCGCATTTTTATTCTAAATTTGTTGCGTTTTAATTTGACTTTTGCTGACCTCAGTCGTATAATGAGTAGAAAAACCACAGAAAAAGGTGCAAAAAGAGAGCGATATAATACAACAATGTAGGGACGGCAACAAGGAAGCCTTCCGATGGTTGGTGCAGCAGCATCAGAGGATGGTGTTCTCACTGGCGCTGAAGATGCTGGCCGATGAAGAGGAGGCAAAGGATGTGGTGCAGGAGACATTCATCCGTGTATGGCAACGCATAGGCGACTATGACCAGCAGAAGTCCTTCACCACCTGGCTCTACACCATCGCCTCGCGCCTCTGTCTGGACCGTTTGAAACAGATGCGGCACATTCTGCCCTTGCCGGAAGACGAAAGTGTGCTTTGGCGTTTTGCCAACGATGAGCAGCAGACACTGGAGAACAGCGAATGGGTGTCCATCGTAAGGATGCTGGCAGAAGGACTCAGTCCCAAACAGAAACTGGCGTTTACGCTTTGCCAGTTGGAAGGATTACCCACAGCAGAAGTGGAACTGATAACAGGCCTGGATGCCAAGCAGGTGAAGAGCAACCTGTATGTGGCCCGCCAAACAATACGCGAACGACTAAAACACTTAGGTTATGAATAAGACTGATGATATACTGGAGAAGCTGAAGAATGTGGAGAAGCCACAGATAGATATGACGGAGGAGATAATGAGCCTCCTCCCAGCCTCCCCCGAAGGGAGAGGGGAAGAAAAGAGGGCAAGTGGAGGGACCGTTATTCTTCCCATCGTTAGAACGGTACTTTCCCTCGCAGCTATGTGGATTGTAGGCTTCTTCATCTACCTGCAATACGACGTAGCCGCTCCTTCCGAGGCAAATAACTCCTCTCCATTTGGGGAAGGTCGGGAGGGGGCTTCCACTCTTCGCGAAGTCTATAAGTACCGTCTTTGCCAAGAATGTAAGAAAACAATAAGTTACACCCAAATAAGAACCATGCTTTATGAAAACAATTAATTTAATTCACAATTCACAATTCATAATTCATAATATCTCCCTTTGGGGATGTTTGGTGGGGGCCATTCTGTTCTTTACTTCCTGCTATCAGCCTAATGTGACGATGAAAACCACCGTTTTTGACAGAGGATATTCTAACTTCGTCCGGGAGGCCAAATATAGTAATGTGATGTCGAAAGAGAAGCAAGACTCCATGATGGCAAGCGACCAGGCTATATTGTCTTGCCCCCTTCCGGAATGCCTGAACTTCGATGCTTTTATGGGTACGCATACAGACTTTGGCGAAGGCGATACGGTTACTACCACGCTCTATGATTATTTTGATACTGCAGAAAAGATGAGCGAGCGGACACCCTTGCAACTGAACGGCGTGCGTCTGAGGTCGAAGGCCAAACTGGACAAGCGGTTTCGCTGGTTCTATACCGAATACACCTTCACGGAAACCTTCTATTGCGTGGGTGATACGTTCAAGCTGCCTGCTACCGACTATGCCGACAAAGCAGAGATAAGCTACTGGTTCACAGGTCGCCCCAATCTGATTGAAGGTATGAGCGGTGCTGAGGCTTCGCAAAAGCTGGGCGATATAGAGCCTCAGATCACTAAGTGGCTGAATGATAACCTTTTTAAGATAGGATTCGACTTCATTGTGGCTAACTATGATTCCATCCCCAATCCTCCCGTTAGCCGTGAACGTTTCATAGAGCTGCACGACTCATTGGCAAAATACCTGATTTCTCAGGCGGATGATATTCTGGAGATACAGACTGATGAGGCTCTTCGCAATTTCTTCCACTCGGATGCCTACGCAATGTTCTTTGACGAAGATACACCCTGCGGAAAGGCCCTGAACAAAGAGTTCTTGAATAGCCTGAACATCTTTTGGTTCAACGTTCCTTATATCCTAGAGATGCCTGGATCCGTTGTAGATCCAGGTAACGGAACACTTCAGGCAGACGGCACCATCTTCTATCCTTTCACAGGCGAGCGCCTCATCCCTCAGGATTACACTATTACCGCTACATCACGCAAGGTTAATATTTGGGCCTGTGTGGTTTCCGGCCTCATCATCCTCCTTGCCATTGGCAGCTTCTTGTACAGGAGAAAGCGAGAAAGATAAAAAGTAAGAAAACAAAGAAAAGGTGGCCAATTGGTCACCTTTTCTGTATACCTTATATTACATTGAAGTGTCGGAGAGCATTGAGGATTCCGTCTTCGTCAACAGAAGTGGTGACGTAATCGGCCTGCTGCTTCAGTTCTTCTATGGCATTACCCATTGCAATGCCAATGCCTGCCTGCAGAATCATAGAGGTATCATTGCCTCCATCTCCGAAGGCTATGGTCTGCTTGGGGTCGAAGCCCTGATGACGGGCCATTGCCAAAATGCCCTTGCCTTTATCAGCTCCATCAGCTGTGATATCAGTAAACTCGGGATGCCAACGACCGGATATGCAATTCGGCATTTGGGCCAATAGCTTCGTCTCGTATTCGGGTGAGAAGAAGGGCGTCAACTGTAGGGTGTCCTGCTGTAGCACTTCCTCCAGTGGCGCAGCTTTATCCAAATCTTTTACGTCAAGTGTCTGGTGGAAGATTCTGTCAACAGCACCTGTTGGGTCCATTATGGCCACATCCTTGCGACCTACCACAATCATGCTGTAGCCCTTCTGCTTGGCATCATTCACACAGGTTATGACGTCCTCTTTGGGGATGGGATTGCAGCATACCAGTTCATCGCCTACAAAACAGAGGGCTCCGTTGGTAGTGATGAAGCCGTCTATAAGATGCGAGATGCTGTCTATGTTATTGATGATAATAGGTGGACGCCCCGTGGCAATATAGACACGTGACCCATTGGCCTTGGCCTGTGTGAGGGCAAGGATGGTAGAAGACGGAATCTGGTGCGTGTTGAAACTGACCAGCGTTCCGTCTATATCAAAGAATAATGCGTATTGTTGCTTCATGATTGTGAAACGCCCAGGAACTCGCGAGCCTTCTGCAGGGCTACATCAATATGGGGACAGATATGGTCGGGGTTCATCTTGTCATAGAAATGAGCCTTCTCTAACTGACTGTGAACCTTGGGTGTTACACCAGAGAGGATAACGTGGATGCCCTGTTCGTGGTTCATCTCTATCAGGTTGGCAAGGTTATGGATACCCGTAGAATCTATGAAGGGAACCTTACGCATACGGATAATCTGAACCTGAGGACGATGATTGGAGTTGAGGTTCAACATCAGATCGTCGAACTTGTTGGCAATTCCAAAGAAGTAAGGACCGTTGATCTCATACACGGCACAGCCCTCGGGGATGAGGAGGTGTTCCTCGTGTACATCCATATCAGCCTCGTCGTTGGGGTCAATCTCATCGCTGATAACAGAAATCTCTGTTGTCTCCATAACACGCTTGATGAAGAGGGCACATGCAATGATGAGGCCAATCTCGATGGCAATGGTAAGGTCGAAGATGACAGTCAGGAAGAAGGTTACCAGCAGTACGGTAACATCGCTCTTGGGATTCTTGAGCAAGCCCTTGAAGGTACGCCAACCGCTCATGTTGTAGCTGACAATCACCAATACGGCAGCCAAGGCAGCCATAGGAATATATTCGGCAAAAGGCATCAGTACCAACAGGATGAGCAGCAGAACAATGGCATGGATGATGCCGGCAACAGGGGTACGACCGCCATTGTTGATGTTGGTCATGGTACGTGCAATAGCTCCTGTAGCAGGGATACCACCAAAGATAGGTGTTACCAGGTTGGCTACACCCTGAGCTACAAGCTCCATGTTGGAATCATGCTTGTCGGAGATAACACCGTCGGCGACGGTGGCAGAGAGCAGACTCTCTATAGCACCCAAGATAGCAATGGTGAAGGCAACAGGCATAAGGGTCTTGACCAAATCGAAGGTGATAGTGGGAACAACCATCTCCGGCAACTGGGCCTGAATATGGAAACGGTCGCCGATGGTGTCAATACCCTGGATGCCGAACTGGTTCTTCAGAATCAGCACGGCTGCGGTTCCCAGGAGAATACCATAGAGTGAGCCGGGAATCTTGTTCAAGACAGGTACACGCTTCAGCGCCATGGGTGAGAAGATGATGATGAGCAGGCTGCCCAGAGCTACAATGAAGTTCCAGAGGTTGAAGGTACTCAGGTTCTGGAAGTAGCAAACCCACTTGCCTATGAAGTCGCCGGGTGTCTTCAGGGGAATGCGGATTATCTCGCCCGTGTTGCTTACGGCCTCCTGGGTAAGCCCCAATACATCACCCATCTGTGTGGTGAAGATGGTGGCGGCAATACCGGCAGTAAAGCCAATGATAATGGGGTAGGGGATGAACTTGATAACGGCTCCCAGGCGGAAGGCACCCAAGGCAATGAGTATCACACCTGCCAGCATGGTGGCAATGAGAAGGCCCTGCAGGCCATACTCGGGGTTATTGACAATGCCGTAGATGATAACGATAAAGGCACCGGTAGGACCGCCAATCTGAACCTTGGTTCCACCTAAAACAGAAATGATGAAACCAGCCACAATGGCAGTAATGATACCTTTCTCTGGAGTTACGCCTGATGCTATACCGAAGGCAATGGCCAAAGGCAATGCCACAATACCGACTATAAGACCGGCCATCAGGTCTTTCATGAACGTCTCGCGGTTGTAGTTCTTGAGACAACCGATAATTCTTGGTGTTAATCCTTTCATTCTCAATCTTTTTGCGGTGCAAAATTACGATTAATTCATAATTCATAATTCATAATTATTTTATACTTTTGCAGCCAAATACTTAATCTAAATCAATATTCAATATGTTTGAAGGTCAACCAAAAGGCTTATACGCCTTGGCTCTAGCCAATACGGGAGAACGTTTTGGCTATTACACTATGCTTGCTATTTTTACGCTGTTTATGCAAGCAAAGTTCGGATGGGATGAAGCAACAGCAGGTCAGGTGAATGCCATCTTCCTGGCAGCCGTATACTTCTTGCCCCTGGCAGGTGGATATCTGTCTGATAAGATTGGTTATGGCAAGTGTGTAACCATTGGTATGCTTGTTATGTTCCTGGGTTACTTTGGTCTTGCTTTTCCCGCAGCAAGTTTGGAAACAGCAAAGGTTACCATGTTGGCTGGCTTGACAGCTGTGGCCGTAGGTACAGGTCTCTTTAAGGGTAACCTACAGGTGCTGGTGGGCAACCTATATGACGATCCCAAATATTCCGCCCGCCGTGATTCTGCTTTCAGCCTTTTCTATATGGCTATTAACATTGGTGCCATGTTTGCCCCCTCTATGGCAAAGTGGGTTACCAATCAGTATCTGGCACAATATAATATGGTATATGATGCTGCCAATACAGATCCAGAGTACCTGAAGGCATTGTCAGGCGGTTACGGTCTGTGTTTCGGCGTGGCATGTATTTCTCTAATCATGTCGGCGGTTATCTATTTTGCCTTCAGGGGCTGGTTTAAACATGCTGATGTAACAGCCAAGCAGGCACAAAATAATGGTGATGCTAACGTAGAGGTGTTGACTCCCAAGCAGACAAAGGACAGAATCATAGCCCTGCTGCTGGTGTTCTTCGTCGTGATTTTCTTCTGGATGGCATTTCACCAGAATGGTTCTGCGTTGACATTCTTCGCCAAGAAGTACACCAACCTGACTGTAGAGGGCCCCATGCGATTCGGCTTCAACATCTTCAGTTTGGCTCTGGTTGCAGTAGCTGTTTACACAGGTTTCTCTGCTATTCAGTCTAAAGTGCGTAAGACCAAGGCTATCTGCTCTGTGGCTACCGTTGCTTTGTTGGGAGGTGCCTACGCCTTGTACTCCATGATGAGCAATCCTACTATGGCTCAGCCTTCTGACTTCCAGCAGTTCAATCCCTTCTTTGTTGTTGCTCTGACACCTTTCAGCATGGTATTGTTTGACGGCCTGGCTAAGAAGGGTCATGAGATTAGTGCTCCTACACGTATTGCTTGGGGTATGTTTGTGGCTGCTCTCGGTTTCGGTGTTATCACGCTTGCCTCAACAGGACTGATTTCTCCCATGGACTTGGGTGACAAGACACAGAGCATCCTTTCACCCGGATGGCTGATTTCTACCTATCTGACATTGACTTTTGCCGAATTGCTGCTCAGTCCTATGGGTATCAGCTTTGTTTCCAAGGTTGCTCCTCCAAAGTACAAGGGCCTGATGATGGGAGGCTGGTTTGTGGCTACTGCCATTGGTAACTATGCCAGCATGTTGCCCTCTATGCTGTGGAATAAAATACCTCTGATGTACAACTGGGCTATCTTGATTGGTCTTTGTTTGGTTAGTGCCCTGCTGATGTTCTCTTTGCTGGGCAAGCTGAAGAAGATGACAGCATAACTTATTAGACATTGAAAAAACAAATTGAACTTCTTATAGCATGTGTGCCACTGGTGTTACTGGTGGCACTCATTTCTATTGTAGTCTCGATATTTGGTGACGAGACACTCTCAGGAGCTTCACAAATCTCCCTTATTGTAGCAACAGCTGTCTGTGTAAGTATAGGTCTGCTGAGGAAGACCATTACGTGGGCTGACTTTGAAAAAGCCCTTGCCGACAAGATAGGAGGCGTAAGCGGTGGCATCATCATTCTGTTGCTGATAGGAGCCCTGGGCGGTTCCTGGATGGTAGGCGGTATTGTTCCTACCTTAATATATTATGGTATGCAGATTATGTCGCCCCAGTGGTTTCTGGTTTCTGCTTGCATCATCTGTGCCTTGGTGAGTGTGATAACAGGTTCGTCATGGACCACAATCGCTACCATAGGTATTGCCTTGATGGGAATAGGACAGGCTTTGGACTTCCATCCGGGATGGGCGGCAGGAGCTATTATCTCTGGTGCTTACTTTGGCGACAAGATTTCTCCGCTTTCAGATACTACCGTTCTGGCCAGCAGTACTGTGGGTACGCCACTCTTTACGCATATCCGCTATATGCTCTATACCACAGTCCCTACTTTTCTTATTACCTTATTGATATTTACATTAGAAGGTTTGGGACATGCTCCGGCATCCTCGGAACATGTGATGATGGTACAGAATACATTGCAGCACACATTCTATATCTCGCCCATGTTGCTGATGGTGCCTGTATGTACAGGTCTGCTCATTGCCATGCGTCTGCCATCTATGGTGGTGCTTTTTCTGGCAACATTGATGGGAGCCCTGACAGCCGCTTTTACGCAAGGCGCCTTGTTGGATCAGATTGCCGGGACAGATCTGGAAGGCTTCTCACAGCGTTTGCGAGGTGCATTGATTGTTGTCTATGGCAAGACCAATCTGAATACAGGTGTACCGGAACTGAATGATTTGGTTGCCACTCGTGGTATGGCAGGTATGCTGGATACTATCTGGCTGATTATATGTGCCATGCTTTTTGGTGCCGCAATGACAGCCACGGGCATGCTGGATACTATCATGAAAGCATTGATACGTTTGGTGAAAGGAGTTGTTTCTCTGGTAGCTACAACAGCCTTTACGGGTGTGTTCCTGAATATAGTCTCTGCTGACCAGTATCTGTCCATCATTCTTTCCGCTACCATGTTCGGGCCTACCTATAAGCGTTATGGACTGGAGCCTCGCTTGCTCAGCAGAACCTGCGAGGATAGTGCAACCGTATGTTCGGTTCTTATTCCCTGGAATACGTGTGGTATGACGCAAAGTCATGTGTTAGGCGTATCTACTTTGATCTATGCGCCTTTCTGTTTCTTCTGCTACCTGAGTCCCATAATGACTGTTATTGCTTCTGCTTTCCTGAAGAAACGTTATAGACTTTAGGCTTTAGTTTTTGGCATCGGAAAGCCCGAAATAAGGCAAAAATAGCCTTTAAGTGTTAAATTTATGTTAAAATACCCGTCAGTTCTTGGCGGGTATTTCTGTTTGTCATACTTTTGCAGTGTACTATTCAACTATTACACTATGATTGATATAAAAAATGTCACATTCGGGTACAATAAGTACTGCAATGTATTACAAGATTTCAGCTTGCAATTCAAGAAGGGCGGGGTATATGGCCTGCTTGGTAAGAACGGCACAGGTAAGAGTACATTACTTTATCTGATGATGGGTTTGCTTCTTCCCAAGCAGGGCGAGGTGCGAGTGGATGGTATCCTTACTTCAAAACGTTTGCCTGAGGTGATGCAGGATATGTTCATTGTTCCTGAGGAATATGACTTGCCGCGTATCAGTCTTGCAGAGTATGTGAAAAGTCTGAAACCTTTTTACCCCAAGTTCTCTGATGAATTGCTGACGCGTTGCCTGGAAGGTTTTGATATGACACCTAACGTTAATCTGGGTGCTCTCTCAATGGGACAGAAGAAGAAGGTGTATATGTGCATTGCCTTGGCTACGAATACTGATTATCTGTTGATGGACGAGCCTACCAACGGATTGGACATCCTTTCAAAGAGCCAGTTCCGCAAGGTGGTGATTGGAAGCATGTCTGAGGATAAGACCATTATTATCTCTACCCATCAGGTTCATGATGTGGAGCACATGCTGGATCACGTCTGCATTATAAATCAGAATAGTGTGTTGCTGGATACTCCCTTGGTGGAAGATAACGGACCAATTGACCTGGAGAAACTCTTTATTGAAACATTAACTAACAAAACAGTGGAGGAGTAAGATATGAAAGCATTTGATTTTAACAGGTTCCTTAACGTTGCCCGTTGGGACATCACCATAAACCGTAAGTTCTATATCCGCCAGATTGTAGTAATTGCAGGCTGCGTATTGATACCGGTAATTTTCAGATATTTGAAGGCTGTGTATAGTTACCTGATGATGTCTGACTCTCTAAGCTTCAGTGAGTACAGGAGTATTGCCGCTATTGCTTTTCATGACGTG
Organism: Bacteroidaceae bacterium; assembly: GCA_017619585.1. The sequence goes on from JAFZSA010000014.1 coordinate 21,627, forward strand.
GATTCATACTCTTATTATTTCAATTTGTTATTTCTTGTAGCAATGGTTCAGATGCTCTGTTATGCATTTCACAATCTTGCTACTAAACAGGGACGCATCAACGAGCTGACCCTTCCGGCTACCAATCAGGAACGTTTTGCATGGCATATTGTATGTAAGGTACTTGGCACATTTCTGGTATTCATGGCGAGTATCCTGCTGGCCGATCTGGTACATGTAATCCTAGGATGGGCAATGTTCGGAATAACAGATCCGCACTCCCTTACATGTGCAACCTGGAGACTTGGAAATGAAGATTCGTTCCTGATCAATTTCAATGGAACAGCCTATGCGCGTTTCGGTCTGGAGTGTTTCATCTCGTTCCTGGGTCTGAGTTTCTACACTACTTTCCTGTTGGGAAGTGCCCTGAAGTATAAGCATACCTTTGGTTACGTGTTGCTATTCCATGTTGTGTTCTGGATAGTTTCCGTTATTCTGTTTGGTATAGGAGCTTGCGTGATAGCTCATATGAATTTTTGTGATTTGACAATCTTCTGTGAAGTGCCGGAATGGCTACAGTCTTTATTGCTGAATATTCCTGTCTTGGCTGTGCTTTGTGCAATGTGGTGGCTGACCTACCGCCTATATTGCCGTGCTCAGATTACAACACGTAGGAATCCGTAATTTTCAATTTAAAACAAACCTTACATTATGGACTTTAAGGATCAAAAACCAATATATCTGCAGATAGCGGAAAGCATCTGTGATAGCATCCTTGCCGGAAAATTCCGGGAGAATGAAAAGCTACCGTCGGTGCGTGAGTTTGCGGCGGAGGTAGAGGTAAATGTCAATACTGTAGCCCGCTCTTTTGAGTGGTTGCAGAACCAGGATGTGGTTGCAACACGTCGCGGATTGGGTAACTTTGTCAACGAGGGTGCTCGCGAGGCAGTCCTGCAACTGCGCAAGCGTGAGTTCTTTGAAGAACAGGTGCCAGAGTTTTTCCGGACGATGAAGGCTTTGGGTATTACCTTAGAAGAGATTATTCCGTATAATAAATAGAACCAGATAAAAAACAATCATTATGAAAACACGTTTTATTCTTTCGCCTATAGTGCTGTTGGTGGCACTTTCTATTCTTCTTTCCAGTTGTACCGAGGCTGTGAATAAGTTGGCAACAATGGCCCTTAATGATACCTTTGAGTATGAACGTGAGGATACTGCCAAGTGGGGTAAAATAGTAGAGGAGACACTTGAACTTCCTGCTTTCAATAGTATAGATGCAGAGGGCGTTGTTTGCATTGTCTACACTCAGGACAGTACTTGTTCTGTACGTGTCCGTGCTAACGAGAAGTGCATGTCGGCATACAAATATGAGGTTAGAAAAGATGAGCTGAATGTAAAGTTGAAGGATGGAACCAGTAACTTCAACAAAAAGACTCCGGGCATCATACTCTATGTAACAGCTCCTTCGTTGGATGGCGTGGACTTTTCGGGCGGTGGCAAGGTAAAGCTGGTTGGTGAGATAAACCTGCCGGGAAAGATGGAACTTGAGCTAAATGGTGCATGTCATCTTATTGTTGATAGCCTTTCTGTTGGTTCCTTCGATCTGGAAACAAATGGTGCATCTTCATGTTCATTAAACAACATTACGACAAAAGAGGATATAGAAATTGAAATCAACGGGGCGGGTAATATCAATGCCAATGTCTTTTGTCAGGACCTTCGTGTAGAGTTGAATGGTGCCAGCCAGGGTGTTTTCACCGGCGAGTGTAAGAAACTTATTTGTGAAGAAAACGGAGCCAGTAAGGTCGATTTTTCTAATCTGAAGAAATGATTCGTCTGACAAACATCCATAAAACGTATCAGGGTGCCCAGCCTCTGCATGTGCTAAAGGGTATAGACTTACATATCGGGAAAGGCGAGTTTGTGGCCATCATGGGCGCATCAGGTTCTGGCAAGTCAACACTGCTGAATATATTGGGCATTCTGGACGATTATGATGAAGGAGAATACCGCTTGGACGGCACGCTTATCCGCAAGCTTTCTGAGACGCGTGCTGCAGATTATCGTAACCGTATGATAGGCTTCATTTTCCAGAGTTTTAATTTGATACCTTTTAAGGATGCTATGGAGAATGTTGCATTGCCCCTTTTCTATCAGGGCGTAAACAGGAAGAAACGTAATCAAATGGCAATGGAGTATCTGGAAAAGGTTGGACTTCGTGAATGGGCTCATCATTTGCCCAACGAATTGTCCGGCGGTCAGAAACAACGTGTGGCCATTGCACGTGCTCTTATTACCCAACCTCGTATAATACTGGCCGATGAGCCAACAGGTGCCTTGGACAGCAAAACCTCGTTGGAGGTGATGCAACTATTACGGATGTTACACGAACAGGGCATGACTATTGTGGTGGTGACGCATGAGAGTGGAGTAGCCTATCAGGCTGAAAAGATTGTGCATATAAAGGATGGTCAGATAGAGAGCGTAGAAGTAAACGACGGATCAAAAGACTCTCCTTTTGGTATAAATGGCGTAATGAAATAACTGCATGCTTGAACTTCTGCACGAGATAAAAGGCACCTTAAGTCGTAATATGATGCGTACCATAGCAACGGGTTTTGCTGTGGTGAGTGGGTTGTTCTTGCTGATTGTGCTGCAGGGAGCCGGCAATGGTGTCATCCATTCTTTCCAATACAACATGGGCAATTTTGCCTTTGATGCCATTCGCGTGTTTGGCGGCAGAACGACCAAACCATGGGAAGGCATAAAGGAGGGACGATTGATTAGGTTGGATGACAGAGATTTGGAGATGAGTCGTCGGCATTTCCCCCATCAGATAACTAATGCTATTCCTACAATAGAAAAGGATGGCGTTGTGGCCTGTTTTGGCGCTCACTATATCAACGATGCTTCGTTGTTGGGAGTCTATCCCGAATACGCTCTTTTACAGGCGGTGGAAATAACGGAAGGCCGTTTCTTGAACAGCATAGATATGATAGGGCAGCGAAAGGTCTGTGTGTTAGGAAACAACAGTTGCAAGGATCTGTTTAAGGAAAGTGGCTCGGCTATAGGACGACAGGTAAAGCTGGGAGGTGTCCTTTATACTGTGGTGGGCGTTTATAAGACGGATGAGATGTTTAACTCCAGCAATTTCTATATTCCTTATACTACCTTGTGTACCATATATAATAAGGGTAGATTCATAGATGAGCTGACAATGAGCATTCAGAATATTCCTACGGATTCAGCCATGGAACAATTTATGAAGGAATATACGCGTGCCACCAGTTACATTCATTCTTTTGATCCGAAAGATAGTAGAGCTTTATGGATATGGAATCAGGCGGAAGAAAGTATGCAGATGCAGAAAGCTATGAATATTCTGAATAAGGCATTCTGGATATTGGGCTTGCTGACTTTGTTGAGTGGCGTTGTGAGTGTAAGCAACATTATGCTTATCAGTGTGAAGGAGCGTACACGAGAGTTTGGCATTCGCAGAGCTATTGGTGCCCGCCCGTGGAGTATTATCTCTATGGTGGTACTGGAGAGTGTGGCTATAACAGCTATTTTCGGCTATATAGGGATGCTGCTTGGAGTGTTCTTCTGTGAATGGATGGATGCAACAGTAGGTAATCAAGTAATGGATCTGGGCTTCATTCAGACCAAATACTTTGTTGACCCAACAGTGGATCTGCATGTCTGCATTCAGGCTACCGTAGTAATTGTGATTGCGGGTGCATTGGCAGGTTTCTTCCCTGCACGCAAAGCTGTAAAGGTTAAAACAATAGATGCATTAAGAGCTTAGATATGAAATTGTTGGATTCTGATTTGTGGGAAGAAATATTTGATTCCCTTCGTAAGAATCGTACTCGTACGTTTCTGACGGCTTTCGGCATCTTTTGGGGGGTGTTCATGCTGATTCTGTTGATGGGCGGAGGTAATGGCTTGGAAACTATGCTGGGTGAGAATTTTGCTGGTGCAGCCTCTAACTCAGGCTTTATGCTATCCAATACTACTAGCGAACCATACAAGGGGTTTAGGAGTGGTAGAGTATGGCATCTGGAGTTGGACGATGTGAATCGTATAAAGAACACTATACCAGAAATCAGCGTTGTAACACCTACTATCCGTCGGTGGGGGGCAAGGGCTTTGGCTAACGACAAGTCTTGCGGGATTTCGCTGATGGGGCATTATGCCGATTATGTCAAAGTGGACAATCCTAAAATTAAAAGTGGCCGTGCCTTGACAGATGCTGATGGTATGCAGCACAGAAAAGTTTGTGTAATAGGAAAACGTGTGGCAGAGGAACTGTTTTCTGGAATGGAGAATCCTTGTGGACAATTCTTGCGCATTGATAGTATCAACTATTGTGTAATTGGCGTAAGCGGGAAAGGTGCAGGCGGAATAAATATTGATGGAAATCCTGAAACTACAGTATATCTGCCTTATGAGACTATGCGACAGATGTATAATAGAGGTAATGATATGGATCTGCTGGCGTTGGTGGCAAAGGACGAATACCCCATGTCCGAGGTACAATACAAGGTGGAAGCATTGCTGAAGCGTATCCATATGATTCATCCTGATGATACACAGGCTTTGATAAAATTGAATACGGAGGCCATCTTCAGTATGATAGACGGTTTGTTTACCGGGGTGAGCATTTTGGTTTGGATGATAGGCTTGGGAACACTTCTGGCGGGGGCCATCGGTGTAAGCAACATCATGGTGGTGACGGTAAAGGAAAGGACAACCGAGATTGGTATTCGAAGAGCCATTGGTGCTACGCCGAAGGATATACTGACAATGGTGATGAGTGAAAGCATTGTCTTGACCCTGATAGCTGGTATGAGTGGAATTACCTTGGCGGTACTAATTCTTCAGGTAATAGAGAATGTTGCGCATGCAGACTATCCAACGGCTCAGTATCAAATCTCGTTTGGCGTAGCTATAGGAGCGTCCCTCTTGCTTACTATTCTGGGCATATTGGCGGGCCTGGCTCCTGCCATCCGTGCTATGAATATAAAACCTGTAGATGCAATGAGAGAAGAATAAAATTAGATTAAAGATATGAAGAAGTTTGTGAAATGGGCAGTTATTGCATTGGTAGCTGTCGTGTTTATGGGCACATTTGTATTTCTGTATCAGAAGTCGCAACCCAAAGAACTGGTGTATGAAGTATCAACAGTTCAACTGAAGGATTTGGAGAAGTCTACTATCGTAACGGGTAAGATTGAACCGCGTGACGAGGTGAACATCAAACCTCAGATTTCGGGTATCATTGCCGAACTTTACAAGGAGGCTGGTCAGATGGTGAAAAAGGATGAGGTGATAGCTAAAGTGAAGGTAATTCCTGATATGAGCAGTCTGAATAGTGCAGAGAACAGGGTTCGCTTGGCGGAGATTAATCTGACTCAGGCAGAAAAGGACTTCCTGCGTATGGAGAAACTTTATCAGGAAAAGGTTGTCAGTGCCGAGGATTATGAGAAAGCCCAGGTGTCGCTGAAGCAGGCCAAGAGTGAGATGAGCAACAGTCGCGATGCCTTGAATATCGTGCGTGAAGGTGTCTCGCTGAGCAACGCCAAGATGAGTACTACACTGATACGTTCTACAGTAGATGGGCTTATTCTGGATGTTCCTGTTAAGGTAGGTAATTCTGTGATTCTGAGTAATTCGTTTAATGACGGTACCACAATAGCTACTGTAGCAGATATGCAGAATCTTATTTTCCGAGGTAATATCGACGAGACGGAAGTTGGAAGAATTATAGAAGGGATGCCTGTGACTATTACTGTCGGTGCAATACAGAACCTGAAGATTCCTGCTCGTCTGGAGTATATTTCGCCCAAAGGACGCGAGACCAATGGCGCCAATCAGTTTGAGATTAAAGCCGCTTTGTCAGTACCTGATTCTGTTATGCTGCGTTCTGGCTATGGAGCCAATGCTGAAATTGTTTTGGATAAAGTAAAGAAAGCCGTTACTGTGCCAGAGGCTGCATTGGAGTTTGTCGGAGACAGCACGTTTGTATATGTGATGACGGATTCTGTCCCCAAACAGCAATTTATCCGTCGTAAAGTACAAACCGGATTGAGCAATGGTATAGACATTGAAGTGAAGAATGGGGTGAAAGTGGGGGAAAAGGTTCGTGGAATTATAAAAGAAGATAAGAAATGATACGTCAGATGATATTTGCCCTGGCAATCGGTTCCTGCATGCAGAGTATAGCTCAGACGCGGGAATGGGGGCTGACAGAATGCGTACAGTATGCACTTTCCCATAATTTGAATATCAAACAGCAGGAGGATAATGTAAAACTCCAGGAGATATCGCTTAGCACAAGCAGAAACTGTCGACTGCCAGATTTGAGTGGAAGTGTAGGAGAGAACTTTAGTTTCGGACGTGCCCTTACATCGGACAATACCTATCTGAATCGTAACACACAAAGTACTAGTTTTAGTCTGGGTACTAGTGTCCCTGTTATTACTGGTGGTAGAATTCCTACTGATATAAAGGTTTGTAAGCTCAATCTTCAAGCCGCTCTGCAGGATTATGAATATGTTCGCGAGAATGTGGCACTTAGCGTAACTTCTTCTTATCTTGAGGCAATTTATCAGAAGGACTTGGTGCAGGTGGCTGAACGACAGGTGGAACTAAGTAAAGCGCAAGTACACAGAATGGAATTGCTTTTCCAGAACGATAAGGCTTCGGAAGCGGAACTCTCTCAGATTCGCGCGACATTGGCGAACGATGAACTATCGCTTACCCAGCAACGGAATAGTTATATGTTGGCTCTTCTGGAACTATCACAACTATTGGAATTGGAGTCGCCGGAAGGATTTGATGTGGTTCGGCCTCAAGTGGAAAGCGTAAAGGGGGAAGAACTCCCTTCTCCTGATCTCGTATATAATGAGGCTTTGGGTATTAAACCGCAGATTCAGGCAGAACAGATTAGATTACAGAGCGCTCAGAAGAATATCCTGTTGGCTAAGAGCGCGTTGTACCCCTCACTTCATTTAAATGCTGGCATAGGGAGTAGTTATTATAAGACATCAGGTTACGAAACGAGGAGCTTTGGAAGTCAGTTACATGATAATTTCAATCAATATTTCGGTATGTCTCTCTCTGTGCCTATCTTCAATCGTTTTGCTACTCGAAATAATGTGCGTTCAGCCCGTTTGCAGTTTCATGCACAGGAAATTAAGCTGGAACAGGCCAAGAAGTCGCTTTACAAAGAAATCCAACAGGCATATTACAATGCATTAGCTGCAAGCCGTCAGTGCGAGAGTAGTGATGAGGCCCTTGTCAGTGCCAATACAGCTTTTGTTCTTATGCAACGTAAGTACGAAAATGGCAAGGCAACGGCAACAGAGTTTCAAGATGCTAAGACCAAGTACATGAGAGCAGAATCTCAAAAGATTCAGGCGGGATATACTTATCTTTTCCGTAAGAAGATACTTGATTTTTATCGTGGCGTGACACTTTAGATATTTTTATGCTAAGTTGAACTTCTTTTTAAGTATATCTTTTGTTTGATATAACATTTTTACATACCTTTGCGCATACGAAATTAAATTAATACTAATCCAATAAAACAAAAAGAAATGGAACAGCAAAAAGTTGATATGTTCATGATGATGAACAACAAGTATTTCCCCGAGTCACAAATACCTTTCATCCGTGAGCGTCTGCTTGCCGCTGATGACAATAAAGCAGGTATGCTTCATGCTATTCAATTCAAGGATCCCACGATATCTCTTATTCTCAGCCTATTAATCGGAGGATGGGGTGTCGACCGTTTCTATATAGGTGATACAGGACTTGGTATAGGAAAACTGGTTACTTGTGGCGGTTTCGGAATCTGGGCTATAATAGACTGGTTCCTGATTATGGGCTCAACGCGAGAGAAGAACCTGACACGCCTTATGTCCATCATCTAAAAGATGATCCATAGGAGAGGACGACTATATCCCCTGCTTCTATTATTAATTGCATGCGGCTATGTTTGGTTGCTTGTCAGTAATGATAGTAGTAGGGGTTTTGGTTGGGATGGATGCCTGACAAGATACTTCTTTCATATACCGTGCCCATCGTGCGGAACAACGCGAGCAGTATATGCGGTATTTCATGGTAAATGGATAGAGTCCTTGTATTATAATCCATTAGGGATTCTGTTGGCTGCTATGATGGTAGTTGTTCCCGTCTGGATTATAGTAGATGTTCTTACAGGTTCTGCAACCCTCCTCAAGGCGTATTGTTTTATAGAAAGAAAATTTCAAACGTGGCCATATGCCCTCGCGGGAATATTGGCTATATTGATAAATTGGATATGGAATCTTGTGAAATACATGTGAAAGAGCCTCATGTTTGTATAGAGGAAGTAGTTCCACACGAGGACGAGATGGAACGTGCCTCGGGTTGTTACATTATGTCGTTGGTGGCAGTAATGATAGGACTGCCTATGCCTATCATAAATCTGGCTGCTACGGGCATGTTTTTCCTGATGTCGCGTCGTGGGACTTTCTTCGTCAGGTGGAACTCTATCCAAGCACTTGTTTCGCAGGTGCCTCTGTTCATCATGAACAATATTCTGTTCTGGTGGACTATAAGGATATTGTTCTGCTTCACAGATTTGTCCTCGGCGTACATAGCATATTTTATCACGGTCAATCTGTACAATATCTATGATTTTGTAGAGACTGTCCGCTCTGCTGTCAATACACGTAAAGGTAAAGTACATAAATGGTATCTTTACGGAACAATAACGGATAAAATCTGCAAGAGATGAAAAGAATACTAAAAGAATTCGCTGTTTCTGCGTTGCTGTTCTTCAGCATCTTCTTTATTACGTTACGTGTTGACTGGATGAGTGTTCTTCATCTTACTCCTACAATTGTTGGCGATAAATTGTCTGAATGGGTGTGGGAACTGACCTATAATAGTCTGAATGAAGTAAAGTTCGACAAGGTACGTCTACCTGTTGATTCCCTAGTGCATGAGATGTGTGTCGCAAATGGGATAGATACGACAAGTGTAAGTGTTGTGATTAGTAATAATTACGAGGTGAATGCTTATGCTACTGTGGGTAGACATATTATTGTGAATACGGGACTCATTGAAAAGATGGATAACGAGACGCAACTCTGTGCTGTCATAGGACATGAATTGGCTCATCTTGAGCTGGGACATATTCAGTCAGGCATTCGTCAGCAGGCAGTCTTTCAGGTGATATTAATCTTGCTTACCGGTAATGGAAATGTAGATGGTCTTGTTAATCTCACCAGTCAGATGATAAGCAATTCTATTACCCGTGCTAAAGAAAATGATGCCGATGAACAAGGGGCACGTTTCCTGTATGCTATGCACTTGGACCCGATGGAAATGGCCAATACACTTGAAACGTTTGAGAGTTATGGCATATTGTCATATCTTACAGATCACGCCGATAGTAAAAAACGTGCAGAAAATATTCGAAAAATGCACTTCGCAAACAACGGTCCTTTCCGACATGTTCTATCGCCGGGCACTTGGGAAGAACTAAAAGAAACATGCAACAGGGCACATTGACGTGCCCTGTTCTGTTTTTATTGATGAATCTGTAATTGCGGGAAGGGGAATCTGATATCTTGACGATTGAATTCCTCGTAAATTTGTTTATTCAGTTCAAAGTATACAGGCCAGTAATCGCTTCCTTTAACCCACACTCTGAAAGTAAAGTTAACGCTACTGTCAGCCAATCCGCTAAGTGCAATAAAAGCCTCCGGGTCTTTTAGAACTCGACTGTCAGCATTTGCGATGCCCCTAAGCGCATTCATTACTTTTTCAACATCAGTGCCATATTCAACACTGACGGTGAAATCAACACGCCTGGTATCCATCTTGCTATAATTAGTTATGCTTCCGCTACTCAGAGAACCATTGGGTAGGAAAATCTCTTTGTTGTCAGGCGTCTGAAGAATAGTGTGAATAATCTGGATCTCTTTTACGCTTCCTAAGACCCCTTGTGCTTCAATCACGTCACCAACCTTAAAAGGCTTAAACAGCAGAATAATCAGACCGCCTGCCAGATTCTGCAAATTACCGCTCAGTGCCATACCTGCTGCTACACCAAAGGATGCTAAAAGGGCGGCAAACGATGTAGTGTTAATGCCCAATGCACTTACAACGGTGATAATAAGCAGAACGTTTAGTAGAATACTAACAAAACTCTTCAGGAAAGACTGGATGGTGGCGTCTACATTCTTGCGTTCTAACATCTGGCGCACCAACCTATTAATAAGGTTAATAATGAATCGACCTGCTATATATATGACAATAGCTAGCAAGATGCTTTTGCCCGCATTGACACCTAACGAGATCAGTTCTTTCAGTAGCGTATCAAAATTTCCATCTGACACAGCTTTAATTACTCCGGTTGTTTTTTCTACAACTTCTTCTGCTTGTAATAATGTAATCATGTCTCTTTTATTTTGAGGGTTATTATTATTGTTTTGCAAAGATATAATTTTCTTCTTTCTTGTGTGCTTAAATATCCTTCTTTTTCAGGTTTTACTCACGCGCGCGTAATTAAATAATGTGAGGCAAAAAAAATAACGGTAAAATCAGAAAAAAAGAAAGTGAATTATTGCGAGGTTTTAAAACTCGTCGTACCTTTGCAACCGCAAACGAGGAACGAACCACCTCACTAAGGTGGACAGGCTTGAATGCGCTAAAATTGAAAGTTCTTTGACTTATTTACATAGACAGAAATTGTAGTACAAGAGAAACAAGTACGAACCGTCATTCTGAAAAGAATTGAAGAGTTATACTCGGCCAGTCAAGTCTCTTTATACCGTATTATATATACAGAACAAATCATTCGAAAGAATGAAATGAAATATTTTACAAGGCTCCCAGGAGCGAAGGCAGAACCAAGCTTGCTTGAGTTGTGCTGAGCGACGACGGAGGCTCGTAGAGTATCGAAGATACTATAC
>JAFZSA010000015.1 GCA_017619585.1 Bacteroidaceae bacterium
GAAAACCGCAAGCGCAATGACTCTACTCATAAGCTAATAAGCAACTAAGCTGTTAAGCAAAAATGTTGGATAGGCTAAAAGGCAGAGATAGTCTTGCACTCTATTACGACTGCGTTTTTTTTCAGTGGAGCGAAGTGGAACGGTGTTTTTCCTCTGGAGATGTCTTAAGTTGCGAAACAACGTGTGGTGATGTCAGGGCTGTTGTGGGAGCTTGCTCACAGACACAGAGCCATGACGTCAGCACTGATGCTCAAAGAGCAAAGACATCGGAAGAGGGGTTTTTATGGTTTTTGTCTTAAAGTCAAACACACGATTTTACGAGTGACCCGAAATAAGGTTAGCGAAAGACCCCCTAACCCCCTTTAGGGGGAAATAAGGTTAGCGGTTAATAGCTTAGTGGTTTAAACAGTTAGCAAATACAGGTGTACGTTTACGTTATCGTTTACGTTGACGTTAAAAAATAGTTTTTTAGCCTAAAGGGCATAGGACATAAATAAAAAAGCAGCCCCAGCCATCCAAAGGTTTCGAGGCAGGGGCTACTATATTTAGCTTAAACTATGAACTATGAATTATGAACTATGAATTAAGGTTAGTAGCAGAGAGCAGAGAGGATACCACCAACCACTGCGGCACCAACAACACCTGCTACAACAGCTTCGGGAGATACATGGCAGTGATGGAAGTGAGCTACGGGATGACCAAAGTAGTAGTCGGGCTCGTAGTATCTGTCGTACCAGTACCAGTCAGAACCACGGAGGTAACCCCAGCGACCACGCTCGTAGCGGATGCGACCTTCCCAACGGGGATCAAAGTAACGACCACCGATGTAGATGTGACGGGCAGGACGGTGCTCTACCACTACGTGAGGGCGAGCGGCTACAACATGGGGGCGTTCAACAACTGCATGTGGACGATCCATCTCGTGATGACGACCACCACGCATCTCCATGCGGCCATCGTTATGCATCACCATCTCTCTGTTGCGACCGCCAGGATTGTATCCGTCACGACCGCCACGGAAGTCACCACCTCTACGGCCCTGAGCATTTGCGTTAACACTTGCCATGCACATCATGGCTGCCATTATCATCATGTAGAAATTGTTGCGCTTCATAACTGTATAATTTAGAATGTTTGTAAATCCGTTTTCTATCTTGTTTGCAATGGCAAAGGTACGGCATTTACAAAAGGGGAAAAACTGATTATCCCTAAACGCAACGGGGAATTTTCCTAAAGAAGGTAGGGGACCCCACCCCGACCCTCCCGAGGGAGGGAGATGGCCGCTCAAATTAAATCGTCATAACGTTATAACGATATATCAAAAAAACTGCCATAACATCTGTGACATTGCTATAACAAATTGAAAACACCTTCTCTATGCGTTTTTTTACTTTTACTAATCAAAAAGGGCAAAAGCTCCGTTTGAATCGGCAAGCGACTTAATGAAATAGGCTCCTTTCTTTTTCGTTCTTGACTAAAATGTTTGGTTAGTATTAGAATAATGTGTACCTTTGCAGATAGATAACTGATAAGACAATGTTAGTACTCAATGATTGTATCACCAAATTAGCTGCTTTTAAGAAAACATCTGGAAAGCAGTTCGGTATTACTAAACTTGGTATTTTTGGTTCTGTAGCTAGACAAGAAAATACTGAGGACAGCGATATTGACATTGTTGTGGAAGTTGAAAAGCCAACACTTTCCTTGATGTACGAACTGAAAGAGGCATTAAAAGCTCTTTTTAAGTGCAATGTCGATTTAGTCAGATTCAGATCTTCCCTGCGACCCTTATTCAAGTCTAATATCCTAAACGATGCCATCTATGTATAGTGACGAGTTAGGAATAAAAGACAGGCTAGAGGACATACTTGAATCTATTAATCTTATTCAAGAATGGAGCAAGGGCATGACGGAATTGCATGATTTTATGATTTCGCCAAATCGCGTAATGGCTTTTAATGCTTGCGTCATGAGATTACAGGTTATTGGCGAACATGTGGGCAAACTTCTGAAAGAAGAAGATAACCCCTTGGCTAAATACACGCAAATTCCGTGGCATGCCATTTATGGCTTAAGGAATATCATATCTCATGAATATGCCAATATTGATGAAGCTATTATTGTTTCTGTAATTAATGAGGATTTACCTCAATTAAAGAAAGTCATTCAAGAGCTTCTCAAACAATATAAGTAGAGAAACTCCTCTTACTTCACACTATCACGCCGTCGCAGATGTGGATGGTGCGGTCTGCCATAGCGGCAAGGCCTTCATCGTGGGTGACAATGACGAAAGTCTGACCCATCTGGTCGCGCAGCTCGAAGAAGAGGCGATGCAACTCCTCCTTATTCTGGGTATCGAGCGAACCACTGGGCTCGTCGGCAAAGATGACATCAGGCTTATTGACAAGGGCACGGGCAACAGCCACACGCTGCTTCTCACCACCGGAGAGTTCGTTGGGCTTATGCTCGGCACGGTCTGTAAGCTTCATAAAGCCAAGCAGCTCCATGGCACGCTTGCGGGCCTCTGCCTTACCCATACCACCTATCATGGCAGGAATCATGATATTCTCAAGGGCTGTGAACTCGGGCAACAGCTGATGGAACTGGAACACAAAACCAATATGACGGTTGCGGAACTTGCTGAGCTTGGAACCACTCAGACGGAACACATCCTGCCCATCGATAAGCACCTGGCCGCCATCAGGCTTATCCAGCGTGCCCATAATCTGCAACAGGGTTGTCTTACCGGCTCCGCTGGGACCAACAATGGCCACAACCTCGCCTTGGTTAATCTGCAGGTTAATACCACGCAGTACCTGTAATGTTCCGAAACTCTTGGTTATATTTTGAAGCGTTATCATTTTATTTTTAGTTTGGGGCCGCCTTCTTTATTCCGATATATCGTTATTACGTTATTACGAAATCTTGGCGGCCAATAATCAATGTTTTACTACTTTCCGTCCGTTCACAATGTATATTCCCTTGGGCAATTTTTAATTTTGAATTTTGAATTTTGAATTAATCAAACGGCCGGCAAGGTCGTAAACAGCTCCCTCGCCTTTGGAGAGGGTTGGGGTGAGGCTATTAATAGAGGTTTCTCCATACTTATCAATAAGGTATTGAAGTCCCGCTTGGGCATCTATCTCGCCATACCCATAGTAATTATTGGGATAGGAGAGCTCTGGATCAGGCTGACGACTGGTGGCGGCTATAGCCTCCATGACATCCTGCCAGGTAAGGTGTGGGAAAGCCTGCATCCAACAGGCTATGATACCACCCACAATGGGCGATGCCATACTGGTACCCGACTGGGCGCTCCAGGAATACTCCCGATTACGGAACTGAAAGCGCTCCACATCCCACCCGCGCTGATCGGCAGTGGGGTTAGCCTCGGAATAGTAACTATTGAAGGAGGCTATGACATTCTGCCCAGGCGCCAGCACATCAGGCTTTATGAGGCCTGCCATGGTGGGACCGATACTGGTGTTGGTGCCACGCATACCACCTGAACCATAGTTGATGGATACCCAATCACCTGCATAGTTATGAACACCTATACGATAGGCGGTACTGCCCACACAGATAACATTGGGAGAACAGGCAGGGAAGTTGATACTGTGGGATGAGACGGCATCGGAGAAACCAGCATAATCGGAGGGATTATCGAAGAAGGCGCTATAGGCAAAAGCCTCGGCCTCTACGTCCTCACCCATCAGGGTAAGACCTATGTGGTAGTTGGGACCAAAGGTCTGGGTTACATCCTTGACGTATAGCTCTGTAGCCACCTGGTCAGCATTATAACAGGAGGGATAGGATGCCAGCAGAACCATATAGTCCTTAACGCCCACACTGACCGTATCTATGAGCACGCTGTCTGGCTGACTGTAAATCTGCTCTGTAGTGTACTCCTTCATCCCTTTCTTGTTGTTAGGGGTTGCATAGAAGTGTAGCTGGAATTTATGTTTGTCGCTGCTACGTAAATAATAAGCGGCCTCCTTGGTGGAACCGCTACTAAGCACCAGCATGGTACTGGCAGCGGATTTGCCTACGGGCTTGTGAAGGTAAGACAGCTTACGACCGTCGTTACCTGCAGAGGAACACATGATATGACCGGGCGTAAGCATGGAATCCAGAATCTGAAAGGCCAACTGGTCATCGCCATACAGTTCTTGCTTGCGCCCCTCACTGAAAGAGATGACACAGGGCTGGTGGTGGCGGTCGGCATAATCAAAGATATACTTGAAGCCCAACAGGTCACTGGCTGTATTATATAGATTCCAGAGAGAGTCCGGTACTAGAGAGCGATCATTGCCAACGGCATTGGCTACCAGACAGATATCAGCCTCGGGAGCCGCCCCTACATAGGGACTGTTATATCCGCTACCGGCTGCCGTACCTGCCGTGTGGGTGCCATGGAACTGCTGAAGTCCGTCGGCAGCATACGCCTTGCGCAGCAGGGTGCTGGTTGTAGTGTACTCGCAACCTATGTACATACTGTCCTTGTTATCTCCCTGACCGGTATAGTCCAGCTGATCCCAAAAAGAACGAATGCGATAATCCTCTCCGTCAGAAGTAAAGAATGTAGGATGGGTGAGGTCGAATCCGATATCCATGATACCCATGACAACTCCCCTACCCGTCCAGCGTGTATGTGCAATCATACCGCTATGCAAGGCATCTGTATGCGTAACAATGCGCGAGGTATCCATATTGGCTACGCAGGGCTCGCCTGCCTCTATGCGCTGCACCTGAGGCTCCCGCGAGAGTTCAGCCAGGCGATTGGTGCGTAAGGTTACAATATAGAGGTCGCCCCATTTGGCCTTGATCTGACATCCGTACTGCTGCAGGACCTGCTGCGATGAAGCTTTTACAATGGCACACATAAGGGGTGCCTGGCCCCGAAAGGAAGGCGCCTTACGCCGCTGGGCGTGCTGCTGCACTACGGCACGGCGGACGTATGATGACATCTTGGTATAATCAGCCTGCTGTGCCAGACAGGGCAAGGCAAGGAAGAGCAGCGACAATAGTGTTGTACGCTTCTGCATAAAGAACAGACGGCGAATCAGACTGCCCAGCGTACGCTGCTGACGGGTAACGGCTGTTCCGTTAGGCATGAAGACAGAAACACTGTCCAAGGGATCGCCCCACTGGTCGGGATAAAGCAGCATGACGCTGGTATGCCCGAAGTAGCGATGTATCTGCAGAGGCAGATTATCAAACTGAGGCTGATACGAGATGAAGCCCGGACGTGCCGTTACCACTATCATCATAGAATTGGCATCCGTCTGATGCTGAAGGCTCATGAACTGGGTCCAGATATTCATCTCGGTGTACTTGCTGCGTACATTGCCGTGTTTCTGCTGCATATAGCCCCGGATATAGGGCAGTGTGTCTGTATGGGCATGGAACTCCAGATGGCAATCCAACTGCTCGCCTATACGGCAGATATGCTCCAACCATTTATAGAAACCTACCTCGTATTCAGCTTTCTGCGGAACAGCCACCAGAACCCTACGGACCGTGCCGGGAGGTACGATACTGCGGACAATCATTACCTCGCGATGCGAACCGCCTATCACATTGTCTATGATAGGACCAAGGGAGGATTTGAGCATACCCGTAGTACGGTCTGCCAGACACATAACAACCTCACCGCAGTCATACTCCTTCATGGTACGCAGGATACCACCTGCAATGTTGGTACTCATACGGTTCAGCGTTGCCATAGGAACATCAGCAGCAGCGGCTATCTCCTGAGCACGCTCCAGCATCTCCTTTCCCATGCGGTAGTTACCAACACTCTCATCATTGTCCTGCGTATCAAAGGATACACAAAGTCCCATCAGAGAATCTGCGATATAGGGATTACGGATGAGGATGGCCAACTGCGTCATAACATCCACGTTGACATGCTGACCATAGGCGATAAGGCACTTTCCGTGATAAGAACCACGGTTATCCTCAAGTGTAGTATCACTCAGAGCCAGTCGCTTGGCACCCTGATTGGTAGCAAAGCCACTGATAACGCAACTGAAAAGGATAAGCATGACGGTACCATTGAGTACTTGGTCATTCATCAGGTTGACAGCAGGATTGGTTCCTATCATCACAATAGCCAAGGCACCGGCAGCATGGGCATTAGTAAGACCAAACATCAACCACATAGCATTACGGTCTTCGCCACTCCACCACGCCATAGCAGCAGCGGCCAGCAACTTCGAGAGCGCTCCGGTAACAACCATCACCAGAATAATCCAGAGGGTATGGGGGTCGCCCAGCATGATGCGGACATCAATAAGCATTCCCACACCTATCAGGAAGTAAGGGATGAAGATGGCATTGCCTACAAACTCCAGTCGGGACATCAGGGGGCTGGTCTTGGGAATAAGACGGTTCACTACCAAACCTGCCAGGAAGGCACCTAACAGTCCTTCCAGA
Organism: Bacteroidaceae bacterium; assembly: GCA_017619585.1. The sequence goes on from JAFZSA010000015.1 coordinate 6,439, forward strand.
CCAACCATCTTGGCAAAGGAGGCGCTTAGGAACACCAGAGCCAAGATGAAGATGTATTGCATGACGCTATCGCTGTAACGGCGCAGGAACCATCTGCCCAGGCGTGGGAAGACAAACAGTACAAAGGCAACATATACCCCGCACTTGAATGCAAAGAGCAACCAGGTGAGAACTGTAGTATCAGGCTTCAGGCTACCAATAACAAAGGCGAGCACCAGCAGGCTGACAAAGAGGGCAAAGGCTGTTGCAACAACACTCTTGACAACCACCCTATGCCTGCCAAGGCCGTACCTGCCCACCGTAGGATACGTTACCAGCGTATGGCTACTGTAGATACATGCCAGAAGAATACTGGTGAGGACTCCAAAGCCCAATAGGAAATAGCTGGTGATAAGACCCAGCACAAAGGGAATCAGGAAAGTAAGGAGGCCGAACTTAAGTCCGTCCCTGCCATAATGCTGCACACTGCCCATATCCAACTCCAATCCTGCCAGGAACATGATGTAGTAAATACCTACCTGACCGAACAGTTGGAACGAGCTGTCCCTATCCAGGATATTCAGTCCGTACTTACCCACCAACACACCTGCCAGAATAAGGCCTATGACATGGGGAATACGCAAACCGCGTAACAGCAAAGGCACAATTAGGATGATACAGAGCACGACACTGAAAATCCACGTAGGATCAGTGACCAGAGCCGTAGCAACGGGCAATAAATGTAGCAACTGTATCATCTTTATGTACGATTTTCATATGTATGACGTTGCAAAGATATCAATTTTTAATTGAAATAGTATGAATAATGTACGATAATTAAGAGAAAATGTGTAATTTTGTGCCCGATTTTTAGGATTGAAACCAAATCAGTTAACATATGAAAGTTGCAATTGTTGGTGCCAGTGGTGCCGTAGGTCAGGAATTCCTGAGAGTTTTGGATGAGAGAAATTTCCCCATTGACGAGTTGCTTCTCTTTGGAAGCCAGCGCAGTGCAGGAACTAAGTACACCTTCCGTGGTAAGGAAATTGAAGTTAAGCTCCTGCAGCATAACGACGACTTCAAGGGCGTAGATATTGCCTTTACCAGTGCAGGTGGCGGTACAAGCAAGGAGTTTGCCGAGACCATTACCAAGTACGGTGCCGTGATGATTGACAACAGCAGTGCCTTCCGTATGGACGAGGATGTACCCCTGGTAGTTCCCGAGTGCAATGCCGAGGATGCGCTGAACCGTCCCCGCAATATCATTGCCAACCCCAACTGTACTACCATTATGATGGTTGTTGCCCTGCAGGCTCTGGAGAACATCAGCCACATCAAGCGCATTCATGTTGCCAGCTATCAGGCTGCCAGTGGTGCCGGTGCCGCTGCTATGGCTGAGCTGTACGAGCAGTACCGTCAGGTATTGGCTGGCGAGAAGCCAACGGTTGAGAAGTTTGCCTACCAGCTGGCCTTCAACGTTATCCCCCAGATTGATGTATTCACAGAAAACGGATACACCAAGGAGGAGATGAAGATGTACAACGAGACAAAGAAGATTATGCACACAGATGCCGACTGCTCTGCTATGTGTGTTCGTGTGCCCTCTCTGCGTTGCCACAGCGAAAGCGTATGGGCAGAGACTGAGCGTCCCGTAAGCGTAGAGGAGTTCAAGGAGGCTATCAAGAACGGTAACGGTCTGCAGTTGGAGGACGACCCACAGAACAAGGTTTACCCCATGCCTCTCTTCCACGAGAACTGCGACGATGTTTACGTTGGTCGTATCCGCAAGGATCTTGCCAACCCCAACGGCATCACCTTCTGGTTGGTATCAGACCAGATCAAGAAAGGTGCAGCCCTGAACGCCGTTCAGATTGCTGAGTACTTGATTAAGGTTGGGAATGTGAAGTAACAAACATCACCTAATATAGATAAAATGTCGGGACCGCATTGGTTCCGACATTTTTTTTATAGGCGAATTACAGATAATTTCACATCATACCATACGCTTTATCAAAAGCCGCTGACGTTCAGTCAATTCTTCTAGGACTTCCTTCCGTATGTTTTGTAGGACATCGCTTACTGCCTGCTCCCTACTACTTACTGCCTCGCTGGCAGTGTAACCAGCCTTTAGCTACTCGTTCTTATTTCGCTCGTAATCGCTCGGAAATTTCATATTTTTACGAGCGACCATTTCTTTTGATTTTCAACAAGTTATAAAAATCACGCTTTTAAGTTCGCTCGCAAATTCGCTCGTAATCATTCGCAAATTTCATTTTTTTGCGAGCGACCATACTGACTTATTTCCTGTTGTTTGATTCACAATTTTACCAGATTCTCTTAATTTGCGAAGGATATTATAAACCTTCGTGTTCTTCTGCTTGTCAGTCAATTGATCAGGCAGCAAATCCCACAGCAGTCTCACAATCTCCTGTTTGCTTAAAGTTTTGTGATCATTAAGCGATTCGAACAAAAAAGCTTCGCATTTCTTATCACCCAGTCCCTTGTGCTTTGAATACTCTACTTTTTGGCCCGTTACCTGAGCAATATCCTTTGCTACATATATGTGCGGTAAACGTCCCTCTATAAGCTTACGCTTGCGTAGCATAGCGACAGCCTCAGCAGAAATGCGATGTCCCTTCTGCACCTGATCCAAAAGAACGGCATCCGTCAACGACAAGTCTTGATTAGCCAGCAGCATCAAACTGTAGTTCTCGTCAATAATGGTTCCTGGCATGTTGAGAATGACCTCATCAACCGTTGAAAGGTCATAGTCAGGCATGGGAAGGTAACGCTTCTTCTGGCTCACAAACATCTTATGGATGCCGTAACCCTGAGTATCAATCATCTTGATGTTCACCATCGCTTTCACCAAAGCTGGATTCCGGTAGCTCTTGGGCGTTTTCTCCCCGGTAATATACTGCGTATAGTCACCCTCGAAAAAACTACCATCATTCTGGAACTTCAACGAATCCTTATCTTCAATTACAATGATTCTTGCTCCCTTCTCATAATTTTGATGGGCTATCGAGTTATGCATACCCTCAAGAATGCTCTCTGTATCATACTTCCACACCTCTGCGGGAATCAGCGAGTTCTTGGGATAAATCTTGAAGCGATAGTTACGAATCCGATGAAGCAACTCTGTGGTCGTGAGAATAAACGGAACGGTATAGATGTCGCCAAATACTTGTCCGTCTTGGAAACACTTCCATACTATCTGTGCGATGTGGTTCAGTTTATAAGCGGATGTCTCTTTTCCAACCAGCAACAGCGTTGTGCGAGTCACCTTTCCACCAATCGTCAAGCCAGCTTTATCCAAAAACACCTTGTCGCTCCATCCGTCACACTCCTTGGCCAATTTGGGGTACCGTTGTTTGTATCCTTCACGAGCCTTCACGATAGCATCTGGCTCCAAGTCCTCTATCGTAGCATCGGCAATGACTTCTGCCGTCCAGTCGAAACTCGCCTCATCCCGTTCTTCCAGTATAGCGTTCTTGCGTGAGTCCGTCATCTCTATCAGCGAATCGTCCAGTCGCTGCCAAGCCTTGTTGTGAGCATAAACCGGTTGCCGCTTCATGTGTCGTGGTACGTGTATTACCCATACCGTCTTGTTTGTGTCCGACGTAATGAACTCCTCCACCATCAGTCCCTCTGACGGCAGATTAGCGCATTGGCTGATCAGTCGAAGCCGAGCTTTCTGCACATCATAGTTGTAAGTGTCCGTTCCCACAATCTCCAACGTCTTGTCCACAACACCGACCACCAGGTGACCACCCTCCATGTTGGCCAAAGCCGACACGTATGAGATAACATCATCCTTCTCATGCCCGTTGAAGTCATTCTTCAGGTTCTTGAACTCCTTCCATTCACAAGCCTCGTCCTCCTTAGGATAATGCTTGATAAGGTATTGTTGTAGTTCCTGTTCTATCATATCTCGCCTTCTTTATATCTATAACGTTTTTATTCAGTTCTTATTTTGCATCTTACTTCTTCTTTCTTACATCTTATTATAGTATGGAAAACTTGGAACCAACGGTCGCTGTTCGCGAAGCGAGGTAAAAGCAAATGTTACATGTTTCATAGACTTTTTTATTCAGGAGCGACCTCCGCACTAAGTGTAGTGGAAAGCACTTTCCCGTTATACGGGATTCACCCAATCCTCCCTAAAGCTGGGATTGGTAAGGATGTAAACATATCCAGGTTTTTTATTCGCCATATCTCTTGCGTTTTACTTCTTTTTCTTCAGAATTCTACCCTCGAATTCATCGCAAGGACGTGCCAGCTGCCATCATCGCGACGGTCAAGATAGCCTTTCTTGCGGAATCCTTCTATTTGTTTCTGAACTGCTGAACGGTTTACCGACAAAAGTTCTGCCATCTCTGAGAAGGTGATAAAAGGCTTGTCGCGCAGAAGTGCGAGCAGGCGACCGCCATTCTCGCTGCGAAAATTGATGCGCTGCCCGTCGTACCACCATGTGTCCTTATCGGCATTGCGGACAATGTCTATCTCACATTGCATCTCTTCGCATACCGTCTGGCGGAAGAATGCAAGGAAAGAGGTGATTTTACCTATCTGGGCATGAGCCCCATCGGAAGGAATCTTGCCTACTTTCTGGTCAGAACGGTGCAGCGCCTCCAGATATTCAGCCTTTTTGCGGTTACGGATAACTATCATTGGCCAGCCGTGACGGGCCATGATAAAGTTCACCATCAGTCGTGCTATGCGTCCGTTGCCGTCCTCAAAGGGGTGGATGCGTATGTAGCGGTAATGGAACAGGGCTGCCAATTCCACAGGAGACAACTTGCCTTCCTGCTCAGCTGCATTGTACCAATCCACAAGGTCGTTCATCAACGAAGGAGTTTCTTCTGGCGAAGCGTATTCAAAACGGTCTCCGTAACGGGTAATGACGCTATTGGGACGGGTCTTATATTGCCCTGCATGAACGGTATAGCTGGTAGTGCCACCTCCCGGCAATTCACGATAAACGGTATAGTCCTCGCGCAGAAGAACCTTGTGTAGTTGACGGATGAAGTTCTGAGACAACGACATGCTTCTGTCCTGCACAGCCTCTTTTACCATTTCAACACCTACCTGGCTGGCCTTCATGTCATTGAAGTCCTTCAAGTCACCTTCACCACTGACCTTACCGAAAAGCAGCAGCAACTCTGTCTGCCCATAAGTCAGTGTATTACCCTCAATGTGGTTACTGTTGAAGTTGTACTCCGTGGTGAATTTGTCACGAAGCAAGTGGACTTGCTTTTCCGATAGAGGAAAAAGAGACTTCCATTCGTTGTATATATATTCTATTTTCATAAACATACCACCTTTTTATGTGGGGTGTATACCACCTTAATGGCGTAATTTTAGTGTTGTTATTGTACGTACCACCAAAACAGGTGGGGTTTGTACCACCTTTCGGGGGCAAAGATACGAAAAGTCGAGAGCAGAACAAAATAAACTTGTTAATTTTTTATGCCGAAACAGGGTATCTTCGCTAACTCTGATAGCAAAGATAAGAATATTCTCTGAATAAAAAGCAGATGGGGCAGAAAATACGCAGCAAAATGCTAGTCAAGATGGTCAAGGTTGCGATTAAACAAGGGCAGAGCCATGCTCGCATGAGTTATAATGACACCAGGTGATAAAAAAAGTGAGAATAAAATTTTTGCCACCACATCATAAAATAAAAGTATTAATACCTACAGGGAACACTAAAGGAGGAGTGCCTCATGTGTACCGCTAGGTTACCTCAAGGTTACCTCAAGGTTACCTCAAGGTTGATAAACAAGGAGGAGAACACGTGTTTACAGGGAGCAAGTAAGAAGTCACCCACCCATACAGCTAATCTCTCCCCTCCATCACGGGAGGGGTCGGGGGTGGGTCTATGCCTGGCGCTGACGGACAGCCTCGAAGAGGAGGATAGCCGCTGAGACGGAGACGTTCAGCGAATCTAACTGCCCTAACATGGGAATGCGTATATGAGCATCGGCTGCCTTGCGCCATACGTCGGTGAGGCCGGTGCTTTCCGTGCCCATGACAATAGCCGTGGGACCTGACATGGGGGTATCGTAATAGAGATGGGAATCCTGTAGCTGGGCGGTTAGAATCTGCACGCCATGCTGCTTGAGGAAGGCAATGCAATCCTCGGAGGTACAGGCCACCGTGGGGACGGTGAAGATGGCTCCGATAGAAGATCGGATAAGATTGGGATTATAAAGGTCTGTAAGCGGGTCGCACACAATGACACCGGTGGCATTGGCTGCATCGGCACTGCGGAGAATAGCACCCAGATTGCCGGGCTTCTCCACGCGCTCCAAGACAACAAAGAGGGGCTGGCCATTGACACCCCTACCCTTCTGCTGGAGCAAGGACTCCAGCGAAAGTGGCTGAGGTGTATGTATGACGGCTACAATACCTTCCGTGCTGCCACGATAGGCAATACGCTCGTAAACGTTAGGGGTGACCTTGACGAGTTGACAAGTTGACGAGTTGACAAGTTGACGAGTTGTTTCCATGTCATCCAGGCAATAGATGCACTCTACCTGCATGCCGGAATGGATGCAATGTTCCAACTCTCTCCTACCCTCTACAACGAAGAGACCCTCCTCTCTGCGAAGAGAGGATTTCTGCTGAAGAGCCAGCAGATGCTTGATGCGCGGATTCTGTGCGCTTGATATTACTTCTATGTTCATTTAAATTTATATTTCGGAAGCCAAGCTTCCTATAGGGGCAAGAGATTACTCAGGAACCTGAGGGAACGTGAGTTTATTTTTATCGATACCCTGCTGCTTGTCGGGGGCGACCTTCATGGTTACCTCACTGCCTGCAGTCCAGGGACTATAGGTTACCTTGCCGTCAGAAACGATGCCGACACGCAGGGTGCGGCTCTTCTCTGTCAACTTACCATCTACCTTACTGAGGCTGACAGTTATCTTCTTGCCAACGGTCTGCGCCTTGATGCTGTACTGGGCATACTGGCCGTGACGGAACTGGAAGCCGTCGCCGGCATCCTCGTAGAGCGTACCTGCGGCAACGCCCTCGGCATCGGGGTTGACGAGGAGGGTAAGGCTGTCTGTACGCATCTCGGTGGTATTCTGATAAAGATTAGCCATAGGAACAATAGCACCCGGACGAAGGGCTACATAGGGCTGGTAGCCATCGTCGGCAGCCTCGAAGGGGATGATGTCCCAATCGCCCTGGGGAAGCTGTGCATCGCCTGCCCAACGGGGAAGAACAAGCAGGTCGGCACCCAGCAAGAAGGCCTTCTGCTCGGCACGCAGAGAAGCATCCTTGGCATCCGCCATGAAGACAGGACGCATAACAGGCATACCGTTGACACTGGCCTCTTGGAACAGGGTATAGACATAGGGCATAAGACGATAACGACGGTTGATGGCAGTACGACAGACATTGAGGGTCTGCTGATCAAAAGCCCAGGGCTCCTGAGCACGACCGCCATCGATACAGTGGTTACGAACGAAGGGGAAATATACACCGACGGCCGTCCAGTTGGCTACCAGCTTGGCATTGCTGTCGCCACAGAAACCGCCTATGTCTGGACCGTTAAAGGGCTGGCCGCTAAGACCGAGGGTGATGGTCATGGGAATGCTGGCCATGAACTGCTCCCAGCTGGAGAGATTGTCGCCCGTCCAGGTAGCAGCATAGCGATGTCCGCCCAGGAAATTGCTACGGCTGAGGATGAAAGGACGCTTGTCGGGGTTGGCAAGCAAAAGGCCCTGACGACTGGCACGGACCATATTCAGGCCATACACATTATGATAACGCAGATGAGAGTCGGCACGGAGGCCGTCGCCACCCAGATGCCTGTTGGTTAAGGGCATGGTGCCTGCAGGGCCGCCGAAGACACTGGGCTCGTTCATATCGTTCCAGATACCGTCCACACCCTGCGCCATGAAGGGAGGATAGAGGGTGCTCCACCAAGAGCGGACCTCGGGACGGGTGAAGTCGGGGAAATGGCAGGCACCGGGCCATACATTGCCCACGAAAGGCTGGTCGTTCTCGTCGCGAACGGCAAAGTCGTTCTGCATGAGCTGGTCATCTACCCAATAGCCTTTCTGTGCCTTCACACCGGGGTCAATCATATAGACACTCTTGAAATTAAGGCTATGCAGATAGTCGTTCAGCTCCTTAGGCTTAGAGAACTCCTTCGGATGCCAGGTAAAGATCTTGTACTGGTCCATATAATGGATATCCATCCATATGACATCAGAAGGTATCTGGTAATGGCGAAGCGTATCGGCAATCTCCTTGACACGTGTATCAGGATGATAGCTGTAACGACATTGCTGATAACCCAAAGACCACAGGGGAGGAAGAGGCATGGTACCTGTAAGCTGTACAAGCGCCTGCATAAGAGCCTCAGGGCTCTCCTTCTCGATGATAACAACACGGAAGGCAGGACCCTCGGAACGGAAAACGACTTCAGCATCGGTAGTCATATCCGACTTCCAGGTATTATCGGCAATAATGCCGAAGGCTGTACCGTCCTTGCGCAAGCCAAATACCCAGGGATGACTCTGATAGAGGTGACTGCCGCCATCCACACCATAGCAGGGGGTGTCTATATTAAAGAACTGTATAGTCTTGCCGTTACGACGCAGAGGACCCCATACCTCGCCGCCTCCGTAAAGGTCGGCATCGGCATCAACTGGAATACGGACAACGTTCTTGCCATCCTCAACGCTATATACGGGACGAATCTGCCAGGAAGAAGGCACATCGCCCACAGGAGCAAGATCCTGCTCGAAGATAGGTGAAGGACTATGTGCACCGGCATCATAATTCTGAGGATAGAACACAGCCACACCTGGGGCTGTAAGATAACTCTGCTGCGCAATAGCTGAAAGGCTGACGCAGGAAAGAATAGCGAATAATAGTTGACTGATTTTTCTCATTGGATATTTGAACAAATTTTTATTGAATAGTTATCTTGCGTGTAAAGTTCTCCTTTCCATTGGTGGCGTGCAGAATGTAGGTTCCGGCATGGGGAGCCTGCAGGGTCACCTGATTGCCACTTTCGGATGTTATATGCTGACCCTCGGTACCGAACAGGAAGACTGCCATCACCAGTGAGGAGCTGACCTGTATGGTATGGTCACGGACGGACAGCTGTACCTTAGCCTCGGGCTCGATGCTCCCTACCCCATCTAAATCATCGCCAAGATACTCTCCAGAAATGGTCTCCTTGAAGATATTGACGGTAATACGGTAGAAGCCGTCCTTGCTGATAGCCCATTTATAATCAGAAGAGCCGTTGTACCAGATCTGCTTAGAGGTGAGGATACTCTCGTCCTGCTTGAAGGGATGCAGCACCTTGGGACTCCAGCCATACTGGCCGTTGATCTTGAAGCGCTTGGGCTCATCATTACTGGTATAGTTCTTAAGCTCGCCAGTCCAGGTCCATTCGTAAGGATCCAGAGATGACTGCTCCATAGCCTTACCACTGGATATCTGCCAATTACCGGCACCCGGGGTCTGGTTATCCTCGACACATCCGCCACAGATCCACGACTCGTACCACCAGGTAAACAGCTCGCCCTGCAGGGTGCCTGCCGATGAACTGGTGGGCGTAACTGTAAAGCGGTAGTTATCGGCCTCGAAGAGGACCGTCCATGCCGCTGCAACACTATCGGTAGTGGAAGTGTAGCTGATACCGTCGTTAACAACATTGGAGTTGAACTGGGCAGGCTTGTAGAAGCGTGTGCCACCCGTCTTAGACGGAGTAATGACAAAGGTGCCGGGGAGCAACTTGCCATGATACTTGAAGCAACTTCTGCTATTGAAACTGGTAAGCTCCTGTACGCCACCAGGAATGGCTGAACCACGGGCATAGAGTCTGGTAACATAGGCTGCACGGGCAGGAGTCCTGTCGGAAGACAAATCAGATGAATAAGAGGATTCCTCGCTAATTACCTGAGGAGCAACAGCCTCGGGGCCGTTATCTGCCTCTACCCCATCCAACTGGACAGTTATCTCCTTATCCAGGGAAGAAGTCTGAATGGTTACGGTCAGCACCTTGGCATCGGCATCGTAACTGTCCTGGAACATGACATCGTTACTTACGCTGATTCCCTGAGGCGCCTCCTGCATCCCCAGGAACTGGACGATCCATGTACGTGTGGTAGGCATATTCTGGAAACTGCCCTCACGGGGGCTGATAGTAAAGCGCTTGCTGGAAGCAGAAAGATTGCTATATGAGAAGGTAGTACGGGCACATCCGCCTGAGATATAATCCTGATTATCACCACCATCCTCGTAGAATGTACCTGTGCCGTCGGCACCGGGAACAACCTTCAGGATTATCTCCGCGGGGTTGGTGACTACGCTGCGCTGAACAGGATAGAAGGGGATAACGCTGCCAGGACGATAGAAGACTGGGAACTGGTCCAGGGTATAGTTGGCACGGAAGACACTGCCACCCGCACGCAGACGATTCTCTGTTACATCCCACCACTTGCCGGCTGGCAACCAGATGTTACGGGTGCTGACACCATTCTTAGAGGGTGTATAGATGGGAGCAACAAGCATATCGTTGCCGAACATATACTCATCTTCATAGACATAGGCATTATTCTCCTCTGGCCATTCATAGTAAAGAGGACGGTTCATGCCAATACCAGTATCGTAGGTCTCACGGGCTGCCGTATAGAGATAAGGGAACATCTGGTAACGCATACGAACAGCCTCACGAAGCTGGGTGAAATTACTGTACTTCCATATCTTACGCTCCAACTTGGAATCGTTGGTGGCATGGGTACGGAAGATGGGCGTAAAGGCTCCGAACTGAAGCCAGCGCAACAATAACTCGGGGTCATTGTCGCCTCCCTGATGACCTCCCAGGTCGTGTCCCCAATAAGCGTAGCACACATTGCTGGCATTGCTAGTGAAGAAAATCTCGTAGCCAAGCGTTGACCATGCAGCCCATGTATCGCCACTGAAACAGATAGGATAACGATGAGAACCTAACCCACCCCATCGGTGATAGATGACGGGACGCAACTCGGGACGGTTCTTCTGCATATCCTCGAAGAAGGTGTGGTTACACCAGAAGGTCTCGCCCAACTTATCGGCTCCATCTGTCAGGGTATAGCCCTTGGCACTAGCATGCTCGCCTACGGTCTTCTCCTGCTGCCAGTCGAGCCACCAAAAATCAACTCCCTGCTTCTCGAGCGGACGGATGATATTGTCAAAGAAAGGACGCGCAAAGCTGTAATCCTGTATAGTCCAAGGGATTGTACTCGTATAAGAAGAAGGCAATCCCATGGCAGAACGGAGATTCTTGTACTTATCCTCGGAATTACTGATTCCATCTGAGGGATGAAGATTCAGAGCCGTTCGCAGGCCATGATTATGCATGTATGTGATAAGAGAGGTAGGATTAGGAATACGACTGGTGTTCCAGCTCCAACCGGTCCAACCACTCTTGTGCCAGTCCATATCCATGATTATGACGTCCATGGGGATATCATTGTTCTCTACATCACGAATAATTCCCTGGAAATCACTCTGTGTATAGGCCCAATAACGACTGTACCAATAGCCAAAGATATACTTGGGAGGCAAAGGCACGCGCCCCCCTACCCTAGTGAAATCATGAATACATTCCTTGTATTGATGACCATAGCCCAGGAAATACCAGTCGATAGCCTGAGAATCAGACGCTTTCTCCCACCACATATAGCCATCGGCATTGGGAGCCATAGGCAAAGTGGTACTTCCGTCGCCACGAATGGCAGAGGGACTCTCGTCTATAATGCTCCAACCAGCACGCGAGAGAAGTCCTTTCTCTAACTTCCCACGGGCATTATCGCCCCATGCCGTATCAAGGGTTCTGTTGGTACCAAGAAGGTTCAAGGCATCATCCTTGCCTGGATACCAGGTACACGTAATGCCGTTGAGCAGGAATGTAACCATCAGATTATCTGGCTTCTTATCTGTAGCCTTGATGACAGAACCTATCTTATAGCGCAGCGTTACATCGGCCGTACGAATATAAAGATAACCGTCAGCCTCCTCGGTAGTATAGGATGGTACAGGTAACCTACGATTTACTATGGCAAACGTGGCCCTATCCTCGAACTGCCTGGTACTGCTGTATTCAATACGAATCATCTTGCTGGTAAGGACCGTGAAACGGGCATTACCACTCTCGACCACAGCTGCAGGGTCAGCAACGGGATTCAATTGGTCCTGAGCATAGATATGGCTACTCACAATCAAAAGCAGCCATAACAGGAAATGTCTAAAATACTTAAACTTCATATTGGTTAATTTGATATATAATGCGTGGAATATACAGAAAGGCGTTATTTAAGAAGCTTGTTCCAGATCAGCAAGAAAAGCATAGCTCCAATAACAGCTACTATCAACTCACCCATCCAACTATAAGCCTGCAAGCCAAACAGACTGAACACCCAGCCACCTAAGGCTCCGCCTATAATACCTAAAACCAAGTTTACGATACAGCCTTTACCCTGGCCGTCAAACAACTTGCTGGCAACAAAACCTGCAAGAATTCCTGTGATTAATCCTACTATCATAGCTTCTGTTTACACATTATTATACACTTGAGCGAGCAAATTTACAAAAAAGATACAGAAGTCACAAAACAACAGGGACATTTACCTGTTTTTTTTATATCTTTGCACCAATTTTCAACAAACGATTCTAAAATAGAGATGGATAATCTACCACAAGACCCGTTTATTCTGGTCTCAAGCATTAATATGCTTCTGCGAGATAACGAATTCGACTCGCTGGAAGCATTATGCGATAATTTCAGCAAAGATATTAACCAAATAAAGGATTACCTGGGTCAATATGGATTTGAATATATGGAAGGACAAAAGCAATTCCGTTAACCATATATTCCATATATATCAAATATCCTAGCTATTTCATTACTATAAGGTCTAATTTCAATCCTAAGGCCCTATAAGAACTTTCGATTATCTCAACCCTCTGGCCTTAAATATTCTGTCTTTGGCCTGATTTATCTGTTGGAAAGCCTTCTCAGCTGCCTGACGGGCAGCCTCACCTTGGGAAGCCAAACGATCAGGGTGATATTTCAGCGCCATACGTCTGTATGCCTGACGAACCTCATCATCTGTAGCAGCCTCCGTTATTCCTAAAGTTCTGTAAGCTTCATCTAATTGTGGGTCGATGTATGTATAGGGACCAGTAGAACCCTGACCACTACCCCATTGTTGTTGGTTTGCATTAGAATAATTGGTATAAATACGGAATTTAATGGTTGGAGGAGAAATCATACTGTCTATTAAGCTTCCTAACAGGAAACCCCAAAAGGCTCCCCTACCTCCTGCTAACCTGAAACCAATGAACAAGAATACCCACTTGAACTTTAGAAAGAACCTCATATAATAAATTTTGCGCAAAAGTACGCAATCTTTTCCATTCCACCAAAGTTTATCCCAACGTTTAAACTTAGTTTAATACTTACAAGTACTTCATTAACATCAAATAAACAATTCCGAAACCCCTTATAAGATATTTCATATATACAGAATATATCTTATATTATACATATATTGTATATATTGTATATGTTATATATACTACATATATTGCATATCTTTATATATTATATATTTATCTATTTATATATTCTATCTATTTCTATATACAGACTATTTAGATATATAGTCTATTTACATATTTTCTATATTTAAGTATACGGAATATGTGTATAGATATATATTCAGAATATGTTATATAGCAGAATATACAAAATATTTGAAAAATATCATTGCCATCTGGAAACAAATTTGTAAATTTGCAGAAAATAAATCATTATAGACTATGGCTAAAGTAATTTCTATCATCAATGACAAGGGTGGGGTAGCAAAGACAACTACAACCATTAACCTTGGAACGGCCCTTTGGCTGCTTGGAAAGCGTGTTCTGCTAGTAGACACAGATAAACAGTGTAACATGACTATAACCATTGACAGATCCAGCTACAAAGTAGGGGTATCAACGCTATATGACTGGCTGAAGGACGACACAATAGCTCCACCTGTTTATGAGCGTTATAGCGGCATGGATTACATTCCCAGTAGTATCCGTATTGACGAGCTGAATACATGGCTGGCAGACAAGGTATATCGCGAGAATTACCTTACCATTCGTCTGAATGCACTGAAGGACATGTATGATTACATTCTTATTGACTGTGCACCAGGATGTAACAGCATCCTTAACAAGAATGCTATAGCCGCCTCTGACGGCGTTATAGTGCCTGTAAGAACAGATTTATACTCTGTACAGGGAAAAGACGCTGTACGTACCATTGTGGAAGAAATAAACAAAATGATGGGGAAGAAGATTGAACTGATGGGCTATCTGCTTACACAGTTCGAGAAGACCAAGATGGGAAAGGAAGTACAGGAATTCTTCCGTTCACAACCCAACACACCAGTATTCCCTGTTCCTATCCGCAAGTGTGCCAAATGTAATGAAGCACCAAAGGAACAGATGAGCCTGTTTGAATACGCACCAAGCAGTACTGCTGCAGATGATTACATGCGCCTGGCTGAGCAGATAATAGGAAAGGGTACTCGTAACAAGAAGTGGACACCTGCTGCATGGTACAAGAAAGCAAGCGAAGCATATTTATCATTCATAAATGAACAAGAACAATAATAGGGGAGGGTAGAACTATGCCAAAGATCAAACAACTAACACCCATCAGCGCACTTGCTGACGGCATGAAAGCACAAACGGAGGAACTTTACGACAAGACTCCAACTAGTACTCCACCGGCTCCAGTTGCGGAGAATGTAACATCTGAAGTACCTGTACTCACGTACAAGAAACCTGGACGTAAAAAAGACAACAGTATCATCCCACGCCAGAACGGAAAGCTTATATTCTTTGAGGAACGTCATAACAGAGCTGTAGAAGAAATACATTGGCAATGCAAGGTAGACCGCCAGGATGTTGTACGTACAGCCCTTAACGAATTCCTGAAGCGATATATGGCAGGCGAGGTTATCTCACCAGAAGGAGCTGAACTTATCAGACAATATGTACGCGACACGCATTTATAGCCCCTATAAGGTTACTTTCTCCTCAATTAAACAGGGGAAAGTAACCTTCTCCTCAACAAAAGACGGGGTTTCTTGCAATCTAAGGTAACCTTCTCCTCAATTTAAGGTTACGTTCTCCACAAGAAACCAATACAAAACGTTGTTTTTCAACAACATACAATTACCTAATATAGTTAATATCATTAATATCCTTAACAAATAATCATTGTTTTTTATATAACAATGTTAGGGATATTAATATATAGGTTTAGCTTAACTTATTGAAACCCAGTGTTTTCCTAAACGCGAATTGCGGAGAAGGTAATCTTTTCCTGAGAAAAAACCAACCTTAAATTGCGAAAATCAGAACCTTTTTCTGCGAAGAAAGTAACTTTTTATTGAGGAGAAAGTAACCTTTTGCCTTTTTTTTGTACTTTCAGGGCCTTTTATTTAAAGAGTTGCTTTAAGACACAATAATAAAAGATATCCTTATTTATCTTGATTATTTATGAGATTTTGTATTCTTATAGCATTGTTTTACAATTATTTGTGCTATTTTTACTATTGTAATACATTAAAGAATAACTATCAGCACACTATATTGTATATTTTGAGGATTTGGTTACTTGTGAGTTGAGGAGAAGGTAACCTTGGTGTTGCAAAGAATGTTACTTTCTCCTCAATTTGCCATCTTTGAGTGGGGGAGAGTAGGCAATATATGTTTTGCGGGTATTAATGCTTTTTATTGTTACCATTAATTGTAACAATTGCTAGAATTAATTCCTGCAATTTTTTCTATTAATCCATTATCCTTGCATGACCTATAGGTGGAGAATTGTTTCTGCTTAGTTATAAAGTTTTTTTCCCTAGTTGGAGAAATAATTTTCCCAGGTTGGGAATTAAATAGGGAGCCTGAAGATGAATCATAAGAACTAATCTGGAGTATTTCTCTCTCATGCAGAGAAAAAGGTAACCTCTATTTGAGAATGAAGTAATCATTTGTTGAGAACCTGGTTTTCTCTTATTGAGAGGCAGGTTATTTGTTTTTGAGGAGAAGGTTTCTGCCTTTTGAGGATGAAGTTATCCTTTTTTTTGTGTTTTTTATTGTATTTATTTACTATATCTTTTTGGCATTCGAAAAAAAGTAATATCTTTGCGCGTACATTATATAATATATATAGGCAATGGCTACAAAGAAAACTAACGGCAAGTTACAGATGGTAAGTCCGAAGAATGAGCTAATTCAGCAGTTGGAAAACTCGGACTATATCAAGAATCCACTTGTATACTCACAAATAAGAGGTGATTTCTCTCTTATTCAGACCAATGTTCTTGTGGCTATTGCGGCAACTATGCAAACCAGAATCAACGAACGTTTCGTTGGAGGAAAGATGGGCCCCCTGTTTTCTGAGGAAGAATTGTCTAAGGGAAAGATCACTTTCGAGGTTCCTTTACAGTCTTTGGGAGTTAAGACAAAGGAATATGCAGCTGTTCATGAAGCATGCAAAGCGCTCACAAAGTTGGATACTACCATTAATTATACAGATGTTGATGGCCAGAAACGAACCAAGACCAGTGTCATTTTTACTGACGTGGACGTTCCCACATATACTACTACCACAGGTCAGGAACGTAGAAGCGGTATCATAAAGATAGACATGAATGCCTCTGTTGCCGACCTTGTTTTCAACAAAAGTGGTCAGTACGTCGAGCATTTGGGGGGTATTGTTAAGTTGTGTCGTAGTCCAAGAACCCC
Organism: Bacteroidaceae bacterium; assembly: GCA_017619585.1. The sequence continues at coordinate 23,242 of JAFZSA010000015.1, forward strand.
CCGTTTGTATATTTATCTGAGTGCCTGGAAGAAGATGCGAATGTGTACACTTGGCTACGAAGCCCTGAAAGAATTCCTTGGAGTTCTGGTGTACAGTAAAGACAGAACCAAGGTTTTGCAGGACAAAAGTTCTACATGGGCTGTCTTCCACAGAGATGTTCTGAAGCCTGCTCAGCGCGAGATGGAGAAGTTGGCCAAGAGGGGAGAGATAGAATTCACCTTCGAATACGAGCCTGTTTATCACAACGGAAAGAAGCGTGGTAATCCGGACAGCGTCAGGTTCCTGCTTAATCCTGCCATCCCTGATGCTAATGTTGAGAAAGAAGAAAAAGCACCTAATTCAGAGGTTAACCATCTGACAGAGGAACAGCAGACCAAGTGGTTCCAGTTTATGCAGTTGGTTCAGGAAAGGGTAGGGGAGCCGTTCTTCAGCACCTACTTTATCTACTGCAGGGTGGGTAGTATTTCAGACAAGAACATTACAATTATTACGCCCAATCAGTTTGTTAGTGAACAGATTGAACATAGTGGAGCAGATTTCTTCCTTACCTTAAAGGAAGTGTTTGGGCCGTCTATAACATTGTCATACAAAGTAGAGAATCCTTCTTTCAGACAATAAATGTTGCGTTTTCTGCGCGCGTACATTATATATTATATATATAGGGAAATCGTATAAAGCATATATTTCATATATATAAATACACCGATATTATGAAAAAATACATCTTGTTTACCTTTTTCTGTTTGTGTATCGTGCCTCCTGTTCTGGCCATAGACTATCAGAATTGGATGCGTCCTTTAGATGATAATCTGTTCTTGAGCAGACTTTCCATACCAGGTGCACATGATGCGGCAACCAGTAGTTGTAGCAGTAGCGGCATGACCGGAAGTGCACATACCCAGACCTATACCATTGCCCAACAGTTGGAGCGAGGCGTCAGATTTTTCGATCTTCGTCCTGCGTGGAATGGAAGTGATATGGTTATTTATCACGGAATTGTTTCTACAGGAGTCAAGTTCAATGATGCGTTGAATACGCTTTGTAACTTCCTGAATTCTCATCCCAAGGAGTTCCTTTTTGTTGTTATGAGGCATGAGGACGATACAGAGGGAAGTAGTGAGAAAGCCCAATGGCCAACTCAGATGAAGAACTGTCTTAACGCAAAGAGGCAATATATCATTGATTATTCTCCTACATTAACGGTAAGGGATATGCGTGGAAAGCTCTTGGTGATGAGCAGAAACACCTATGATGATGGTCCTATCGGAGGCTATCTGAACGGAGGCGGCGACAATGGTACGCTGAATAAAACCCTTGTAGGGCCATCAGGTGCCTATATGAATATGACCATTCAGGATATGTATGATGTAGCTGGAAGCGGACAGTTGAACCAGAAAGTTACAGCCATGAAGGATCTTTTGGACCGCTCTATGGGTGAGAAGGAATATCGCCTATACATGAATCATACTTCAGGATATAGCAAGAAGGCTACAATTCCCTTTATAGGTACTTCTTATTCAACCTTCGAGGGTGTTCAGGAGTGTGCCCGCACTTGTAATAAGGAAATGATTAACTATATGAAAGGGAAGACCGGACCTATGGGATTCATCTTGATGGACTTTGCCGGTGACAACAACTATCAGGGACAGGAACTCATAGACCTTATCATCAACAATAATTTCAGCACTTATGCCAACGAGCGTGATGCCGACAATCATGTTGTAAAAGGCAATAAGGTTTATATTCTGCCTTTGGGAAGGGACCGTGTATGGGAGGGCTTGTGTTATTTCAGAGAAGCACCTCAGAAAAACAGTTCATCAGTTGATGCCCTTACATCCCCTAATGCATTATGGAAGGCCATCACTTATAGTCCTAATTCTTCATGGGTAAATTTGGAGATGCCAATGGGTTCTCCCAGTTATCTTGCACCATACAGGACTACATGGGAAGGGGAGTATAACACTTATTGGATCAGGCGTGAGTTTACACTCGACGAGGTGAACGAGGCAACAACCTATTATCTGGAAGCCTATCATGATGACCATTATGATATATATGTCAATGGTCGCCAGATTCATAAAGCAGATGACTGGACCGAGGCGAATGGTGCTCCTATAACCAAGAAAGTTACTAATGCAACTCTCAAGGTTGGCCAGAATGTTATAGCCATTCACATACAACAGAATACTGGTGGCGCTTATTTCGACTGTGGATTGTATGGTATCTTTGACCCAGACAAGCAGGTCTCAATCTCTGAAATACCAGAGGACAAAACAACCTTCCCTGCTGATGGGAAGGCTGTTGTATATGATTTGTCAGGTAAAAAAACTAATTCTCCCCAGAAAGGGCTTTACGTTATAGACGGAAAAAAGACGGTTGTTCAGTAACCGTCTTTTTTCTTTTATTGTTCAAGGCGGATTGTTCAGATCCGCTTTTTCTGTCTTATTTATAGAGTTTTATCTCTGCCAACTGGATGCGTGTATCTTCCCATGGTTTCTCAAACACGAACTTGTAGTAACGAAAGGCAGGGGCATTCTTAACTCTGAATCTGTATTCCTGCTCGTTCTCGTCACGCATGCTACGGTCGTTCTTCACTTCAGACAGTTGTTTCCAGTTGCTCTTGTCGTTGCTACCCATCACCTTCCAGTTACGTGGGTTACGACCAGAATAGGTGTGTGAATCATCACCTGTTACAAGACCGTATTCAGTAATGGCTGTTGATGTGCCGGCATCCAATACAATAGAGTAGGGCATCTTGCTGGGCTCGTCAATGCACCATTTTGTGTAGAAGAACCCGTCGCTGACCATTGCAGCACCTTCTTTACCGTTACCGGGACCGCTGACAAATGTAGTCTTGATAGCTGTTCTGCCTACTTTGTGCAGATTTATCTCGCTCAACTGAATGCGACTTCCGTCTGCCATCTTCAGGAATTCAAAGCGATAGTAACGGAACTGACCTTTCTTGGCAGGCTTGAATCTGTATTCCTGTTCGTTCTCGTCACGCAGAGTTCGGTCGTTCTCCTGTGTATCAATGGTTGTCCAGTTCTGTTTGTCATTAGAACCGCTCACACGCCATGTTACAGGGTTACGGTCGGGATAGTCCTGTGTATCATTACCCGTAACAAAGCCGTATTCGGCAAAGTCGGTCGGAGCACCAGCATCCAGGATAATGGTGTAGGGCATGTTCTCTGGCTCATCAATGCACCATTTGGTAGAGACGTCTCCATCGCATATCATTGCTGGACCTTCTTCTTCGTCACTACCTGTTCCACTCACAAACTTTGTCTTAATGGTTTCTTGTGCCAATACTGTAGTTGTCAGTGCCATGGTACCGGCCAGTACCAGCATTCTCTTCATGTTTCTTTTCATATTATTATTTATATATTTATGTGTTTACATAGGTTCTTTTTAGTCTCCCAATGCTTTTTCCGCTTGCAAATTTAGTCTTTTTTTGTGTATCACGCAAGAAAAGGTACTACCCATTTTTTAGGATAGCACACTCCTTCCTAATTATTCTATCCATACTTCAACTTCATACCTTTTTCTCTGCTATAGTCTAATATGGTATTAGGGTATTTATACTTTTCTTTACCATGAATTTAATTTTATCAATCTTTTTCTTCAAACCACGTATGTGAAGAGTATAAATCTACCTGGAGAACTAATTTTTCAAATGAAGATGCATTTCATATAAAAAAAAACATTAATTTTGTAACGTCCTTACGCTGAAAGTGGTTTAAAAACCATTGGACAAGCCATCAGGAAAGAGTTCCTTTTGCGGTGTGGGACACCATATATGGAAAAGGCGTATATCACGCTTGTTCTTGACAGCTGAAACCTGAGAAATTTCCATCTTGTCAAGGAACTATGCAACGATAGATGCCCATGGGTATGTAAACTATGACATCCTGCCTTAAGGGTATGATGTTGTAATGCATATCGGCGTGGGGTCAATAGTTGCTCGTTTCGGCAAGATGGGTAATCTCAGGGCCTCAGCAGTGGAGCGAGCAATGGACAGTCTCCACGCTTTTTTGTATTTTGGGATAGGAATGTAAACAATCAATCATTCATTCAGTGACACTATTTGGAGACGTAGTGTAAGAGATAAAAACAAATTCTAACTAAATAATGTTACCATGAAACAATTGTTACTTTTCAAGCGATTATTTGCTGCTTTACTATTATTGGCAGTTAGCACCCTATCATGGGCGTATAATTTTGAAGTAGAAGGTATTTACAACAATATCAATGAAGATGACACCAGCGTTACAGTGACAAGCAAAACAACTGATTGCAGTCCGTCCGAAATAGAAGATAAAGCTTTTAGTGACAAGAGTAAAGTTTATGTTACAGTACCTCGTGACAGTTCCATTGCATACTTTTCTTCTGGTTTTGCTGAAGTGAATGAAAACAATGAAGGCTTTCCGTTAGTCACTATCAATCTTACTGAGGCTGGTATGCTACAAGATAAGTTGCTTGATTTGGATGATACAGACATTCGTCGTCTGAAACTTAGCGGTTTTATTACGGCTTCCGATATCAGTTATTTAAGGAGTTCAGCGCGTTTTGCTAATTTAAAATTTTTGGATATCTCTGAAATTGCACTTGTTCCAAGCGATGAGCCTTATGCAGAATTCAGTATAGGCTCAAAATATGGCAATGGTGGCACAACAGGAGGTAGCAGTGCGCGTTTCTATATATCAGAGGAAGAGAATAATGAATTAATTTACTCTGAATCAAATGGGTTGGGTGGTGCTAATCGAATGTATGCTTATTACAGTAGAAATTTGGCAGGTGCATTTACAGGTATGAATTTAGAATATGTCATACTACCTCCCAGTTTTGACAGAGTAGGAGCTTTCTGTTTTATGAAATGTAAAAATCTGAAAGAAGTATCTCTTCCGAATAATAGCGAATTTAAGTATATTGATGAGTTTGCTTTTACTAGTTGTGAATCGCTGGAAGAAATTTTCTTGCCATCCAGTGTTATTTTTATTGGTGCAGGAGCATTTTATGAATGTAAAATGCTTAATAATATTGGTAGGCTTGACAATGTAAAATTTTTGGGCAAAAGCTCTTTTGCTTATTGTGAATCTTTAAGAAATGTCGGCTCCCTTGCCTCGGTTGAAATACTGGACTATGGTATTAGCAATTTGGGGGTCTCTTGTTTTAAAGGATGTACGTCATTGATTGGAGATATAGAAACAGGAATCCTTGATTTAAGTAGTTGCAACAATATTCCAGAGGCACGATATTATGGTGATGGAATTTTTTCGGGATGTTCCAGTATACAGGAAGTAAAATTTTCAAAAGATCTAAAAAGCATTGGTTCTTATGCTTTTTTAGAATGTACAAATATAAGTATCATAACCTTACCCGATGGATTAGAGAAGATTGGAACTTCAGCATTCTATTCATGCTCAAATTTAAAAACTGCAAGCATCCCAAATTCTTTGCTGCATGTTGGTTACGACACCTTCAGTAATACTCCTTTTGAGCAAACCTTTGAACTTGATAACGGCGTTTGGTATATGAAAGACATTGCTATGTCTGCAAGTTCTTTCTCTTCAATATCTTTCCGCGAGGGTACCCGTAGTATTGCAGATGGCTTTTATAATACGATGCATGCTCCTTATCAATCCGCCCAACCAGAAAATTGTAAATCCATTACCTTACCATCCACGTTGAATTGTATTGGCGAAGAATCATTCCAAGGTGTAGGTATCACATCATTGTCTTTGCCAGAATCCCTTAATTATATAGGTGCTAATGCCTTTTATGATTGTACATTTTTGTCGGGTACACTAACCATTCCAGAAAATGTTTCCTTTATTGGCGCTAATGCGTTTGCTAACTGCTCTGGTTTGGTCGCTGTTAACTACAATGCTAATTCACGTGAATCAGATTATTCTGCGTTTTACGGGTGTAATGGATTGGAAAAAGTTACAATAGGTCCAAAAGTAGAAGTAATTCCACAGGATGCGTTTAAAAGATCCAGTATATATAAATTGGTATTTACTGAACGTACTGATGCTACCAAACTTATTATTGGCAATCAGGCATTCTTTGAAAATAATAATATCAAGGAAATTATCTTACCTAATGGAACGGATAGCATCGGAATTCAAGCGTTTTGTTCATGTAAGAGACTAACTAGTGTTACCCTACCCAACAGCGTAACCAGCATAGGTAATAGTGCCTTCAATGGTTGCTCTGGAGTTAAGAATGTGGTATGTCAGGCAATAAAAATACCGGCAACAGACGGTAATTGCTTCTATGGCATAGCTATGAGTTCCTCCACCTTGTATGTTCCTAAATCATCTATTAATGTATATAAAACTACTAATCCATGGAGTTCTTTTGGTACTATCCTGCCAATTGATGATGGTGAGACAAGTTACAACATCACAGTTACAGCTAATCCAGCAAGCGGAGGCAGCATCACGGGTGCTGGCACTTATCAGGATGGGACTACAGTAACATTGACGGCTACGCCTGCTGAGGGCTATGAATTCGAGAAATGGACGGAGAACGGAGCACAGGTTAGCACACAGGCAACGTACACCTTCACAGCAACACAGGACCGCACCCTGGTTGCAAACTTCCATGAAACTGACGAAGGAAACCGTATCAATGGGATTTACTATAATATTGATACAGAAACCAATACCGCAGTAGTTACGTCTGGCGAACTGAAATATACTGGTGATATTGTAATTCCGGAAACTGTCACATATCTGGGCAACACTTATATTGTCACGTCAATCGGTGATTCTGCCTTCAAAGAATGCGCTAACCTGACATCAGTGACTATCCCCAGCGGCGTGATAAACATAGGATTTTCCGCTTTTAGGAAATGTAGCAAACTGACATCAATAAACATTCCAAACAGCGTAACAAGCATAAAAGACAGGGCTTTCCAAGACTGTAGAAGCCTGACCACCATCATAATCCCCAATAGCGTGATAAGCATTGGACTTGCCGCATTCTTTGATACTGCCTGGTATAATGAACAGCCAAATGGTTTGGTCTATGCAGGCAAGGTTGCGTATATATATAAGGGAACTATGCCAGGTGAGACTCACATTACACTTGATGAAGGTACTTTAGGCATAGCAGGTTATGCGTTCAATAATTGCAGCGGTTTGACATCAGTGGCTATTCCCAATAGCGTGGCATGCATTGGAGATGGAGCTTTTGGATACTGCAGCAACCTGACATCTGTTACTTGCTATGCAGAAAAGGTTCCATCTACAGGAATTAATTGTTTCACTTCCGTACCACAAAGCTCTGCCACACTATGTGTACCTTCATCCTCCGTAAATGCGTACAAGTCCGCTTTTCAATGGAGTTCCTTTGGTACTATCCTGCCTATTGAAGATGCTGAGCCATACAAGCCATTCAGCACCACGATGGCCTATTATCTTTACAATGAGGAAGCTGATCTGTATTTATGTCCGGGCAATTCCTGGGATACACAGGCTTCTGTAGGAGAGGCTGGTATGGATCTGTTATTCGAGGATGTTGCCGGCCAAAATGAATGCTTATACATTGGTGATACCCAATGTGCCGCATACGCGGTAAACACGCAGATATATAATAGTGCTACTGCACACTATCTTGGCATATCAGGCGATGAAACTTCTGCATATTTCGACCAGGAACCTGCTGCTTGGTATTTCGTTCCGCAGGAGGACGGAACCTTCCTGCTGAGTTCTAATACCACAGGAAATTACCTTTACTATGATGGTGTACATACTGCATTGGCCATTACATCGGATGCTACACAGAAAGGAACTAAGTGGAATGTGATGACCCGCGAGGATATTATCAGCAAGATGGAAACCGCTACTGAAGTTGAACCTGTGAATGTTTCAAGCCTTATTGGCTATGCCGATTTCAGCAGAAACGGAAAAATGAGAGTCGGCGTATGGCAGGGTAATCCTTCGCGTGGTGGCAACAATGATAATTTTTGTGCAGAGAAATTTGACTGTAACTTCAATGTGTATCAGATACTTACAGGTTTACCGAATGGTGTCTATAAGGTAAAAGCACAGGCATACTACCGTGAGGGTGCCGACAGGAACTATAATCCAATACCAGCGGTTGAATTGCGTAAAAATGGCAACGAACATCTTTATGCCAAACTATATGCTAATAATGAGGAGAAGTCTGTAAAATCCATCTTTGATGAGGTAGATAATTGCACAATAGGTTACCAAACTGAACTAGGATTCGTTCCGAACAGCGTATCAAGTGCAGCCACAACATTCTTACAAGGATTGTATTGGAACGAACTTTTGACAGAGGTAACCGATGGCACATTACAGTTAGGCATAAGGAAGAACGAATACGTGTTCTATGACTGGACGTGTTTTGACAGCTTCCGGCTTTACTACTATGGAAAGGACACATTGTCCGTACCATTGGAACGCCTGTCAATGTCCACAGAAAGTACTACTTTTGATGTTTTTGATTTCTGCGGACATAAGGTTCGTACAGCTACCAATACTCTTGATGATTTGCCTATGGGTGTGTATATCGTTGGCAACAAGGGGCATATGCGAAAGGTTATAGTAAGGTGATATAAGAAAAGCATGGGCGCTATTCGCGCTCCTGCTCAAATACATGGGAAAACATGCTAATACGCCTTTTATAATTATTATCTAGGCTTGAAAAATTATTTTCATGGTTTGGTTATTTATTTTCAAAGCCTGGTTATAAATTTTCAAAGTTTGAAAATAATTTTATAAGCCGAAATACAGAACTTTTCTTGGTGCTTTACCGATTTTAGTTGGGTGATGTGAGTTTTTGAAAAGATAATACTAGAAAAATTCTCAATTCTCAACTTTCAATTCTCAATTTTATTTGTATTTTTGCAGCTCAGAAAACAATAAAAACACATAAAGATGAATTTTAAATGCATTCTGGTAGCCTTTTTCCTAGCTCCTCTTGCCGTTTGTGCCGCTCCTAAGACGGAGCCTGTAGATTATGTGAATCCTTACATCGGAAATATCAGTCACATGTTAGTGCCTACGTTTCCGACTATCCAGTTGCCCAACAGTCTGATGCGAATCTACCCTACACGTAGCGAATATACTAGGGAGTTGTTGGACGGTCTGCCAATTGTTGTCACTAACCACCGCGAGCGCAGCGCTTTCCGTATGAGTGTTACACAGGCGGTTTCCCTGCAACCTATCATAGGTACCAACTGGGATCAGGAGAAGATAACTCCTTATGATTATCGTGTACAGATAGCTGATAATAGCATCGATGTTCGTTTGGCTGTCAGCCATCAGAGTGCTATTTATGAACTGGCATTCCAGGATCCTTCCAAACCTGCAACTGTTATTTTCTATTCCGAGGACGGACGTATGCAGGTGGATGGTAAAAAGGTATCTGCCAGTCAGTGCCTGAGTGATAATATGAAGATTTATTTCTCTGGTGAGTTTGATGTTGAGCCTGTACAGGCAGGTATTCTTCAGAACGGAAAGATTTCAAAGGAAGGACACAAGGAAGGTGAGAATGTCTGCTCTTCCCTCAGTTTCCCTGCCGGAACCAAGAAGGTCAGCTTCCGCTATGGTATTTCTCTTATCAGTACTGAGCAGGCTCAGAAGAACCTCTCTCGCGAGCAGGGCTCGGCTTTTGATATTGCCAAGGTTACTGCCGATGGTCGTAAAGAATGGAACGAAACCCTGAAGAATATCATGGTTCAGGGTGGTACAGAAGACGAGAAGACGGTTCTCTATACCTCTTACTACCGCACCTTTGAACGTCCCGTTTGTCTGAGTGAAGACGGTCGTTACTTCTCTGCTTTTGATGGAAAGATACATCAGGATAATGGTAAGCCTTTCTATACTGATGACTGGATTTGGGATACCTATCGTGCTGCTCACCCCCTTCGTGCACTTATCCAGCCAGAGAAACAGGAGAATATCATTGAGAGTTTTCTGCGTATGGCCGAGCAGATGGGTACCAATTGGATGCCTACCTTCCCCGAGATGACTGGCGACACCCGTCGTATGAACTCCAACCATGGTGTCTCTATGGTTGCCGATGCACTCTATAAGGGGCTGAAGGTGGATGCCAAGCGTGCCTTTGAGTATTGCCGCAAGGGTATTGAAGAGAAAACATTGGCTCCCTGGTGCGGTAATCCTGCTGGTTGGATAGACGAGTTTTACAAGGAACATGGTTATATCCCAGCATTGCGTAAGGGTGAGAAGGAGACTGATCCTAATGTTTCCGGTTTCGAGAAGCGTCAGCCTGTGGCTGTAACATTGGGCACTTCTTATGACGAGTGGTGTCTTTCACGTATTGCAGAGTACTTGGGCGACAAGACGTTGCAACAGAAATATCTGAAACTCAGCTACAATTACCGTAATGTCTGGAATCCTGAGACCAAGTTCTTCCATCCCAAGGATAAGGATGGCAACTTTATTCCTGATTTCGACTATCGCTTTAGTGGTGGCATTGGTGCTCGTGATGCTTACGACGAGAATAACGGATGGACTTACCGTTGGGATGTTCAGCATAACTTTGCCGACTTGGTTTCTCTTATGGGCGGACGTGAGGATTTGGTACGTAACCTGGATCAGACTTTCACCGAGAGTATGGGTCGTGGCAAGCGCGAGTTTTATACTCAGCTGCCTGACCAGACAGGTAACATAGGTCAGTTCACCATGGCCAACGAGCCTTCGCTGCATATACCCTATATATATAATTATGCTGGTGCGCCCTGGAAGACTCAGAAGCGTATCCGTCAGTGTCTGAAGACATGGTTCCGTAATGACCTCATGGGTATTCCCGGTGATGAGGACGGTGGTGGTCTGACTTCCTTCGTTGTTTTCTCCAGCATCGGTTTCTATCCTGTAACACCAGGTTTCCCTGTTTATAATATTGGTAGTCCTTTGTTCTCAGATATTAAGGTGAATGTTGGCAACGGTAAGTTCTTCCACATTATTGCCAAGAATTGCAGCGATGAGAACAAGTACATCCAGAGTGCTACCCTGAATGGTAAGCCTCTGAATCGTCCTTGGATTACACATGAAGAAGTTAAGAACGGAGCTACCCTTGTCCTGAATATGGGCGACCGTCCTAATAAGGAGTGGGGTGCAGCAGTAGGGAATGAACCTCCCTCAGCTCAGAAGTTGTAATACAAAAAAAGCAGGCTAAATAATGAGCCTGCTTTTTTAATCTCTTTTTCCATGTCCCTTATTTTATAATATCATCCAGAAGGCATTGGCAACCTTCTGTTACATCGCGCCAGGTTGCATCAAAGTCACCTGTGTACCATGGGTCTGCCACATTACCTTTTCTTCTGGTATAATCCAGTAACTTGTGAATCTTATTCTCCGGATCACCACCGCAGATCAGTTTCATGTTGCGGATATTCCAGTCGTCCATTCCTATCAGTAGATCAAAACGGTCATAGTCGGTCTGCTTCATTTGTCTGGCTGTCTTCCCTTTACAAGATATTCCATGCTCAGCCAGTTTTCTTTTGGCAGGAGGGTAGACTTCATTGCCCAATTCCTCTGTTGACGTAGCTGCCGACTCAATGTAGAACTTGTCCTGAAGTCCGTTCTCTGCAATCAGCTCCTTCATTACAAACTCCGCCATAGGGCTGCGGCATATATTACCATGGCAGACAAAAAGTATCTTTTTCATTTCTCTTTTGAGTAACAAAGAGCGGCAAGCCTTGTGGCCTGCCGCTCAGATATGTTCTGTAATTTTATACTAAATTACTTGATGCGAACGTAAACGATACGCTGTGAGCTCTTGCTCTCTGCACCGTGAGCCTTAGCATCAGCAACCTTAACGCCCTTGTTCTCCAGGTAACCCTTAACAGCGTCAGCACGCTTCTGAGAGAGCTTCTGGTTGTAAGACTTAGCACCTTCGGGAGAAGCGTAAGCGTCGATGATAACTGTTGTACCGTTAGCAATCTGATCCAGAGTAGCCTTAGCAGTGTTGCTCAAGTTAGCCTTGTTCTGCTCGAACTCAACTACATAGATGCTAGAACCAGTAGCAACCTTCTTCTCAACTACCTTCTCAACGATCTTCTCAACGGGCTTCTCAACGATCTTCTCAACAGTCTCAGTTACAACCTGAGGCTTAACAGTTGCGAAGTGGTGTGTGCCGTTAGAGGTCTTGAAGTGATAAGTTACACCAGCTGTAACCTGACCAACTACGTGGTGACCATAAGCATAGCACTTGTCAGCATATACACAACCGTTGAAGTAGCCTGTACCAACGGGATCGTTTGTCAAGTTCATAACAACTGCGGGACGCAAGCTAACTGTCCAAGCCTTAGACTCGCCCAGATTGAAGTCGAAGTCAAAACCGAACTTAGCAACGGGACGGCTCAGGTCGTTGTTGTTCTCGCCGTTAATCCACTCGCTGGGGAAGAACCAACGCTGGTAACCGAAACCACCGCGAGCCTGTACCTCGAAGAAGCGAGGAGCACCCTTATAACCGCAGAACCAGTTCATCAGGTTCAACTTTGTACTTACGATAGCGTTCAAGTTGTCAATTACATTGGGGCTCTTAACTTTCAACCAGTTGTAGTTGTTGTTAACACCAGCACCAACACCTAATTCGAAGCTTACAACAGGAGTAACAGCCTTTGTCAAGTTGATACCGAAGATAGCACCGTTAGGAGTATTCCAATCGTGAACGTTAGTTGTGATACCGCCTTCAACACCTACTGACCAGTTGTCAAAGAACTTGTGACCCTCAACATTGTACTGTGCATTTGCACTGTAAGCCATAGAGAACATGGCAAACATCAAAAGAGTAATTTTTTTCATAACAAACTTATAAAAAATTAAACATCATTTCCTTCTTAATCATGCATTTATCGTGCATTTCTACACATTTGTTAACGCAAAGGTATGCTATTTTACGATATCTACCAAACATTTTTTACAAAATCTACCATAAAATGTCAAATTTTCGTACTAATAATCTTCTTTTTTGCTTGTAATGTGGTATTATGACCGTATTATAGTGTAGTAGGGTGTTTCTATATACCTTATTATATATATAAGGTTTCTGGGATGTAATGATTACTTTTGTTGTGTTAACGTATTTTAACAGATAATAAAGAGCTCAGTAGATAATATTTGTATAACTTTGTCGCGGACAGATGCAAAATTTGTACAAAACAGCCTTAACTGTTGAGGTAAATACAAAGGTGGCAATATTATTTTAACCTAATTAATAATCAACTTAAACTAAAAGAAGATGAAGAAAAGTTATCTCTTTAGCCTGGCACTCTTTGCTCTTGCATGGATGACAGGCTCTTCTGCCCGTGCATGGGATGAACCCACGCAGGTGGATGGCGTTTATCAAATCGGAACAGCGTCCGAGTTGGAATGGTTTGCCGAGTATGTTAATTCGGTAACTGGTGATGAAGACAAATTTAAGCTTGATGCCCAGGCTGTCCTGACGGCAGATATTGACTTGAAAGGCATTAACCATACTCCCATTGGCAGATACACAAACGAGAATGGGACTGTCATCGATACATACAAGTTCTCTGGTAAATTCGATGGTCAGTTCCATACAATCAGTAACTTGGTGATTGATCGTCCGGATGACGAGGCACTTGGTCTCTTCGGCTTTGTTCGCGGTAATGCCAAGATTAAGAACATCATCATGGATGCTACTTGTTCAATCAGAGGTAAGAATCGTGTGGGTTCTATCATTGGTCTTATTCAAACCAATACTGGTGCTGCAGACGGTCTTGAGATTCTGAATTGCGTTAGCTATGCAACACTGACAACAACTTCTGGTGCAGCAGGTATGATTGGTGCAGGTTGCGATCAGTATCCATACTTTGATATGGAGAACTGCGTGAATGCCGGTCGCATTGATGCTGTCAATAAAGGTTCTGCTTTCTGTGGTTGGAATAAGTCTGCAGGTGGTAATGCCAAGATGTGGAACTGCTTGAACATTGCTGAGATAAGTGTTTTGGATGGTGGTAACCAGCTTTTCCGTGGTGCCAACCGTTCTATTGCCAACTGCTACGACACTTTCCATAGTGCCAGCAACTTCCAGGGCGAGCATCCTACCTATAAGACTGCCGACCCTCTGCACAGTGGTGAGATTTGCTATTTGCTGAATACAGCTCTGCGTTCTGATCTGGCTCCCAATGCCAATCCCAATGCTCATCCTTTCACACAGGATCTTTCTGATCCTAACTCTATTCCTCTTCCAATTCCTGGTAAAGCAGTTTACGAGGTTGCTGCTTACAATTGTGACGGCACTCCCAAGGATGGTGTTTCCTATAGCAATGAAGAGTCTGGTAAGGTTATTCCTCCTCACACTTACAGCGAGGAGACTGGTCTTTGTACCTACTGTGGTGCTCCCAACGAGGCATTTATGACTCCAGAAGAGGATGGCTTCTATCATCTCAGCACAGCTGCCCAGGTAGAGTGGTTCTCTGCAATGGTTAAGATTGGTCATGGTGCCATGAAGGTGAAACTGGATGCAGACATTGACTTTGAGGGTGTGGCTGATGCTCACATGCCCATCGGTACCAGCGCTAAGAAGTTCTTTGGTCACTTCGACGGTCAGGGTCATAGCATTAAGGGTATGAAACTGACAACTGACAACAAACTCGAGAATCGTCCCTATGATGGTCAAGGTTTCTTCGGATCTGTTCGTGGTGGCGGTACTGATGCTAACGGTACAGTTAACAATGAAGTTATCATAGAGAACCTTATCATCGATGCTTCTTGTTCTGTTGCTCACGATAATAACTTTGCTGCCGGTCTTGTTGCACACATCAACAGCCGTAATGATGAGCAAAGTGTTATTATTATCCGTAACTGTGGTAACGAGGCTGATGTAACAACAACGGGTAAGAATGCTGCCGGTTTGGTTGGTTGTGTTGAGGCAACTAATGTAGGTCTGAAGCTCTACAACCTTTGGAACAAGGGTAATATTACAGGTAAGGCAGGCGAGAGTGCTGCTATTTGTGCTTGGACTGGTCAGCGCAATGTCAACGGTGAGGTAGATGTGGAAGGTTGCTGGAACATTGGTGAGGTAACCGGTATTGACGGCAATGGCTACAACCTGATTCGTCGCAACACAAATATCGTTCCACGTAACATTGTTGACCTCTGCACTACTAACGGAGGTAAACAGGGTAAGGTGGCTGTTATCAATACTGATGATCCTATCTCAAGCGGTGAGCTTTGCTATTTGTTGAATGGCGACCAGACCACGATTGTTTATACCCAGTCTTTGGGCGTGGATGCAATGCCAGTATATGGTACTACATCCAAGCAGGTTTTCCAGGCAGGCACTAAGGACTGCTCAGGTGCTGCTGTAGGTGGCATTAATTATAATAATGAAAGTGGTGAGACCATTCAGCTTGATCACCAGATTTCTGACGAAATTGGTATGTGTTCTGTATGTCATACACAGTTCCAGGCTCCTGAGCTTGTTGATGGATGGTACGAACTGAAGAATGCCGGTAATGTAGAATGGTTTGGTCAGCAAATCGCAGGTGGTAACCTCACCCTCAATGCCAAACTGGTGAATGATATTGACTTCCTGAACATCGAGAATCTGCATAGTCCCATCGGTCCTAATGCAGCAAATAAGTTCAACGGAACCTTTGACGGTCAAGGCTATCGCATCAAGAATATGATTATTGAGCGCCCTGCAGATACCAATGTAGGTTTCTTCGGTTGGTTGCGTGGTAATAATGCCAACACTACTGTTAAGAATCTCATTATTGACAAGTCATGCTCTATCCATGGATACAATCGCGTAGGTGGTTTGACTGGTACATACCAGAATGGTGGTGCTACCATTACTATCGAGAATGTTGTCAACGAGGCAACTGTTACCGCAGAACATCAGGATGCTGGTGGTATCTTCGGTGGTCATGAAGCAGGTAATCCTACTATTATCATTCGCAATGTATTGAACACAGGTACCATTACTGCTAAGAACGAACATCCCTACGCTGGTGCACTCTGCTGCTACATGGGTGTTGATGCAGCAACTTCCGTAATAGAGAACTTCGTTAACCTCGGAACTGTCAACGGACACGAGGGTGGTAACATGGGTCGTCATAACATTAGCAATGTGAAGAACCCCATCGATCTCTCAGATACAGATCCTGATGGAAGTACAGCTGCTCCTAACGCAGGCTTCGACAGCGGTCTTGAGAAGGAAGACATCGCCAATGGTAAGCTTGCATATACTGTAGGTTGGGGGCAGTTCATCGGAACAGATGAGATTCCTTCTCCTTTCAATGAGGCAAAGGTTAACTATGTAGGCGATGCCGGTTATGCAACCTTCTTTGATGCAACTACAGGTTATGTGCTGAATGGTGATGTTAAGGCTAATGTTGCTCAACTCAAGAAGAATTGGCTTGATCTTGTAGAAATTGAGAACATTCCTGTTTCTACAGCTGTTATCTTGAAGGGTACTTACTACAACAAGATTGCTCAGGATGTAGCTCCCATCGATGTTATAAATAGTCTGAAGGGTGCTGCCGAAGATGTTGAGGCTGCTGGCAAGTATGTTCTGGCTAAGCCTGAGGACGCTGAAGTTGGCTTCTATCTGGCTAATGGTGGTGCCATCAAGGCTGGTAAGGCATATCTGGAGCTTCCTGCTACGGAGGTTAAGGCCTTCTTCTTCAATGGTGAAGAAAGCGAAACTGCCATCAGCCTCACCCCAGCCCTCTCCGAAGGCGAAGGAGCAATTTATAATATTGCTGGCCAGAAGCTGAATAAACAGCAGAAGGGTATCAATATTGTGAACGGAAAGAAAATTCTTTTTTAATTCATAATTCGTAATTCATAATTCATAATATTATGACAATGAGATATATTAAACCCGCTTCGCGTGTAGAATCGGCTCAGGTTGTCAACATGTTGGCAGAGAGCCTGGTAATAAATGGTGATAAAACAGTAGATGGTGGTGATGCGCTGACCAAGGAAAATGATTGGTCGCTCTGGTCAGACGACGAGGAGTAAACCTCCAGTTTACATGATAAAGAAAGAAGGCAACTCCGTGTGGGGTTGCCTTCTTCTTTTTACATCATAGCGCATAGAATTTTCTGGAAGAATTGCATGTGTTCGTCTCTCCACTGGTATATGGCAGACTCCAATGCTTCCAGATTAGCCCGTTCGGCTGGTATCTCGTTGCCGTCTTCCAACAGCAGCATTACGTTATACCCATCGTTACTGTATGCTTTGATAAATCCATGGTATCCCATAGGTACATCACCCTCCATTGCCATTACTATAGCATTTAGCGTTTGTATGGCTTGTTCGCGTCTAAATTGTTTGTTCATGTTAATAGATATTTCTTATTTACTGCCAAAGTTAGTTATTTTTTTACAAAAACGTCATCTCTGAAAATAAAAAATGTACAAAACCCCTAAAATCTCATATTTATACTTACCTTTGCATATATATTTGAACCTAAAACATAACAGAGAAATGAAAATTAGATCAATCCTAACAGTATTGATGCTTGCAGCCGTTGCATTTACTGCATGTCAGTCAAAGGGCAACAATGCCACAGAGAATGGTATTGCTGCAGATAGCCTATCCGCAACAGTCACAGATAGTACTTTACCCAATGTAACCCTGGAACGTCCGGACGGTACTAAGTTGGAGCTTTCCAGCCTCTTCGGAAAGACCTTGTTCCTGGATTTCTGGGCTACATGGTGTCCTCCCTGTTGTGCCGAGATTCCTTACCTGGAGACTCTGGCCAAGCAGTTTGCTAATAATCCGGATATCCGCATTATCAGTATTTCTGTCGACCAGGACCGTGATGCATGGGTTAAGAAGGTATATGAGGATAAGCCTGCTTGGGAACAGTACCGCATATCGGCTGATGATGCTGATGCATTCTTCAGCGCTATAGAGTTGGAGACCATTCCTCGTTTCATTATTGTTAGTCCTGATGGCAACATTATCAATGCAGATGCCCCACGTCCTTCTGATGATATCTGTGTCTCTACCATTCAGAAGGCAATAGGTCAGTAAGCAATAATATATGAAGAAACTCTTCCTCTTTCTATCCGCCATACCATGCGCTGTAGTCCCTGCTATATTTGCAGGTATTATTCATCTGGTCTTAATGTATGCTATCCTAACGGCAATAACGGATGATTTCTGGCGGATTGTCATAGGTGTTATCTTGGTAGTCTTATTTGGTTATGCCGACAACTGGATTCAGTCGTTCTATCCTTATCTGGCATATCCATTCTTCAAGATAGTAGGAAAGGTCAGAGAGTATATGTTTCTTCAGAAAGTGGCTCACTTCACGGTAGTTGCTTTGGCTACATATCTTATCTTTACCCGTTTCCCGTTCAAGTGTATGCCGCAGTATATATTTGCAGGAGTTCTTAGTGCCGTTATGTTCGGCCTTCATTGGGATTATTGCAAGAAGGGAACAATGGGTGTTCGTGGAAATACTTTCAAATAGAATTGTCCGTAGCAGTTCGGACGCTGAGTCCGCCTTGTGCGGACTTTTAGTCCGTAACGTGCGGACTCGGAGTCCGCTTAGTGCGGACGATATGAAACAATAATGTGGGAGTCAAGACTGGCTCCCACATTATTTATTATATATTAGTAATTTGTTTAGAATGTGTACTTAACTGCAACGGTGGGGTTGAAGTAGAAGGTACGGCTAGCACCGTTGGTGGGCCAGATGAAGTTGTTGCTAAACTCAAACTCTGTACCAATGCTCAACTTATCGTTGGTACGGTTCTTACCGATTACATTGAACCAGAACTGAGGCTCAGAGAGGAAAATCAGGCCTTTGTCTAAGCCTGGTGTGTAACCATACCACAGATCAGCAAAGCCGCTGAAGGTGCACAGACCTTGTGCAAAGTTGATACCCCATACAGCTGTTGTCTGGAAACTGGGGTGAGCCTCAAAGCCGTTTCCGCTGAAGAACTGTTTGTACAAAGCCTGAAGGGTAAAGGTCTTGCTGAAGTCATTGTTATGCCACTGCCAGGCGGGACCAACCAACATACACTGCTGGAAAGAGAATTGGTTCTTAAGACCGCCATCGTACTCAATGTGAGCAGTAAAGCTGCTGTTTGTGTTCTTTACTTTTGCGAAGGTGAAGTCACGACTCATCTCCCAATAGGCTCCTATGGCACCGTTGTTAGCAGGACCTTTTCCTCTGTAGTCCATATCAATAAACATGAAGGTTGAACCCAGTTTGTCTGCCTTGAAGAACTCGGCTGTAGCGGTGAACAACTGACGGTCAGCCTCAGAATCAGGATTCATGTGACGACCCAGATCATAATGCATCTGCAGGTTAAACTGTGCGCTGGCTGCCATTGCAAAACCCATCAGCGCTGAAACTAAGAATGTTTTTTTCATTTTGTTTTTTGTGTGTAATTCGTTAATACATTTATAATGTTATTAATACCTGTCGTTATTACGTTATTTCGATATATCGTTATATCGTCATATCGATGTCTTGATGTAAAAGGTCTCCTCCTCCTTTGGGGGAGGTGGGAGGGGGCTTTTAAATCTTCTCCCCGTACATCAGGTCACCAGCATCTCCTAAACCGGGAACAATGTATTTGTGCTCGTTCAGTATGGGGTCTATGGCACCGCATACCAGTACTATATCATCGCTGGGGAAGACCTTTTGCAGGTATTCTATACCGCTTTGGGCTGCTATCACGCATGCCATTACCAGGCGTTTCGGCGTACCCTTACTTTTCAGCGCTTCGAATGCCAGTTCCAGGCTGCCACCTGTTGCCAGCATGGGGTCAACCAGAATCAGTGTCTTTCCGTTCAATGCGGGAGAGGCGCAGTATTCCACCTTGATGTTTACCTCTCTCATCTCACGATCCTTATAATAACGGTAGGCAGAGACAAAGGCGTTACCTGCCTCGTCAAAGATATCCAGGAAAGCCTGATGCAGAGGCAGGCCGGCGCGGAAGACGGTACCTACTACCACCTTGTCGTCATAGGTACTGATGGCACATTTATCCAATGGTGTCTGTATTGTCTTCTGGCTGTAGGTCAGGAACTTGCTTATCTCGTAAGCTTCTACGTGTCCTATACGCACAATGTTCTGGCGGAAACGCATACGGTCTTTCTGTATGTTTATGTTTCTCAGCTCGCTCATGTACTTGTTCAGTACACTGTTGTTCTCGCTTAGGTTTATTACTTTCATCGTATTCTATATTATAAGATCAGTCTAAATGTTTAAAGAATATCAGAAACTGTAGTACATCTCGTAGACAGCTTCCAGCTGAGGATACATCCATCGTGCCAGACGCTCGCCGCCGGCAGCATTCAGGTGCAAACCGTCGCGGAAGAATACACGGTTGCTGGCACCAATCTCCGTCATGGGTGTCAGGCCTGAATAGCTATAGGCATCCAGTACAATAAGTGAGTAGTATGCTGCCACCTCGCGTATGGCGTTGACGTATTCACGGAATGTTTTGCCTGTCTTTGCATTGGTGCCTTCTGTGATTGTCTTGTCGGCATTTACAACATACTCCTTCTGGTCAATCTCTGTTCCGTGATGGATGGGAAGCATAATCACTACGGGGATGTTAGAATAGCGCTTGCGCAGTCCTGAGAAGAGACGATGTAGTCCACCATAGAACGTGTAGTTGGTGTCCTTAGTTCCATCTGAGAACTCACCGAAGTCTGCTGTATTTGTATGGCCGAAGTCGTTGGTGCCGCCAAAGACGATTACCATATCCAGATCCTCTGCCATATTGCTGTAACGTACCTCAAAGGCTTTTGTGTCATCAGCGTTCCTCTTGGCAATATGAGTGGCAGAGATGCCGTAGTTGACAGCTGTGCATCCTGTCAGATTGGCATAAGAGTTAACGTATTCTGCATTCTGTGTGATGCTGTCGCCCAGGAATCCAATTCTCTTGCCTTTCCAGTGCGATTTTCTTACGGGGGTCGCATATTCGGTGTCCTTGTTTGCTGCAATATAGGTAGCATCTGCCTGTTCCACATTGTTTACTTCAACAATGTTTTTATCAGCAACCGGAATGGCATGAGGTTGCTCTGCCCATAGGGTGGGGCACAGGCAAACAAACAGGAATGTTAATAGTGCTCGCATAATAAAATAGTTTTAAGTTCTGTTATTTTGGGTGTAAAGTTACTGATTATTTTTGTAAAGTTGTTCTCAATTGGTCTAAAAATGGGGAAAAAAGTGTACCTTTGCACTCGATTTTCATGATAACGAGGATATGAATAGCATACTTATAGTGCTTCCCATCCTAACATTGCTGATGTTTTGCTTAGGACTTACATTGGAAGCCAAGGATTTTCTTTTAGTGATTAAACGTGGTAAAGCAGTGTTGGGCGGACTGGTTGGACAGCTCCTGATGCCTGCCATTGCATTGGCTGTTGCCAAGGTGATGCATCTTGATCCCATCTTTACCATCGGTCTTGTACTGATAGCCTGCTGTCCTGGTGGCAGTTCCAGCAATATCTTCAGTATGCTGGCCAAGGGTGATGTGGCACTCTCTGTATCGTTGACGGCTCTGAGTAGCATCATCACGCTATTCACCCTTCCCCTGATTATGCAGTTTGTTACCGCTTCGGTAGGGCAGCAGGTTGGCGTACAGCTGCCAGTCAAGAACCTGCTCATGCAGAATCTGGTGACCATGCTATTGCCTATAGTAATAGGTATTATAATAAGGTATTACAAGCCCCAGTTGGCAGCACGCATAGCAAAGGTACTCTCTAAGATGGCTTTCCCAGCCTTGATGCTTTTGGCAGGAATTTTCTTTGTTCAGCACAGAGATACTATAGCGTCTAATTTCAGCGTCTTAGGACTGGCAGTAACAGCTTTGCTCTTGGCAGCTGCCATGTTTGCCTGTTTGTTGTGCTATGTTCTTGGCTTGCATACCAAGGAGCGTCGTACCATTATCATCGAGGTTGGCATGCAGAATGCGGCACAGGCAATAGCCATAGCTTCCAGTCCGTTTGTCTTCAACGACGGACGCTTTGCCATCCCCGCTATCTTGTATGCGCTGATGATGAATGTGGTACTGCTGACGTACGTGGGAGCAATTAAAGTGAAAGCCCCCTCCGACTCCCCCAAAGGAGGAGAAATAGTTAAGAATTGAATTCTAGTTCCAAATAGATAAACTAGTCTGACTAGTATAACTAGTAAAACTAGCCATCCTAGATAATAACTACAACAATGAAAAAGATATTGATATGTGCGCTTGCATTCCCCTTTGCTATGGGACTGCAGGCACAGACAAAAGTTGAGGGAGATGCAACCATTAGTGCCGGATATGGTGATACAGCTCCATACTCTGGTGGTGTTAATCTGAAGATAAACACAGATAATTTCACTATCAAGCCTTACTTTAATGTAAAATCCATAATGCCTTACAATTCAACTGAGTTGACAAGTTTAGATTTTGTCTATGCTGGCTCGGGTAATCGCTTTACACAAGAGCAGGAGCATTGGCAGGAGGGCGTCAGTCTGAAGTACGGTACAGATTTGCAGTTCCGTATGAATAAGTACAATATCTTTCAAGCAAGCATCGATGGTGATTATACAGAAAGAGCAATAAAAGGCGAGCGTTCAGAGTATTTCTATAATCCGGATGGTACGCTCATATCCAGTGTAAAATCTATCCTCAATTCCCCCCGTTTAGATAACAACGAGGTTAAGGTTCAGGCTTCATATCTGCATAAAACCCATATACAAGGCGAGCAGTTATTGTTGAAGTATATTTACGAGTTGGAACAGGAAGATGAGGATATCCGTCAGGAACTGTCTGAGACGGTTAACTTTGACGACTATTCTCTGAGCCATATTACGGGCGACATAGATATCCATAATCACGAGGTACTCTTTGATTGGAAGCGCCCCTTGGCTCATAATCAAATGCTTGATATGGGTATGCGTTACAATCATCGATATATCATCAGTGACGATGCCCAGTACCTTGATAGTAAGGAGAATTACGATGAGGTCTTCCGCCACAGAATGCAGACGGCAGCTGCTTTTGTAGGATATAACCTGAAGTCCAATGCCTGGGAGGCTGATGCACGTGTAGAGTACGACTATACCCGTATGCAGGAGAAGAACCTGAATGATGTAATCCCACAGGCCAAGTTGGTATACCACTTCAACCCTTTCCACTCACTGACCGCCAGCTATGCTATGCGTATTGTTCGTCCTACTTTGTCATATCTGGTTGATTGTGAGACAGTAAGTCCTTATACAAAGAAATATGGTAACAAGGAACTGGAGGGCACACATATCAACCGCATGGCTTTGACATATAATATGTTGGCTCCTAAAGTGATATTTACTGCTACTGTTGCGCATATCAATGTTACTGACGGCTTCAATGCTATCTGGTATGTGGATGATAAAAATGTACGTCGCTACACCTGGGGCAACGAGGGTGTGCGTAAGGCTGTCGAGATTACTCCCCAGGTACAATGGATTGCAGCTGCTGGTACCAAGGTGAATGCAGCCTTTACTGCCTTATGGGACGAGCGTATTGCCTATGCCATTAATCTGAGGAATCCCAACTGGGGCTTTACCGGTAAGGCAGGACTTGAGCAGGTGTTGCCTCAGGGCATTAAGTTAGGCGTTAATGCTAAGGTTTCTAAGGGTAATACCGTAGATGTTTACTCACACGAGGGTCTGAACTACACCTTTGGCGCTAATGTAATGCGTTCTTTCCTGGACAACAAGCTGACTGCCAGCCTTCAATACGAATACAAGGAACTTCCCGAGATAGAGATCACACAGTGTGCCCCTATAGGATATACGGGAAGCCTTTATACTCGTCACCACAATCCCAATACGGTGAAGTTGGTTCTAACCTATAAGTTCTAAGGGTAATACCTAATAGTAGTGATTTTTCTGGGAAATAGTATTTTTTTATAAAAAATCACTACCTTTGCATCCGAAAAACAAAAAACGGAGTATATAACAATGGTCCTCTGCTGATGTATGGTCTCACCATAAGCAGAGGACTGAATAAAACAAAAAGCTACTCTTGTGGTAGCTTACTTTTTTTATTATGAGGATAAACAGCATCTGTGTAAAAGCGGTTTTAGTTACATCTTTCTTTACCGTTGTTGCCTGTAGTAACAATGGCAGTCAGAGTTCAGAAGAGAGTGGGGGTATCCTGTCGGCAAGCGACACAATAGAAATCCCTGAGGGTTCCAATCTCATCGGCAAGTTAAAGACAGAGAAGGTGACATTGTCGCCCCATGCGGTAACTATAAATACTACTGGTGTAATAACCCCTATACCTACCGAGTATGCTGAGATAGCAGCCCCTTTGCCAGGAAGAGTCGTAAAAACACATATTCATCTGGGTCAGGTAGTTAAAGTGGGCAGTCCGCTTTTTGATATTGCCTCTTCTGAATATTCAGAGGTAGCAAAGGAATATACCAGAACGCATACCGAGATGCAACAGGCTGAGCGTACACTGAACCGCGTGAAGGACCTATACGACAATCATGTGGCATCAAGCAAGGAAGTGGAGGAAGCGCAGACAGCTTACAACATTGCTCGTGGCGAATACAATCACGCATTGTCCGTAACGAAGGAATATCAGATAAACACGGCAAACCTGACTGTTGGTCATCCTATGACGGTAAAGTCGCCCATTCATGGAAAAGTGCTGAAGAATGATATAGTGATAGGTGAGTATCTCAAGGAGGACGCAGAAGCCAAAGTGATTATAGCTAACCTGGACAAGGTGTGGCTTAAGGCTAATATCAGCGAGAAAGAGGCTCCGCTGATTAAGGACATCCAGAGTGTGGACATCCGTACTGTTGCAAACACCGACAGCGTGCTGCACGGCAAGATAGTATATGTTGGCGGCATGCTGGATCCTGATACCCGTACACTCCAGACGATCATTGAATGTGATAACCGTAAGGGAGAGTTGATGCCCAATATGTATGCAGACATAACACTCTATCAGGGCCAGAAGGATTGTATAATCATTCCCAAAGAGGCTGTCCTGCAGAGCAACGAGGGCCGTTATGTGATGCGTAAGGTAGGCGAGAGACTTTACTGTCGCACTTATGTGACCGTTCATTCCACTGATGACGGACGTCTGATGGTATTGGATGGTTTGAAGGTGGGAGATGAAATAATCACCAAAGGCGTGTTCTACCTAGCCAACTAAAGAGAAGAATCAACATATTACGTGGCTAATTCCATAATATTATGATAAATAGGTTAGTAAATTGGGCACTGGATCACAGAGTACTCATGTCGGTTATCTTCGGTGCCCTCTGTGGCATAGGAGTAATAGCCTGGCAAGGACTCTCTATAGATGCCTACCCCGATATTTCCGACACAACGGTACAGATTGTAACACAGGTGCCGGGCCTCGCTACCGAGGAGATAGAACAGCAGATAACCATACCAGTGGAGCGTGCTGTGGCAGGTATCCCAGACGTTAATATTCTGCGTAGCAAGAACACTTTTGGCTTATCAACGGTGATACTGGTGTTTGACGATAAGGTGGACGACTACTGGGCACGCCAGCGAGTAACGGAACGTCTGAGCGGTTTGGAACTGCCCTATGATGCTGTGCCTGAACTGAATCCGCTGACTGCCCCTACTGGCGAGATCTATCGCTATGTGCTCAAGAGTACCGACGGGTTACATGATTTGCGTAGCCTTACCGATATACACAAGTGGACGGTTATTCCTTACCTTAGGAAGATTCAGGGTATTGCCGATGTCAGCAACTTTGGAGGTATAACCACTCAATATCAGATTGAGCTGTCGCCTGACAAGCTTACAGAATACGGTGTATCGCTCAATGATGTGGTGGAGAAAATTGAGCAGAATAACATAAATGCCGGTGGTAGTCTGCTTTCCGAGGGTAGTCTGGGTTATGTGGTCAGAGGTATTGGCTTGGTAAGTGATCTTGACGCAATCGGAGATATTGTGGTAAAAAGTTCTAACGGCATCCCTGTATATCTGAAAGACCTTGGTGAACTGAAATACGGTAATCTGGAAAGGAAGGGTGTGCTGGGTTATGCCGATGATGAGTACGCGTCAGATGATGCCGTACAAGGTATTGTGCAAATGTTGCGTGGCGAGAATCCTTCTGATGTGTTGGAAAAAGTGCATCAGGCTGTGGATGAACTGAACAACGGAATATTGCCAAAGGGAGTAGAGATACATCCTTTCCTTGATCGTACCAACTTGGTAAATCAGACGCTAAACACCGTCAGTCACACGCTTCTGGTTGGTATGTTACTGGTGATTGTTATCCTTTTTGTCTTCCTCGGCAATCTTCGTGGAGCTGTTATTGTGGCCATCACCATTCCCATATCGCTGCTAATAGCCTTTATCCTGATGAAGTTAACCGGCATGCCGGCTAATCTGCTCTCTTTAGGTGCTATAGACTTTGGCGTATTGGTGGACGGATCAATCGTGATGATGGAGACTATTCTGAAGAAGCGTGAACGCCATCCAGATGAGGAGCTGACGGTGGATCATGTGAAGAAACGTGCCAAGGATGTAGCCCGTTCCATCTTCTTCTCTACCATTATCATCATTACGGCTTATATGCCATTGTTCGCCTTTGAACATATCGAGCGTCGTCTGTTCACACCCATGGCCTTTACCGTAGGATATGCTTTGTTGGGCGCATTGGTAACGGCATTGCTGCTTACACCTACACTCTCATACGTGGCTTATCACATACCAAGTAAGATGCGTCGTAATATTTGGCTCGAGAAGCTGACCGTATGGTATAAGGGTGTAACTGAGAAAATCCTTTCCAAGACTCGTCTTGTAATGACGGTTCTGGCCGTTATATTCCTTGGTGCTGTTGTGCTTTCCATAAGTGTGGGTAAGGATTTCCTGCCTGCACTCGACGAGGGCTCCATCTGGGTACAGGTACAGTTGCCCTCAGGCCTTTCTATCGAGCAGTCTAAGCAGATGGCCGACGAGATGAGAAACAGGCTAAAAGCCTTTGACGAGACTTCATACGTTATGACGCAGTTGGGGCGTGATGATGAGGGTGCCGAGTGTTTCTCGCTTTCACATATAGAAGTAGGTGTAGGCCTTAAACCGTACAACACTTGGAAGTCCAAACGTACCAAGGCCGAGTTGGTGGCAGCCATGGCAGACACCATAGCTACCATGCCAGGCTACACGGCTGGTTTCTCACAACCTATTATTGATATGGTTATGGATCAGATTGCAGGAACGCATAGCGACCTTGCACTTAAGATATATTCCGATGACTTGGAGACAACACGTAACATAGCTGACCAGATAGTGAATCTGTTTTCCCAGATACCGGGTGCCAGCGATGTGGCAATCGACCAGGAACCGCCATCACCACAGCTGCAGATATCTATTGATCGCCAGCGTATAGCACAATACGGACTTAATGCATCAGATGTGGCAGATCTTATAGAGATTGCTATTGGCGGAAAAGCCGTCTCTCAGATATTCTCGGGTAGTAAGGTTTATGATATTACCTGCCGTTATGCCGAGAAATACCGTGATACCCCCGAGAAGATAGCAGCACTGACACTTACCACGGAGAGTGGGGTAAAGGTTCCTCTTTCTGCTGTTGCAACGGTTAAGATGTCGCTTGGTGCGAGTACCATCATGCGCGAGATGAGCCAACGCTACACTCTTGTACGTCTTAATCTGCGCGGGTCTGACCTGACTACCTTTGTGGATAAGGCCAATGCCTCGATAGAGAAGAATATCGACTATGACCACGAGGCTGTTCACCTGCAGTGGGCAGGACAGTTCGACAATCGCAATAGAGCCTTCAGTCGTCTCATGCTGGTAATTCCTCTCACACTCATTGTGATGTTCATCCTGCTTATTCTGGCGTTTGGAAATATCAGACAGGCAGGTCTGCTGATGTCGGTGGTACCCTTGGCTCTCTTTGGCGGTATGTTGGCATTGAACATCCGCCAGATGACGCTCAACGTATCTTCTGCAGTGGGATTTATAGCGCTCATCGGTGTGGCTATTCAGAATGGAGTTATTATGATTACCCATATCAATAAC
Organism: Bacteroidaceae bacterium; assembly: GCA_017619585.1. The sequence goes on from JAFZSA010000015.1 coordinate 51,260, forward strand.
CTGCGCAGCGAGGGTAGAGCCTTGCGTGATGCTGTTGTTTCCGGTGCTTCCCATCGTATGAGGCCCGTGCTTCTGACAGCATCCGTAGCCATCCTTGGATTGTTCCCTGCCTCTATCTCCACAGGCATTGGTAGTGATGTGCAGCGCCCGCTTGCAACCGTGATTGTCTATGGTCTGCTATTTGCTACCGTGATAACCCTCTTTATACTTCCCACCATATATTACTTTATAGAGAAAAGAAAAGAAAAATCATGAGAAAAGCATTCATCATATCAGTATTGATTCTAAGCATACAGGGACTGTTCGCACAGTCTCTCACCTATAAGCCGTTCATAGAATCGGTAATGAGCAATAACCAAGCCTATTGTGCAGAGAAGTTGAACGTACCTATCAGCGAGGCGTTATATAAAGCCTCTAAGGCGATACAGAATCCGTCTCTTTCTGCAACCTATGGCAATAACAGCGACTGGAAGAAGCAGATGGGTCAGTCTGTTGAACTGGAGGTGTCTCAGCCCATTACCTTTGGTGTTATCTCGGCACGTAAGCAGGTGGCAAAGAACGAGGCTAAGATAGCTTCTACCAACCTGGACGACTATCTGCTAAACCTCAAGGCAGAGGCTACCGTTAGCTTCATCGAGGCTCTGTTGGCAAGAGACCTCTCGCTTATTGCTAATCAGACATACCAGAACATGCAGCACCTTGCTTCAGGAGATAGTCTGCGCTTTGTAAAGGGTGATATATCGGAATATGATATGCTGCAGACACGTATAGAGGCCCGGATGGCGCAACAGGATTATCTCTCAACAGTTGCTTCATACAATAATTGTCTTGTTGCACTTGACCTCTATACTGGTAATCCCACCCGTGGCACCAGTGCTATAGAAGGACAGCTTAGCAATCCTAACAAGGATTACACTATTGCCGAACTGACGGAAATTGCCCAGAGAAATCGTCCCGACCTGAAGAGCGCCCTGCAGTCTGTGACCCTTGCAGAGAGTCAGGCCCGTCTTGTAAAGCGTGAACGTCTGCCAGAGGTTGAACTGTCTTTGGGAATGTCCATCAACTCTGAGGTGCGAAACGAGATAGCACCGGCACCTAAGTATACAGGATATACGGCAGGTGTCTCTATGCCCTTGCCATTCTCTAACACCAACAAAGGTAATATCAGGGCTTCGCAGCTTTCCATCCAACAGTCTCAATTGCAAGCCGAGGCATTAGAGAATCAGATGATATCGGAAATCATGCAGGCCCTCAACAATTACCATATGGCTCAGCGCAATGCTAAGACCTATACAGAGGAACTGATTCATGATGCAGAAAAGATCCTGCAGGGTAGGATCTATGCTTATCAGCGAGGCGAGACATCTCTGATTGAGGTCTTAGCTGCCCAAGAGACTTACAATGAGGTGCGTAAAAACTATGCTGAAGCTCTAAGCCAATGCATGACTGCATGGGTAGAGCTTCAGAAAGTCACCGGTCTTTTGGATATTGAGATATGACCCCCTCTAAATCTCCCCGGGGGGGAGACTTTGGGTTAGTCTACTCCCTCCCTCGGGAGGGGAAGGGGAGGGGTTGTCATAGTTTTCATCCTCAGTATGCCATTGTACTCATTATCGTAGTATTCAATGCGGATGCTGTGCTTCTGACCCTTGGTGGTCTTGATGGTGACCAGGCGGGAGGTCTCTGCATGGTCGCCCCAGTCGCCACAGAGCTCCTTACCGTCAACTATCAGTCGGTAGCCGTCATCGCCTGCGATAGAGAAGATAAGTTCTCCGTCCTCGGGTGAGGTGAGCTCACTTTCCAGAATCATACTCCATCCGTCGGCCTTCACGCCTTCGCGTGGACTCTGGCTCTCAAACATGTCAACCTTCTCCATCTGAGCTGTTGCTACAACCTCACCGTTCAGGGTCTTGTTGTTGTAGTAGCGTGCACTGAATCCTGTCTTGCCGTTGGCTTGGAATGCCTCTGCCGGAACATCCGTCAGAGCACTCTTCAGGTTCAGCAATTTAACGGCACGCTGGTAGTTGTTGCCTATGCCCATCTGCTCCATAAGTACCTTGTTGATATTGTTGTACTTCTGGAAGAACTGGTTAAGTGTCTCCTCTTGATTTTCAGGATGATATGAAAGACGCAATGGAGTAGCTTCCAAGTAACCGAAGTCGGCTGTATACACCATTCCTGCATCGTGCTGCTTGAAGTCCTGCACCATGGTCTGTATGTGTCGGAAGGCTGCCTTTGTGCCAGCTGTCAAAGCAGATTCCTGAGGCATCTCTATCTCTAATGCGATGCCGTTGGAGCAGTCAATCTGATCCAGGTCGATGGTTGCCTCCAGATTCATACCGTCATACTTGAAGTCCAGTTTCTTGCCTTGGCAAGTAACATTGGCGGGAGCCTTCTGGCAGGGCAAAGCCACGTAGTACTGACGCTTGGCAGGCATATCCTTATACTGACCCTTACGTGCACCGATTGTTACGTTCAGCTTATTGCCGTTGCGAGTGTAGGAGAGGGGAGTGGTGGCGTATTCCGTCACATAGTTCTTGTCCTCACCATTATCCTCATAGAGTTGGAACTCGCCTTTGTCGGCACCGGGGAATATGCGGATGGTTACAGCCTGGTTGGTACCCGACAGATTCTTCAGCTTGCCATAGTAGGGTAGGATGCTGCCAGCCTTTATATATACGGGATATTCATCCATGGTGAAGCTGCGCTCGTAGGTCTTGCCGCCTTGCAGCATCTCGCCTGTCTCGTACTCCAGCCATTGGCCTTCGGGCAGCCACAGTTTAACGGTAGCGTAGCCGCTTTCTTTGTCCACTTCCTCTGTAACAGGGGCAATCAGCATATTGTCGCCAAACATATACTCTTCCTTGTACTCGTAGGCTTCCTTGGCATCCGGACTGTCGTAGTAGAGCGGACGGCAGAGCGAGATACCTGTCTCATACGTCTTGCGCGCCATAGTATATATATAAGGTACAAGGGCATAACGACCGTTGATGACGTTAGCCAGTCGTTGCTGTGTGGGTTGGTCAAAGGCCCAGGGTTCCTTGTTCAGACTGGGGTCCTTGGTGCTGTGACTGCGAATGATGGGAAGATATTCTCCCATCTGCATGGCACGGGTATAGAGCTGTGGCTCTACGGGTGTTCCGTAACGCTTGCTCTGGTGTCCGCCAATGTCATGGCTCCAGTAGCCGTATAGTACGTTAGAGGCTGTAGAGTTGAAGTAGGGCAGGAACTTCAGGCTGTTCCAGGTAATGTATGAGTCGCCCGAGAATCCTATTTGGTAGCGGTGGTTGCCCAGTCCGCCCCAGCGGTGGTAGAGCATAGGACGCTTGGTGCCGTTACGCTCCATATCCGTAAACCAGATGTAGTTGCACCAGAACACATTGTCCAGGCTCTTGATGGCGCGGTCCTTCTCCCATTGCTGCCAGTCCAGCCACCAGAAGTCAACGCCCTCGTCTATGTAGGGATGCAGATAGGTGTCGAAGAGAGCCTTCACATATTTCTTGTCCGAGCCTACCCAAGTGTATGTCTTGCCGTCGTTCTTGCCCAAGCGCTGCATAAACTCGTTGTATTTCTTCTCGTAGGGACGTACACCGTCAGCAGGATGCAGGTTCATGGTAGTCTTCACGCCCTGCTCATCCAGGTACTTCAGGAAAGCCTTGTAGTCGGGGAACAGTCGCTCGTTCCAGTCCCAGCCAGTCCAGCCACCGCCAGCCTGTTCGCTGATGGGATGCCAGTCCATATCTATTACCAATACGTCAAGGGGAAGGTCCAGACGCTGGAAGTTGCCTATGAGGTTACGCAGGTCTTGGTCCGAGTAGCTCCAGTAGCGGCTCCACCAGTAACCGAAGGTATAGCGGGGAGGCAGAGGTACCTTGCCGGCAAACTTTGTGTAAGAGAGCAGGGCACCCTTGTAGTCGTGTCCGTAAGCCATGAAGTACCAGTCCTGAGCTCCTTCAGCGCTTTTACGCTCCGTTACCCAGTCCCAGTCTTGTGCACCGTCAAAGAGCAGACTCTTGCTATCATCGATGAGGCTCCATCCGTCCGTAGCTAACAGTCCGTCCTCTATGGGCATCTCCCTCTTGGGGTTGCTGTACTGGTATTCTGATCCGTCGTAGCCGTCAAGTGTACGATAGGTACCCTTCAGGTTGCCCTTCTGCTGCATACCAGGTTTCCATGTGAATGGGGTAGAGATGGCCTTGGTGCTGCTGATAGTCAGGTTCTCGGCACTCAGAGGTGCAGAGCCCTTCTTGTAAACCAGCTTCAGTTTGCTGGTGCTGATAGTCACCTGCTTGGCATTATCCTTGATGGTGTACAGTACCTGAGGGTACTCGCGGATAACGGCCATAAAACTCTTGTTGTCAACAAACTTTCCGTCTGGCGCATATTCCAGACGTAATGTTCCTTCATCAATTAGGGTAAAGCGTACGTTGGCATCCTTGTACACAACATCCGCCCATGCAGATGCGGCTCCTGCGCAGAGCATCATGCTGCAGATAATGGTTCTGATAATACTTTTCATTATAGTTTGGTTGTTTTTTTTGTGATTTGCGCCTCAAAGATACGGCTTTTCTTCCAAAATATAATGACTCATGCACGATTTCTTGCAAGAGCCAGTCTTTTTCCCCTGCAGGTATTAGGATGCAAATTGGTGGTGAGCCGTAGTTATGTTCAAAATCCTAAAAAATGAGGATTGCGCACATAAAATGTTTGTAATACCTTTGCACCCGAAATTACAGGTCACCCTGAAACAGACTATAGGTAATAAGATTAATAAGTGAGAATAAATACAAGACAATGAAGAAAATCATTCTAATCGCATCGCTGCTTGCCAGTATTGTCTTCACGGCTAAAGCCGAGACAGAAGAAACATTAGTTGACACGTCACGTGTCTATAACCTTGATGAGGTTGTGGTGGCCCCTCGCAACAAGGAGTCCAGAAGCCTCAGACTGCAGCCCGTCAGTTCATCCGTCCTTACAGATAAGGAGATGAGCAATCTGGGCGTTCGTGACCTGCGTGACATCTCTAATTACGTTCCTGCCTTTGTGATGCCGGCTTATGGCTCACGTTACACATCGTCTATGTATGTACGAGGCATTGGCTCACGTGTCAATAGCCCTTCCATGGGTGTATATGTCGATAATATCCCCCTGATGAGCAAGTCGACGTTTAATACCCATTTCTACGGGATTAACCGTGTTGACGTCCTGCGAGGCCCACAGGGAACGCTCTACGGTATGAATTCTGAAGGCGGATTGGTACGCATCTTTACCAAGAGTCCCATGAACTATCAGGGTACCGACGTCAAGCTCAGCCTTGGAACACACTTCCATCGTAGTGCCGAGGCTGCTCACTATCATAAGTTCAATGACAAGCTGGCTCTTTCGCTGGCAGGCTTCTATAATGGTACCAATGGGTTCTTTCGCAATGATTTCACTCAGGAGAGAGCCGACAAGATGGATGAAGCCGGTGGTCGTTTACGCCTTGTTGCACAACCCACAAGCCGACTAAGTTTTGATTTTACGACCGACTATCAGTTCGTAACCCAGAACGGTTTCCCCTATGGTCAGTTGGATGCCGACCTGCGTTATGCTGCCAATCCGTCCACCAACCGTCAGGGCAACTACAAGCGTAACATGGTCAATACCGGACTGAACATGAAATATGCCACCGACTGGGCCGACATTGCCTATACCGCCAGTTGGCAGTATCTGAACGATGATATGATGATGGACATCGACTATCGTCCGCTTGATTATATGCACATGCAGGAGAAGCAATTGCAGAACACCCTCACGCAGGAACTCGTGCTTAAGGGTCGCCAGATAGGCATCTGGCAGGGGACTACAGGTATTTTCTTTTCCCGTCAGTGGCAGAAGACTGATGCTCCTGTATTCTTTGATGACGATATGAACCGCTATCTCTCCAAGCAGATAGAGGACTATGCCTACTACGGCATGCTGAACTCAATGGCCAAGCGTATGGGGTACGAGGCGGCAGCAGCAATGATTGAACGTGCCGGCGGCTGTCATATTACCATGAATATGGAGACTGTTCCCGGACTGTTCCATACACCACAAAACAACTACGGTTTCTTCCATGAGTCTAACCTCAGCCTGACCGACCGTCTGACGGCTACACTTGGATTCCGTTATGACATCAATCAGAGCTCTGTTGACTACGCAACAAGTGCCGTTACCCACTTGGATGAGAACGTGATGGGTACTGCTGTGCAGGCCAATGTCCGTTCGTTGCTCGAACACAAGGAGGATGCAACCTTCCATCAGTTCCTGCCTAAAGCAGGCTTGACCTTCCGCATCGACCAGTCTGGCAGCAATGTCTATGCCATTGTAGCAAAGGGCTATCGTGCCGGCGGATTCAATATCCAGATGTTCAGCGACATCTTGCAGTCCGAACTGCAGAGTCAGGCACAGACAGCTCGTGGCGATGTGGAAATTGCACACGATGATGCTGCCTATGAGAACATTCGCAACACCATCGAGTATAAGCCAGAGGAGTCATGGAACTACGAGGTGGGCACGCACCTGAACCTCTTCGACAACCTGTTACACTTCGACCTCGCAGCCTATTACATGCGGATACGCAACCAGCAACTCTCTGTTTTTGCCACAGAGTATGGCTTTGGCCGTTCAATGGTCAATGCAGGTAAGAGCTATAGCTGTGGTCTGGAGGCCACACTGCGTGGCAGTGCCTTCGACAACCATCTGGGATGGGGAGCCACCTATGGCTATACCCATGCTAAGTTCAAGGAGTATACTGATGGTGTGAAGGATGGCGAAGGCGTTGTGCCCGTTGACTATGCCGGTAACTATATCCCCTTTGTTCCCCAGCATACCTTTTCTGCCAATGCCGACTACCGTCTGGATATAAACAAAGGTGCCCTGCGTAGTGTAACATGCGGACTGAATGTAAATGCACAGGGCAAGACCTATTGGAATTTGGCCAACAGTTATGGTCAGAACTTTTATGCTGTCATGGGGGGACACATTGATGTTGACCTTTCGCCTGTCACCATTTCGTTCTGGGGACGTAACATTACCAACACCAACTACAATGTTTTTGCCATCGACAGCAGTTTCGGGGGCGAGACACTCTACTTCGCTCAGCGTGGAGCTCCCTTCCAGTGCGGATTTGATGTGAGCTTTCATTTTTAGTTAGTGGTTAGTGGTTGAACTTCGTTCGAGCCTGCTTTCGCTCGGGAAAATTGATGCAAGCATCATTCTCCTCTCGCTTAATCGCAGCCTTAGCGGTTAGTGAAGGATTGGGATTACTCAGAGAATAATTAAAAGGGAAGAGGCAAATGTCTCTTCCCTTTTCTATTCTAATCC
>JAFZSA010000016.1 GCA_017619585.1 Bacteroidaceae bacterium
AAAATTCTGCACTCCCATCGGGGAGCGGGGAGGGGGTTGTCTCTGTAACAAACTTCAAGACTCATCCGGTACGCTTCCTGAGCGCTGCCAAGAATGGGTTGCTGTGCTATACCTATAACGGAGAGATCTATACGCAGAAGAATGGCGGGAAGCCCAAGAAACTGAACATTACGCTGACACGTGATGATGAGGCTGTAATAGCCGACCTTAGCTTCACGAGCGGTGCACGCCAGTCGGTAGTAAGCAAGGACGGCAAGCAGATTGCCTTTGTGGTACGTGGCGAGGTCTTTGTTACCAGCACTGAATATGCCACAACACGCAGAATATCTCAGACGGCAGGTGCTGAGGGCGATGTTGACTTTGCTCCTGATGGTAGGACTGTAGCCTATGCCTCCGAGCGCAACGGCAACTGGCAGCTCTATACCGCCAGCATAGTCAGGGACGAGGATCTGAACTTTGCCAACGCTACGCTGATAAAGGAGGAGAGCGTGTTCCCTGAACTGCCTGCTTTGAAGCTGGATGGTAAGCCTGACTTCTCGCAGGTGGAGCGCAGATACCCCAAGTACAGTCCTGATGGCAAGAAGCTGGCCTTTATAGAGGACCGTATCAAACTGAAGGTGGTGGACCTGAAGACCAAGAAGGTGACGCAGGTTACGGACGGCAGTAAGTGGTACAACCAGAGTGGAGGCTTTGAATATGAATGGAGCCCAGACGGCAAGTGGTTTGTGATAAGCTTTATTGCCAATCGTCGCGATCCCTATCAGGATATGGGTATCGTCAGTGCCGAGGGTGGTGAGATTCATCCTATCACACAAAGCGCTTACATAAGCCAGAATCCCCGTTGGGTGATGGACGGCAAGGCTATCCTCTTCGAGAGCGAACGCTATGGTATGCGTAGTCACGCTTCGTGGGGCAGCCAGCAGGATGTGTTCCTGGCCTTCCTGACTCAGGATGCCTATGACCGTTATCGTCTCTCTCCTGAGGACTATGCGCTGCTGAAGGAGTTGGAGAAGAAAGGCCTACCCCCAACCCCTCCCGAAGGGAAGGGAGATAAGAAAAAAGATAAAGAGAAGAAAAGCCTACCCCCAACCCCTCCCGAAGGGAAGGGAGATAAAAGCAAGGCTGATTCTGTCAAATTGCTGAAGATAGAGTTTGAGGGGCTGGAGGACCGCATTGTCAGGTTGACACCTAACAGCAGTAAGTTGGGTGATGCCATTGTCAGCAAGGATGGCGAGAGCCTGTACTATTTCTCGGCCTTTGAGGGCTCGCCCGACCTGTGGAAGATGGATTTGCGCAAGCATGAGACCAAGCTGCTGAGCAAGGGCGGAAGCGGATCCCTGCATATGGATAAGGACGGCAACCTGTACTCACTGGGTAGCAGCATGAAGAAGATAGAGAAGGGGGACAAGACTACCTCTATTACCTACAATGCCCAGATGAAGTTGGATCTGGCTGCTGAACGTGAATATATGCTGCGCCACGTGGCCAAGCAGATCAACAAGAAGATCTTCCGTACGGATTACAATGGTTGCGACTGGGATCTGATGGTGCAGAACTATGCCCGCTTCTTGCCGCACATCTCTAACAACTATGACTTTGCCGAGATGCTGAGCGAGCTGCTTGGCGAACTGAACGTCAGCCATACTGGCGGACGCTTCTATCCCTCTGCCAAGGGCGATGCCACGGCTCAGTTGGGTTTGCTCTATGACCTGTCAGAGGCTACAGACGGCATGAAGATTACCGCTGTGCTGGAGGACGGTCCTTTCTGTCGTGCCAACAGCAAGGTGAAGGTGGGGGATGTCGTTACTGCCATCAACGGAGAGCCTGTAACCAAGGATACCGACTTGGCTCAGTTGCTGAACCGCTGCAAGGGCAAGAAGACACTGGTAAGCCTAAAGGGTAGTGCCGGCACCTGGGATGAGGTGGTACTGCCTATCAGCAGAGGAGAAGAGTCCGACCTGTTGTACAAGCGCTGGATTAAGAGTCGTGCTGCCGAGGTGGAACGTCTCTCTAACGGACGCTTAGGCTATGTACACATAGAGGGTATGGATGACGCCAGCTTCCGCGATGTCTACTCAGACATCTTGGGCAAGTACAACCTGAAGGAGGGTATTGTGATAGACACCCGTTTCAATGGTGGCGGTCGTCTGCATGAGGATATAGAGATTCTGTTCTCAGGCCATAAATACTTCACACAGGTGATTCGCGGCAGGGAGGCTTGTGATATGCCCAGTCGCCGTTACAACCATCCCAGCATTATGCTGCAGGCCGAGGGTAACTACAGCAACGCCCACGGAACACCTTGGGTGTACAGTCATCAGAAGATAGGTAAGCTGGTGGGTGCTCCCGTGCCGGGAACCATGAGCTCCGTGAACTGGGAGACCTTGCAGGATGCTTCACTGGTATTCGGCGTACCCGTCATAGGCTATCAGTTGCCAGACGGTTCTTATCTGGAGAATACTCAGTTGGAGCCTGATATACCTGTACTGAACCTGCCTGAGACAGTTGTCACAGGTACCGACCTGCAGTTGGAGGCCGCAGTACGTGAGTTGCTGAAGGAACTTTAGCGAAGGAATCTTCCGTCGCGATAGACAGTTGGGGCGATCTTCTTCTTTGCCTTGAAGAACTTGGCAAAGGCTATTTGGGAAGTGAACCCCAACTGCTGTGATATCTGCTGGATAGTCAGGGAGGTGGTAGAGAGTAATTGCTCACACTCCTGCAAGAGGTAATCGTCTATTACCTGCTTGGGCGACCGTCCGCAGACGGTATTTGTAATCTGTGACAGATAGCGGGTGGAAATAGACAACTGTGTAGCGTAGAAGGAAACATCGTGCGCTGTTGTGTAATGCTCGGAGAGGAGCGTCATAAACTGGTTGTAGAGGTTATGAGGCTGCAATGAGCGTGGCTGTGCCGAGGCATAGACCACCTGGCTGTGCATATAGTTGTGGGCATTGGTGATGGCGGTGGGTACATCATCAGTCTGCGTCAGTTGTGCCGCTATGGCTGTGGAGAGCGTCCCGCCTACACCGTGACGCTGCCATCCCTCGATATTCACCGACGAGAAGAATTTCTGGCACCCAGGACCGGAGAGCAGAGCATTGATACGCCCCTTGGCAAAGGTTCCGCCACGGAGCAGTACCCACTGCGGGCCCATCTGGTGCAGCAGGGCAGCGGCCTCAGTCATATCAGTGTCCGTGCTGATACGATGGCCTAACAGAATCTCGACATCCGTACATTTTATAATAAGCAGTTTGCAGACGGGGAAGAGGTGCTGGCGGTAAGCCACCAGGGATTCATTGGACATAAGCAGTCCGCCGTGGGATGCCAGTACCACCAGTGAGCAGACGATATTAGGACAGCCCAATATCTCCTGACCAATGGCGCGGATAGTCTCGGCATTATCCATCATTCCTATCTTTATGGCATTGGGGATGGTCTCCTCGTACACTGCCTTAACCTGTCCCACCACCAGGGTAGGGGGCAGCTGGTGTACATCTGTAATGCCCAAAGAGTTCTGTATGGTCACAGCCGTTACGGCCGTTACGGCATAACAACCAAGATCCTTGATGGTGCGTATGTCGGCCTGAATGCCGGCATGCCCCATACTGTCTGAACCATTGATACAAAGCACTGATTTCATATTTCTTTCAATTCAAAATTCATAATTTAGTTGACAAGTAAACAAGTTGACAAGTTGACAAGTTATTCGCTAACCTCTAACCGCTAATCTTTAACCGCTATCTTTTACAATTTGATAACAAAACTCATAAGCTACTAAGCCATTAAGCTATTAGCCACTAACCCTTTATGGTCTTTTTCGATATATCGATATTACGTTATAACGTTATTTCAATTTATTCTAATCAGACGGCTCCCTCTCCTTAGGGGAGGGACGGGGTGGGGCTTCTTGCCCCTTGCCCCATGCTCCTTGCCCCTAAATATATTGCAAAGGTAAGGCAAATACCTTACTTACCCAAATAAGTATTCCGTTTTTGGTAATATTTCTTCTTTGTAAGGAATGTTTTCCCATATTGGAAGGGATTTTTCTGTAGGAAACCACTCTGATGTAATTTTGCAGCAGAAAAATCTCATCGTCATAATGATATAACGTCATAACGTAATAACTAAAAAAAAACAATAATGGAAGACAGAACTCAATTGAACCGCAACCTGGCTCAGATGCTGAAGGGCGGAGTGATAATGGATGTAACAACACCAGAACAGGCTAAGATTGCCGAAGAGGCCGGTGCCTGTGCAGTAATGGCACTGGAGCGTATCCCCGCAGACATTCGTGCTGCCGGTGGTGTAAGTCGTATGAGCGACCCCAAGATGATACGTGGTATTCAGGAAGCCGTTTCTATTCCCGTTATGGCCAAGTGCCGTATCGGTCATTTTGCCGAGGCTCAGATCCTGGAGGCAATAGAGATTGACTACATTGACGAGAGCGAGGTTCTCTCACCAGCTGATGATATCTATCACATTGACAAGCGTAAGTTCAAGGTGCCCTTTGTCTGCGGTGCCAAGGATCTGGGCGAGGCATTGCGTCGTATCAACGAGGGTGCTACCATGATTCGTACCAAGGGTGAGCCCGGTACAGGTGATATCATTCAGGCCGTTCGTCATATGCGCATGATGCAGAGCGAGATTCGTCGTTTGGTGAGCATGAGTGAGGATGAATTGTATGAGGCTGCCAAGCAGTTGCGTGTTCCCTACGAACTGGTACAGTATGTACACGAGAACGGCAAACTGCCCGTAGTGAACTTTGCTGCCGGTGGTGTGGCTACACCTGCCGATGCTGCACTGATGATGCAGTTGGGTGCCGAGGGCGTATTCGTAGGAAGCGGTATCTTCAAGAGCGGCAATCCCGTTAAGCGTGCCCAGGCCATCGTTAAGGCTGTTACCAACTACAACAATCCCAAGATTCTGGCTGAACTGAGCGAGGACTTAGGTGAGGCTATGGTTGGTATCAACGAGCAGGAGATAGAACTGCTGATGGCAGAGAGAGGAAAATAGACCCCCCGTCCCCCTTTAGGGGGAGAAAGAGTGTAGCCGCAAACAAAAGAATCGAAATAACGTTATAACGATATATCGTAATATCGAAACAAAGCGGCTAAACGAAATAACTATGAACTATGAACTATGAATTATGAACTAAAAATAGGTGTATTAGCACTGCAGGGAGCTTTCGAGGAACATTGTCAGGTGCTCAGGCGTCTGGGTGTGGATAGTGTTCTTATCCGCAACCTTGATGACTTTAATAAGTTTCTCCCCCTAAAGGGGGATGGGTCGTCTGGCCTTATTCTGCCCGGTGGTGAGAGTACCGCTATGATGAGGGTAATGAGGGATGAGGCTCTGATGGAGCCCATCCGGAAGGCCATCAAGGAAGGACTGCCTGTACTGGGTACCTGTGCCGGAATGATTCTGCTGGACGACCAACATCTGGGCTGTATGGATGTTACAGTTAAGCGTAATGCCTATGGCCGTCAGTTGGGAAGCTTCCAGACCATACATAATATAAAAGGTATAGGTGATGTGTCAATGGTATTCATCCGTGCCCCTTATATAGAGCGGTGCGGTGAAGGGGTAGAGGTACTCTCTACCTTGGACGGACATGTTGTGGCAGCAAAAGAGAAGAATATGCTGGCATGCTCCTTCCATCCTGAACTGACGGAGGATACACGTCTGCATGAGTACTGGCTTAAAGCGTTTGTACAGCAGAAGAGCTAAATCCGGGAAGTATTGAAAGCAGCTCCCAAGTGGGAGATGATATCTGAGGGGAGTAACGACTCTACGCTATTCCCGTCGGCAAGAGCAAGATCGGCCGCCAGGGCGTGTATCCATACGCCTATGACGGCTGCTTCTTTTGCGGTATAGTGCTGTGCCATCAGACCCAGGATGATGCCTGTGAGCACATCACCGGAACCGCCCACAGCCATGCCGGCATTGCCGTGCAGGGTATTCTCGTACACCTGAACCGTATTGCCTGTTGGTACATAGATGCGTGTATGATGCCCCTTCAGTACAATAACCAACTGGTACTGTGCAGCCATCTCTGCAGGGTCGGCACCAAGACGTTTCATCTCGCCGGGGTGGGGCGTCAGGATGCTGCCTTTGGGAATCTGCGGGAACCAGTGCGGATTCTCTGCCAGTATGTTCAGTGCATCGGCATCAAAGACCATTGGGATCTTGGGGTTCAGAATCATCAGGCGGTGCAATGCCCACTGTGTCTGTACGTGCAGACCTATGCCCGGACCAATACCTACAACCTCTGTTCCAAGGGGAACCTCTACGTAGGTGTGGTGCGTATAGTGCTGGTCGGCCTGACACTTAGCCTCGGGTATGCCCTGTTGTAGAATGGCGTATCCGCATTCGGGAACATGAACGGTCAGTAGCCCCACACCGCTGCGCATACAGGCACGTGCCGAAAGGAGGGCGGCACCTATCATGCCAACACTGCCGACTACGAGAGAGGTTCTGCCGTAGTCGCCCTTATGACTGAAAGGGTCTCTGGTCTTCAGCCACTCGGATATAAGTTTCTCTGTGATTGGGGTAATCTGCATTATAGATGGACTTTGCCGCCTTGAATGTAAGGGCCCCTTCTTTTATTTAATTGAGAGTTGATTCTACGGCCACTCAAATCATAAACGTCATCATTATGAATTGTGAATTGTGAATTATGAATTTCACGAATGGCATCCTCATCGTCCCCGTTATAGTAATTGCCTTCCTGACTGCGACGTACAATCTCGTGGCTGGACAGGAGGACTGGATATTTGTCCGTTGATAATGTCTGGAAGTAAACAGGACTCTCGGTCTCTCCGTTGTTGAGGTTGTAGCACAACTCACCTGACTGGGCTGCTTTGGTAGCTATTGTACCCCAGTAGCAGTTGTTCAGTTCGGCTGTGGTTGCATTGGTGAAGTCCTCTCCCAGGGTGTAGCAGTTATTGAAGCAGCTGTTCCATGCACCTTCTCCGGCAAACTGCGCTGCCATCTTGCCATTGGTGCTCACTTTGATGGTCCCTGCCACATAGCAGTTGTCTATCTGTGTCTGCATCAGTGTTCCTGCCAATGCGCCACAAGTCTGGGCACCTGTTCCTGTAACGGACACGTTAGCTATACCTAAGTTGCTGATTTGTGCTTTGTAGCAACGACCGAAGAGACCACCCTCGTAGGCTGTCTGCAGGGAAAGGTTGCGGACCTCGAATCCCTGTCCGTTGAACGTGCCTCCGTAGCTGTTGGTGCGGAAATCGTTCAGCTCAGTTACATTATCTGAATAGAGACCTATGGGCTGGAAGGTAGTGATGCCTGCCATATTGATGTCTGTTGTGAGCTGTGCGTCAAGGGTACGCATGCCTTCGTTCACCAGAACAGAGAAGCTGCATAGATCCTGTGGTGTGCTGATCTGCATGATATTGTCTATGTATTTGGGCATACCGTCTAATGCAGCCATTTGCAAGAGCAGATTGTCGATATCTTCGTTAACAAAACTGCCCTCTGTGTAACCCTTGGTAGCAGTATCCAGCAACTGTGTCACTTGGCTGTACTGCTGTTCGGTAAGCAGATTGTTGTCAATTAGCAGATTGGCTGTATTCTCTGTTTGAATAATATTCCGCATCAGCTTGATGTACGCGGCACGACTATTACAAACGTCCTCAAGAAGCTCACCGTAATATTTCAGGGTTTCCATTATCTTGCTCCAGTTCACCGTATTAGCATAGGCTCCCCCTGCGACACTCTTTATTAGTGATAAGTTGCATGAGGGATGCTGAACATAGTCTTCGATGTCCGTGCTATGGCATTTATATGCCGTCTCAAGGATAAATTGCATATCTGTGTGTAAACTTGAACAAGCACTATGTGCTTCGTTAACATCTTTTCCTCGATAGAACAGATGCATGTTGCTGAAAATAGTAAGATCAGTGGAAGACGCAAGGTTTCTTCCGACAATCTTAATGTTCAGTTCTCCATCTTGTGATCTTGCAATAACTTTGTTTGTGGGATATTCGGGTAATAGCATGTATTCGTAGGATGAGATGAATACATTCTTCATGTCGTTCATGTATATCATACTGCCATGTAACATACTCTGTGGCATTGCCTCGGCAGCGAAGTAACCGTCAATCTGAAGCTCGTAGATACCATCTGGCAGGTCGGTGATGGTTTGCTCCAGTGTGAACTCACAGCCTTGGGACTGTACCTCGAAGGTTCCGTCTGCTTTCTCCTGAACAGTAAGGCTTCCTCCCTGCTGCGTAAGCGTCCAACCGTTGAACTGGTCCTGGAACGTAGGGTTCTGTAGCAGATTAGTTACCTCCTGATTGATGCTCAGGTCGTCGATGGCCATCGTGGGTAAGCAACACAGGACGGCTATTATGGATAACATGAATGTTATATAATTGCGTCTCATTGTTAATGTCTTATGCATATATTATCTGAAATTGTCAGCAAAAATATGGCTTTTTGGCGTAAATAACAAGATTGTCAGGTGCTATTTTCGCAGAAAGCCCAAAAAGTGATAGAAGGACATGCAAAGAGAAGTCGGAATGGATAAATTTGTACAAGAAATTTTGGTATTTCGGATAAAATTGATATTTTTGCAGAAGTGAAAATGAATTAACGATATGAAAAAAATTCTACTCTTACTGATTACAACTCCTCTGTTTGCCAGCCATGCTCAGGTGACCGATACATATAATATGGTTGTGAATACCAACGATGGTAACAAGGCTGTATATGCCACCAACCAGATAGATAGTGTGACCTTTTCTGGAGAACAGGGGACTGTGGTAGCACCGCAGAGTAAAGTCAGGATTAGAAAGAATGTTGTCTTTCTGGGTCATAGTATCTGGAGGAACGATAATTATACAGTAAAGTACGGCAATTCAGGGTCATTCGTGACACCCTTCTCGGGTAGCTTCAAGGGTAGAGGATATCAGACCCTGCTGAAGGAAGTGTTCGAGTTCGACAACAGTTATTCGCCAGGTCCTAATGGAGGATATAGCGGTTTCTCGTTGGGCGCTCAGTCGGCGACGGATGCCAGCAGTGTGGCAGTGACAGCCCTTAACAGTAGCAACGGATGGCCTGTCGCCAAGAATGCTATCTGGACTGTTGACTTCATCACCAACGACTTCAAGCGTAACATCCCCTTGGGGAAACTGGATGATTACAGAAATGCTACGGGACCTACCACGTTCTATGGCGCAGCCCGTCAGCTGTTTGACAAGATAAAGCAATTGAGCGGTGATGACGTGATTATTGTCTTTGCCAATGCCTTGCCCAGAAACAATGGCAATTATACCAGCACCAGTAAGAACTCGGCAGGTTGTACGCTGGCCGACTACGAGTTGGCTCTGCTGACCATAGCCGCCTTAAATACAAATATGTATTTTGTTGATCAGAACCGGCTCTCAGGCATTACGGATGCCAACCTGCCTGCCGTTACGGCTGACGGCCTTCATCTGAACAACCTAGGATACCAGTTGGCCGTGCAACCCTGGATAGCGGTGTTCAGGATGCTGGCGAACTCATGCCCCTAACCACTTGCCCTTTGCTCCTGAAATTAAATATAATACCTGAAAATGAGGGCATTAATTGCCGCTATACTTGCGTTGCTATTGTACCAGCCTAACCTGTTAGGGCAGGTTCTTTTTCCGTGCACTCAGACGCTACAGAATCCGTACGGTGTCTGTACCCATGTTACCCGCAAGGGATGGGACTACGAAATCAGGGACCGTGAGATGGATCTGCTTAGGGATGCCAGGGTGGGGTGGGTACGCTCTGACCTGGACTTCGGGACGGCCTTCAATGCCTCCGGAGCGTTCAATCCGGAGGTTTTTGAGAACGTTCTGAACAGTGCCGACCATAACGACCTGCAAATGCTTGGTATCCTGACGTGGTTGGACAAATATCCGTGGGACGACCCTGACTATCATCACTATATAGATACGCTGGCATTCCGCTTCAATGGCAGAATCCGTTATTGGGAGATGCTCAATGAGGTGAATCTGATAAAGGGCGTGAAGAATCTGCCGGAGAAATATGTGAAGAGCCTGAAGACTGTTTACGAATGCCTGAAGGACAGGAGTCCTCAGAATCAGGTTGTGCTGAGCGGACTGGCAGAGATGCAAGGTAACTTCTATGAGGAACTGTGTAAACTGAAGGCACAGGACTATTATGATGTAATGAATTTTCATTCTTATTTTAGTCCGGAGGAACTGATTCCATGCCTTGAGAAGATTGCCCGGTTGATGGAGCATTACGATTTCCGCAAGCATGTCTGGCTGACGGAGTGCGGCATGAGTACGAATCTTGATGCCGAGACATCTGAAGGTTTCTATACCGACCTCTTGCCTGCGGCCTTGAAGCGCATAAATATCAATGAGCAGATGGTTACGGTGGGTTATCTGCAAGACAGGGCAACGGGCTATAGAACCCTTAATGAAGCACAGGTGGAACTGTATCTGAGGCCCAAGGCCAAACGTGTCCTGCCAATAGACTTCATGCATCTGAGAGGCTTGCACCCGTCGCGCGTCCCTGTGGTGATAGCCACCACGGACGAGTACTTCCCGCTGGACTATTTCCCGTTGCTGGTGGATTATGTAAGAAGGGGCGGCACCATTGTGCTGGCTGGCGGTATGCCGTTTTACTATAACTCATCGTTACCATCCAAGGCTTGGTTCGAAAGGCATGTCTTGCGTACGAAGCTGTATCCCATTCTGCATATGTCGCCGTTGAATAACCGATATGACCCGGTTACCTTTGAGTATCTGAGTGATATTCCACCCTGCTCCGACCGTTGTGCTGATGCCGACTTTGAATATGAATGGCCCATCAATGCCGACCATCCTGCCCGTTATCTGAGCGACGAGAGCTTGCATCCCGGGGATTCCCTGATAACCCTGATATCTGCCGGTACGGAGCGGATAAAGGGAGCTGTGGCGGGAATCTACAAGCTCAACTCGGATGATCTGACCGGCAACATTGTATTTCAGACCCGTATGTACTGCCATCCCATTCCCGATAAGGAAGAAGAACAGGCGCGACGGATAGCCAGGACGTATCTGCTGGCTTTTGCCTACGGCGTGGACAGAGTCTTCTGGTATAACTTCCGTTCCAATGAGGCTGATATGTACGAACGTGAGAACTGTTTCGGCCTTATTCATGCCGACTTTACAGAGAAACCCTCCATGCAGGCATACCGTACCCTGACGAGGTTCTGCCCTGATGGAAGTACTCGTCCGCTATTGAGGCAAAATGACAATATTTTTCGCGCTCAATGGGTGACGCCCGACAAGCGTATTGTACGTGCTATCTGGTCGCCATACCAGACTATGAGCTATTCCTATAAGCTTCCTCCCAAGGCAACTGTGTACAATCACCTGGGTCAGGTAGTGCGGTGTACGGACAATAAACTAACACTTTCAGATGCCGTTCTCTTTATCGTTGAGTAAAGCTCATTTCCGTTGTGCAAAAGAATAACTTATGTTATTTTTTTTAATTTAGCGATTAAAATAGTTGATAATCCGATAAATTGTTGTACCTTTGCACACGATTTAAAGGATTGATAATTTAAAGTTTATTTTGGAAACGAAATTATGGGTGAAATAAAAGTTGTCAAGGTAGAGAATTCCAAGCAGATGGACGCATTTGTTCAGCTGCCTAAAAGACTTTATGCAGGCAACCAATACTATGTCCCCGATTTGGATAGCGATATCCGTGACATGTTCAACCCTAAGAAAAACACTGCTCTCAAATACGCAGACATTCAGGCTTTCCTGGCTTACAAAGACGGAAAGGTTGTTGGACGTATTGCTGGAATCATCAATAGAAATGCTAACGAGCGCTGGAAGAAAAGCTGTGTCCGCTTCGGGCTTATAGAGTTCGAGGATGACATTGCTATCTCAGATGCTCTTCTGAAGGCTGTTGAGCAGTGGGGTGCTGAACGCGGAATGACGCAGATTCAGGGCCCGATGGGAATCATTGACTTTGACAAAGAAGGAATGCTGGTTGAGGATTTTGATCTCTTGGGCAGCATGATAGATATATACAATCCTCCCTATTATCCTCAGCACATGGAGAAGCTGGGCTACAAGAAGGAGGTTGACTGGTTGCAGGTTAGGGTGGAGATACCCAAGGAGGTTCCTGCCAAATATGCCCGCGTTGCCAAACTGTCGAAGGAAATGTTCGGTCTGAAGGTGCGGAAAGTAAGTCGCAGGGAGATTCTGGGAGAGCAAGGACAGCGTGTGTTCCGCCTGATGAATGAAGCATATGCGCCTATCTTCGGGTATAGCGACCTGACAGAGGAGATGGTGACCGACCTTATCAAGAAGTACATTCCCATTCTGGACCCCGAGCTCATCACAACGGTTGAGAACGAAAAGGGAGAGATGGTCTGCGCTGCCGTAACAACGGGCAGTTTGTCTCATACCCTTCGCAAGTCAAACGGTAAACTGCTGCCCTTCGGATGGATTCATTTCTTGAAGACACTCTTCTTCAAGAGTGAGGATACAGTGAACCTGATGCTTATAGCCGTACGTCCTGATATGCAGGGTTTGGGCGTGAATGCATTGGTGTTTGATGACCTGATTCCCATCTACAACCGCAAGGGCTATAAGTATGCCGAGACGGGTCCTCAGTTGGAGGATAACGTTAAGGAATTGTCGCAGTGGAAGCCTCTGAATCCCAAGATGCAGAAGCGCAGAAGGTGCTGGATTAAATCGATTGAAAACAAATAAACAGAAGAATATAAAATTAGATTATGAATAGAGTTGTAATAACCGGTATGGGTATTTGGTCTTGTCTGGGTCAGAACCTGGATGATGTACGTGATGCCCTGTACCATGGAAAAAGTGGTATCATCTTCAGTCAGGAAAGAAAGGACGCAGGTTTCCGTTCTGCTTTGTGTGCAGATGTTCCTTCCGTTAATATCAAGAAACTTTTGGCACGTAACGTTCGTCAGTTTATGCCCGAAGAGGCTCAGTATGCCTATGTAGCTACTCAGCAGGCTTTGGAGAACGCAAAGATAGACCAGGACTTCCTGGATGCTCACGAGGTAGGTATCATCTATGGTAACGACTCTGTAGCAGAGAGTACCATGATTGCCTTGGATAAGTTCCGTGAGTTCAAGGATACTTCTGCCTGCGGTAGTGGTGCCATCTTCCAGAGTATGAACAGTACTGTTACCATGAACCTGGCTTGTCTGTTCAAGTTGCGTGGTATCAACCTGACATCATCTGCAGCCTGTGCTTCCAGCTCTCTGGCTATTGGTAATGCCTATCTGCTTATCAAGGAAGGTCTGCAGGATTGTGTTATCTGCGGTGGTGCCCAGGAGGCTAATATGTACTGTGTTGCCAGCTTCGATGGTATCCAGGCATTCTCAACACGTGAGGATGAGCCTACCAAGGCATGCCGTCCCTTCGACCGCGACCGTGACGGTCTGGTTCCTGGCGGTGGTGCTGCTACATTGATTCTGGAAAGCTACGAGCATGCCGTTAAGCGTGGCGCTCCTATCATTGCCGAGATTGTAGGCTGGGGCTTCAGCGGTAACGGTGATCATATCTCTACACCTAACGTAGCCGGTCCTGCCCGCTCACTGGAGTTGGCTCTGAAGAACGGTGGTATTGATCCCCGTATGATTGGTTATGTTAACGCTCACGCTACCAGTACACATGCCGGTGACGGTAGAGAGGCTATGGCTATTGCCCAGTGCTTTGGTGACTACAAGGTGCCCGTTACCAGTACCAAGAGTCAGACAGGTCATGAGATGTGGATGGCAGGTGCCAGCGAGTGCATCTACTCTACACTGATGATGAAGAACGGCTTCATTGCCGGTAGCTTGAACTTCGAGAACCCCGATGAGGAGACAGCTTGCGTTAATGTCATTCCACAGACCATCGAGACAGGCTTTGATA
This sequence comes from Bacteroidaceae bacterium, assembly GCA_017619585.1. The sequence goes on from JAFZSA010000016.1 coordinate 13,908, forward strand.
TGTTCCTGAGCAACAGCTTCGGCTTTGGCGGAACTAACAGTACCCTCATTGTGAAGGACTTTAAGGGTTAAAAGATTATAAGATTATAACATAAATAGGTTAGCGGTTAAGGGTTAGCGGTTAGCGAAATCTTAATTATCAATACTCAATTAAAAGAGGTTATCGTTATCGTTGACGTTATCGTTGAAACATTAATACATTTTTTTACAAATAACTATTTAAGATCATGACAAGAGAAGAAATCATTGAAAAGACAATCGAGACTTTGACAGACGAGTTTGATGTAAACGAGGAAGAAATCGTCGAGGACGCTCCTATCTATCAGACCCTGCATCTCGACAGCCTGAGTCTTGTTGACCTGGTAGCTGTTGTACAGTACACTTTTAAGGTTAAGATTCCCGCAGAGGATCTTCCCAATGTTAAGACCTTCGGTAATCTGTATGATTACATCGAGAGCCACATGGCTTAATCTGATCGCATGACAGATATCAAGAATCTCATACCTCAGCGCTCGCCAATCATGATGGTTGACGAGTTGCTTGAGGCTCATGATGATGTGGCACGCTGCAGCCTTACCATCAGGGAGGACAACTTCTTCCTTGAGCCCGACGGTGCTATTGCTGAACCGGGTGTGATAGAGCATATCGCACAGTCGGCTTCGGCTTTTGCCGGCTACAGTGCTATGCAGGCCGGTGCTACAGAACCGCCAGTAGGATATATTGGCGAGGTGAAGCGTTTCAGATTGAACCGAAGACCCTGTAAGGGTGAGACTTTGGTTACTACCATTACTATGGGACCCACTGTTGCCGGTGTTACTATCATCAGCGGCGAGACGGTTTCAGGCGAGGAGACAATTGCAACCACTCAAATGAAGATTTATGTTGCTGGAGAATAAATATTACAAGGTTTTACGCGCGCGTACAGAGGGAGAAGGAAAGGCTGTCTATCATGTGGCCATCCTGCCTGACTGCAACGTGTATCAGGGACATTTCCCAGGCAATCCTGTATGTCCAGGTGTTTGTAATATCCAGACTATAAAGGAGTGTGCATCATTACTTGTTGGTAAGGAGTTACGCATCTCGTCTATCAAACAATGCCTGCTTACTGCAATTGCCACTCCGACGGTTTGTCCCGAGGTGGATGTAGAGGTCGAGGTAAAGGAGACGGACGGAAGTTACACCATTATTGCCAGTATCTCTGATGAGGAGAGGCAGTATATGACCTTCAAAGGCGAACTTGTATGATGTTATAATCATAGGAAGCGGTCTGGGAGGTCTGGTCTGTGCCAACCTGCTCAGCAAGAAAGGGCAGAAAGTGCTCGTTCTTGAGCGTCAGCATCAGCCGGGCGGCTGTTTGCAGAGCTATCGTAGGGGTTCTATGATGTATGACACCGGACTTCACTATGTGGGAGGTCTGGCAGAGGGACAGCCTTTGCATGATATCTTCAAGGAACTTGATCTGTTGTCGCTGCCTTGGCAGAGACTGGATGCAGAAGGGTTCGACCGTATCATGGTAGGCGACCGCGAGTATCGCTTTGCTGAAGGCTTTGACAATTTTGTGGAGACTCTTGCCAAGGATTTCCCTGAGGACAAGGAAGCCCTTCAGCAATATGTCTCGCTCATGCAATGTACCGACGAGGAATGGATGCAGAAGACAAATGCCTATGAATACCTCAGCGGCATTGTCCGTAATCCCTTGCTGCTGAGCGTATTGAGCGGAGCTTGCCTGAAGATGGAATTGAAGCGTGATACGTTACCTCTGTTTACCTTCGTACATGGGAATGCTCCCTTCATACAGAGTAGCTGGAGATTGAAGGGCGACGGCAATCTTCTGGTCCGTAAGCTGATAGACAACCTTACCCGTCAGGGTGGAGAAGTTGTCTGTGATGCCGAGGTCGAGGAATTGGTAGAGAAAGACGGCATGATAAGGAAGGCTGTATGTAAGAATGGTCAGACTTATGAGGCACGATACTTCATTAGCGATGCCCATCCTTCGGTAACACTTTCTTTAGTGAAAGAGAGTCAGTTGCTGAAGAAGGTTTATCGCCGTAGAATAGATAATTTGGAAAATACTAATGGCATGTTTACGGTCCAGCTGCTGCTGAAGCCTGAAGAGGTGCCATATTTCAACTATAACGAGTTCCTGTATGACGGACTCGAGGCATGGGACGGACGTGGCTATATGGTCAGCTGCCGTGTTCCTGAGGACGGGTCTGCCTACGCACGTCAGATAGATATCCTCACGCCCATGAATATAAGCGAATGTGCAGCATGGACAGATACCCGTTGCATGCGTCGCGGAGAGGAATATCTGCAGTTCAAGGCACAGAAGGCCCGGCAGTGCATAGCTGTTGCGGAACGTTTCCTGCCTGGTCTGCATGAACATATACAGGAGGTTCATACCAGCACGCCGCTCACGTATAGGGATTACAACCTGACGCCTGACGGCAGTGCCTATGGGATACGCAAGGATGCTGCGGCTCCGCTCTTAACGGTATTGTCACCGCGTACAAGCATTCCCAACTTACTGCTTACCGGTCAGAACCTTATGCTGCATGGTCTGCATGGCGTAACCATGACCGCAATGTACACAACAAAAGAAATTATAGATTAGATTATATATATGAAACGTCAGATAACACTCTTTCTGCTCATGATAGCTGTTGCCATACCATCTCTTGCTCAGATGGTTACGGGTAAAGTCACTGATGCACTTGATGATGAACCCATGGAGCAGGCACAGATATGGTATAAGGACAGACCAACCGGAAAGATACTTAGCGATGCTAACGGTAACTATAAGATCCGATTCCGTCCCGGTACCCTTGTCTTCCATGCTTTCGGATATCAGGATGTTGAGGTAGTGGTTAAGAAAGCCCGCGTTCTGAACGTCAAGCTTTCAATGAATGCCAAGGAGATGAAGGCAGTTACCGTGCAGGAGACAAAGAAGAAGTATGTCCGTAAGGGCAATCCTGCTGTTGAACTGATGCAGAAGGTTATGAATGCCCGTAAAAGCGCGGATATCCATGATGCTGATTATGCCAGCTATGACAGGTATGTCAGCACAACAATGGCTCTTAACGATGTGGACACCACTACATTGGATGCTGAGGACTTCAAGAAAGTCAATCTCTCTGCTGAATTCGCCGAGTACTGCCCCGAAACGGGTAAGATGATTCTGCCTATCAGCTTTGAGGAGCGTGCTACCAAGGAATACTACCGCAAGGACGGAGACCGACGCAAGAGTATTGTCATGGGCGAGCACAAAGAGAGTCTCTTGGACCTCTTGCAGGCCACTGAGTTCATAGAGTCCAAGATTAAGACCAATCTGATAGACGTTGATATATACAAGGATCAGACCGTAATCTTCCAGCACAACTTTATCAGCCCCCTTGGCGGTGCTGCTGCTATGCGATTCTATCATTATGCTATAGCTGATACAGTAGATTGTGATGGCGATTCCTGCATCATTGTCAACTTCCAGCCGGCCAACAAGCAGGACTTCGGATGGAACGGTAACCTCTATATCATGAACGACAGCACTTATCGTGTAAAGCGTGCCCGTATGGGTATGCCCATGGATAACAGTGTGAACTTTGTGAAGCATCTGACATTGGATCAGGAGTTCGAGAGCCTGCCTTCCGGTCAGCAGTTCTGTACCAGCAACCGTATGATTATGCAGGTTGTACTGACAGAGAAGATCAAGAAGATGCACATCGAGCATTATGCCCATTACAGCAATATCAGCAATGAGCCTTTCTCGGATGAGTACATCAACTTCCTTGGCGACGAGAAGGTCGAGAAGGGCGCCAAGCATAGAACAGACGATTTCTGGGCAGAGTACAGACCTGATACGCTTACACACGGACAGATGCATATCAACGATCTGAAACGCAAGTTCACAGACCGTAAAGCCGTTCGTGCCGTGCTCTATGTTATGAAGGTCTTCTTGGATAACTACCTTGAGACAAGTGCCGACCCCAATCGTCCCAGTAAGGTGGATATAGGTCCCTTCTTCTCAACCTTCGGTAGTAACTGGGCAGAGGGTTTCCGTCTGCGTCTGGGTGCTCAGACCACAGGAGCCTTCAATAAGCACCTGTTCCTAAGCGGATGGGGTAAGTATGGTTTCAAGGATCATAAGTTCAAGGGAGAGGGTAAGATCGCATACTCCTTTATCGAGAAGGAGAAAGACCTGATAGCTTATCCCAGACGTGATATCTCATTTACCTATACCCGTGATATCCAGAGTCCTTCTGATAAGTTCCTGCAGTACGACAAGGATAATACCTTTATGACCCTTGCATGGCAGAAGACCCATCTGCAGAGCTACTTCGAGCGTTACCGTGCAGAAGCTATCTTCGAGTACGAGAATGGTCTGGCCTTGAACGGACACTTCAACCGCGAGTGGAACACTGGTGCCGGCGATTTGTACTTCCTTACCAACAGACAATGGAATGCCATAGACCAGAACTTCCTAAATAATCCTGACGCACTCATCGATGATGTCCAGTCTAATACGGTTACTTACACCGAGTTTAGTTTCGGTGCTTCTTATCAGCCCGGTCTTAAGGTCCTGAATACCCGTACCAAGCGTTACCTCTCTAACCTGGAGGCTCCTAAGTATGGCATTCAGCATACTGTAGGTATAAAGGGATTCCTGGGAGGCGACTATAACTACAACATGACTGAGTTTACCTTCAGCAAGCGTTTCTGGCTGAACTCATGGGGTAGTGTAGATGGTCTTGTTCATGCTTCTTTCCAGTGGAACAGGGTTCCTTTCCCCTTGCTTATCATTCCCGAGGCTAACCTCAGCTATATCCGTAGCCGTAACACCTTCAATCTGATTGGCAACATGGAGTTCCTGCATGACCGCGCTGTCACTACTATGTGGCGTTGGGATCTCAACGGTAAGATCTTTAACCGTATTCCTCTGCTCAAGAAACTCAAGTGGCGTGAGTCTGTAGCCCTGAACACTATGTGGGGTTACCTCACCAACAAGAATAATCCGTTGATTGCAGAAAATCAGAATGATGATTTCCTCTACCGTTTCCCCGGTAAGTGGGTAGCTCAGGAAGATGGCACATCCCAGTATGTAAGTTCTACAAGACCCTTGAATAGCTGGAAACCATACATCGAGGCTGCCGTAGGAATACATAATATTCTCAAGTTCCTCTCTTTCGAGTACACTCATCGTTTCACATACGTTGAACCCGGTACACAGAGATGGGGCTTCCGCTTCTACTTCGAGGCAGGGTTCTAAGAGCCTCTCCATCTCCCCCTTTGGGGGAGTGTTTATAGTTAAGAGTTATAAATATAAAAAGTATATAATTAAGGTCTTTCCTTCAGAAAATACACTCCCCCAAAGGGGGAGATGGAGGGGGTCGGATTTTATTAATTAAGATATGAAGTACGCATTAGTTACAGGAGCAAGTCGTGGCTTAGGACGTGCCATTGCAGTCCGTTTGGCCCAGTTAGGATATAACATTCTTATCAACTACGCAGGTAATACTGCTGCTGCCGAGGAGACCCTTCGTCTGGTTCGTGAGGCAGGAACAGATGGCGAGTTGTGGTGCTTTGATGTTGCCGACCGCGAGAAGGCAACCTCTACCATTCAGGCTTGGCAGGAGGCTCACGAGGATGAGTACATCGAGGTCTGCGTGAATAACGCTGGTATTCGCCGTGACGGTGTGATGGCTCTTATGCCCTTCGAGGATTATACCCGTGTCATTGACATTACCCTGCAGGGCTTCTTCAATGTAACACAGCCTCTGTTGCCCGCTATGCAGTTCCATAAGTTCGGCCGTATCATCAATATGGCTAGTGTAAGCGGTATCAAGGGACTTCCCGGTCAGACTAACTACTCAGCTGCCAAGGGCGGTATTATTGCTGCTACCAAGGCATTGGCTCAGGAGGTTGCTAAGAAGAACGTTACCGTTAATGCATTGGCTCCTGGCTTTATCAAGACGGATATGGTAGAGGGTTTGGACGAGGCAAGCCTCAAGAAGACCATTCCTGCCGGTCGTTTCGGTCAGCCCGAGGAAGTTGCAGAGGCTGTTGCCTTCCTGGTATCTCCTATGGCAGGTTATGTAACTGGTAATGTCATCTCCATCAATGGAGGACTTTATACTTAGTGAATTCATAATTCACAATTCTTATCTCTTAATTCAAAATTAATTGTAAGATAATCTCTGTGATATATGAAAAGACTTATTTTCATTCTTTCATTCTTTCATTTCTTCATCCTTGCTGCTTTGGCAGCAACACTTGAGGGTCGTTTGTTCCAGTTCGAGCGTAGTACCAATCGTAACTACA
>JAFZSA010000017.1 GCA_017619585.1 Bacteroidaceae bacterium
GACATCTCACAACTCTACGGCATACGCCTGAAGAGCCTTTACAAAATGAACGGATTCGACCCCTCACACGAAATCAAGCCGGGCGACATCCTGAGAATCAGATAAGAACGTAAACGAAAATATTTTGATATTTGAATTTTGAATTAAAAACTACATATGATCACATTATCAAACATTGCCGTACAATTCGGAAAGAGAGTCCTCTACAAGGATGTAAATATGAAGTTCACCAATGGTAACATCTATGGTGTCATTGGTGCTAACGGAGCAGGAAAGTCAACACTTCTTAAAGCCATCAGCGGTGAGCTGGAGCCCACCAAGGGTACCGTAGAACTGGGCCCGGGCGAGCGTCTGAGCGTGCTGAGTCAGGACCACTTCCAGTATGACCAGGAGACGGTTCTGAATACCGTACTGATGGGTCACACCACCATGTGGGACATTATGAAGGAGCGTGAGAGCCTGTACTCTAAGGCTGACTTCACGGACGAGGACGGCATCCGCGTAGCAGAACTGGAAGACAAATTCGCCGAGATGGGCGGCTATACAGCAGAGAGCGATGCCTCTGCCCTACTCTCAGGCCTGGGCATCAAGGAGGACAAGCACCACCAGCTGATGGGCGAACTCTCTGGTAAGGAAAAGGTGCGCGTGATGCTGGCAAAGGCACTCTTCGGTAACCCCGACAACCTGTTGCTGGACGAGCCTACCAACGACTTGGACTTGGATACCGTTCAGTGGTTGGAGCAGTACCTGAGCGAGTTTGAGCATACGGTATTGGTAGTTAGCCACGACCGTCACTTCCTGGATTGCGTTTGTACGCATACCGTTGACATTGACTACGGCAAGGTGACCATGTTTGCCGGTAACTATAGCTTCTGGTACCAGAGTAGCCAGTTAGCGCTGCGTCAGGCTCAGAACCAGAAGGCTAAGGCCGAGGAGAAGAAGAAGGAGCTGGAGGAGTTCATCCGCCGATTCTCTGCCAATGTGGCCAAGAGTAAGCAGACTACCAGCCGTAAGAAGATGTTGGAGAAGCTGAACGTGGAGGAAATCAAGCCCTCTACCAGAAAGTATCCCGGCATTATCTTCCAGATGGAGCGCGAACCGGGTAACCAGATTCTGGAGGTGGAAGGCCTGAAGGCTACCATGGAGGACGGAACAGTCCTGTTTGACAATGTCAGCTTCACCGTAGAGAAGGGTGACAAGGTGGTATTCCTGAGTCACGACCCCAGAGCTATGACGGCCCTCTTTGAGATTATCAACGGCAACCGCGAGGCTCAGGCAGGAACCTACAACTGGGGCGTTACTATCACCACAGCCTATCTGCCACTGGACAATACGGAGTTCTTCCAGAGCGAGCTGAACCTGGTTGACTGGCTGGGACAGTTCGGCGAGGGCAACGAGGTTTACTTCAAGCAGTTCCTGGGCCGTATGCTCTTCAGCGGCGAAGAGGTACTGAAGAAGGTGAACGTACTCTCCGGAGGTGAGAAGATGCGTTGTATGATTGCACGTATGCAGCTGAAGAATGCCAACTGTCTGATTCTGGATACTCCTACCAACCACTTGGACCTGGAAAGTATTCAGGCCTTCAACAACAACCTGAAGCTCTTCAAGGGTAACATCCTGTTCAGCAGCCACGACCACGAGTTCATACAGACCGTTGCCACACGTATCATTGAGCTGACACCCAACGGTACCATTGACAAGCTGATGGATTACGATGAGTACATCAGTAGCGAGGCCATCAAGGAACTGAAGGAGAAGATGTACACAGTATAAACTGACAGAATGACACTTGGCACACTTTTTGTATTAAGATTGTCAGGACAAACAGTTAAAAAGATATGAGCGAAGAATTGAAAAACGAAGAACAGAAAGAACAGCAGGAGACTCAGGAGACCCTGAATGCTCAGGCTGAAACAGATACAGAAAAAGAGGCTGGTCAGGATACAGAAAAGGAACTTACCGTAGAGGAGAAGCTGGAGGCTGCAAACAAGGAAATAGAGGAACTGAACGACAAGTTGCTCCGCAAGATTGCAGAATTCGACAACTACCGCAAGCGCACCCTCAAGGAGAAGACTGAACTGATCCTGAACGGCGGAGAGAAGACTATCGTCTCTATCCTACCCGTGATAGATGATATGGAACGCGCACTCAAGAACATGAAGAACGCAGACGATGTGGCTGCCGTTCTGGAGGGCGTGGAGCTTATCTACAAGAAGTTCATGGACATCCTGAGCAAGCAGGGCGTAAGCGTCATCGAGACAAAGGATGCCGACTTCAACGTTGACATCCACGAGGCTATTGCCCAACTGCCCGCTCCAACAGAAGAGCTGAAGGGCAAGGTGATGGATTGCACCCTAACTGGCTATAAGCTGAACGACAAGGTAATCCGCCACGCTCAAGTGGTAGTGGGACTGTAAAGCCCCCTCCCTGCTCCCCCTTTGGGGGAGGGTTAGTGGTTATTGGTTATAGTTTATAGGTTATAGGTTATTGATTAGAGATTAGAGATTAGGGATTAAAATATAAAATAATGTTCTCCCCCTAAAGGGGGAGTTAGAGAGGGTCCTTATGGCAGAGAAAAGAGATTATTACGAGGTCTTAGGCGTATCCAAAAACGCCTCTGATGCAGAAATAAAATCCGCATACAAGAAAATGGCCATCAAATATCACCCCGACCGTAATCCGGGTGATAAGGAGGCTGAAGAAAAGTTCAAGGAAGCGGCTGAAGCATACGACGTGCTGCGCGACCCGCAGAAACGCCAAAGGTACGACCAGTTCGGATTTGCCGGAATGAACGGACAAGGCGGTTTCGGAGGTGGAGCCAGCATGAACATGGATGATATCTTCTCTATGTTTGGAGATATCTTCGGTGGAAGAGGCGGTTTCGGAGGCTTTGAAGGCTTTAGCGGATTCGGTGGCTTCGGTGGAGGCAACGCCGGACGCCAGAAACACAAGGGTGCCGACCTGCGCCTGAAGGTACGTCTGACGCTGGAGGAAGTTGCCACGGGCGTCACCAAGAAGTTCAAGGTACGCAAGAACGTTACCTGTACGGCTTGTAACGGTACGGGAAGTGCCGACGGCAAGAAGGAGACCTGTTCACAATGTAAGGGCAGCGGTGTGGTTTACAAGACCATCAACTCTATGTTCGGACGCATGCAGACTCAGACGGTATGTCCCTCTTGTAACGGTACCGGCAGCACCATCAAGAACAAATGCCCCAAGTGTAACGGCGAAGGCGTAGTAAATGGCGAGGAGATTATAGAGGTTGCCATCCCAGCCGGCGTTGACGACGGTATGGTGGTAACAGCCAGCGGCAAGGGACATGCAGGAAAGCAAAACGGCGTGCCAGGAGACATCCAGGTATTCATAGAGGTAGAACCACATAAGGAGCTGATTCGCAACGGACAGAACCTGGAATACAACCTGCTACTGGACGTTCCAACAGCTGTTCTGGGCGGTTCTGCAGAAGTGCCTACCATTGACGGCAAGGTGAAGATAAAGATTGAACCAGGAACACAGCCCGGCAAGATTATGCGTCTGCGTGGTAAGGGTCTGCCTGCAGTATCAGGCTATGGCTACGGCTACGGAGACCTGATTGTGAACATAGGCGTTTACGTTCCACGCAACCTGAGCAAGGAAGAGAAGGAGATGTTCGAGAAGATGCGCGAGAGCGAGAACATGCGCCCCAAAGCCGAGGAGAAGGATAATTTCTTCAAGAGATTTAAAAAGATGTTTGAATGACATATCAGGAAGCAACAACATACCTGTTTACCGCCGCCCCGTTATTTCAGAATATCGGGGCGGGTGCATATAAGGAAGGATTAAGTAACACTCATCTGCTGGACGAACACTTCCACCACCCCCATCAGAACTACAAGACAATACATGTAGGAGGTACCAACGGCAAGGGAAGCACCAGCCATACGCTGGCAGCCATCCTGCAGTCGCAAGGCTACCGTGTAGGTCTCTATACCAGCCCCCATCTGGTGGATTTCCGCGAGAGGATTCGTGTGAACGGAGAGATGATTCCAGAGCAGAGGGTCATAGAGTTTGTAGAGAAGGAACGTTCGTTCTTTGAACCCCTCCACCCGTCTTTCTTTGAACTGGCAACAGCCCTTGCCTTCCAGTATTTTGCTGAGGAGAAAGTGGATGTGGCAGTAATAGAAGTGGGATTGGGCGGACGTCTGGACTGCACCAACATCATACGTCCCGACCTCTCCATCATCACCAACATCAGTTTTGACCACATCCAGTTCCTAGGCAACACCTTACCCAAGATAGCCTCGGAGAAGGCAGGCATCATAAAACAAGGCATTCCTGCCATCATAGGTGAAGCAGGCGAGCAGGATGTGAGAGAGGTATTCGAGAAGGAAGCCGAGAAAGTGGGCACCAGCCTGGTATTTGCCGAGAAGGAAAAGGAGCTGATCAGCTACAGCTACTCCCCTGTCCAAGGATACACCTATCAGACAAAGACCTATGGCGAGCTGCAAGGCCAGCTGAGCGGCTTCTGTCAGGAGAAGAACACGCGTACCATTCTGGCAGCCATTAACGAGTTGAACAAAATAGGCTATGGCATCAGCACGGCATCCGTCAGGAACGGCATGGAGCACGTCTGCCAACTGACAGGTCTGATGGGAAGATGGCAAACCATCAGTACGGACCCGCTGACCATCTGCGATACGGGCCATAATGTGGGCGGCATGCAATACATCACCCGCCAACTGGCAGAGACACCTCATGAGCACCTACATATTATAATAGGTATGGTGAACGACAAGGACGTCAATACCGTCCTGTCCATGCTGCCCAAGGATGCCATCTATTATTTTACGCAAGCCTCAGTAAAAAGGGCCATGCCAGTAGAGGAATTCGCACAAATTGCAGCAAAACATAATCTGCAAGGGAACAGTTACGCAAATGTTGGAATGGCATATCGCGCAGCCAAGCAAAATGCAGGGAAAAACGACCTGATTTTCGTTGGCGGCAGTACATTTATAGTGGCTGATATGCTAAATAACATACTTTGATGCATTTTTCATCGTTAATCTGACTTAAATTTCGTTCATTGATTTTGTTTTTTGATAAAAACTTTGTAAGTTTGCATATACATTTATCAAAAATAATCTTCAAGACCAATGGACAAAGAATTAATTTCCGGACTCAAAAGAGAAGACTTTCAGGCTGTTGTTCAGGGTAAGCAGACAGACTTGTACACCTTGACCAACAGCAACGGAATGGAAGTAAGCATAACCAATTATGGCGGTGCTCTTGTGGCCATCATGGTTCCTGACAAGGAAGGCAAGATGGCCAATATTATACAAGGTCATGACAGCATAAAAGGCGTAATGGAAAGCCCAGAGCCTTTCCTGAGTACACTCATTGGCCGCTACGGCAACCGTATCTGCAAAGGTAAGTTCATTATGAACGGCAAGGAATACAACCTGGCTGTTAATAATGGCCCCAACCATCTGCACGGAGGCCCTACCGGTTTTCATGCCCGTGTATGGGATGCAGAGCAGATCAACGATAGCGAGTTGGTACTACGCTATGTCTCTGCCTACTACGAGGAGGGTTTCCCCGGCGAGCTGAAGATGGCTGTCAAGTATAGCCTCAGCGAGGACAATGAGCTTATCATTGACTATCGCGGCAACACCAACAAGAAGACCGTAGTGAATATGACAAGCCACGGCTTCTTCTCTCTGGCAGGTATTGCCAACCCCACCCCAGAAGCATTAAACAACGTATTGCAGATTAATGCTGATTTCTATCTCCCTATTGACGAGACAAGTATTCCTACAGGCGAGATCCTGAAGGTTGCAGGCACACCCTTTGATTTCCGCGAGCCACACACCGTAGGCGAACGTATAGCTGCCAATGATGAGCAGATAAAGAACGGCACAGGCTATGACCACTGCTACGTTCTGAACAAGCGCGAGCCGGGTGAACTCTCTTACGCAGTGAAATGCGTAGAGCCTAACAGCGGACGCTGCCTGGAGATGTGGACCACAGAACCCGGTGTTCAGTTCTATAGCAGCAACTGGCACAGCGGTCTGGTTGGTACACACGGTACCGTTTACGGCAAGTACAGCGCTCTCTGTTTCGAGGCACAGCACTTCCCCGACAGTCCTAACCACGCATACTTCCCCAGCTGTATCCTTAAACCCGGAGAAGTATACCAGCAGAAGACTGTCTATAAATTCAGCGTAGAGAAATAAACAAAAAATCAAATCATTAAAAATAATTTAAACTAAAACAAAAAAATGGCACAAAAATCAAAACAGTGGGCTGCGATTATCATGATGATCGCCCTCTTCGCTATGATTGCATTCGTTACAAACCTCTGCTCACCCATGGCAGTAATTGTACAGAATCAGTTCGGAGCATCTGAGCTTCAGTCACAGATCGGTAATTACGCTAACTTCATCGCATATCTGGTAATGGGTATCCCCAGCGGTATGCTTATCGTTAAGTACGGCTACAAGAAGACTGCCATCATGGCCCTCATCGTAGGTATCATCGGTATGGCTCTGGAGTTGCTCTCTGGTTCTATGGAGAGTATGTGGGTTTACCTTGCAGGTGCCTTCATCAGCGGTTTCTGTATGTGTATGCTTAACTGCGTTGTTAACCCTCTGCTGAACCTTCTTGGCGGTGGTGGTAACACCGGTAACCAGCTGATTCAGATTGGTGGTGCATTCAACTCTTGTGCAGCCGTAGCAGTTTACATCATCCTGGGTGCTCTGATTGGCGAGGTAACAAAGGATACAGCTATCACCGATGCTGCTCCCGCTATGTTCATCGCTCTGGCTATCTTCCTGCTGGCTCTGTTCGTAATGTTCCTCACCAAGATTGAGGAGCCCGCTCAGGAGCCCGTTAAGATGGAGCTTATCAAGGGTGCACTCAGCTTCCGCCACTTCGCACTGGGTGCTCTGGCTATCTTCCTGTACATGAGCGTTGAGGTAGGTACTCCTACTTATATGATCAAGTACTTGATTACTGACTGTGGTGTTGCTGCCGGTACAGCTTCTCTGATTGCTGCTGTTTACTGGTTCGCCATGTTCATCGGCCGTTCTGTAGGCGGTTCTATCGGTGGTAAGGTTAGTAGCCGTGCAATGGTTGCCACAACAGCAGCTGCTGCCGTAGCTCTGATTGCATTCGGTATGTTCGCTCCCGAGACAATGACAGCAAACGTTCCCGGTGTTGACTGGGCTAATCTGAACGTAATATGGACAGAGGTTCCTGTTGGCGTAGCTGCATTCATCTGTGTAGGTCTCTGCACATCTGTAATGTGGGGCGGTATCTTCAACATGGCTGTAGAGGGCCTTGGCAAGTACACCGCTGCTGCTTCAGGTATCTTCATGACAATGGTATTCGGTTGCGCTGTAATGGTTGCAGTTCAGGCATGGGTTGTTGACCTTACCGGCAGCTATCTGACAAGTTACTTTGTACCCCTGGCATGTGCAGCTTATATCCTGTTCTATGCCCTGATTGGTTCAAAAGTCAGCAAGAGTGCTGAATAATAGATTTTTTAACCTAATTAAAGACAAACGACATGAGATTAACAATTGATGATGTAAGAAGCCGTTTCATCAAGCATTTCGATGGAACAACAGGCTCAGTATATGCTTCTCCCGGACGTATTAACCTGATTGGTGAGCACACCGACTATAACAACGGTTTCGTATTCCCCGGTGCTGTTGAGCAGGGTATCATTGCAGAGATTAAGCCTAACGGCACCCGTAATGTACGTGCTTACTCTATCGACCTGAAGGACTATACTGAGTTCTCTCTCGACGATGAGAAGGGACCTAAGGCTTCATGGGCTCGCTATATCTATGGTGTATGTCGAGAGATGATGGCTCTGGGCGTTCCCGTTGGCGGTTTCAATACTGCTTTCGCAGGTGATGTTCCCCTGGGTGCAGGTATGTCTTCAAGCGCTGCTTTGGAGAGCACATACGCCTTCGCATTGAACGATATCTGGGGCGAGAACAAGATTGAGAAGATGGAACTTGCTAAGGTAGGCCAGCGTACAGAACATAAGTACGTAGGCGTTAACTGCGGTATCATGGACCAGGCAATCAGCGTTCTGGGTAAGAAGGGCTCATTGCTCCGCCTGGACTGCCGTAGCGGCGAATATGAATACTTCCCATGGAATCCCAAGGGTTACCAGCTCATCCTTGTCAACAGCTGCGTTAAGCACGAGTTGAAGGGTTCTCCCTACAACGAGCGTCGTATGCAATGCGAGCATGTAGCAGAGGTTATCAGCAAGACTCATCCCGAGGTGAAGAGCCTGCGTGATGCTAACTACGACATGCTGGAGGAGGTTAAGAGCCAGATTACAGAAGACGAGTACAAGCGTGCACGCTACGTCATTGGCGAGGTTGTTCGCGTACTGACCGTCTGCGATGCCCTGCAGAAGGACGACTACGAGACCGTTGGTAAGATGATGTACGAGACACACTACGGCCTGAGCAAGGAGTATGAGGTAAGCTGCGAAGAGCTTGACTTCCTGAACGACGTTGCTAAGGAAGAGGGCGTTACCGGTTCACGTATCATGGGCGGCGGCTTCGGCGGCTGTACCATCAACCTCGTAGCTGATGAACTTGCTCCCAACTTCAAGAAGGCAGTTGTAGAGAAGTTCGAGAAGAAGTATGGCAAGAAGCCCATCGTCATCGATGTTGTCATTGGCGACGGCTCACGTAAGCTCTGCTAATCTCTCATAATAACAAAATAAAGATTCCCCGCTGAGGACATTGCTCCACAGCGGGGATTTATATTTCAGTTTAGAAACAGGAAACAATATTCAAAATCCAAAATTCATAATTACGCTAACCACTAACCGCAAAAAATCCCCTTGCCCCTAAAAAAATGGAATAACATCCAAGCTCTAACAAAGGGCTGAAATAATATTTGAGAGTATTAACAAATAAAGCATTGAAGATAGTTGAAAATCTGCACAGAATTTCATAATTTTGCAGTCAGAAAAAACAGATAAATAAAAGATATCACAATGAATAGTATTCAAACAATGAATCGTGCAGCCGACAACATACGTATTCTGGCTGCAGCGATGGTGGAAAAAGCAAAGAGCGGACACCCCGGTGGCGCAATGGGCGGTGCAGAC
Organism: Bacteroidaceae bacterium; assembly: GCA_017619585.1. The sequence goes on from JAFZSA010000017.1 coordinate 9,119, forward strand.
TTCATCAACGTATTGTACAGCGAATATTTGCAGTTCGACCCCAAGAACCCCACTTGGATGGGACGCGACCGTTTCTTCCTGGATCCCGGACATATGTCACCCATGCTTTATGCAGAGTTGGCACTTATTGGCAAATACACATTGGAGGAAGTACAGCAGCTTCGCCAATGGGGCTCTCCTACTCCCGGACATCCTGAAGTATGCTATGAGCGTGGTATCGAGAACAGTTCAGGTCCTCTGGGACAGGGACACACCTATGCCGTAGGTGCTGCTATAGCCGCCAAGTTCCTGGCAGCAAAGACCGGCAACCCCACCTTCGAGAAGGAAACCATCTATGCCTATATCAGCGACGGTGGTATTCAGGAGGAGATTAGCATGGGCGCTGCACGTATTGCAGGAAGCCTGGCACTGGATAACCTTATCATGTTCTACGACTCTAATGACATTCAGTTGTCAACAGAGACAAACGTTGTGATGAACGAGGACACTGCCGCCAAATATCGCGCTATGCAGTGGGAGGTAATCGAGATTAACGGAAACGACGTTGAACAGATACGTTCTGCCATAGAGAAGGCTAAGAACGTAAAGGGCAAGCCCACCCTCATCATTGGCAAATGTATAATGGGTAAGGGTGCCAAGAAAGCTGACGGATCAAGCTACGAGCATAGCTGCAGCACTCACGGTGCTCCCTTGGGCGGTGATGCATACCGTAACACCATCACAAATCTGGGTGGCAATCCAGACGATCCATTCGTAATATGGCCCGATGTACAGGAAATGTACAATGCCCGTATGAAGGAGTTGGAGGGTATTGTTGAGAAGCGTCACCAGGAGGAAGCTAACTGGGCAGAAAAGAATATCGAGAAGGCTAACCAACTGAAAGACTGGTTCGCAAACAAGATACCCGCCATCGACTGGGACAGCATCCAGCAGAAGCCCAACGATGCTACACGTAACGGTTCAAGCGCCTGTCTGAGCCTGTTGGCTAAGCAGGTTCCCAATATGATTGTCTCATCTGCCGACCTCTGCAATTCAGACAAGACAGACGGATTCATCAAGGGTGGTGCCAGCGATATTACAAAGGAGAACTACGGAGGCGGATTCCTGCAGGCAGGTGTAGCCGAGCTGACAATGGCTTGCTGCTGTATTGGTATTGCCCTGCACGGTGGTGTCATTGCTGCATGCGGTACATTCTTCGTATTCAGCGATTATATGAAGCCTGCCATCCGTATGGCTGCCCTTATGGAACTTCCCGTTAAGTTCATCTGGACACATGATGCCTTCCGTGTAGGCGAAGACGGTCCTACTCACGAGCCCGTAGAGCAGGAGGCACAGATTCGTCTGATGGAGAAACTGAAGAACCACAGCGGACGAAACTCTATGCTTGTACTCCGTCCTGCAGACACAGAAGCTACTACGGTATGCTGGAAGCTGGCTATGCAGAACACAAAGACTCCTACTGCTCTTATTCTCAGCCGTCAGACAATTGAGAATCTCCCAGAGGGAACTCCCTATGAGAATGCCAAGTATGGTGCATACATTACAGCAGAGAGCGATGACAAGTTTGATGTAGTTCTGGTAGGTAACGGCTCAGAAGTTAGCACACTTGTTGCAGGCGCTCGCCTACTCCGCAAGGACGGAATAAAGGTACGTATTGTAAGTGCTCCTAGTGAAGGTCTCTTCCGTGAGCAGCCTATGGAGTACCAGAATCAGATAATCCCTGCAGGAAGCAAGATATTCGGACTTACAGCCGGCCTTCCCGTCAACTTACAGGGCTTCTTAGTCGGTGCTCACCCAAGCAGCCGTATCTGGGGTCTTGAGAGCTTCGGCTTCTCTGCTCCCTACAAGGTTCTTGACCAGAAGCTCGGATTCACAGCTGAGAACGTTTACAATCAAGTAAAAGAATTACTTCAGGAATAAACGAATATGAAAATAGGACTTGCCAGCGACCACGCTGGATATGCTCTCAAGGAGCACGTAAAAGAATACCTGACAGCCAAGGGTATGGAGTTTGAGGATTTCGGCACCTATAGCGAGGAAAGTTGTGACTACCCCGATTTCGGTCACGCATTAGGTGCTGCCATTGATGCCGGTACCGTATATCCCGGTATCGCAATTTGCGGTAGCGGAGAAGGCATTAGCATGACGCTGAACAAGCACCAATCCGTAAGAGCCGGCTTGTGCTGGATTCCAGAGATTGCACATCTTATCCGTCAGCATAATGATGCTAATGTTCTGGTAATGCCCGGACGATTCATCAACAATGCAGAGGCTGATGCCATTATGGACGAGTTCTTCGCAACTCCCTTTGAAGGAGGACGCCATCAGAAGCGCGTTGAGAAGATACCTTGTAAATAATACAAAAGACAATAACAAGAAAGGGGTTCAGAAAAATCTGAGCCCCTTTCTTATATATTTATCGTTGTCTAATCAGTCCTTGTCCAGCACGCAGTACTTTGAACTGTTACTCTTGTACTCAGGAACAATCTCCTTCATGATCTTAACGATGTTCATATCGTCAAAGTCTCCAGCAGCCTTTATCAGACGATTCTCGTCTTCGCATACGGTGCTATAGTCGTACTCGCGAACAGAAGCAATCATAATCTTGGGATGTATGGTTGGCTTAGTGCTTTCCATATCAGACAACACCTCTTCATACAGTTTCTCACCGTCTCTCAGGCCTGTGAACTTGATGTCCACATTCTTGGCACCGGACAATTTAATCATACGCTGAGCAAGGTCGGCAATACGTACGGGCTTACCCATATCGAAGACGAATATCTCACCACCCTTACCCATGGTACCGGCTTCAAGAACCAGCTTACAAGCCTCAGGAATAAGCATGAAGTAACGGATGATATCAGGATGGGTAACAGTTACAGGACCGCCCATCTTTATCTGCTCCTTGAAGATAGGAATAACAGAGCCGTTAGAACCAAGAACATTACCAAAACGTGTTGTCACAAACTGTGTGACTGGTTTCTCTACACCTTCTGCTACAGCAATGGGACATGTTCCCTCAGCTATTGTCTTGTTAAGTGACTGACAGTATATCTCGCAGATACGCTTAGAGCAACCCATAACGTTGGTTGGGTTCACAGCCTTATCCGTAGAAATCATCACAAACTTCTTAGTGCCGTACTTGACAGCAAGGTCTGCTATAACATGCGTACCATATATATTATTACGAACTGCCTGACCAGGATTATCCTCCATCATAGGCACATGTTTGTAGGCAGCTGCATGGAAGACATAGTCAGGACGATGGTCAGAGAATATCTTCTCCATGTGCTTCTTGTCGGTTATACTTGTAACAATAGTCAAGGCCTTAATGTTGGGGAATTCACGCTCCATTATCAGACGAACCTCATGCATAGGTGTTTCTGCCTGATCTATCAGCACCATCTCAGAAGGGTTATAGACAGCAATCTGCTTAACCATCTCGCTACCTATAGAACCGGCAGCACCTGTAATCAGGATTACCTTTCCTGTCAGGAGCTGACCAATGGCATCCATATTAACCTCAATCTTGTTTCGTGGCAGCAGATCCTCAATATCCACTTCCTGCAGATGCTGATGCTGCAAGTCTGTCTGTCCGTTCCACTCCTCAGCCTGAGGCATCATCATAATCTTGATGTCATTGGCAATCAAATCATTGATTAGGTCCTCACGAGTACGGAAATGTTCCACCTCCAAAGGACTTACAATCAGAATCTCTGCGCCCTTTTCCTTCATATGACCTATCACACGAGGACTGTCATGGTGTACAAGAGCACCCATCAGATACTCAGAGTACTTGTATTCATCAGGCGTAACAAAACCAACCACCTTGTACTGCATAGGGTTCTGGTTCTGAATACTCTTTGCCAATCCCACACCACCGGCATGAACACCATAGATAAATACGCGCTTGGTATAAGAATCTATTCTGAAGATATCATACATAATCTTCACACATACACGCACGGCAGCCATAAACATCGTGGCAACAATGAATATTCCGACAGACTCAGAGAAAGTGAAGGATTCAATATTCGAAAAATCGGCTTCATCAAGCAAATAACATGCCACAAATGATGTGACTGATGCACATAGGTTGGCCGTCACCAGATTCTGGAGGTCTATGAAAGACGAGAATCTGACAATACCAGAGTATGTATGGAAGACCCTGAAGAAAAGGATAAAGAAAGGCAACAAGAAAAGAAGCCTATACGTCATGGGCCACATGTCCTTAAGGAAGGACAAGTTATCAAGATGTAGGAAATATACTACATACCCAGAAAACAGAACTATAAAACAATCCAACATCAGCAATCCCCAATATGGCAATGCCTTTTTGGAGAAATACCAGTTGGTTAGAGAGGACAACCATTTCATCTTTTTAGCGCTTTAACTTAGTTTATTTTGTTGATTTTTAAGGCGTTACCCCCCCCCCGTAAAAAACACAGGGGGAGAGGAAATGGAAACGTTTCACTATTCCCACTCTATTGTCGAAGGTGGCTTAGAAGAGATGTCGTAACATACTCTGTTTACGCCCTTTACCTTATTTATGATTTCAGTACTTACCTTTGCCATGAAATCGTAAGGGAGATGAGCCCAGTCGGCTGTCATGGCATCCGTACTGGTTACGGCACGTAAGGCAACGGGATTCTCGTATGTACGCTCATCACCCATCACACCTACACTACGAACCTCTGAAAGAAGTATGGTACCGGCCTGCCAGATCTGGTCATACAAGCTAACCTCAATCTCGCCATTTTCCATGTTTGCAGGAACACCGGCAGCAAGTACACGACGTGCTTCCTCGCCACTCAGTTTAACCTTGTACTCACGAAGACCACGGATATAGATATCGTCGGCATCCTGAAGGATACGCACTTTCTCGCGTGTGATAGCACCAAGAATACGTACAGCAAGACCAGGACCGGGGAAAGGATGACGGGTAATCAGATGCTCTGGCATTCCCAACTCACGTCCTACACGACGAACCTCATCCTTGAACAACCACTTCAATGGCTCGCAGAGAGAGAGATGCATCTCCTCTGGCAGACCACCTACATTGTGGTGACTCTTAATGACCTTACCTGTGATATTCAGACTTTCTATACGGTCAGGGTAGATAGTTCCCTGTGCCAGCCACTTGGCATCAGTAATCTTTCTTGCCTGCTCGTTGAAGACTTCAATGAAGTCGCGACCGATAATCTTACGCTTCTTCTCAGGTTCTGTTACGCCATCAAGGTCTGCGAGGAATTTCTCGCTGGCATCAACACCGATAACATTCAAGCCCAAGCACTCGTAATCACGCATTACATCTGTAAACTCGTTCTTACGGAGCATACCATGATCCACGAAGATACATGTCAACTGGCTACCGATGGCTCTGTTCAGCAATACAGCACATACGCTACTGTCAACGCCGCCAGAGAGACCCAGGATAACACGGTCTGTTCCTATCTGCTCACGCAACTCGCGTACTGTTGTCTCGATATAGTTGGCTGCTGACCAGTCCTGTCTGCCACCACAAACATCCACAACAAAGTTCTTCAGCAACAATGTGCCCTGTACGCTATGGAAAACCTCAGGATGGAACTGAACACCGAATACAGGCTTGCCACCATTGAATGAAGGAATGTAATAAGCTGCATTCTTAACCTGTGGAGTGCTGGCAGCAATCTGCGCACCAGTAGGAATAGCCGTTATGGTATCTCCGTGAGACATCCAAACCTGGCTATTATCATCGAAACCACGGAACAGAGCGCATTCCCTGTTAATTGTTGTCAGATTCTGACGACCATATTCACGACTGCCTGCAGGCTCTACATTACCTCCATTATTATATGAGATGTATTGAGCACCATAGCAGATTCCCAAAACGGGAAGCTTACCCATGAACTGGCTTAAGTCAACCTTGAAGGCCTCTGGGTCATAAACACTGAAGGGGCTACCTGAAAGGATAACACCTATTACATCTGGGTCGCCAACCGGAAATTTGTTGTAAGGGAGAATCTCACAGAACGTGTCTAACTCACGTAATCTTCTTGCTATAAGCTGCGTAGTCTGTGAGCCAAAATCAAGAATTATAATTTTTTGTTGCTGCATAAGCGGCTTTGTTTCTTTAAAATTCACCTTTGCAAAGGTACGACAAAGATTCTATACATTGTTAAAAAATATGTTTTTTTTCGAAAAAAGAACAACTTTTCCAGCTATTTGTAGTTTTACTTTACAAAAATACGTATTTTTGTGAAACATAAGACATACACAAGACATACACAACTTTAAAGCATGAATTCAAAACACCAGAACGACAGTATTGTTATTATTCCAACATATAACGAGAAAGAAAACATAGAAGCCATCATCAGGGCAGTTACAAGCCTGGAGAAGGGATTTGACGTACTTGTCATAGACGACGGAAGTCCAGACGGAACAGCCCAGATAGTAAAGAACCTGATGAGCTCTGAATTTCAGAATCGCCTTTACCTTATAGAACGTAGCGGTAAGTTAGGACTTGGAACTGCATACATTTGCGGATTCAAGTGGGCTATAGAGGAGCAGTACGACTATATCATTGAGATGGATGCCGACTTCAGCCACAACCCTGCAGACCTCCCTCGCCTCTATGCTGCATGCCACGATGACGGGTATGACGTTTCCATAGGCAGCAGATATGTCACAGGAGTGAATGTAGTCAACTGGCCTATAGGACGCGTACTGATGAGCTACTATGCTTCAGCATACGTTCGCACCGTTCTGGGTATCTCGCTGAGAGACACAACAGCAGGCTTTGTATGTTACAAACGTCAGGTACTGGAGGCTATCGACCTTGATAATATCCGTTTCGTGGGATATGCCTTCCAGATTGAGATGAAGTACACGGCTGTCCGTTTGGGATTCAAGGTCAAGGAAGTTCCCGTCATCTTTGTGAATCGCGAATTGGGAACCAGCAAGATGAGCGGCGGTATCTTTGGAGAAGCCCTCTTTGGCGTCATGAAATTAAGATTGGGAAAAGTCAGAAGAAAGGCCTAAATGAATATTCAGATCAAGGATGTAATAATTGTTAACGAAGGAGAAGTATTCCTGGGCTCTGTGATTGTAGAGGACGGAATAATCTCAAAGATAACAAAGTCGCAACAACCACTCAGCGAAGTAGACTGGAAGGAGAAAACCATTCTCCTTCCTGGCGTTATAGATGACCACGTACATATGCGTGATCCAGGCCTTACGCACAAGGCAGATATGGACACAGAGACCCGAGCAGCAGCTGCTGGAGGTGTCACCACCGTGCTGGATATGCCCAACGTATCGCCACAGACAACCACACTGCCCCTTTTGGAAGAACGTTATAAGATGGCCGCCGAGAAGTGTCATGTCAACTACGGCTTCTTCCTGGGTGCCACCAACAACAATATTCAGGACATCCGCAATGTTGATCCTCATTGTGTTCCCGGCGTGAAACTCTTCATGGGCAGCAGTACCGGCAACATGCTGGTGGATAAGGAAGAGGCCCTCAGAGACATCTTCCGTGATTGTCCCACCCTGATAATGACACATTGCGAGGATACCAACCGTATCAACCAGCGCATAGCTGAATGCAAGAAGTTGTACGGTGATGATCCCGATGTCATCCATCATCCTGAGATACGCGATGCCGAGGCTTGCTACCAGAGCACAGAGCTGGCCGTCAGAATGGCAAAGGAAACAGGAGCCCGTCTGCATGTAGCCCATCTGACTACTGCAAGAGAACTGGAACTTTTCTCGCCCAACGACCAAAAGATAACAGCAGAGGCCTGTGTAGCGCATCTTCTCTTCACGAATCAGGATTACAAGAACCTTGGTACACGCATAAAGTGCAACCCTGCCATAAAGAGCCAGGAAGACAGACAGGCACTCAGACAGGCACTTTCCGATGGGCGTATCAAAGTAGTCGGAACAGATCATGCGCCCCATCTGCTTAGCGAGAAGGAAGGCGGATGCTGCAAAGCCATGAGTGGAATGCCTATGGTACAGTTCAGTCTGCCGGCTATGTTAAGCCTTGTAGACGAGGGTGTGCTAACTATTGAGCGCATGGTTGAACTGATGTGCCACAACCCAGCCAAACTCTTCGGAATAGAGAAACGCGGATTCATACGCGAAGGATACCATGCCGACCTTACGCTAATCCGCGCCAACAGCCCCTGGAAAGTCAGCAAGGACATTATACAAAGTCGTTGCGGATGGAGTCCGTTAGAAGGAAAGACCTTCAACTGGAAAGTCTGTCAGACATACGTCAACGGTCAGCTTGTCTGGGATGGAAAGCAGATCAACCCAAGCATTCTGGGACAAGCAGCCAGGTTTAATTCTTAACTCAAAGCAATATCTTTCTTATTGTTAAGGGGAAAAGATTCCGTACTATAATCTGAAGAACTTTTGCAGGGATTCTGCAGAAACGCCTCTACGCTTGGCATAATCCCGTAGCTGATCTTCCCCTACCTTACCTACGGAGAAATGGCATGTAGCAGGATGCGAGAACATAAAACCACAGGTACTTGCATGTGGTATCATGGCTCCGTTCTCTGTCAACTTAATGCCCAGAGAAGAGAAATCCAACAAGTCAGAAAGAATAAAGCAGACACTCTGATCAGGCAACGACGGGTAACCTATGGCAGGACGCTTCCCCTGATATTTCTCAGCAAACAGTTCATCCAGGGTAAGATTCTCGTCAGGAGCATAGCCCCACCATTCACGTCTTGTCTGCAGATGCCCTACTTCTGCCGTAGCCTCAGCCAGACGGTCGGCAATCAGGGCCTCTTCTAACCTGTCGGTAGGAACAGAAGAAGATACCGTGCTGGCAAAAACACCAATCTTATCAGGAATACCAGAAGATAACGGACGGACAAAATCAGCCAGACAAAGACAGGGCTTTCCCTCCTCTGGATGCTGCTGACGCAGGAAAGGAATATGCTGACCGGATTCTGCAAGCACAATATCCTCGTCCACCGAGTTAGCCTCCATCAGTCGTACACTGAAAACCGTATGATAGCCAGCCTCGTCCCACTGACGCAGAATCTGCTGAGCCTCGTCATAGAGTTTCATCGCCTGCTCGGCCCGTTGTCTCTCCTCCTCGGGGAAGGCTTGCAGCCAGTTCTGCCTGCACGCCACACACCCATGAACGCTGGCAATACTGCTGTAACGGGCAGGAAATCCCCAAGCATGAAAGAAATAAAGCCAGTTAATGTAACTGGCAGCCTCGTGAATCGTATAATGACGGGTATATATCATTGGTCAGGATTTTCCACAAAGCCTTGATAATTCTGTGGCAGAGAAGACATGATAGCCTGATAGCTCTCTTGCATAACATCCTTTATCTCGTCCACATCCTGAGGCTTAGGCTGGATAGGCTCATGGACGACAAGTCGCAAAGGATGCCATGTGACAAAACTGACGCCCTTCTGGCGAGACAGGACATCAAACGAACCGTCAATGGTTACAGGCACAACGGGCAGTTGCAACTGATGGGCCATTTGGAAAGCTCCCCTACGGAACTTGCCCATGTGTCCGGTAAAGGTACGGGCACCTTCCGGGAAAACCACCAGGCTGATACCGCCACGCAACACCTTACGTCCCTGTTCGCAAGTGGCGTTAATGGCTTTGGGACCACTCTTGTCAACCATAACGTGACCGGCTCTCTCGCATGCCTTGCCTACCAAGGGGATATTACGCAGGGACTTCTTCATCATCCATCTGAAATTCCTTCCCAGAAAACCATATACCAGAAAGATATCATATGCTCCCTGATGATTGCACACAAAGACGTAAGACTGGTGCTTGCTCAGATGTTCCCTACCCTCTACCCTTATAGGAAGCAGGCAAACCCAGCACATCAGACGACTCCAAACCATAGGAGGATAGTAGCCGACCCATGAGGGACAGATGGGACTGAACAAGATAACTGTTACTGCGCAAAGAATGGTTGCAATCAAAAGGATAGGAGCTGCTATAAGCAATTGGTAAATCCAATATAAGTATTTCATGTCAGGAAATCTCTTATTATCCGATTCAATTTAATACTGACGTAACTTCTCCATATTACTTTCAGCTACCCTGATGTATTCCTTTACGTAAGGATTATTCTTGAAATAAGGAGGTGCCTGAGAGATAATCTCCTCAATTTGCGGATTCATGATAGGATATGGAAAGCTATTAGTCATTATCATAAACACACCCGGACCAAGTACATTATTATAATTGGCACGGATAAAACGTGTTATCAGTTTATCATTCTCTATTTCTAATTCGCGAGCCTGCTCGGCCAATTCTTCATGGATCTGATCCTCATCAATACCATCCATTATCATCCGCAACTGCTTTGTCGGCAGCTCAGCCATACGGGCATCAATCTGTGACTTCTTCTTAATAAAACTGGAAAGACTGTCATTCAACGGGGTTCCGGTGGCACTTTGCATATTCTCGTCAATATTGACACTTACATCACCACCTTCCAGAACAACAGGCATTACGCTACTGTTATCCAGAAAGACACTTGCCATCATCACAGAATCCATGATTCCGCGGAACTTGAACTTTCCGTGAACCACTTTAGAGGAGTCTATGGCACACATGTCACTATCCTTGAACACCCTCAAATATAGCATTCTGCCCTCCAATCCTTCCACATTGGATGTACCAGAAACAAGATACTGCTCTGAGCACGAGGCCAGCATAACAGCCCCCAAGATTAAAGAGGAAAACAACTTCTTCATATTATGCCATTCAATCTTTAACACAAAGTTAGGCAAAAACCATGGAATTTGGCGAAATTTTAGTACTTATTAAGACTTTTTTGCCTTTTGTAATGCACTGGGGATACGCCATGCGGTATATAATTCCAGTACGCATCCTATTGCCAAGGCAACTACCCATTCATTCCTTCGGGCAAAACCATACTGATAAACCTGCATGCTCATACACATCACCGTACCTATAAACATCAGGCAGGCAAATAACTGCTGGCGACGCAGCCTGATTACATTCAGGTCATTACCCTCGTAAACGGCACGCAGCTGCATCAGGCAGAAGAGCATGGCGCCAATACCATATATATATAAGGAAATCTCAGCACTGAAAATATGAACGGCAACACCCAAAAGCATCAGGACAGCTCCCACACGGAAAAGCAGATTCTCCAGAAAAGTCAGCTCGCGTACCATGAAGCCTATTCGTTTGTAGAGCCGGCATCATCCAACTCCGTGTCATTATTATCCTCAGCGTCTCTTATCACAAAGATATCCTCGCCCGGGCGCTTCATAAAATATCTCTCACGTGCCATCTTCTCTATTGCCTTGGGATTCTGGTCCATCTCACGCAGACAGCGGTCTGCTTCCTCATACTGAGCCTTGTACATTTCTATCTCACTCCTCAACTGACTCATTTTGTTACGGCGGTCAAAACGATGCATGAAACTATTATCGTCTATAAAGCCCACAATAAGAACAATAAAGAAGAAAACCACCATATATTTATGACGGCATATATATAGAAAGACAGAATTTAATCGGCTCATAATGTGTTGGCGCTAATTTTGAGCAAAGGTAGAAAAAAATATGGTCACTTATAACAAGAAGCCACTTTTTTTTCATATTTTTGCACAAAACTACAAACAGAATGGAAGAATATATTGTATCTGCACGAAAATACAGACCACTGAATTTTGATGCAGTAGTCGGACAACGTGCGCTCACCGCAACACTCAAGAATGCCATCGCTACAGGAAAGTTGGCACACGCCTATTTGTTCTGCGGTCCAAGGGGCGTCGGAAAGACCACCTGTGCCCGTATCTTTGCCAAAGCCATCAACTGCCTTTCGCCAAAGGAAGGAGGCGATGCTTGCGGCACATGCGAGAGTTGCGTAGCCTTCGACCAGCAGCGTTCCATGAACATTCACGAGCTGGATGCTGCCAGCAACAACTCAGTAGAGGATATCCGTGAGCTGACAAAGCAGGTGCAGATTCCTCCACAGATAGGTAAATACAAGGTATTCATCATCGACGAGGTTCATATGCTTAGTGCCTCTGCCTTCAATGCCTTCCTGAAGACACTGGAGGAACCGCCTTCGTATGTTATCTTTATTCTGGCCACAACAGAGAAGCACAAGATACTTCCCACCATTCTGAGCCGCTGTCAGGTTTACGACTTCCAGCGCATGACCACACAGCTGACTGTTGATCACCTGATGTATGTTGCACAGAAGGAAGGATACACGGCAGAGCCAGAAGCTCTTAGCCTGATAGCCGAGAAGGCAGACGGTGGTATGCGTGATGCCCTGAGCATCTTCGACCAGATGGTCAGCTTTACCGGTGGGAACATCACCTACGAACAGGTTGCCAAGAACCTGAATGTGCTCAGCACGGAATACTACTTCCAACTGGTTGACTTCTTCCTGGCAGGCAATGTACAATCCTGTCTGATGTTGCTGAACGAGATTCTCAACAAAGGTTTCGATGGCGGCAACTTCATCAACGGTCTGGCCTCTCACCTGCGTAACCTGTTGGTAAGCCAGGATGCCGTAACACTGCCTCTGTTGGAGATGAGCGATAAGATGCGCAGCAAATATCAGGAACAGGCCCAGAAATGCAAGCCCAAGTTCCTTTACCAGGCCATCAAGCTCTGCAACGACTGCGACCAGAGCTACCGCACCAGTAGAAACAAGCGCCTACAGGTTGAGATCTGTCTCATTCAGGCAGCTCAACTGACAGAAGAGGATGTGCCTGGCGCGGGGCGTTGCCCTGCCAAGATCTTAAAACCCATTTTCACTAAACAGGCTGCAAAGTCTCAGACAGCGGCCTGTACTCCTGTTGCTGCAACCCAACCGGCAACAACCCCGAGTGTATCTGCCCCTGCACCCGCTGCCCCAAAAACACCCGCTGCCCCAAAAGCCAAAGCTGCTGACAGCAAAGTCATCCTCCGAAAGGTCAGCTTCAAGCATTTCGGTAATAACACTACAGAAGAGGCTGAAGTCAACAAGCAGGAAACCCAAGCAGAGCAGATAGAATTAAAGAAGCCCCTTGAGGAACTCGCCCTGATGGAAGGCTGGCATAAATACTTGAATAGCCTTCCACGCGAACAGATGGCTATAGCACAACGAATCCGAATGCTACAGCCTAAGATTACAGGGCCGTCGTCTGTAGAGGTTACCGTTAACAATCCTCAGATTATCAACGAGCTGAACGACTTAAAGGCAGAGATGGAGGCTTTCCTTCGGAAGAATCTGCAGAACAGCGAGATAAGCCTTTCCTTCCATCTTTCCAAGCAAGAAGCCGTACAGCGCAACTATAGCAAGCAGGAGTACCTTCTCGAAATGGAGAAGATGAACCCCATGCTTACCACCTTTATCAAGGAATTTGAATTGGAATTCGACTAAAGGTCGTGATGCAGCAGACGGTAATCTGCCATCTCTGCATATTTGGTTCCTGGACGCCCATAATTGGCATACGGATAAATGCTTATTCCACCACGTGGAGTAAAGATTCCCGTCACCTCTATATACTTAGGGTCCATTAGCTTTATCAGGTCTTTCATGATCTTGTTGACACAGTCCTCATGGAAGTCGCCATGATTCCTGAAGCTGAAGAGGTAAAGCTTTAGGCTCTTACTCTCAACCATCTTCATATCAGGCAGATAGCTGATTCTAATTTCCGCAAAGTCAGGCTGTCCGGTAATAGGACAAAGACTGGTAAACTCCGGGCAGTTGAAACGTACCCAATAGTCATTCTCGGGGTGTTTGTTCTGGAAAGACTCCAGCACCTCAGGTGCATAATCGCTCTTATATTCCGTCTTGCGACCCAAAGCCGTCAGACCCTCATTTTCTCTGTTGCTCATATTTCTCTAAACCTTTTCTTCTTAACTGACAGGCGGGACAATGGCCGCACCCGTCGCCCTGAATGCCATTGTAGCATGTCAGGGTCTTATACCTTATAATATCCATAACACCCAACTCGTCAGACAACTGCCACGTCTGGGCCTTGTCGAGCCACATCAACGGGGTATGAATCCTGAACTGCTCATCTATAGCCAGGTTCAGAGTCACATTCAGACTCTTGATGAAGCTGTCCCTGCAATCGGGGTATCCGCTGAAATCCGTCTGGCTGACACCTGTCACCAGATCATGGATGCCATGTTCGCGGGCATAGACGGCAGCTATCGAGAGGAAGAACATGTTACGGCCCGGCACAAAGGTAGAGGGAAGACTGTCGGCAGGCTTCTCCTCTTCTATCTGCAGGGATGTATCCGTAAGACTGCAGCCGGTGCTGAGCTTGGATACAAAGGAAACATCCATACTGGTCCATTCCACCCCAGCCTCTTTTGCCAGTTCACGGGCCAGATCCACCTCCTTTACGTGTTTCTGTCCATAGATGAAACTCAGGGCCACAACTCTCTTGAAGTTTTTTTTAGCCCAGTACAGACAGGTAGTGCTATCCTGTCCGCCTGAGAAGACTACCAAAGCAGATTCGCCCATCATAGCTGGAAGATGTTTAAGGGGTTATAAGAGATGTCATTGTCATAGACATCCGTTGCCTCACGACGCTTCACCCACCTTACCACACGTATGGTCAGAGGCAGGGCAATGATTTCATACAAGGTCTTGGTAATGACCTGCAGAAGCATCAGTTTGGCTAATTCCGGAACAGGAATCAGGCCGCCAAAGGCAAAGGGGAAGAAAATCAGGCTGTCAACGCCCTCACCCCAGAGTGTACTCACTACGGCACGCTTAGAGAAATGACGCCCCTCGTTAGTCATCTTCATCTTACTCATCACATAGGCATTCACCAGACTGCCCAGCAGGAAAGCCGTGAACGAGGCAAAGGTGATTCTGGGAGACAGACCGAAGACAAAGTTGAAGTGCTCCTCGTGCTCAGCCCAGAAGTCGGCAGCAGGCAGTATCACAGCCAACTGGCCCAGTGCCACCACCAGGAAGTTCATCAGGAACGCCATCCATATAACGAATCTGGCCTTTCTATAGCCCCACACCTCGGCAATACAGTCGTTCAGAATGTAAGAGATGGGGAAGCACAGGACGCCTGCCGTCATAGTGAAACTTCCAAACTGTAAAATCTTTGCTTCAAGCAGATTACTTGCAATAAGGCAAGTACAGAACAGTATCCCCATGTACATGAAGGATGCTGACACGGTTTTGTTTTGTATCATAAATCTTGTTTTGTTTTAAAAGAGGTTACCAAGCACTCTTTGTTAATAATAATATTCTGCGCGGAGAGACAGGGATTCGAACCCTGGGTACCCGTAAGAGTACGCCGCATTTCGAGTGCGGTCCATTCGACCACTCTGGCATCTCTCCATTTCCAAATGCGGCTGCAAAATTATAGCTTTTACATCAAATAGCAAAGAAATAAAGAAGAAAATACCGCGATTTGCCTATATAAAGAACAGGCTTGCGCCTATCACCGCAATAACGGCTCCCAGGAATTCCTGCAGTGTCACTTTGGTTCCGAAGATAAGGTATGAGGGCCACAGGATAAGAACGGGCGTCAGCGCCATAAGCGTCTGTGCAACGCCTGCATGGGTCAGGTTAACAGCCATCAGGCTGAGGCTGACACCAAAGAAGGGACCCAGCAGAATGGCACCCATCGCAGCGGCAGAACCTTTGCCGTCCTTCCATGCTATGGACATTGCCGACACCTTTCTGGAGGATATCAGGACAAGGCCGAATCCCAGCAGACCCATCGTAGCGCGAATCATAGTACCGCTGAAAGGCATCAGATCTATGACAGAAGTTTCCGAGAGAGGCACAACAGCCGTATAGGCCTGCATACCCAGCTTGCTCAGCACCAGTCCTGTGCCCTGCCCCAGTCCGGCTCCTGTTGCCAGCAGGACACCACGCAGCGGCAGCTTGATCCGTCTCTTTCCTGTATCGGACTTTCCTAAGATAGAAATTGATATTCCAGTCAAGGTAACAACCATGCCCAGCAATGCCAGCCAGGTCATCCTCTCGCCCATCAGTGCCCATGCCGTAATAGCGGCAAAAGGACTGGCAAGCGTCATAAACAGCTGCGTATATTTACTGCCCATTGCCACATAGGCATTAAACAGGCAATAGTCCCCGAACACAAAACCCATAAAACCACTGGCAAGGAACCAGCCCCAAACCTGAGGGGTGGTAAAGCGCGGAAAAGGCTGACCACAGAACGCCCATAGCAAAGCACCCAGCAAGACTATGGTTATTATCATTCGCCAGACATTCAGGACCAGTGTGCCCATCCTTTTACTGGCAATCTCGGCAAAGATGGCCGTAAAGGTCCACATAAGGGCCACTATAAGGGATATAAATTCTCCAGACACGTAATCTACAATTTTTATTAGGTCTAATTTCGGAAGCTGAGCTTCCTTTTAGGGGCGAGGGGCAGGGAAGTTCATAGTTCATAGTTACGCTAACCACTAACCACTAACCGCCAGGAAAGAGGAAGTATCAGAGGCTGTTCAGGAACAGGCGGGTTACAGAGAAGCTCTTGTCTGCCATTGTCTGCCAGAAGTTCAGATATTCCTCAAAGTGTGCCTCAGCTCCTGGTGTGTCGCTGATGATACGGAAGCTGGCAAACGGTATCTCATAAAGATGACAGACCTGAGCAATGGCTGCCGACTCCATGTCTACTGCCAGCCCTTCAGGATAAGCAGCCTTGATGACATTCAGCTGTTCACGATTGGTAATGAACTGGTCGCCGGTGCAGATCAGTCCTGGAACAATGCGGATATCCGTCTCCAGTGCCTTGGCCGTTTCTACCATCTCCTTGCTGCTGTCAAAGAAACGGGGCAGCCCCTGTACCTGTCCGGGGTCCACATCATCGCCGCATGAGACATCATGGTAACACGTCTGCGTGCTTACCACCACATCCATAACCCTCAGGCAGGCATCTATGCCTCCTGCCACGCCAGTGCTGACAATACCGTCCGGCTTGTAGTTGATAATCATGTTGGTAACGCCCAAAGCGGCATTCACCTTTCCTATACCGCATTGCATCAGGATGATATCCTTGTTGCCAAGGCTTCCTTTCAGGAACTCATGCGGTCCTATCTTCTCTGTCTTGGTATCTGTCAGAATAGAAGCAATCTGCTTGTATTCAACGCTCATGGCAGTGAGCACGCCTATTGTTTTTCCCATATCCGTTTTATTTTGGGCACAAAATTACTCATTTTTCATCAGCAAGCCAACTTTTGCAACTCATTTGCAACTGATATGATGTACTTTTGCACCCAGAAAGATAAAAACAGATAAAAAGATGAACATACTATTAGACATTCTGAAAGAAGTTTGGGTACTGACAAACGAGATGTCACCCTACCTGCTGCTGGGTTTCCTTCTGGCAGGAATCATGCACGAGTTCCTCCCCAGCACCCTGTACACTAACCATTTGGGCAAGAACAACTTCCGGTCGGTCTTCCTTTCCGCCCTCTTTGGCGTTCCCCTGCCCCTCTGTTCCTGCGGCGTTATCCCCACGGCCATGGGTCTGCGCCGTGAGGGTGCCAGCAAGGGAGCCACCGTCTCCTTCCTGATAGCAACGCCCCAGACAGGAGTAGACAGTATCATTGCCACTTACAGTCTGATGGGCCTGCCCTTTGCCATCATCCGTCCCATAGCAGCCTTCCTAACAGCCGTCTTGGGTGGAACGTTGGTGAATAAGATAGAAGCCCCCTCCACTCTCCCGCTTAGGGGAAGTGCCTCAACGCAGCGCAGCCAAGAAGAAAAAGATTCTTCACTCTTCACTCTTCAC
>JAFZSA010000018.1 GCA_017619585.1 Bacteroidaceae bacterium
ATATGGGAGAACAATACTTCAAAGGCGTGTTGGCCGGTTATCTTGGGGCGAACTTTATGAGTGGCCCTATAACCGAATGGTAGATAGATGTGATAAAAGAGAACATATCGCATTATTGTGAGGCAACGATAGACCATTCTCAGCTCTCATATCAAGAGAAAGAAGATCAGAAGCGCCAAATGAAACAAAGCCTGGAAGTATATATCCAAGGCGTGAAGGATGAGATGAGGGCGAAGGGGAGGATGAGATAGTTTTATGATAAAAGAATCAGGTTTTATATGGAGTTAATTGATAGACTTAAAGATTTCTTTGAAAGTGAAGCCCGTTCATGTTCCATGGACTATGGGTGTGTGACACCTGAGTATGTCAATAGGATGTGGGGAGGTAGCGTTGCAATCGAGGAGATTGCTAACGCGATGGAAGGATTGAAATTGGATTAACAATGACATCATGGTAGGGATAACGTTGGAAAAGATAATATTCAATGAGGGGACAGAAATCGATTTGTCGCCAACGGATATCGTTGTCTTTGTTGGTCCTAACAACATGGGGAAAAGTCAGTCTCTACGGGACGCTTTTAGTTTGATTTCTGCTAAGGATAGAGGTGTTGTGATAAGAGATATTCAGTTGTCCTATCATAATCCGCAATCGTTAAAGGACGTCATAGAGAGACTGTCATTAACAACACCCAATGGGTCATATTATCTGCATAGGGGGTATAATTATCAAATTCATAGTCAAAATATTGTTGGTTTCGGTAATAGCCAAATTGTAGAGGATAACATACGGAAGTTCCTTGTGTCAATGGTAAAAACAGAAGAACGCCTGACAACGAGCAGTCCTAAACAAATGGTTAATCCTGGGGATGCAAGACAGTATCCTTTGCAGTACGTTACTGAACCTGACAACCGTCGAACCATGTCAGATATCTTTGAGAAGATTTTTTCCAAGAAAATCTTTTGCGAAGATAGAGGCTCTACAATGTTGACATTGCACATGGGTGACGAAATTGCTTTTAACCAAGCAGGAATGACGCCACAGCAAGTGTCAGATGAGTTGTATAAAAGGATGGCGGCATTGCCCAAAGTCCATGAACAGGGTGATGGTATCAGAAGTTTAGCAGGATTGCTCCTCAATTTGATGATGCCTAATTATTCAGTTTACCTTATTGATGAGCCGGAGGCATTTCTCCATCCGCCACAGGCAAGGGTGTTGGGCGAGAATCTGCCTTCACTCCTAGGAGAGAGACAAGCCTTTGTTTCTACGCATAGTATAGAACTGATAAAAGGGTTACTAGCTACTGGTGGGAATAGGATTAAGATAATAAGGCTTACAAGGGAAGGAGAAGTGAATCCTGTACATTATCTGAGGCCAGAGGATTTGAGCGCAATATGGAATGACCCAATAATGCGTCATTCTAATATATTAGATGGTTTGTTTTATCATCATACCATTTTGTGCGAAAGTGACTCTGACTGTCAGCTATATGCTGCTATGATTAGTCATATCAAAGAGCAACAAAGAACATATAGTGATGCGTTGTTTACCCTTTGCAATGGTAAAGGACGAATGAAGCCCCTCTCAAAAACCTTCAAATCATTAGGGATTGATTTCCGTTTTATACCAGATATTGACTTCTTTAATGATGAAGGACTTGTAAAGGCTGTATATGAGAACTGTGGTGGTACTTGGGCAGAAATAGAAGCAGACTATAAAGTGTTGTTTGATGAAATGAATCAGCCTGACGGAACAATGGCCCCTGATGATTTCGTGAAAGAGGTTAGACGTATGATTGATGAACGTGGTTGGGCGGAAATGACTAAACCGCATGCCAATAAGCTTGGACGTGACTTGCCACAATTGTTAGATAATCAATGGGACAAATTGAAGCATAATGGTATAGATTCTGTCACAAAACCTGCTGTAAGAGATGCTACGGAGCGACTTTTTAATAAGATGAATTCTGTAGGCATATTCCCCGTTAGGAAAGGTGAACTGGAAAGTTTCTTCCCTGGTGTGGGTTCACATGGTCCCGGATATGCAGTAGTGGTACTTGAGAAATACCCTAATCTTGGAGCTGCAGAGTATAACGAGATGCGAGAGTTTGTCAACTCATGGGGTATTTGAAAAACTGGTTTATTCTATGACGCAGGATGAAAAGTGGCTGTCTAGATTCAACGAGGTGGTTGAATTTATTAAAGCCAACCATCGCAATCCTTCGCGCCATAATCCGGAGGAGAGATACAAGTATTGTAATTGGCTGAAACATAACAGGCAGCTGATGAATGCTGGGACTCTCAAACCTGAGAGGCATGAGATGTTTGAAAAATTATTGGCCTTGTGCGAGGAGTATAAGAGAGTAAATCAATACGCCTGATTAGAATGCTCTTAACTAGCGATATTAAAGATGTCTGCCAAGAATAAAAAAAAGGTAAGTTTGATTAAGTCAACAACCGACTTTATTCAAAGATATGGGAAAGCAATTGCGGCATTTGCTGCAGTTGCGGGAGTTGCATATGGTATTGGCTTTAAACACTCAGAGGTGTTAAGGGCAAGGGAGATTATGCAAATTGAGAATAAGCATTCAGCAGAACTCCTTAGCCTTAAGGAAGAATATATGGAAAAGTATTTTTCTTTGAGAGAGCAGCAATCAATTATTAATCCAAAAGATTCTACAGATGGAAACAAGAACATACAAGGAAATCATTAAAGATATACGTAGTTTCTCATCTGAGAATACGCAATTGAGCGAAGAGAAAAAAGCGCAGTTAAACAAATGTGCTGATGAACTTGAATCAAAGACTAAAGATAATAGGTTCATCGTCCTTATTATTTTCATTCTCTTAATAGGCAGTACAGTTATGTGGTTTTTGTCAAGTATAGAGAATGACGATCTTAAATATGATTTACAATATAAAAAGAGTCTCATAGAAAGCTATGAAAAAATAATTAGGTTTGAGAATGACTCTACTCACTCTTTCACATATAGAACCAAAGATGGAATCCCCATTACTTATCAAGAGTTGATGGATGAAAACTATGAGCTTCTAAACAAAAATTCAAGTTTAGAATATCAATTAAAGATGAGAGATATATACCTTGATGTGATAAGAGATAACTATGGTATAAGGATAAAAGAACGTAATAATCAGATTTGGGCAGAAGGAGAAAAAGTCGATTCTGCACTATTGTTGCTGAATCTCTATAGAGATAAGATAAAATATGATCCGCAGACTAAAACTTGGTCTGTAACAAGATAATCAGTATCCATTTGGAGCGGGACTGGAGAGCAGAGTGGGCGCACGCCCTGGCAGGCGGCCTCTCTGTGTGCGGAGCGGAAGGCTCTTTTGCGGGCTTGACCGCAAATGTGCCTGAAGCGGGGGCGTGAACAAACAAAAAACGAATAAGTAAAAGAATAAAAAATATGGTTTTAACTTACGCGATTATTGCTGCTATCCTGTTGATTGCAGAGCTGGTGTACTTTAAGATAGCAGACCATTTCAACATCATTGACAAACCGAATGAAAGGTCGTCGCATTCCACGATTGTATTGCGTGGAGGAGGCGTTATCTTTAGCCTGTCCATGATTGTGTGGGCGGTGATGGAAATGGTTCAAGGTGTTCAAGGAGTTCAAGTGGTTCAAGAGTATTGGCCGTTTCTGACAGGTCTGATATTGATTTGCGGGGTAAGCTTCTGGGATGACGTGCAGTCACTCCCGGATAGTGTGCGTCTGGTGGCTCAGTTCACGGCCATGGCTCTCATGTTCTGGAGCATGGGTCTTTATTCAGTTGAGAGTTTAGGGCTAAGCGTTGATAGCCAGTGGATGCAAATAGGGTTGATGGCGCTATTTATTATATTGGCTTTGATACTTAGCGTTGGCGCTACGAACGTCATTAACTTCATGGATGGCATAAATGGTATTACAGCAGGGTATAGCTTGGCAGTGCTAATACCACTGCTGATGTTAGATGTTAGAGGACAGATGGCTGATGTGGCAGGATTCATAGAACCCAGCTATCTGATTGTGGCTATTATCGGGGTACTGGTATTCTGCATCTTCAACTTCCGTCCGAAAGGGAAGGCTAAGTGCTTTGCAGGAGATGTGGGAAGCATAGGAATCGCTTTTATTATGCTGCTACCTATAGGTAAGCTCATTGTTCAGACTGGAGACTTGACGTATCTGGTTCTGTTGCTTATTTATGGAACAGACGGAATTCTCACAATTTGTCATAGAATCATGCTCCGTGAGAATTTGGGTGAGGCGCATCGCAAGCACGCCTACCAGTTGATGTGCAATGAGCTGAAGATAGGACACGTGAAGATTAGTTTGCTATATATGGCACTCCAGTTGGCGGTGTCCTTGGGCTTTATCTATCTCTGCCCTGACACTGTGCTGGCTCATTGGATATACTTCGGGTGTGCAGTGGTGGCTTTTTGTTTAGCATACATCCTGTTTATGCTTAAATATTATCACCTTCATGTAGAATACTTAGAATCTTTGAAGAAATGATAATTACACAGGCTTTATTGGATAAACTGACGGCAGAAGCCAAGGCTTCACCGCGTTTGAGAATGAATATGGATCTGCGCAATTCGGATGCAGACCAGAGTCAGAGAATGCTCAATGCCATAGAGCCAGGGACGATAATGCCTATTCACAGGCACAGGCATACGTCCGAGACAGTTGCAGGTGACAAGGGACAGGTACCTGTCACCACGATGGATTTGGAATTTCCTCAGTCGGTATGGGATAATGCGAAGAATCCAGTCATTCAGAAATACCTATGCGCAGACTTGTTTTATGATAATCACAGCGAGATAAATATGGAGGTGGTTGACGAATATAGGTGGTATTTGTGTAATTCTGATTTTATAGCAAATCAAGAATGTCCCCTTGGCCACAATGAGTATGTAGAATTGACGAAAAGCAGATTGACCATTGCAAATGCAATTATGTATCATCCTAGGATGGGATGGAACACAAGAAGCAAAGAAGGAATGGTACACCTGAAAGTTGGAGCAAAATCAATCTCAAAGAATGGATTACTGCACGTACTCCATTTATTTGAAAGAGAACAAGTTTTAGATGACAACAGAACGGCGAGGATTCTAGAAAGGGCGAATGAAAGAGTCAAGGCCGAACGGTATTTCAGAACGGAAGAGGAGAAAGAGTGGGCAATGGCTTTGGAAGATTGTGAATAGGAGGTGAATATGCTGAGGCTTTGAAGCAGATAGACTATGCGATAGCCAACGAGGCTGCCGCATGCATAGCCCATAAGTCGGCATTTAGACATGACAAAGGACTATGTATGAAGGGCTTGGGAAACGAAAAATGGCTAGAGGTTATGGCAGAAGCCATTGAGATACAGCCCAATGAGAAAGTGAAGGAACAGTGGAGAGGGGAGATGATGCCCCATGAAGGATAAAGAAATTAAAGGTGAAGCTTATGGAATACTATTTCAAATTTGGAGAGATTAATGAAGAGAATGGCTCGTTTTACGAGACTGACGTGGAATTCCCTTCATTGATGAAAAAGCATATCCAGAAACATGGTACTGCGTTACAGCCCATATATGAAGCCATAAGTAACTCGTTTGAAGCAACAAATGATGAAAAGGATTCCATTACGATAGCGATGAATTTTTCACGCCCTGGGGTTGGAGGCGTTAGGGATCTGTTGTCGGTGTCTATAAAAGATACGGGGCATGGAATTACGTCGAAAGACTTGACGCGATTGAAGAGGCTTTATGACGAGTCGAAAGGATATAACAATCTTGGAAGTGGGCGTGTGCAGTATCTGCATTTTTTCAATCGGACTGATATTCATACAGTCTATAAGGAAGATGGCAAGACCTATAGTCGAAGATTTGTGATGTCAATTGGATTCTTTGATAAGCACCACTCCGTTTTGTGGATGGGTAATCCAGTAGTAGTTGAAGAAGGAATTCCAACGGGAACAACAGTTACATTCTCGCTAATAAGAGATGAAAAGGACAAGAAGGAATATAATGAACTTAGTGCAGAAAATCTAAAAGAAGCAGTCTGGAACCATTATCTAGGTCGGTTGTGTCTGCATGTTCCACATTGTCCGAATATCTATTTTCGTGAATTCGTAGTGGAAGTTGAGGATGAGCAGGCAGCTCATTCAATAACCAATGATGATATACCTAAACACGAATATTCTATTCCGTTCAAAGTTAATTACACGAAATATACTAGAACGGGACAGCATATCAAGATTTTCAAAACTGAAGACTTCACTCTTCAAAGCTTTAAATTGCCTGTAAAGACCCAAAGATCGAATGAGGTAAAAGTGATGAGTAAGGGAGAGGTTGTGAGTGGAAGCAGAATGAGATTTCCTCTTGTTACAAATGCACCAAAGGTTGATGACTGCTATCGTCTCTTCTTACTATCT
Source organism: Bacteroidaceae bacterium (assembly GCA_017619585.1). Next base: position 6,416 of record JAFZSA010000018.1, read on the forward strand.
AGTTCATATCTTACAGGTAAAGATACCGACCAACGAGGACAATTGAGTCTGAATACAGCGGAATCTCTTGCGAAACAGCAAAACATGTATAATCAAGAGCCAGAGGATATTTTACTGGAAGATATAGAAACGGCAACAACCAAGAAAATATCAGACTACTATGAAACCATCAAGAACTCTAAAGAGTATGCTGAAAATAGGTTGCAAGATCTTATAGAACGCTACTCTCTAGATGCTACGACCGTAAATACATTGGTAAAAGACCCAACAGTACCGGCTCTGACCGTTTTTAAGGAGGTTTTCAATAAACAAGCTGATGATAAAGCTAAAACTTATGACGAACTGAATGCGGTATACGAATCGTTAGTAGAATTGGATCCCACAAGCAAGTCGTTTGCAAGAAGTTTGAAAGCGAAGATAGACAGGGTAACAGAATTGGTTCCGGAACTGAACAAAATGGAACTACTCAACTATACATGTAAAAGAAAAGTTGTATTGTTGTTGATAGAGGATATCCTAAAAAAACGCTTATTTATCCAACACAAGAAGAAAGGAAAGAAAATGAGGGATAATTCGGAGACAATGCTACATCAGATACTTTTTCCTAAGAAATCTGAAGATACATTGAATAGTAATCTATGGATTATAAATGACGATTATATTCATTATAATGGTATATCAGAAACGGAGTTGGGGAAACTACGATATAATGGAGAAGACATTATACGAGATGATTTATCCAAGGCAGAAGAACAGCACTTAAATGAGTATAGAAAGCAGTTAGATAAACGTCCGGATATACTTCTTTTCCCTCAAGAACGTAAATGTGTGATAATTGAACTTAAGAGTTTAAGTGTTGACGTAACGAAGTATATATCACAGGTGAGAACCTACGCAGCATTGCTTCGTGAGTTTACCAAAGAGGAATACATGGTTGATGAGTTCTATTGTTATCTCATCGGAGAAGATTTTACCTTTGATGAGGTAAAAAGAGCTGCTAATGAATTCCATGAAGACTTTGCTGGCTCTTATCTGTTTTATGAGCAAAGCGAGGGTGTATACGGAGGTCCTAAAAGGACACCAGCAAAAATACGCTATGAGATCTATCATTACTCGACTTTGCTGAATAAAGCGGTTATGAGGAATAAGATATTCACAGATAAGGTATCGGTAGATCCGAATAATGATGGGAATGTTGTTATTGGGGCAGAGTGATGAAGGGAAGGCAATACTATGGATGAAGAAGTAAGTTAGATGATTTTTACCGCTTATACTTGCAAGGAAGGATTAGATGAGATTGATGGAGAGGATTGTGTGACATGGGGTCAATGGCAAGATGAAAGAGTTTAAGAAGGTGAATCAGTTGATATGTGATATAATGTTTTCACGTAAAGTTGCATTATGACAAAAGGTGAGATAGATAGATTAGGTCAAAGAATAGGAACTTCGGTAGAAATTTCAAGTGAAGATTTGGACAAACTTCAAGAGTATCGTCAGACGTTCCAAGAACCTATATCTAGGGTTTTTAACTATGTCCTTGAGGCGGCAAGGAAAATTGACAAACAGAGTATTGTCACATATCGTATTAAACGTATTGACACAATCATTGAAAAATTACGTCGTTTCAAAGATAACGAGAATGGAAGTATGAACTTATCCCGTATGTGGGATATTGCTGGCTGCCGTTGTATTTTAAATACAACAACAGACGAGAAACTCTTCAAATTTCTAAAAGTCATCCAAAAGGAATATGGGATGGGATGCAAAGTCAATGATCATATAACAAAACCTAAAGATTCGGGATATCGTTCCATACATATTTATGTCAAGGATAAGTTAACTCAAAAGCCTGTTGAGATACAGATTAGAAATAGGGTTCAACATAATTGGGCAACGCTAGTTGAGATAGTAGATCTTTTATATGGAACGAAAAATAAAGAAAGAGGAGCAGTAAGTAGATTAGGGCGTTTCTTGTACCTTTATTCAAAAGCAAAGGATCTGACTAAGGACGAATTTTCTGAAATGCTAAAAACTGAGCGAAAAATGAAGGTCTTTGAGAGAATGAGTGATGTTTTAACTAAGAACTATCTTAACATACGGCGTCAGTGGCTAAAGCAGAAGCAAAAAGGGAGCTATTTTGTAATAACTGCAAACAGAAGAAGTTCGGAGATAATTTCATACTCATCTTTTAACGAGGCCGAAATGGCATATTATGAAAAATACCAGAGCAACCGAGATTCAAATATTGTTTTAACACATATAAAAATGCCTGATTTTGAACAAATAAGTATGGCATACTCTAATTATGTATTGGCAATGCATGCGTTCTTTGATGATTATCGAATTTTGGTTTCCAACAAGATAGTTGAGTTCTTGTATAATGGAGAGTATTTTAAGTTTATTAGATACTTTAGGATATACACTAATAATGTAAAATGCCATTTCCGGAATCTTTCTATGGAAGTAAATGGTATAGAATCCTGCAAGTTTGATCCTGAAATTAGTAGGAATCAAATAAATAAATGGAGGAAAGAGATTGTGGATAGGTTACAACTTTGGGATCGAGAAACTAGAGTTTTTCTGAGAAAGATTGGTATGCTTTCTAGAAGTAGTAGTCTAAAAAAATGGATTGTTAAAAATCGTGTAAAACAATTGGCAAAAGCAATAACGGAAGGGCAAAAAGGGTAGAGTCTGATGGAAGGAGGAAGGTAACTTTTGGTTCATGGTTCAGGGCAACTGAGGAATTATGGATTTACGGAAAAACGGAAGTACGGAAATACTGAATCACGGAGAGTCCAAAGGGCGGAGACAAGCAGCGTAGCTGCGGAATTACAGATTTATGGAAAAACGGAAGTATGGAGGCGGCAAGGCTTATGACAGAATTGAGCAAAAAATATAGACTGACATCTATGGAGGAACCTACGGACGAAATGCTGCAGGAACTGATGGAGGATGTAGCTAAGGCTGCACGGGAGTCGAGTGCCAAAGCAGAGGCGGAGAAAAAACGGCGTCTGCAAACTGTGGCCAACGAGATAGAAGCGTGGCGAAGGAGTTCCAGCATATGATTGATAGGAAACCTACTCTCTGTGTGGTTACAGGCCCCAATGGTTCTGGCAAGACGACAACTACAGTTCAGTTGCTTAACAACGAGTGGACTGCAGACAGCTTGTATATCAATCCTGATAACATTGCTCAGGAATTGTTTGGTGACTGGAACTCCCCTGAGGCTGTAATTAAGGCTGCAGAGCACGCTTCCCAATTGCGGTATGAGTGTTTGAAAAAAACGCGATTTCGTATTTGAAAAGCATCGCAAATCGTTTTGCCGTGATTAGAAAAGAAAGGCTAACGAGATAGGGCAGGGAAGGATGAATTGACGACAAAAGATGGCTGATTTGGAGAAAAAAGAGTAATTGTTTTGTGGGAATGCGGTATAATTGAGAAGAAAACCTTATTTTTGCAAAGCAAAATAGTTTAGAATATGAAGATTGAAAGACTCTACATTAAGAATATAGGTCCTTTTAAAGAGGCTACGTTAGAGTTTCCGACCCAAGTAAATAAGGAAACTGGCGAGGAACCCGTGACTATCATCACTGGAAGAAATGGCGCGGGCAAGTCAATTATCATTGACGCTATTCGTGCTGCCTTGTCCGGAATGGGAATAGAAAGAAATATCGTGGCCAATGACGACGATTTCAAGATTGAAATGTCGTTGAATTATGATGGGACTTTCAAAATCGTTGAGACGTGTTCTTTTAGCAATGGTCATATTCGGACTGTAGACTGGGGAAATCTGGGGACGTATTTTCTTCAAGGATATAAACTTCCTGGTAAGGTGTATGACTGGGTGGTTGACTATTGGTCGTCGAAATTGCCAACGGACAGTTTCAGCCTCAAAACGATGAATGGCATTAAGAACGAAGAGGTGTTGGCTGGCGTTCTGAACGGGAAAAAGACCAACGTAGAACTGACAAACTTTATCTGCCAAATAGACTATCTTCGAACAAGTGAAATGACCAAGGAGAAGATGATAGGTGAGGTGATGTATAAGAAACTGAAGGAGATAGTGAATCTTTGTTTGGAGAATGGCGAATTCAAATATGTGCGCCGTTCAGATCTTACTCCCATCATAGAACAGAATAAAACGGAGCTGTCTTTGGAGAAGTTGAGTTCGGGCAATATCTTTATGATTGAGCATCTGGTGATGCTGATGTGCAAGATGTATTCCGTTGCTATGCTGAATGGCATTCCAGCAGAAGAAATGTTTGAAATAAATGGTCTTCTTCTAGCTGACGAGGTGGAAAACCATATGCACCCTCTGTGGCAGAAAAGAATATTGGGTATCATCAGGAAACTGTTCCCTAACATACAAATAATACTTACGACTCACTCACCGTTTGTTGTGGCTTCGATGGACGGAGCTAAGATTTATACTTGCGTACCTCAAACAGGATATAGTGAGGTGAGAGATGAGACGGACAAGTACGGACATATGCCTGTGGAGGAAATCTTGCAGTCGGAAGTGTTTAGCGTCAATCCCTTTAATGAGGAGATTGCTGCGTTGATGAAAAAGCGAAAGGAACTGATAAATGCTGGGAAAATAGAAGAAGGTCGTCTGGTTGGGAAGCAACTGTATGATATCAATCCGGAGTATTTCTCATATCTGAATCCTGGGGCAGGAGGTGAACTATGAGATATATAAAGAGGGTCCAGATGCCTGCCATATTGAGAGATAAACAAGCGGAATGGCAGGAGAAATATGAGGAAAAGTTGGAAGAGAACCCCAAAGCTCGTCCCGACAACAGCAAGTATGCGCACAAGGATATAAAGGATACGCTATATGCAATGTCGTATGGAAAGTGTTTCTATTGTGAAACAAAGCTTTCTGGCGGCAACAAGGAGGTGGATCATTTTATAGAGGTGTCCATAGACCATAGCAAGGCATACGAATGGGAGAATTTGTATCTGGCCTGCTCGAACTGTAACGACAAATTGGACCATGAGACTATACCTGTATCGGAGGCTTTAGACCCTTGTCGTGACAGTGATGAGGAAATTCAGCAGAATATCACATATGTGGATGAACTGATTAGTGCGGTGCCTGGCTCGCAGAAAGGACTGAATACTATCAAGAAATTCAAGTTGAATACGGAGCTACTGGATATGAGACGCGGCCAATGGCTGAATAAACTGTTGAAATCTGTAATTGACATTCAGGAACGTATGATAGCAGAGGGACGTGAAAAGGTTACGAAGGAGGAACGTGAAAGGCTTCTGCGTTATACAATGCCCGACCAACCATATAGCTTGATGAGCGAAGTGTATCTGAAAACACACTTTGCGAGACTTCTCTAGCCTATTTTAATGTGTGAGCGGACGGCTCTAATTATGAATGAAAAGTTCTATCGTTCGCAAACGATAAAGTTTAAAAGTCATGAATACTGTTATAGATGTCAACCGAGTAAAAGCATATCTTGAAGGTGTGCTGTGGGCGGCATACGGTGTGAAGGTCATAACTGGAAACGTAGCAGAATGGCAGATAGATGCCGTGAAAGAGTGCGCAAAGGAACTTAAAGAGAAGGAGATAGAGCATTCATCACTTTCATCAACAGAAAAACAGACCCAAAAGAGGTTGTGGAAACAATGGATAGATGAAATAACTAAAGGGTTTAAAGATGTATTGAGAAGTGAAGGGAGGATGGTGTGATAAGGATAACAGCTGCGGCCGGAAGGCTGTGGCTGTTGCTATAGTAGAGAGATATGAGTATAAGTGATAAGGTAAAGCGGAAACTACTAGCTGCATCTGGCGGGTATTGTGGAAATCCCAGTTGCCATAGAAATCTGTTTGATTTCTTTGAGACTGGAGAGATAACCAATATAGAAGAGTTTGCCCATATCATTGGCCAAAAGGAGGACGGGCCAAGAGGAAAGGAGGATTTGCCACTAAGCCAGCGAGACGAGTTTGATAATATCATCCTTCTATGTCCTACCTGCCACACAATAATAGATAAGAATCCTAAAGTGTACCCCAAGGAAACCATAAGGAAATGGAAGAGGGAACATGAGGATAGTATTAGGAATCTGTTTCTGGCTCCAAGATTTGAAAAGCGTGAAGAGGTGCGACGATATTTATTACCAATCTTCGCTGAGAACAAGGCTGTCTTTGACCAGTATGGGCCATATTCTGATAATGCAGTTAAAGATCAGATGGCGACGGAACTGGAATGGGAAAGGCTGTGCTTGCAGAAATTGATACCTAATAACAGGAAGATAGAAGCAGCTGTGGCGCAGAATATTGACCTGTTGACAGAAGATGAATTAAGGCTGTTTACGCAGTTTAAACTACACAGAGAGGGATTTGAGTACAATAAGTTGTCGGGAGATGTAAATGCTACAGTACCGACGTTTCCAATAGGATTTGAGAATATATTCAAATGAGAAAAGATATTGCTGGTTCTACAAGGGATTTCTTTGTCCGAGGCATGGAAGGCCACTCTGCTGTTTTAAGTATAAAGCGACGGGAAGGTGATGTGTATTTGATAGAACGAACAAATGGCCGTCCAGACTTAAGGGTACTTATAGCGGATATTTACATTGCGGGAGAAGGGGATATTGTGGAAATAACGTACGATTATTCCAATATAGACTGCATTGTTTTGGTTGGGTTCTATAACCGTTACTCTAGAGCGGCAAAACAGTATGCGAAAGAGATGAATATTGGACTTTACGATAATAGAGAGTTCTTCGGTGCGGTTAACTGTACAGGATATGCCTTCTTAAATTATGAAAGGAAAAGCGAATGAAGGAACTTAGATTAGATATTAAGCCACGAGCACACATTACAAGGTATGTGTTTGGGTCTGCTGTTTATTCTGATACGCCCTCTGATATTGATGTGGCTATTATATATGACAGGCAATATGTGAGTGTGGAGGATGCAATAGCATACAGGCGTGCGTTGGTAAATGAGATGAGGGTGTTGAACTCTATGATGATAGATGCGATCTTGCTTTCTATGGAAGAGGAGATGGAAATGGCTTTTCTAGAGAATGCCAAGTATTTGGCGTTTTGAATCAGAGAGGAGAAAGGTAGAGAGCAGAAATGGGCAAGAAGAAAGGAACTAGAACTTTGAGATTCAAATATAATGAAGATACCATGGGAAACCATAAAATCTTCATTTGGGTATGGTCTGTTGTGTTGGTTGTGTCCTACTTGGTGTGTTCATCGTTTTGGGGTTACAATGCACCGTCAATTCCTTTTAGCTTCCTTTTTGTCTATATAGTGTATTTGTGGTGTAGAAGATGGGAAAATAAGAATGAAGAAGCTGAGAGAACCAGAGCACTTGAACTAATGAAAGAACGTGTTGTTGATGATGTACAAATGTTGTATGGAGAAGACGTAACAATTAGTTCAGTAGGCTACTGCTTTTATCGTGATGAAAAGGACGAAAGACGCCAATGCATACTTGTGTATTTATCTAACAAGAAGACTGTCAAGTACGATGGGTGACAAGGGACAGGTACCTGTCACCATCCACCGTCTCTCACTTGAGTCTTTGAATCAGTCCTCTGCCAATTCCTGTAAGTCTTTGTAGTTGTCTTACAGTGGCACCATCTTTTCTGAGTTCCCTAAGGGCTTCTCTTTGAATTTCCTTTTCAAGTTTCTGAAAGTCTGTCGGATTTGAAACTCCCGTCATTCTTGCAATCATTTGCCAAATGTTTTCATCGGTTAGTGTCTTTGATGGCTTTTCGTTTAGATTGTCTTCCAGAAAACACATATCATCGGGAAGCGGGTCATTCACCCAAGCCTGAAGTTCCTCAAATGGTATTCTTCTTAGTACGGCCTGTGTGTCGCACAATTGAACGGCAGGATTAACTTTTCCTTCGTATTCTGCCCAGCTGCTATATTCATATTCGTCTGCATTCTCAACAATTCCTGCTTTCATAGGATTTTGATGAATATACCGTAGGAGGACCGTGAAGTAAGCCAAATCATTGACAGGCTCACTTTTGAAGCGCTCTTTGAAAAGATGACCGTCACGCCCATATTTGTGGTTATAGTAGTATACGTAAGAACTTGCTATGCGCTTAATGGTGTCTCCAATAGCTTCTTCCCGTTCCCGAATAAGCAGGTGTATGTGGTTTGACATTAGGCAAAAGGCATAGTAAGTGCAATTGATAATACTGGGTAGACCTTCATCATCATACATTATTCGCATTTTGTCAAGGGTGCTGAGGAATTGATAATAGTCCTCTTTATCCTCAAATATATTTTGGTGATTGATGCCACGGAGCATCACGTGATAGATGCCTGTTCCTGAATATAGTCTTGGTTGTCTGGGCATGAGTGTGTTCAATTTTTGACGGCAAAGATACAAAAAAGATGGGAGATAAGAGTCAGAAGATGGGAAAACTGAGGGATGAAGTAAGATGAGGCTTGCTGAAATCTCGGTTTCCACACTTTTTTTGTTTTTTATGTCATCATTTGAAAATTAATTCCTATTTTTGTGACGGTGAATTTTCAAAAAGGACTGAGATCCTGGAACGGTTGACTTTCCCTTTGGGCCGTCGAGCTAAACCTTCTCCGGTCCGTTAAAGTCGGTTCACGGTTAAGGTTTAATGGTTCATGTTTAAGGGTTCAGGGCAAATACAGGTTCATGATTCATGGTTAATTCCTATTGGTATGGGAGGAGAGAAGGAATGAAATAAGGATAACAGCTGCGTCCGAGGAGGGCGTGGCTGTTTTGCGCATTAAAAATGATGGATAAGAAAGTAAGCATAGAACTAGAACTGGAGGATAGGATAGGGGTGACAAGGGACAGGTACCGCTGTCACCCGAGGCGCGGATGGTTATTCCCAGGGTGAATTACTTGAGGCATCCTTATGAGTTTCCGGACAAGTGGGAGGATCATGAGATGAATGTGCCTGTGCCGGGGCTGAAGGCGTATGCGGGGGTTATTCCTGCGGGGAAGTGCGAGAGGTATAGGTATGTGTTTCCGTGAATATTGAAACTCTTGGGAATTTCTAGTTGAAAATCTTGGGAATTTTGATAATATCACTAAGGCAATTTGAGAATTTTGCGAAGAGCTTTTGAGAATTTTGTTCTGACAAAAACGAGATAAATTGTTTCTTCGAGATGATAAATTCGGGTCATTTTCCCATGTTTGGGAGGGTGGCCCGAAATTTTTTAGTTAAAAATGCTGCTATATGAAATTAAAGTTGTATTTTGCACCGAAATTTAACGGCTGTAAAATTTACGAACATAAAAGAACAGGGGTATGAAAAAGTTCTATGGCAGGGAACGCGAAATGGCACAGCTGCGCGACATACAGCAGCAGGCATATGATGACTACAGCAGATTTGTAGTGCTGACCGGCAGAAGGCGCGTGGGCAAGACTAGTCTGGTGTACCGGCTGATGGAGGATTAATCGCAACGTTAAAATGTTAAATGTTAAAAGAGGGCTGGTGCTTAGGCATCGGCCCTTTTTGGTGTAAAAAATTATAAAAAGTTTAGAAAAAGGTTGTAAGATTACAACCATTTCGAAAAGATTTTGTATCTTTGCCAAAAATTTGGCGAAATAATAATACATGGATAGTATGAAGTATCTGAATATCAAGAAGGCATTGGAGGCATGGAGGGCTTTGCAACCGCTGAGGGAGAAGGATCGCGACAGGCTGAGCCGTAGGTTTACCGTGGACTTTAACTACAACAGCAACCATATTGAGGGCAATACGTTGACGTATGGCCAGACGGAGATCTTGCTGCTGTTTGGCAAGGTAATCGGTGAGGCTGACGTGAAGGACGTGCAGGAGATGACAGCCAGTAACGTAGGTCTCAAGATGATGATCCAGGAGGCCAGGATAAAAGAGATGCCGCTGACACAGAACTTTATCCGCACGCTTCACAAGACTCTGCTTAGGGAGGACTACACGGTGTATCGCGAGCTGCCCGGTGGCGTGCAGACCAACTATATAGTACATGCGGGAACCTATAAGACAAGGCCTAACAGCGTGATTACGCGTTATGGCGACCGATTTGATTATGCGTCACCTGAGGAGACGGCCAGTCTGATGACCGACCTGGTGGACTGGTATAATGCCGCAGAAAAGGAGGGCAAGTTGTCGCCCGTGGAACTGGCAGCCCTGTTCCACTACCGCTATATCCGCATCCACCCGTTTGAGGACGGCAATGGGCGCATTGCCCGCCTCATGGTGAACTTCATACTCTGCCGGCATGACCACCCGATGATTGTGGTTCGCAGCCGCAAGAAGAGCGAATACCTGGAGGCACTGCATCAGGCTGACCTGGCCGTTGGTCCAGTACCCGCAGATGGCGCTCATGCAGAACTGAGCGATATCAAGCCGTTCATGAAGTATTTCAACGAGCTGGTGGCAACGGAAGTATATAATGATGTGCTGTTTGTGAGCGAAAGGGACGAGAACGTGTGGTGGTACGATGGCGAGCGCATACAGTTCCGTACCCCCAATTACGCGAAGATTCTAAACGCGATGCAGTCTCAGCCCGTGCTTACGCTGGCAGACATGCGTGAGGTGACGGGCATCAGCATTGCAGCTATCCAGAAGCTGCTGGATCAGCTGCTGGAGAAGAAATACGTGGAGCGAGGCGAGAAGGACGGCAGCTGGCGGGTGTATGTGACGCAGTGAGAAAAGGTCGGTGCTTTCGAGCATCGGTTTTTTTTGTTGGTGAGGGAATAAAAAAGATTGTTTGAGGGAATAAATGCTTCGCAGGTGAAGAATTAAGAGTGAAAAATATTTTTGCGTTTAGGAGGATTATTGTGCTCTTTTTTTGCTATTTTTGTAATGAAATGCGGATAAAATGACAGCACAGGAGATTATAGGATATATGGAGTCGCTGCGGAATGAGAAGCAACGGCAGATACTGATGAGGTTCTTTAAGACGGGACCGGGGGAGTATGGTGAGGGTGATGAGTTCCTGGGACTGAAGGTGCCGCAGACGCGGGAGGTGGTTAAGGCTGCGGGAGTGAATTTTCCATTGGAGGAGGTGCCTGAGCTGCTGATGAACCGTTGGCATGAGGTAAGGCTCTGTGGTTTCCTGATTCTTGTGGCGAAGTTCGAGAAGTTGGCGACGAAGCGGTTGGAGAATGATGCGGAGGCTATCAGGAAGCGCGATGAAATTGTTCAGATGTACTTGCAATATGCCGAGCAGGCGAATAATTGGGACCTGGTGGATCTGTCTGTGCATAAGATTCTGGGGCATTGGTTGCTGTTGCCCTCCAGTCTAGGAGACAAAGACTATAAGATTAAGCTGCTTGACGGTCTTGCTGCCAGCCCCTGCCTGTGGAAGCAGCGCATGAGTATTGTGTGTTCGTGGAAGACTTCGCAGATGGGTGACCCTACATGGTGTCTGCGCTATGCGGAGATACATCTGCATCATCCGCACGACCTGATGCACAAGGCGGTAGGCTGGATGCTAAGAGAGATGGGTAAGAGGTGCTCGATGGACCTACTTCGCGATTTCCTTCGTCAACATGTCCATGAAATGCCACGCACCATGTTACGCTATGCTATTGAGAAGATGTCGGAAAGCGAGAGGAAGGAGTGGATGGCGGTTGATGGAAGAAGTAAGATGGAATATGGAAGATGTTCGAGGCCTAAGGTTAGTCCCTATGCTGGCATTCCCGTTCCCGACTTCGTGGACATCATTCTTCAGCAGGATGAGAGGAGTGATGAGGCGATGTATTATTTGCTGCATCAGCGACTCAACCATCTGTTGAGCGAGCGGTATGACGTTTATCAACATCAGCTCCTTGATACCTTTGAGGATATAGTGGAGGATTTTTTCCTTTATCTTCGAGAAAGCGGGCGTTATCCCTATCAGTCGTTACGTTGTATCAAGAATAAGGATGCATTTGAGACTTGGCTGCTGAGCACTTTCCGTAATTACCTTAGCGGTCGTGCAAAGGCGGAAGATAAGATATATGCGACCACTTATTCAGACAATGTGGATGGTAATTCGCAACAATCGTTGCTGACAGATGAACGGAAACTGGCTTTTGCATCTCAACTGATTGCCTATGCCCATCAGTCTTTCTATCCCCGAGGACGCTTCATTTTCCTCCGTTCACTGCTTACTATGCTTAATAAGCAGAAGGCGCTACCCAACGAAGAGATAGCCCAGGCACTTGGGATGACCGATATTGCTTATCGTGTAACTGTTCATCGCATGAAATGTAATCTTGCAAATTTCCGTACCCGTTTGATACATGGTGAACAATTGCGTCTCGACCCAGAACACCAGCAGATGGCTCAACGGCTCTACAATGACTTTACTCACCTCTATCCAATTCTTTTGACGTACTATAATCAAACCATAGACACCCTAAAATGTGCTAATGCCATCCGCCAACTTCGTCATGAGTATTATGAGGCTACTGGCATGATGCTTCACGAGCCTGACATGGATTTCGCTGGCAGAATTACTGTCAATGCATTCTGGAATAAGTTGAACCGTATGCTAATCTACTAAGAGATGAAAGACTATCCCGATAAAATGACGATAGAAGAGGCGAGGTCGTTTCAAGCTGAAGTGCTGAACATCGTGAGCCAGATTCCGCGAGGAAAGGTAATGACCTATGGGTTGATTGCTACTTTAGCCGGTTGGCCAAGTCATGCACGGATGGTGGGGCGAACCCTGCGATATACCCCTGGTGCAGAGAAGTTGCCTTGTCATAGGGTGGTGAACATTGTAGGTCGTACTGCTCCGGGGTGGAGTCAGCATCGTTCACTGTTGGAGAAAGAAGGTGTCGTATTCAAGCCCAACGGACATGTGGATATGGAGATGCATCTTTGGGTGCCGGTATAATTATTTGACCATGAATAACACGAATCTACACGGATATTTAACAAAAACAGGGAAAACACTTGTCCGTGCGGCATGCTCTATGAGCATTGGTCTATAGGCGTTAGCCAAAGCCATGTTTAAACAAGCTCAACCATGTCTTTGACCAACACCCATAGATAGCCTACGGCTTAGCAGCACAGCCAAGCAAAAACAACGCCCTTTGTGCTGAAAAACAATTTTACGGTTTAATGTTCAATGAATAAGGATGTCATCCTCTGATAGGGGGACGTAAGGACCATCTTTACATTCGAACAGGACGGTACCGCTTTGGAGGCACTTGAGGTTGTGCCACTGGCCGGCCTCTATCTTCAGGACGGTGCCACCAGGGACCATGTCGACGGTCTCTATGAGGTTGCCATCCTGGTCATACAGGTACTCCTCGAAATGGCCACGGATGCAGATGTTGATTTCTGAGGTTTTCTGATGCCTATGTATGGGTAGGATGGTGCCAGGCTCAAGGGCGTTGAGCATCCGTTGTGACTGGTCATCGGGCGAGTTCCTTAAGTCATAGTTCATTCGCAAACGAGGAGAGGCTTTTGCCTGTTCTGTCAGCTCGTCTAGTAACTCTTCTGTTATTTTCATCTTATTCTCTGTTTTTTGAATGCAAATATAGCGAAAAAACTGCAATAAGGTGAAAGTAATCCATAAAATACCATAAATTTTCAGTCAATAATTTGGGGGCGATGGATTAATGCCTATCTTTACTGCGGAATAAATATAAAACCATGAAAGGAGTATGAAAAAGATTCTTTTTATTATCGGTTCGTTGAGGGCGAAGTCCTTTAACCGACAGGTGGCTAATGTGGCCAAGGAAATCATCGGCAATCGTGCTGAGGTGCAGGAACTGGATTACAGCGACCTGCCGTTGCTGAATCAGGATATTGAGCAGCCGGAGCCTGAGGTTGTTGCTCGCGTCAGAAAGCAAATTGCTGAGGCTGATGGGCTCTGGATCTTCACGCCAGAGTATAATATGAGCTATCCGGGACATCTGAAGAATCTGTTGGATTGGATGTCTAGACCGGTGAAGTTTATGGATTACGGAACACCTACCTGTATCAATGGCAAGCGGGTGGCTATCAGTGGGGCAGGTGGTAAGGCTGCGACGGCAAATTGTCGTGCGAAACTTACGGAATTGCTTTCGTTTATGAAGGCTGACGTCCTAACTGAACAAGTGGGCATTGCTGTGCCTGCTGACGCTTGGGGCACGGATGTTCTCGTGCTTACTGATGAGCAGAAAGCAGAGTTGAAAGCATTGGCGGACGGGTTGGTTCATTGAACATTGAAACAACGTAAACGTAAACGATAACTATTTATTCTCACGCAGAAGGCGCAGAAATGTTTTTAACAAAAACAGAGAAAACACTTGTCCGTGCAGCATGCTCTATGAGCATTGGTCTATAGGTTTTAGCCAAAGCCCTGGTTAAACAAGCTTAAACATTTCTTTACCTAACACCCACAGACAGCCTACGGCTTAGCAGCACAGCCAAGCAAAAACACCGCCCTTCGGGCTAAAAAACCGTTTAATAGCTTTTGTCTTATGAAGCATCTCAAAAAGAAAAACATGGAAAACAGTCTTTAGAGACTTTAGACTTTAGTTAAAACCATGAATAGGAAAATTTGTTTAATTCAAAATTCAAAATTATAATAAGCTACTAAGCTGATAATCCAACAAACCAATAAACTCATTCGCTAACCGCTAACCATCCTTCTATGGCAGAAGAAAATAATTGCTAAATGTTTGGTCATCTGCTCAGTTATCTGTACCTTTGCACTCAGAATGAGTGAAAACTTGCAGATAGATTAGTATTAGAATCGCAAACATAACTTAAAATAAGTGCGATGATTCATAAAATAAAACTTGTCAGGAAACTGACAAACTGGTTCTTCAATAAAAGGGTGCTGCCCTATTGGGCGGTTCTGCTGACAGATACCTTTATTGTTTTCTTTGCTTCAGTATTTACCTATTGGATTATCCATCGTTCCTTTGTAACATACGAACACAGGTGCCTTGTCTTCTACAACTCCCTGCTGTTTGCCTTGCTGAGCTGGATAGGCGCCCGTAAGTTCAAGACTTATTCAGGTGTGTTGCGCTATTCCAGTTCCTATGACTTGCTGAGGATGGCTCATGCCAACCTGGTTACATTCTGCCTGGCACTGCTCTGTACCTGGATCTGCAGGTTGTGCAACATTACCATATTTACGGCTTTCACTTTCACGGGGATATTCTCTATATTCCTGATAGCCACCATGCTGATGTGGGCTCTGCGCATCATGGCGAAGATGATGTTCGAGCTTGCCTACGAACGTGAACCTGCCACACGTGTGCTGATATTCGGTGCCCTGAAAGGCGGCATAATCCTGGCCAAATATGTCCGTTCCATGCGACCGGCGAAATATGAACTTAAGGGCTTTATATCACACGCCTCATACGTTAAGGACAGGTATGTGCTGGGTGTACCGGTATATTCTATTGAAGACGATTTGGTATCTATCATCCAGAAAAGAAAGATACAAGCCGTTCTGGTGAGTCCGCTCCGTGTAAAGGAGTTCCAGAATAATCAGGCACTGCAGGACTTGTTCATTGGAGCAGGCTGTAAGATATTCATGGTGCAGCCAGCCAAGGAGTCGAGCATTGAGAGCGGTGAGCTCAGTCAGGAGGAACTGGAGGGTATGCAGCTGCACGAGGTGAGTGTGGAGGAACTGCTACCCCGTGAGGAGATAAAGATCGACTTGAAGGCTGTGGAAAAGCAGTTGAAAGGTCAGCGGGTACTGATAACGGGTGCCGCGGGCTCCATCGGTGCCGAGATAGTACGACAGGTGGCTCAGTTCGGGCCAGCCTCGATGATGCTGATAGATCAGGCAGAGACGCCCCAGCATGATATCACGCTGATGATGTCTAAGGACTATCCCAATGTACCTTGCGAGGTAGTGGTGACAAGTATCTGCCATAAGCATAGGATGGAGAATGTGTTTGACAGGTTCCGTCCCGACTATGTGTTCCATGCTGCAGCATACAAGCATGTTCCTATGATGGAGGATAACCCCAGCGAGGCTGTGCTGAACAATGTCTATGGTACGAAGATTGTTGCCGACCTGAGCGTGAAATATGGGGTGAAGAAGTTTGTGATGATCTCCACCGACAAGGCTGTGAACCCCACCAATGTGATGGGCTGCAGCAAGCGTATCTGCGAGATATACTGCCAGAGTCTGAACAAGTTCCTTGACGATAACACTAACGGAAACGGAGAGCGTTGCCACTTTGTGACGACCCGCTTCGGCAATGTGCTGGGCAGCAACGGCTCGGTAATCCCTATCTTCAGGGAGCAGATCAAGAACGGTGGACCCGTAACGGTTACTGACGAGCGGATTGTGCGCTTCTTTATGCTGATACCAGAGGCCTGCAAACTGGTTTTGGAGGCTGGTACCATGGGACATGGAGGTGAGATATTCGTCTTTGACATGGGTAAGCCCGTCCGCATAGTGGATCTGGCAAAGAGGATGATATCACTCTCGGGTGCCAAGAATATCAAGATTGAATTTACAGGCCTGCGTGAGGGAGAGAAACTGTACGAGGAAGTACTGAACGAGATGGAAGGCACTATGCCTACCTTCCATGACAAGATACGCATTGCCTCTGTTCGCGAATACGACTACGAGGCGGTGAACAGGGATATTGAGGACTTGCTGGAGATCTCCAGGCGATACGATAACATGGATATTGTCAGGAAGATGAAGGAGATGGTACCGGAATACAAGAGCAACAACTCAGTGTATTCTGTGCTGGACGAGGTCCATTGAACATTATTTTTATATCTCACGCAGAAATCGCAGAAATTCGCAGATTTATTTGAACAAAAACCAGAAATGCCCTTTTGCTCTGTTTGAGGTTGCACCTCTGATGTTGTATCTGTGTTCTTTTACTTGTAAGCAAGCTTTCAGATAAAAGCTCACAGAAACACCATCAATCTCTATGAGATTTCAACCAGACCAAAAGAAAAACCCCGCTTCGCTCGAAAACTATCTTTAGTGGCATTAGGCTTTAGTACTTAGACTTTACCATAACATGTCTTCGATATCAAAGCTCTCAAAAAGAAAAACCCCGCTTCGCTAGAAAACTGTGTTTGCTGTTATAACTTTTGGGATAGAAAACCGGCTTTTTGAGGGGGCAGTATACCAATTATTAGTTGGTGGGTTGTGTTAACTGTGGTTTATAAAAACTGCTGATTTCTGTAAACTAGACTTTATAAAAGATGTTACATATATGAGAATTGAGGAGATAACAGCATTGGAGGGGAGACAGGGGGAGGAGATACTTCTGCTGATGGAGGAGTTGGATCCTGAGATTAGGGTCACGTCTGAGATGCTGAGGAATGTGGTGGAGTCGGAGAATACGCACCTTTTTGCCTTGATGGATGGTGAGTGCATTATAGGGTGCGCGTCTCTTGGGGTTATTGACACCCCCACAGGTAGGAAGGCACATGTAGAGGATGTGGTGGTGTTATCTACCTACCGGGGCCAGCATCTGGGCAGACGTCTGATGGAACATGTGATTGATTTTGCCTGTCGTGAGTTAGGGGAGGTTGACCTGTACCTTACATCACGCCCGCATAGGGTGGCGGCAAACAGGTTGTATCAGTCCCTTGGATTCCGTAAGAAGGAGACGAACTGCTACAAGATGGAAGTAGGGGGAAGTTATAAAAGGACAATACCATAAGGCAGACAGAAGCCAAAACTATCGTCCTGCGCGAAGCGCATAACTTCCTATTTAACTTCGCTTTTAACTTCATCTTATAACTCCCAAAACTTCAATTTACTTTCCACTCTTTGAACTGACTCTACACTCTAAACTATCAACTTTGGTCTTAGACCAATTCTTTCCGCTCTGCGGTTAGAATATGTTTTCTCTGTTTTTGTTAAAAAACTTTCTGCGATTTCTGCGATTTGACTATCGTCTTCCGTTGTCACGACTCGGGATAGTTGATGCGAGCATCACTCTCCTCTCACTGCTCCAACTGTTCTGCGTGAAATATATAATCTGTGAGATCCGTGAGATCTGTGTGAGTAATAATGTTCAATGAACAAAATCAGCTAAAGATTACTGTCTTGTTCTTGTAGGTCAGGATTTTGCGCTGTATATGCTTGGAGACGGCACGGGAGAGGACAATCTTCTCCAGGTCCTTACCCTTCAGAACCAGGCTGTCGGGGGTATCCTTGTGGGTGATGCGTGCCACATCCTGCTCAATGATTGGACCGGCATCCAACTCAGCCGTCACATAGTGGCTGGTGGCCCCGATAATCTTCACGCCACGCTCATAGGCCTGATGATATGGCTTGGCACCGATAAAGGCGGGCAGGAACGAGTGGTGGATATTGATGATATGATGCGGATAGGATGCTATCATCTCGTCGCTGATAATCTGCATATAACGGGCCAGTACGATAAACGAGATATCCTCTTTCTTCAGCAGTTCCATCTCAGCAGCTTCCACCTCAGCCTTGTTAGAGTGGTCTTTCTTGATGCTCCATACATAATAAGGAATACCGAATTGCTCTGCCACATAGCGCAGGTCCTCGTGGTTAGAGATAATACAGGGGATGTCGCAGTTGAACTCACCTGCCTTCCAACGGGCCAGCAGGTCGTACAGACAATGGCTCATCTTGCTGACGAATATCGCCATGCGCGGACGCTTATCGCTGTAATACAGGCTGAACTTCATCTGGTAGCGCTGCGAATAAAGCGTAGTGATATAATCATAGATTTTGTCGCGTGGAATCTGGAACCCTTCCAATTCCCATTCTATACGCATGAAGAACATTCCCTCTACCTTGTCGACATACTGATCCAGGTAAACGATGTTTCCCTTGTTATCCGTTATAAACTTTGTTACCTCCGAGATGATACCCTGCTGGTCAGGGCAATGCAATAGCAATATTGCTGTGGTGTATGGATTACTCATAAATATGGTTATATTTTCACTTTTTTTGGCAATTCGACTGCAAAAATACAACAATTTTATCAACTACACTTTACAATACGTCAGTTTTTCGGGATAAATATAGGGCTGAAGATTACTCCAGCCCTTTGATATGCTTAATTATGAATTGTTATTTGGTGATAACAAGCTTTTTGACTTCGTTGCCTTTCTTCATTATTACAAAGCCTGGCCGGGGACGGCTGAGAGGGCGCCCGTCAGTGGTGAAGTATTCTGGGGCATGGATATCGGACTCGAATGCATGGGTGGGATGGTTGATACCATCGGGATCGTTGGTGACCAACAGGCTAAAGGAAGCACTGATGCCATGGTCACTGATGAGCGTTACCTGGGTTCTGCCCTCTCTGAGGGGCGTGACGACTCCGTTGTTGGTGATGGAAGCAATGGAAGGATCACTGACAGTCCATTCCCACTGATTGTATTCGGCACAAAGTGGTATGGGACGTGCATGTGCTACGAACGTCTGACCCATTGTCAGACAGACCTCTTTATTATCCAACAGGATGTCTTCAAGCGTTGCACGCGGACGTTCCTCGAATATCTTGCGAGGCGTGGCACCCTGCTGACCGCCGGAGATCTGACCTCCCCAGCCTAACTCTCCGTATCTTCCCGTTCCCCAGGTCCATACACTACCGTCCTGTTTCTGGGCAATTACAAACTGGCCTCCGATATCCACGGCGGCTACATTCTCCATGACTTTTATGGGAGTAAGTTGGATACCCTGAGCGGCGGTTGTCAGCTCTCCATAACTGCCATCACCCCACATCCACAGAGAATGGTCGGATTTTATGGCAGCAACGACATGGGTGCCAACATTTACCGAGATGACATCATCCAGCATCTTAACGCTCTTATGCACGGGTAGGTTGTCGATACCGCCTAATCGTCCATAACTGCCGCTGCCCCACATCCATAGTGTTCGGTCTTTACGGATGACAGCTGCGGAAAAGTCATCCCATCGGGAGGCTGCCACATAATCTATACCATCCATAATGGAAACGAAGGAATGCTGATTGAGGTAGCTGCGCGCCATTATCTGTTGCATATTGTTATGGCCGCATCCGTACAACTCCCCTGAGGAAGTCAGGGCTAGCGTGCAGCCATATCCGGAGGCTATCTGTACGATTTGCTGCTGCTTAAGGGTATTCCATTTCTCGGCAACAGAACTCGTTTGGCCATTACCTTGCTGTCCGTAGTCGTTACGTCCCAACAGGATCACTTCTCCGTTGCTGTCTATAACTGCAGTGGTCTGTGTTCCTGCCACTATCTGATGCTGGTCTGATTGTTCCTGGCCAAGGTTACCGATATGGCAGAGGTCGCTGTAGTATTTTATATTAAAGGAGCCCATCTCGCCACAGAACGACCTGCCCCAAGTGTAGACATCGTTCTGATAGTCGACAAGAACGATATGTGAGTAACCGGCGGCACAGTTCTTGACACCTGCCTCAATATACTGGGGCTGCCATATCAGGGAATCCCGGAAAAGGCTGCCATCATAGCCTTGGCGCATGATCTTTCCCCATCCCCATAGCTCGCCGTTCTGCTTTGTTGCCGTTGCCATCTCATAGCCGGCGGAGATATTACGGATGTAGTTTCCTCCGGAGATAAGCCACTGGCTTTTGGTGTTAGGCTCTCCACAGTTAGACTGTACAAATCCGTAAGGTACTTCTATAAAATAGATTCTGTCATCATGAAGAGGTTCGGACGGAACGATATAGATCCTGTTTCCGCAGACGTAATTCTCTGTTGGCACTGTCTTTTCTGTGGGATGCTCTATCATGGTAATCTCTCGCTGAGAACCCGGAACAAGGGGGGTATTGTAGGCAATGTAAGGTATCACATTGTCAAATCTGTTGAGGGTACCTGTCTCATAGCTGGGATAATACGATATGGCATTAACATGGGTTACCCTGAACAAACGATCCATATAGGCGTCTTTGTAACCGTCACATAATGCCAATGCCCGAATGTGCGTGTCCTTATCAATAGTCAGATAACCGGAAGCCGGCAATATAGGTGACTTAGATGTGGGATTACTACCATCTGTTGTGTAGTGAATGGCTGCATTAAAGCAGTTTGTCCATATATATATGTTGCTTCCCGGTGATACATAATCTTCTGTAGGCAAATAGGAGAATAACTGATTATCAAGGTCGCCTGTGGTGAAAGTGAAGATAAAATCATTGGGGTTCTCACCGCCCCACTTGTTGCATAGAGCACCTTTTGGAATCACGAACTTGTAAGTGGTAAAGGGCTTCAGCGGTTTGTCTGGAATAAAATAGACTATGTCATAGGACAGGTGGGGAGTTCCGCTTACCTTAGCTCCGGAAGTTTGTTCGTAGCAGATGTTGGCAAACTGGGAGCCTTGTGTATAGTCGGTGCTGATTTTGGCATACACCTGACTCTGGTCATTTACATTAATACCCGAAGATCCATCACTCGCACAGGTGACCTCAAAAGGAGGATGGGTGACGGTAACATGGGTAGAAGCACTGAGACCATTGTTGGTGGTAACGGTCACTGTAGCTTCTCCCGGACTAACGCCTGTGAGACGGCCATAGGCATCTACGGTTACCACCTGCTCGTTAGAGCTCTTCCAACTCATGCTCTTTACCGATGAGCCACTTGGAGAGAAGGTGGGTATTAATGACCGGGTCTCCTCGCATGCAATGGTGACATCCTCAGGCAGTGTTACGCCTGTAGCAGGAGTGTGAACCGTGACATAACAGTTTCCGGTAAGGCCTTCGGCTGTACGGGCGGTTATTGTGGCAGATCCCGGTCCTACTGCATTGACATAGCCGGCAGTGCCTATTGTAGCCACCGAGGTATTGTTGGATGACCAGGTAACGGAGCTTGTCGTGCCTGAAGGTTTGAAAGAGACTGAAAGTCCGACCATATCGCCCACATACATTTCGCAGGAGCTGGGTGTGACGCTTATGGAGGTAGGCTTGTTGTCGATAACAGTGATATCCCAACTTTCATATTCGATATCTGTACCGCCTCCAACGGCTTTTTTCAGGTATACGGTGATGAATACAGACCCCCATCCGGGTTTTACGGCTTCGATTGTTGTGCCTAGCTTGGATCGTGGGCCTATTTCCCGAATGCCGTCTCCGGAGACCTCAATATCAGTACTTTGTATCGTGTATCCCACCCAAGATGCATTTATGGAACAGCGTAATTTCTCGCCCACCATAATTGTTTTCTTGTGATCGTATTGTGCCGATGCTACTAATGGAAGCATAAGCGTCAACAGGAGCATATAGATGTGTATTGTCTTTTTCATGATGTATACGGTTAGTTAGAATACTACTTGAATGGCGCGTTCCGGTTTTATCTCCTCTACATTTTCATAATTGTCTGTTGCTGTTACTATGATACGGTAGGTATGGCCTTTTTGACCATAGAAATAGGCGCCTGGTTCTGTCAGGTCGGGTTTCCATAAGATAAAGGGCCCGTTCTCCTCGGAGTAATAGACATTGTATTTTTTTACACCGGCCTCATTGTCTGTGGCGCTCCACATGATATGAGCACCTGATGACGAGGCTTTGACGCTGCCCTGACTGACATTATTAACCGTAAAAGAGGTGACAGGCGGTTCGGTATCCATATAGTAGAAAGATACATACTGTCCGGAATAGCCCCTTGTACTCTCATTTCCTACACTGTCACGGGCTAGGACATAGATATAATATAAACCGTCTTCGACATCTTCGAACAGGTACTCTGTGGAAGTGGTGACAAACTTCTTTTCAGAGGAGTATACGCCCTGTTCCTTTTCTATCACGACAGTGTAATCCTGAATGCCCGACCAGTCGTCTTTTCCCGTCCATCGTATCTGAAGTTTCCTGTTGTTGACTGCAAGGGGCAAGTCCTCCATTGTTACAACCGGTGGATCCTGATCGAAGATGGTGGCACCCACCATGGGTGAGCAGGTTCCTGTGTTATCGTAGATGAAGAGGTCCAGATAGCATTTGCCTAAGGCATAGTTACGGTCAGCAATCACATCGTCAGGAATTCTTAGGATAGTGTCGATATAATACAGGCCGTTTCTGTAGAGCATGTTTTCTTCCTGCATTTCATGGAAGCGTCCATTCCAGCAATAACGGTATTTGGTAAGGCCTGTTGCAGCCGGGTTGTTGCTATATGCCCGTACGTAGACATGAATTGTCTGGTCGGCTCCCATCCTGGTATCTATGGTGCCATAGCCGCGTGGCACATCCGGGTAAATAATGAAACCCGTGCCTCCCATCGGTCCTACCGGCTTATCGTCACTGCCGTTAGGAACATCCTTGGGATCTGCAGGAAAAGTCTTATACAGGCCAAACATGCTGGTAAACGAGAGGGTCCTACAACTGAAGGTACATTGGCCGTCCTGGTTCAGCGTTGGAGGCGTGGTAAGTGCTGAGTTGTTATATCTGGCGTCCTCGTTGAAACGATACAGGCTGGTAAAGACCGTGTTGTAGTAGAGGCTGGGAAGAGCGGGATAGATGGTTCCGTATCCATCATAGCCCAACACGCAGTTGCGATAGACGGCGTAATGTGAATTGGGATACCACGTATATATTACGCAGTTCTGAAAAGTGGCCATATTGGATTCTGCGTTACGGTCCATACGGTCTATAGTGGTATTGCTGGCAACAAGATTCTTGGCAGTGCCCAGAATATTCAGATCGCCTACTGCACACTGTTCTATGCGGGTGTCTTCATGAGGTTGGGAGGCTGTTGCGGTTCTTATGTCGCAATGTCTGATGACTGTACCCTTACAGGCTCCTATGGAAATGGTTCCCGAGTATATACCCTCAACCTTTACGTTATCCGCTTCGATGGAAAGGTTTTTGATTAAGGTGTACTTGGCAGTCTCATATCCCGATGATGTTATGAAGCCGCCATAACCAATGATACTTACAGACTTGGTAACAGGGCCGTCCAATGCCGTATATTCCCCTTCGGAAAGAGTAATAATCTGGCCGTCGGAGGCTGCAGTGTAGGCATCGCGGAAAGCGTTCCGTCCAAAATAGGCTGTAATGAAACGTCCATCCTGATGAATGGAGGCAGAATAGGTTTGGGAATAGGCGTTAAGCAAGAAGAGAATGCTTATCGCCAATAGCAATAGTCTTTTCATTTGGCTTTATTTATGACCTTCAGTTGCAAATGTAGAACTTTTTTCTTTTGTGACAAACAATATGTAGAAAATATTCTTTGGAATTAATTTAGAGAATATGTTGTGTTTTAATAAAATATGCCTATCTTTGTGCCGACAGATAAGTAATAACCTAAAACACTGATCACATGAAGAAATTTGAACTAATGACATTACCGTATGCACCTGAGGCATTAGAGCCGGTGATTAGTAAGGAGACGATTGCGTTCCATCACGGAAAGCATCTGGCAGCATATGTGAATAATCTGAATGGACTGTTGCCTGGCAGTGGCTTTGAAGAAGCAACATTGGAAGAGATTTTCTGCAAGGCTACAGGAGGTATCTTGAATAATGCAGGGCAGATACTGAACCACGAGTTGTACTTCGGGCAGTTCTGTGCACCAAAAGCTGATAACAAGCCTACGGGAAAACTGGCTGAGGCTATTACGCGTGACTTTGGGTCCTTGGAGGCTTTTAAGGAGGAGTTCCAGAAGAAGGGGGCTACACTGTTTGGTTCTGGCTGGGTGTGGCTGTCTGCTGATAAGGACGGGAAACTGGTGATTACGCAGGAGGCGAATGCGGCCAATCCTATTCAGAAGGGACTGAAGCCGCTGCTCACATTTGATGTGTGGGAGCATGCGTACTACTTGGACTATCAGAACCGTAGGCCTGACCACTTAGCTGCTTTGTGGCAGATTGTGGATTGGAATGTTGTGGAAAGTAGGCTGTAACCATTGAACATTGAAAATTGATCATTGACCATTATTCAATAAACGACCACGAATTTGCCGAATTAAGCAATCCTCAAAGGATTGTCATCTACATAAATAGGATTCGAAAGATTAGTGTGATTAGTGTTCGAAAAGAAGAATTTCGTGGTCAATAAATAATAAACGGTAAACATATAAACATTTTAAAAAAATGAAAGAACTGAAAGGAACAAAGACTGAGCAGAACCTCAAGGAGGCTTTTGCTGGTGAGAGTATGGCAAGAAATAAGTATACTTATTTTGCATCTAAGGCTAAGAAGGATGGATATGTGCAGATTGCCGCTATCTTTGAGGAGACGGCAGCCAACGAGAAGGAGCATGCTAAGTTGTGGTATAAGTATCTGAACGGTGGTAGTGTGAGCGACACCAAGACGAATCTGGCTGATGCTGCTGGTGGTGAGAACTTTGAGTGGACAGATATGTATGCCCGCATGGCTAAGGAGGCACGTGAGGAAGGCTTCGATGAGATAGCTACCAAGTTTGAACTGGTGGCAGCCATTGAGAAGCATCACGAGGAGCGCTACCGCAAGTTGCTGCAGAACATTGAGGAGGGATTGGTATTCAGTCGTGAGGGTGATGTTATCTGGCAGTGTGCCAACTGTGGCCACATTGTTATTGGCAAGAAGGCTCCAGAGATTTGTCCTACTTGTGACCATCCTCAGAGTTACTTCCAAGTTAAACCGGAGAACTATTAAGGTTCATAGTTTATAATTCATAGTTTAGAGAAAACTCTAAGCGATGAAATGGATACTGAATATATGGCAGTTTTACTATGATGGTTTCCGCAGCATGACGCTAGGGCGCGTGCTGTGGACCATCATATTGATAAAACTGTTCATCATTTTTGTCGTCCTGAAGCTATTCTTCTTCCCTAATTACATTAAGGAGCATGCGGCTGATGGGGATGAGGTGGAGTTTGTATATCATTCATTGAACATTGACCATTACTCAGTAAACGGTAAAAAACTCAATGACCAATAACCTATATACCAAAATATCATGAATCACTTATTAAACATAGATTTGGCGGCAGTGGATTGGGCCAGAGCACAGTTTGCGCTTACTGCTATTTACCATTGGCTGTTCGTGCCCTTGACCCTTGGTTTGGCCGTAGTGATGGGCATAATGGAAACTCTGTACTACCGCACGGGACAGGAGTTCTGGAAACGGACCGCCCAATTCTGGCAGAAGCTCTTCGGTATTAACTTTGCGATGGGGGTGGCTACGGGCCTTATTCTGGAATTCGAGTTCGGTACCAACTGGAGCAATTACAGTTATCTGGTGGGTGATATCTTTGGAGCCCCATTAGCAGTGGAGGGTATTGTCGCCTTCTTTATGGAATCCACCTTTGTGGCAGTGATGTTCTTTGGCTGGAACAAGGTCAGCAAAGGCTTCCATCTGGCTTCTACGTGGCTCACGGGACTGGGCGCAACCATCTCTGCCTGGTGGATTCTGGTTGCCAACTCGTGGATGCAGCATCCTGTAGGACAGGCTTTCAATCCTGATACCATGCGTAATGAGATGACAAGCTTTGCGGACGTGGCTCTTTCACCCGTTGCAGTGGATAAATTCATCCATACGGTACTATCAGCTTGGGTGCTGGGTGCAGTATTTGTGGTGGGTGTCAGCAGTTGGTATCTGCTGAAGAAGCGTCACATGGAATTTGCTACCAAGAGTCTGAGGGTGGGTGCTATCTTCGGACTTTTCTCATCGGCATTGATATTGTTATCAGGGCACCATTCTGCCTACACAATAGCGCAGACGCAACCCATGAAACTGGCTGCTATGGAGGCCCTTTATAAAGGTGGTACAAATCAGCCGCTGACTATTATTGCAGGCATAAATCCTTTTGAGCAGCCCGACTATGAGACTGCCGACGAGCCGCCCTTGAAGTTGGCTGTGCCATTTGCCCTATCTTTCCTGGCTACCAACGATATGAACGGTTATGTGCCAGGTATACGTGATATCCTGGACGGATACACCAAGGCGGACGGAACACAGGAGCCATCGCTGGCAGAAAAGATAGAACGCGGGAAATGTGCTATCACTGCCTTGCAGGCATACCGCAAAGCGAAGAAAGAGGGGGCACCCGAGGAGTTTGTGGCAGAGGTAACTGACGCTATTCAGGAGAATATGCCATACTTCGGTTACGGTTACGTTCAGGATTGTGCCCAAGTGGTGCCCTATATTCCTGTTTGCTTCTATGCTTTCCGTGTGATGGTGGGTGGCGGATGCTTGTTCATACTATTATTCATATTTCTCCTCATCCAGCCCCCCTCTTATCCCCCCAAAGGAGGGAAGAATGGAAGATGGAGGGGAGCTTTGCAATGGGCCGCTATTTTGTGCATCCCCATTGCCTATATTGTCAGTGAAGCAGGATGGCTGGTGGCTGAGTTCGGTCGTCAGCCATGGACCATCCAGGATATGTTGCCTACATGGGTAGGTGTCAGTCAGTTGGGCTCCTCTGCAGTCATGACCACGTTCCTGCTCTTCCTTATCCTCTTCACCACCCTCTTGGCAATAGAAATCAGCATCATGGTTCGTGCCATCAAGGAAGGACCTAATCTCTAACCATTGAAAACATGACATACACATTCTTACAGCACTACTGGTGCTTTGTTGTTGCCCTACTGGCAGCATTGTTGGTATTCCTGATGTTTGTACAGGGAGCCAATACTCTAATCTTCTCATTGGGGCGTACCCCTGATGAGCGTCGGTTGATAGTAAATGCTACGGGCAGAAAGTGGGAGTTTACCTTTACCACCCTTGTAACCTTCGGTGGTGCCTTCTTTGCCTCCTATCCTCTTTTCTATTCCACCAGCTTTGGCGGAGCCTATTGGCTCTGGATGATAGTACTCTTCTCCTTTGTGTTGCAAGCCGTCAGTTATGAGTTTCAGAACAAACTGGGCAATCTGCTAGGTACCAGGACTTTCCAATGGTTGCTGGTTCTGAACGGCATCCTTGGTCCCTTGCTTTTGGGCGGTGCCGTAGCCACGTTCTTCACTGGTTCCAACTTCATTGTGGAGAAAGGCAACATCGTCAACGACCAATGTTCAATGATCATCAGTCGTTGGGCCAATGCCTCGCACGGACTGGATGCTTTGTTGAATCCCTGGAATGTTGTGTTGGGCCTTGCTGTGGTTTTCCTGGCACGCATCTTGGGCTGTCTATATATTCATAAGCAAGTGGAAGAGGGACAGTTTGATAGTCATCAACGTATTATCCGGCCTTTGTGGACTAGTACCATTCTGTTTCTGGGACTATTTCTGGCTTTCCTGATTCACATCCTGACGTGCGAGGGGTATGCCGTAGATCCGCAGACGGGTATTGTGTTCATGGAGCCGTACAAATACCTGCACAACCTTATAGATATGTGGCCTCTACTAATACTTCTCCTTATTGGTGTTGTGTTTGTGCTATTCGGTATTTTGTGGTCGCTGACGCACAAGGAATACAGGCGAGGATTCTGGGTGGTAGGTTTCGGTACCGTAGCAACGGTGACGGTATTGCTGTTGCTGACAGCCTGGAACAATACCGCATACTATCCCTCTACAGCAGATCTGCAGTCGTCCCTGACCATGCAGAATTCCTGTAGCAGTGAGTTTACCCTGCGTACAATGTTCTGGGTATCCCTGCTCATCCCCTTCGTGATAGCCTACATTATTTACGCCTGGCGTGCTATTGACAAGAAAAAGCTAACTCTGGACGAGATAAACAACGACCATGCGTATTAAACTGATTTCCAATTCTATACTTACAGAAAAAGATTGAAGCAATTCCTATACGCCTCTACCTTCTTGTCGAAAGACAGAGGGTAGGCGCGTGAGGAGGAGGGGAGACGGTATAGAACGACCCCTTCCCTGCTCCCCGAGGGGAGTGCCACTGCGGTGTTTACTTTGGGAATCTCATGGATGCCAAAGTAGGTGCAGATGGTTTCGGTGGCTTTCTCGCCTGTGGTGATGATGGCTCGCAGATGGGGGAGTTGACCAATCAGGGCACGAATGTCTGTGGGCTCAACCACCTCTAAGAACTTATCGGAGGCATTGTCCTGTAGGCGACGGATGGCTGTGGAGGTATCAAAGAAGGCAAGACCTTTCTCTTGGCAGAACGCTACAATCTCATCTATCTTGAAGCGCTTGTTCTTGAGGTCGACAAAATGGTTCTTGTCGCCAAAGAATATCTGCCCCTCTATGCGCCAATGGTCGTTGATAAAGTTGGGGTAATAGAAATCCATGCACCAACGTTTGCGCTGGGGAGGGAAGCTACCTAGGAATAGCACCTTGGCATTCTGAGGCAAGAAAGGAATGAGCGGATGGCGTTCCACACCATCCTTGCTACGGGCAATATTCTCTGTGTTCAGGTAGGAGGTCATTGTGCTTAAAAGATTCTTTCCGTTAACTGCCATTTTTCCTCACTGCGGGCATTGGCAGCACAACCTTGGAATTGACTAACATACGCTTCCCATTCTGCTTGACGGGGAAGAGTGGCCAATCGGGCCATATCACGTTGAAAGTCGAAGTTGTCAGCGGTATCCATTATCATAAACAACGTACGACCTTTACGGTAGATTTGCATATCCAGAATGCCAACCTGACGTTGTCCTTCTATTATTTCTGGCCACACATGGGCATGTGCTTCCACATACTTGGCTATCATTTCTGGATTATCTACCAGCGTGAGTGTTTGACAATATCGTTTCATGCTTCGCGGTTTAAGAGTTTAAGTGTTTAAGCCTTTAGAGGGTTGCCTGGAATTCAATGCAAAGATAAATACCACAAGGAAACACCCCATGGGCACCAGGTAGCTCAGGTTTATACCGACTGCATCACTGACCATTCCTTGAAGAGGGGTTAATAGTGCGCCACCCAGGATAGCCATGATGAGGCCACTGGCTCCTATCTTGGTATCATCCGGGTATTTGCTCTTTGCTACACTTTCTAAAGCAATGCCATAGATTGTTGGGAACATCAGGCTCATAAAGACACTAATCAGAATCAGTGACACTACACAGAGCCAATTGTTGGTCAGAACTACTAATAATGTACAGATTGTACTCAGCACAGCGCCTGCAACAAGTAGCCGCTGAGGTGCAATATACTTCATTATCCAGGTATAGACAAACCTGCTGGTACAGAAACCAATGATAGATATCAGATAGAGTGTGGCAGCCTCTGCTTCAGTCATTCCCAACTCCTTCATCACCAGCCTTATCGTGAAGCTCCAGACTCCAATCTGTGCTCCTACGTAGAAGAACTGGGCAATGACACCTCCCGTATAAACGCGGTTGCTGAGCAACCTGCGTAGGGAATAGAAAATTGAGGGCGCAAGCGCCAATTGAGAATTGAGAATTATCTCTGAACTCTTGAGCTCTTGAACTTCTTGAACTTTTGAGTTGTCGCTTCCTTTGGGCATTTTGGCAAAGAACATGGCTGCCATTATAGCTATCAGGACACCTCCAACAGCAGCATATGTTCCACTAACGGAGTAAAGTGAGATATCCTGTAGGATGAAGTATTTGCTAATCAATATACCGACGATGGAACCGACGGGGTTGAAACTCTGGGCTATATTCAGACGACGGGTTGCTGTCTCGGGGCTGCCCATACTCATAATATAAGGATTGGCTGTTGTCTCCAGTACTGAGCATCCCGCAGCCATGATATAGATGGCCAGCAGATAGAAAGCATAACTTTCCACTTCTGCGGCAGGCAGAAAAAGCATTGCTCCTGTGGCATAAAGGCAAAGACCCAAGATGATGCCCCCTTTAAAATTGTACTTGCGTATGAATAGGGCAGCTGGCAGTGCCAGGCAGAAGTATGCACCATAGAACGCCATTTGGATGAGGCTGGTCTGTGTGTCATTCATCTGCATGATTTTGCGGAAAGCAGCCAGCAAGGTGTCCGTCATGTTATTGGCCAGTCCCCAAAGTGCAAAGAGACTTGTTACCAGTATGAATGGTAATAAGTATTTCTTTTCGATGGTTCTCATTGGGAAGGATTAAAATGTTTAAAAGTTTAAGGGATTAAAGACCAGGTCTGCGAATAGTTAGGCGTATTGCTTCCTTATGCTCCTTGGCAAAAGTCTCTGCGTCCTTTACTACACAGGCAAGGTAGCCGCCACCGCCAGCACCAGGCATCTTCCATGCCATAACGCCAGGAACCTTTGACCACTTGTCAATATACTCTTGAACTTTTCCCTGAATCATAGCGGGGAACATGGATATCTGGGCGTCGAAACTGGCTTTATATGCAGCAGCAAAAGCTTGAAGGTTCCTGTCCATGATGGCATTCCAGCAATTGTCTGCAGCTTCAGCTAAAGCTTTTACCTTGTGCTCTGTGATGTCCTTTCCTTCCACTACTGAGCAGCCCGGCTTACGGGGGTCCATAGGAATCATAATAAGATGATTTTCTAACCAACTGAGGATGCTTTCATCCTGGCATGTTTCAATCTTCTCGGGCCAGAAGCGATTGTTGTAATAATGGCGACAGAGACCAGGAACGCAAATGCCAATACTATCTTGTGCTCCGCTGATGATTCCGGCACTGCGCTCGGGATCGTTCTCGAAACAGAAAACCAGTTTGGCCAGTGTCTCGGGATCCATATTGGGCAGTGAGTATGGCCATATCTTCTTAATCATATTGCGTGTACTGGTACTCAGGCCACAACGTTCACGAATCTCGAAAGTGGGCTCCAGAGAGATGGTTATGGCCCATCCTGGTGCATATTGGGAGACATAAGGCTGATCAATCCATGTACCAGCCAAATCGAGGCGTGTGGGAATCTGACTCTCTGTTTTCTTAAGGTCGGTAGAAGACCGGGCTTTTAAGCCAGCTTGTGGCACACGTTCAAGTACCACGTATTCTATTCCTTGCTCCTCACAGAACCGCCTTTTGTCTTCGTTACCGCCATCACTGTTCACCACGAGGATATCTGGTTTCAGCGCCTCAACCGTCGGAACGAAGTCCATAATTCCACTGCCCGCGTTGATGAAAGCGTCTTTGACGTAGCGGATGCTTTTCACCATAAACAGGCGTTCCTGCTCGCTGTAAACTGTTTTGTGGTGTTTATATCCTAGAATGGTGGCGTCAGAACCGATACCTACATATAGGTCGCCATACTCTGCAGCCTGGCGGAAAAACTCTACATGACCGCTATGTAGCAGGTCGTAACAACCGCTTACAAAGACTTTGGCCCTTTTCGGAAGTTTAGAGTTCATAGTTTAGAGTTTTAAGTCAGTATTCATGTTGAGAGTACTAGCGCTCTGCACGCATGGGGTTCTCCAGGAAGTCCTTGTAGGCCAAGCGGATGCCATCCTCCAACTCTGTCTTGTAGGTCCAGCCCAACTTGGTGGCCTTGGAGACATCCAAGAGTTTGCGAGGGGTACCGTTGGGACGGGTAGTGTCCCACTTTATGCGGCCCTTGTAACCAACTACCTTGGCCACCAGTTCTGTCAATGCCTTGATGGTGAGCTCTTTGCCGGTGCCGGCATTCACGGTCTCGTTGCCGCTGTAGTTGTTCATGAGGAACACGCAAAGGTTGGCAAGGTCGTCTACATACAGGAACTCACGCAGGGGTGATCCATCACCCCAACAGGTAACACTCTTCAGACCTGCCTCCTTGGCTTCGTGGAAACGTCGAATCAGTGCGGGTAGCACATGGCTGTGCTCGGGATGATAATTATCGTTGGGACCGTAGAGGTTGGTGGGCATCACGGAGATGTAGTCCGTGCCGTACTGACGGTTGAGAAACTCACAGTATTTCAGACCGGAAATCTTAGCCAATGCATACGCCTCATTTGTTTTCTCCAGTTCACTGGTGAGTAGGCAGCTCTCGGGCATAGGCTGTGGAGCCATACGGGGGTAGATACAGCTGCTGCCCAGGAACTCCAGCTTCTTGCAGCCATTCTTCCATGCCGCATGAATGACGTTCATCTCCAGGATCATGTTGTCGTACATGAAGTCGGCCAGCGCGCTTTGGTTGGCCACGATGCCGCCCACTTTGGCAGCCGCCAGGAATACATACTCAGGACGTTCCTCGGCAAAGAACTTTTCTACTGCATCCTGCCGGGTGAGGTCAAGCTCAGCATGTGTACGGGTAATGATATTGGTATAACCCTGACGTTGCAATTCACGGACAATGGCACTTCCTACCATGCCACGATGACCGGCGACGTATATTTTACTATTCTTTTCCATTATATTATTTTTTTTTATCTCCTTTGCCTTCGGTAAGAGAAATCGCGGAAATGCGGAAATTAATCTCACACAGATCTCACGGATCTCACAGATTATTATTATTTCACGCAGAAAGCGCAGAAATTCGCAGAAAGTTTTTTAACAAAAACAACGAAAACACTTTTTGAGAGCTTTGGCACTTTTGTGCCTTTGTTCTGTTATTGTCATGAATCTGCCTGTAAGCGAGCTTCCGTCATCTTCCCGACAATAGCATAACATATCTTCGATATCAAAGCTCTCAAAAAGCAAAAACATCGCCCTTCGGGCTGAAAAATCGTTGCATTGCCATTTACTGTTGAACTATCACCCTTTAAAAGAGAAATCATATTCTAACCG
Organism: Bacteroidaceae bacterium; assembly: GCA_017619585.1. The sequence continues at coordinate 39,770 of JAFZSA010000018.1, forward strand.
CAGAGCGGAAAGAATTGGTCTAAGACCAAAGTTGAGAGTTTAGAGTTTAGAGTCAGTTGATAGTTGAAAGTTGAAAGTAGAACAATCCTCTTGCCCCTTGCTCCTTGCCCCTTGCTCCTAAAACAATAACCAATAAACAGTAAACGGTAAACCGTAAACTAATCTGCGAGTTGATCTCGCAGATAGAGTTTCTTGACTTTCTTCATGTCGTGAGCGACCATAATCTTGACCAAGTCCTCGAACGAAGTCTTCTGCGGGTTCCATCCCAGCATTCTCTTGGCCTTGCTAGGATCGCCAAGCAGTTGCTCCACCTCTGCAGGACGGAAATATTTTGGATCAACTTCGACGAGCACCTTGCCTGTCTTGACGTCGATACCCTTCTCATCAACGCCCTCACCTTCCCAGCGGAGTTCGATGCCGGTCTCCTTGAAGGCTAGGGTACAGAATTCGCGAACGGTGTGATACTGACCGGTGGCAATGACAAAGTCGTCCGGCTTCTCCTGTTGCAGGATAAGCCACATACACTCTACATAATCCTTGGCATAGCCCCAATCGCGTAGAGAGTTGAGGTTACCCAGATAGAGTTTGTCCTGAAATCCCTGGGCGATGCGGGCAGCTGCCAGTGTAATCTTGCGAGTAACGAATGTCTCGCCACGTCGTTCACTCTCGTGGTTGAAGAGAATACCGTTGCAGCAGTACATATTATAGCTCTCGCGGTAGTTCTTCATCATCCAGAAGCCATAGAGCTTGGCTACACCGTAGGGGCTACGGGGATAGAATGGGGTAGTCTCTTTCTGAGGTACCTCCTGCACCATACCGTACAGCTCGGAAGTTGAAGCCTGATAAATGCGGCAGGTATTGGTAAGACCTGCAATGCGCACAGCTTCCAACAGGCGCAACACGCCATTGGCATCCGTATCTGCAGTGAACTCTGGTACATCAAAGCTTACTTTTACGTGGCTCTGTGCTGCCAGGTTGTATATCTCATCAGGACGAACCTCGCAAATGATGCGAATAAGGCTGGAGCTGTCCGTCATATCGCCCCAGTGCAGGTTCACCAAGCGTTTCTTGTGCATGTCGCGCACCCACTCGTCCAAATATAAATGCTCGATACGTGCTGTATTGAAAGAAGAGCTACGGCGCATTACGCCATGTACCTCATAACCTTTCTCTATTAGGAACTCGGCCAGAAACGAACCGTCCTGACCTGTGATTCCCGTTATCAGTGCTTTTTTACCCATAATGTTTAATCCTTGATTGTATTTCTTGCAAAAGTACTACTTTTCTTCTGAATTGCAGCATGAATATAAAAAAAAGTGTGTTGCTAAGTAACAACACACTTCTTGATAAGTACCCAGAGCCGGGGTCGAACCGGCACGGGTTGCCCCACTGGTGTTTGAGACCAGCGCGTCTACCGATTCCGCCATCTGGGCTTTTGCGGTTGCAAAGGTACGTCATTTCTGTGAAACCGCAAAACTTTTGGTAAGTTTTTTGTTGGTATGCCTAAAATGGAACGGTAAATTCCTTGTAAATCTGATACTTTATTTACAAAACGTTTGGTTTTAATTGTGAATATTTGCTATCTTTGTACTGAATTTGTAACAAATCTAAAGAAAATGAACCGACGAGAATTTCTGCAACGTTCTTCGGTATTAGCCGGTGCTGCCTACTTGGATGTGCCTGCTTTTGCTGAAGCACTTCGCACTTTGGGCAATCCCAATCTGGTAATTGGCATTGTCAGCGATATCCACATCCGTGGCACGGAGACAGCCTTGACTTTTAAGCATACCCTTGAATACTTCCGCGGTTTGAAGGTGGATGGCGTTATCATTGCAGGTGATATGGCCGACCAAGGGTTGGAACCTCAGCTTAAGGTGGTGGCTGATACCTGGTACAGCGTGTTCCCCAATGATGGGGGACTGGACGGCAAGCATACGGAGCGACTCTTTATCTATGGTAATCATGATATGGAAGGTTACTCCTGGAGCAGTGTTATTAATAGTGTGGGTAATGAGACGGCACAGGAGCAGGGTATAGGAAAACGTCCTGCCGAGGTGTGGAAGAAATACTTCGGGGAGGATTATACTCCCATTTGGTTCAAGACCATAAAAGGGTATCACTTTATAGGTGCCCATTGGCACACCAACAATATTCCCGGTCTGGAGGAACTGATGCAGCAGCATGCTGCCGAGTTGGAGACGGAGCAACCATTCTTCTACATCCAACATCCGCATCTGAAGAATACCTGTAACGGTCCATGGGCCTGGGGTCAGGATGATGGTACTGTAACAAAGCTGATGAGCCGTTACCCCAATGCCGTGGCTTTCTCGGGTCACTCGCATTCGCCCTTGACCGATGACCGCGACCTGTGGCAGGGAGCCTTTACCAGCATTGGAACAGCATCCTTACAATATTTATATCCCATGCCCGCGCGTGAGAATACCTATCAGGACGACAGTAACCTGCGTCCTGTATATCAGATGCCCAACATGGACTGCTCAAAGGGTCGCCAGGGTATGATAATGCGTGTTTACGACAGTGCCATTACCTTGGAGAGAAGAGAGTTTGTCTATGACCAGCAACTGGATGAGAACTGGCTGTTACCCTGGCCCATCTCGTTGTCTGAACCGCTCAGTTTTGAGAACCGTAGTAAGAAGGCTCCTGTGCCCCAGTTTGAGGCTGGTGCCATAGCTACTGTTAGCCAGGCAAAGGGCAAGAACCGTAATGGAACGGATACAGATCAGGTGACGGTACACTTTCCCAATGTGTTAAGGAAACGTACGGGCGTGAGGGCCTTCGACTTTGAGGTTCAGGTAGAATGGGAGTGGCTGGACTGTCACTTCATCTCGGCTACCAAGCGTGTGTTCTCGCCTATGAGTCTCTTTGGTGAGGCACAGGACGAGGGTGAGGTAACCTGTGTGTTTGCTCTGAGTGAGTTGCCCAAGGACCGCGACTACCGCTTCATTGTCCGTCCGTGTAACTGCTATAGTGTCAAAGGTGAGCCCATCTATACGGACTGGATAAAGGGAGGAAAGATTCCTAGTAGTCTGACGGCTACACTGACCCTGGAGAAACAGTTCTACAAGACAAATACCGATATTGCTATTGCCTTTAAGAATGCCCCCGTAGGTACGGAGGCTTGGGTGGGTATTTATCAGGCAGGAAAGACACCCGGTACCAGTGACAAGGCTTATACCTATCAGTATACAGATGTCAAGGACGGCTCCGTCAATGTGAAGGTGGCTGCTGCGGGTGAGTACTTTGCCGTGCTCTTCAAGGATGGCGGCTATACGGAATGCTCGGAGCGCGTGCCCTTCTTTGTGCTGACAAAAGACTATGATCCGGCCTCTTTTAGCATGACACCGGACAAGGTGGTTTACAATACGGGTAATCCTATACGCGTGACCCTTGCCGGTGCTCCTGCAATGAGCAAGGACTGGATAGGTATCTATGAGGATGGTATTGTGCCCAAAGATGCCAAGTGTCCCTGTTACCTGTACAACAGCAAGACATCAGGAGTGGTTACTCTGAACACCAGCGGTAATAACAATTGGACAAGTGCCCTACCTACCGGGGTGTACTTCATAGGTTATTTTATGGCTGACGGTTATACCGAGCCTTTCGAGCGCCAGTATGTGGTTGTGGGCAAGCCTGCTTCGCTGCGCAGCGACAAAACGGAATATACAGTGACTGATGCTGCTGTACTCTCTTACAGTACGTTGCCCACCCGTTTTGCCTGTCAGCTTTGTAGTCAGGCAGAAGGCGAGACAACGTGGATGCCGGTTAAGGAGCTCTCGGGGACAAGTGGTATCGTTGAATTGGGTAATTTGCAGTCGGGGACACGCAAATATGCGTTGTGCATAGATGGAACTCCGATTTCCCAAACGCTGACATTGAATGTAAGGGAAGATGGCGAAACCGCCAATGCTGCCATTCCAGCTGCTTTAGGTGCTGGTGCGCTATATGACCTTTCGGGGAGAAAATTAAAGAAAACGACGGGTCATGGCATCTTCATCCAAGATGGCAAAAAGACCCTGAAATAAACAAAAAGAAAGAGCGCTTGCTGGCGCTCTTTCTTTATCTTAATACATTATCTGTTATGCTTCCTTAGTCTCAACCAACTTCCAGAGACCGGCAGCTGCGATAGCACCAACGAAGGGACCAACAATGAAAATCCATACATTTGCCAGAGCCTCACCACCAGCAAAGAGGGCAGGGCCAATGGAACGTGCAGGGTTCACGCTGGTGCCAGTGAAGTGAATACCTACCAGATGGATGAGAATCAGGGAAAGGCCAATTGCCAGACCTGCAAACTTACCGGTATCACCGTTGGTCTTGTGAGTAGCACCCAATACCACCAGTACAAAGAGTGCAGTGAGGATAGCCTCCACAATAAGAGCTGTTACTGCACTGCCATCGCATCCGGCACCAATACCGTTGGCTCCAATGCCTGTTTCTGCGCCATATATACCAGCCAAAACTGCACCGGCAATGATGGCACCGGCAACTTGGCCAATCATATAGCCTGCACAATCCTTGACACTGATACGACCCGTAACGAGGCATCCCAGTGTAATGGCAGGGTTAATGTGGCAACCAGAGATTCCACCAATGGTGTAGGCCATAGCTACCACGGCAAGACCAAAGGCAATGGCCGTTCCGACAACAGATGCTGCATCTGTTCCACAACTCAGACTGACGGCTGCTCCGCAACCGAGGAATGTCAGTACAAATGTACCGATACATTCTGCAATGTACTTTTTCATGATGTTTTAGTTAAAAATGGTAATTGGTTAAAGGTTATTGGTTATTGAGATGGGCGGCCCTTTCGATATTTCGTTATTTCGATATAACGTTATAACGTAGTTCTGGGCCACCCTATTTTTCATTCTTTATTCTGAGCGGTCTCTGCCTCCTCTGCAGGTTCCTGCTTGGATTCCTCGGCTTTCTTACCCAGATACTCGGGGAGAGACATGCCGGCTTGCTCGAAGAGTTCGTTTAAAGGAGGAACACTCTTCATGAGGCCAGATAGGAAGTTGGCTGTAGAGCCTTTGCCATCGGCATTGCCACCGTTGTCCCAAACAGTAACCTTGTCGATATTGATGCCCTTGATGGCCTCTACCTGAGTCTTCACCAGTTCGGGCAATTTCTCGAGGAGCAGTAGGGTGTAAGCCTTGGTGGCATCACCACCGGCAGCCTGAATCATCTTGTCGTAACCAGATGCTTGCTTTGTCAGAATCTCATAAAGACCCTTAGCCTCGGCCTCCATCTTGGCGAAGATAGCATCTGCCTCACCCTTGGCATTGACACGCTTTTGCTCGGCAGCAGCTTCTGCCTCGATGACGAGACGCTTCTTCTCTATCTCCTGCTTAACGATGATATTAGCGTTCTGGGTGGCACGCTCACGAGATGCACGGGCATCCTCGGCTTTCTGCTCAGCAGCATAAGACTCTTCCAAAGCATGAGCCTGAGCCACATTCTCGGCAGCAGTGGCACGACGCAGAGCCTCAGCCTCGTTCTCACGACGGTCAGCATCTGAGTTGGCAATGTTGATCTTGGCCTCGTTCTCACCCTTCACAGCCTCTGCATTGGCAGCAGCGGTACGGATACGGGTCTCACGGATAGCCTCTGCCTTGCCGATTTCACCAATCTTCTCCTGCTCAGCCACACGGACCTTAGCCTCGTTGATAGCCTTGGCAGCAGCCTCCTGACCGAGAGCCTCGATATAACCGCTCTCGTCCTTGATATCGGTAACGTTTACGTTGATAAGCTTCAGACCGATTTTCTTCAGCTCCACCTCCACGTTGGCGGTAATAGCCTCCAGGAACTTGTCACGGTCGGAGTTCAACTCCTCGATACTCATGGTAGCGATAACCAGACGCAACTGACCGAAGAGGATATCGCGTGCCATTTCCTGAATCTGGTTGGCTGTTTGTCCCAGCAAACGCTCGGCAGCAGCATTCATATACTCGGGGTCGGTGCTGATACCTACGGTAAAACGACAGGGAACGTCCACACGGATGTTCTGGCGAGACAACGCATTGGTAAGGTTGGCATCGATGCCAATGGGAGTCAGACTCATGTAGGCATAGTCCTGAATGACAGGCCATACAAAGGCACCACCACCATGCACACAATTGGCAGATTTCTTGCCTCCATTACCACTACCGTAGATAACCAGAATCTTGTCGGCAGGACATTTTCTGTAACGATTGGCCAAAAAGGCCACGATGGCCACCACCAGGATGGCGCATACCACAATCAAAGTTAGGGGATCTTGTAACATAATATTAAAGTTAAAATTCAAAATTCAAAAATCAAATAGGAGTACTCTGAGTAATCAGATTACTCTGAAATAACCACCACTCAATTCTCACTCCCCCAAAGGGGGAGCGGGGAGGGGGCTTTATGCCGGTTCCACTTCCAGTACCTTTTTCTCTATTACGCGTAGCACGCGCACCTTGGCGCCTGAGGGAATCTGTTCGCCTGCTGTGCGGGCATCCAGTTCCTGTACAGAGCCATTGAAGCTGATCTGTACCTTACCCAGACCTTGATTCTGGGCAGGGATTCGCATATAAACATCGCACACCTTACCAACGGCATCGTTGATATTGAAGGCGCCATTGCTCTGCAGCTTCATCATCTGACGGAACAGAAAAACGAAGACAGCTACAAAGAGACATCCTACCAATATGGCTACGGCACTCAGGACGATGGTATTGGGGATGGTATTCCATAGGCTGATGCCTGCCCAGCCAAAACCCAACAGGAAGTAGAATATATTGCGGATGGAAAGCAGATGCATGCTGCCGGCATCATCCAGACTGTCTGTATCAGTACTGAAATCCACATCGGCACTGCCCGAATCAATATCGCCCATCCCGGCAAATGACATAGTCATCTGGATAATCACTACAATGGATGCAAAAATGGCAATGCCCCAATAAACGCGTAGAGTGGGGTCGAGTTGGTTGAACCAATCAGAAAGAACTGTCATAAATGTGTTATGTTTTTGTTAGACGTGTATTTTTGACGTTTCCAAAAGACAAATATACTCTTTTTTTAGTTATGCAATCACAAAAAGCGGTTGAATGTTGTAAAATCTGTCACTTTTTTATATGTTTGCAACTCGAAAATTACAAAAACAGACATATATGGCTCGTCATCCTTTGGAAAAGTTCAGATTTTGTCCCCTGTGCGGCTCAGACAGATTTGTTGAGAACAATAATAAAAGCAAACGCTGTGAGGACTGTGGTTTTGTGTATTATTTCAATCCCAGTGCCTCTACGGTAGCTGTAATTGTGAATGAGAAGGACGAACTGCTGGTGGTGCGCAGAGCCAAAGAGCCAGCCAAGGGAACGTTGGATCTGCCGGGCGGTTTCAGCGACTGCTATGAGACCAGCGAAGAGGGGATGGCACGTGAGGTGAAAGAAGAGACAGGCCTGGAAGTGGATAAGATGGAGTTCCTGTTCTCTATCCCTAACATCTACCCGTATGGAGGATTGGATATTCACACCATAGACATGTTCTACCTATGTCATGTAAACAGTACAAAAAATGCAGTTCCGGCTGATGATGCAGCTGAGATCATGTGGATTCCCTGGAAAGAGGTCCGACCGGAAACCTTTGGTTTAACCTCAATCAGAAAGGGCGTGCAACATATTTTAGCAAAAAAAATGCCTAATATATAAGGTGTAGAACAAAAAAATGCAGTACCTTTGCCGCCGCAATTGTAAAAATCGAACAAAAAGATGAAGGATAATCTGGTAATAGTGGAGAGCCCGGCAAAGGCAAAAACTATAGAAAAATTCCTTGGAGAGGATTATAAAGTAGTTTCGAGTTATGGTCATATTCGAGACTTGAAAAAAAGGACCTTCAGTGTGGACGTTAACACGTTCGCCCCGCAATATGAAGTACCAAGCGACAAGAAGAGTGTTGTTGAGAATCTGAAGAAACTGGCTAAAGAGGCAAAGACTGTATGGCTGGCATCCGATGAGGACCGCGAGGGAGAGGCTATTAGCTGGCACTTGTATGAGGTGCTGGGTCTGAGACCTGAGAATACACGTCGTATTGTATTTCATGAGATTACCAAGCCTGCCATCCTGGAGGCTATAGAAAATCCCCGTAAGATAGATCTGAATCTGGTTAATGCCCAGCAGGCTCGTCGTGTATTGGACCGCATCGTGGGCTTTAAGCTCAGCCCCGTGCTATGGCGTAAGGTGAAGCCAGCCCTCAGTGCTGGTCGTGTACAGAGTGTGGCTGTCCGCTTGATTGTAGAGCGCGAGCGTGAGATCCAGAACTTCAGCGGCGAGGATAACTTCCGCGTAACGGCTGTCTTCACCAATGCCGACGGCAGTGAGGTCAAGGCAGAGCTGAATCAGCGTTTCTCTACCGTGGAGCAGGCAGAGGCCTTCCTGCAGAAGTGCAGTACCGTGAACTATACGGTTCAGGATATCAGCACCAAGCCACAGAAGCGCGTTCCCGCACCTCCCTTTACTACCAGTACCCTGCAGCAGGAAGCTGCCCATAAGCTGGGCTTTACCGTAGCCCAGACCATGATGGTGGCACAGCACCTGTATGAAAGCGGACGTATCACCTACATGCGTACCGATAGCGTGAACCTGAGTAAGCTTTGCCTGGGTGCCAGCAAGCAGGTGATAGCAGAGCAGATGGGTGAGGAATATGTGAAAACCCGTCAGTACCAGACCAGTTCCAAGGGAGCTCAGGAGGCTCACGAGGCCATCCGTCCTACCTATATGGACCAGACACAGATAGAGGGTACCCAGCAGGAGCGTCGTTTGTACGACCTGATCTGGAAGCGCACCATTGCTAGCCAGATGGCTGATGCCGAGATAGAAAAGACTCAGGTTGTAATCAGCATTGACGGTATGGATGAGTACTTTGTTGCCAATGGCGAGGTTGTGAAGTTTGACGGTTTCCTGCGTGTATACAAGGAGACAGAGAACGAGGCTGACCAGCCCGACGGTGAAGCAGAGGGTATCCTGCCCATCCTGACAATAGGTGACCAACTGCAGAGAAACGTTATCGTAGCTACACAGCGTTTTGCTCAGCGTCCCATCCGATATAATGAAGCCAGTCTGGTACGTAAACTGGAAGAGTTGGGGATTGGACGACCCAGTACCTATGCTGCTACCATCACCACTATCCAGCAGCGCGAGTATGTTGCCAAGGGCGACAAGCCCGGTGAGGAGCGTACCTATCAGACCCTGACCCTGAAGGGTGATAAGATAACCAGTGAAAGTCATAAGACCACCATTGGAGTAGAACGTGGTAAGTTGATTCCTACTGATACAGGTATTGTGGTAAATGACTACCTGAGTGAGAACTTCCCCAGCATCATGGACTATAACTTCACCGCTGATATAGAGAAGGAGTTTGACGAGATTGCCGAGGGCAAGATGGAATGGACAGGTCTGATACGTGAGTTCTATGACGACTTTGATCCGCTGGTTGAGCGTGCCGGCAATACACATACCGAGCATAAGGTGGGTGAGCGCCTGCTGGGTAACGATCCCAAGACAGGTGAGCCTATCACAGTGAAGATTGGTCGTTTTGGTCCTGTGGCTCAGATTGGCAGTTCAGATGCTGATTCAAAGCCCCGTTTTGCTCAGCTCAAGAAGGATCAGACCTTGGAGACCATCACTCTGGAAGAAGCTATTGAACTGTTCCGCCTGCCCCGTGAGTTGGGTAAGTACTTGGGAAAGACCGTAACGGTTGGTGCCGGTAAGTATGGTCCTTACGTAGTACATAACGGCACTTACGTTTCCATTCCCAAGGAGATAGACCCCTTGAAGATCACCTTCGAGGAGGCTGTTATCATGATTCACAAGAAGCATGTAGAGGAAGAGGAACGTCACTTGAAGAAGTTCGAGGGTGTGGATATGGAGATTCTGAACGGTCGTTACGGTCCCTATATCGTTTACCAAGGCACTAACTACCGTCTGCCCAAGAACCTGCATGACCGTGTGAAGGACCTGACCGTAGAGGAATGCATGCAGGTGATAGAAAGTCAGGCTGAGAAAACTACTCGACACAAGAAGTAAATGAAGAGTATTATTCTGATAGGTTACATGGGGTCGGGAAAGACCACTGTGGGACGCCAGTTGGCATTGTCCCTTGGTGTAACATTCTACGACTTGGACTGGTACATAGAGATGCGTTACCACCGCACCGTAGCACAGATCTTTGCTGAGCGAGGTGAGGATGGGTTTCGTGAGATAGAGCGTAATATGCTGCATGAGGCTGCCGAGTTCCAGGATATTGTACTCTCCTGCGGTGGAGGGACCCCTTGCTTCTTTGATAATATGGAGTATATGAACTCGTTGGCAGAAACGGTCTATCTGAAGGCAACCCCCGAGGTACTGGCCATGCATCTGAAGATGGGAAAGATAGAGCGCCCGCTTATCAAGGGAAAGACCGACGAGGAGCTGCTGCAGTATATCAAGGATTCCCTCAAGGTGCGCGAACCTTTCTATATGCAGGCCAAGCATACCCTTGACGTAACCCTATTGGAGAACTACGATAAGATAAAAACCAGCGTTGAATTGCTTAGAGAGAAGTTGAAAGTGTAGAGCTGGGGCCGCAATAGACTATCGTAATAACGTAATAACGATATAACGTAATAACGAGAAGCGGCCAACGGCTAACAGCCAAAGTTCAAAAAACATAGAAAATGAAAAAGTGGCGTATTGAGGACTCGGAGGAACTCTACAACATTAAGGGTTGGGGAGTTAACTACTTTGGTATCAATGATAAAGGGCACGTGTATGTGACCCCCAAGAAAAACTCGGTGCAGATAGATCTGAAGGAAGTAGTGGACCATCTGGCTACACGTCATGTGACGGCTCCTGTGCTGTTGCGATTCCCGGATATTCTGGACAACCGCATCGAGAAGACCGATGAGTGCTTCCGTAAAGCTGAGAAGGAATACTCCTACACGGGCGAGCATTTTATTATCTTCCCTATCAAGGTGAACCAGATGCGTCCCGTTGTAGAGGAGATTATCAGTCACGGTAAGCGTTACAACCTGGGGTTGGAAGCCGGCTCAAAGCCTGAGCTGCATGTGGTGCTGGCTACCAATATGGACAGCGACAGTCTGATTGTCTGCAACGGACACAAGGATCAGAACTATATAGAACTGGCATTGCTGGCCCAGAAGATGGGTAAGCGTGTCTTCCTGGTGGTGGAGAAACTACCCGAACTGAAGATTATTGCCGAGACAGCAGAGCGCTTGGGTGTCCGTCCTAACCTGGGTATCCGTATCAAACTGGCCAGCAACGGTTCCGGCAAGTGGAGCGAGAGCGGTGGTGATGCCAGCAAGTTCGGTCTGAACAGCTCTGAGCTGCTGATGGCGCTGAAGCTGCTGGACGAGATGGGACTGCGTGACTGCCTGAAACTGATTCACTTCCATATAGGTAGTCAGATTACCAAGATTCGTCGTATCAGTACCGCCCTGCGTGAGGCTGCCCAGTACTATGTGCAGTTGCACCAGATGGGCTTCAATATAGAGTTTGTTGACTGTGGTGGCGGTCTGGGCGTTGACTATGACGGAACCCGAAGCAGCAATAGCGAGAGTAGTGTCAACTACAGCATCCAAGAGTATGTGAACGACTGCGTCTATACCCTTGCTGAGGCTGCCAACCAGAATAATATACCACATCCCAATATCATCACAGAGGGTGGTCGTTCTCTGGCTGCCCATCATAGTGTACTGGTGGTGGATGTGATGGAGAGCGTTTCTGCACCGCAGATGCCCGAGGACTTCGAGCCCGGACCCGAGGATCATAAACTGGTACACGACCTGACAGAGATTTGGGACAAACTCTCATCCCGTTCTATGTTGGAGGACTGGCATGATGCCGAGGATATCAGGGAAGAAGCCCTGGACCTGTTCCGTCATGGTATTATAGATCTGAAAACCCGTGCTCAGATAGAATCCTTGTATTGGGCTATCAGTCATGAGGTAGCTGAACTGGCACACCATCAGAAGCATGTGCCCGATGAACTCCGTAAACTGGACAAGCAGATGGCCGACAAGTACTTCTGCAACTTTAGTCTGTTCCAAAGTATGCCCGATTCATGGGGTATCGACCAGTTGTTCCCCATTATGCCTATAGAGAGGTTGAGTGAGCAGCCCAGCCGTAGTGCTACCCTGCAGGATATCACCTGCGACAGCGATGGCAAGATATCTGCCTATGTGAATGGCGGTCAGCAGACCAATTATATCCCCTTGCACCCTGTCAAGACTAATGAACATTATTATATAGGTGTCTTTTTGGTAGGAGCTTATCAGGAGATCCTGGGTAACATGCACAACCTGTTCGGTGATACCAATGCCGTTCATATCTCAGTCAATGAGGATGGTTATAGCATAGACCAGTTCATAGATGGTGAGACGGTTGCTGATGTGCTGGAATATGTTCAGTACGATCCCAAGAAGCTGGTTCGCCGCTTGGAGATCTGGGTTAGCAAGGCTGTCAAGGATGGTAAGATTACCGAAACGGAGGGTAAGGAGTTTATCAGTAACTATCGTGCCGGCTTGTACGGATACACTTACCTTGAATAGGGGCCCCCTCCCCTGGGGGGTGTTGTTTACCGTTTAATGGTTATTGGTTATTGGTTATTGGTTATTGAAATAATGGTCAATGTTCAATGGTCAATGTTCAATGTTCAATGGTCAATGAAAAAAAAGTTATATGAAAAAAGGAATAAACATTATAAAGGTTGGGGGTGCTGTGGTAGAGGATGCAGCATCACTGGCTAATCTGCTAACCCAGTTTGCAGCGTTGCCTGGTGCCAAGGTGCTAGTGCATGGAGGCGGTAGAAGTGCAACTAAGATTGCTGCCAGTTTGGGTATAGAGAGTAAAATGGTTGGCGGCAGACGCATCACCGATGCCCAGATGCTGCAGGTGGTGACGATGGTCTATGCCGGCTTGGTGAACAAGAATATTGTGGCAGGTCTGCAGGCCAGAGGTGTGAATGCGCTGGGACTGACAGGTGCTGATATGGATGTTCTGAGGAGTCATAAGCGTCCCCTCAAGAAGATGGTAATGGATGACGGCACAGAGCAGATGGTGGACTTTGGCTTTGTGGGCGATGTGGACAAAGCCAACGGGGAGATGCTTTGCAAGCTGATTGCTGAAGGTGTGGTGCCTGTTATGACACCCCTTACGCATGATGGCGCAGGCAATCTGCTGAACACCAATGCAGATACCATTGCCAGCAAGGTGGCATGTGCTTTGGCTCCTTACTTTGATGTCACGCTTACCTATTGCTTCGAGAAGAAAGGTGTTCTCCGTGATGCAGATGATGACGATAGTGTAATCCCCGTCATTACAGAGAAGGACTTTGCTGAGTATCAGTCCAGCGGTGTGATATCGGGAGGTATGATTCCGAAGCTGGAGAATGCCTTCGACGCCATCCATAAGGGTGTTCAGAAGGTTGTGATAACACGTTCCGATAACATTGACGGACTGTGCGGAACAACGATTAAGGAATTTTAACGTAAGAGGGCTGTAACATTTACGGCCCTCGTTCGTCTTCATAATAGACAGAGAGATGAAAAAGATCAGTTTCCGAGATGATGTGCTGCCGCTCAAGGACCGGCTCTACAGGTTGGCATTGCGCATCACACTGAACCCCGCAGAGGCGGAGGATGCAGTTCAGGATACGCTGATAAGAGTCTGGGAACACCGCGAAGAGTGGGAGAAGATAGATAGCATAGAAGCTTACGCTCACACCATCTGTCGCAACATTGCCCTCGATATGGCAGGAAAGGCAGGTCGCGGTAATGTTCAATTAAGTGAAGACACATCAATGTTCAATGCTCAATGTTCAACGTTCAATGAATACGAGCAGAAAGAACGTCTCTCGTTAATAAGAAAAATAATGGATACTCTGCCTGAGGTGCAGCGCAGCATAATGGAACTGCGAGATATTGAAGGCAAAACGTATCAGGAGATAGGAAACATACTGAAGCTGACAGAATCGCAGGTAAAGGTTTACCTACACAGGGCCAGAACCAGCATCCGCCAGCAGGCAGAAAAAATAGAGAAATATGGATTATAAGTACATAGAACAATTACTGGAGCGCTATTGGGCGTGTGAGACTTCTCTACAGGAGGAGCAGATTCTGCGTACTTTCTTCCATCAGCAGGAAGTTCCTGAACATCTGATGGCTTACAAGGCTATCTTTGATGTGCAGCAAGAGCAGGCAGAAGCTACCTTAGGTGAGGACTTTGATGCCAAGATGATGGAACTTATTTCAGAGCAAGACGAGGCTCTTCCCTCTGAGGGAGCGGTAAAAGCCCTTCCCCTACGTGGAGGTTTGCGAAGCAAGTCTTTCTTCCGTCCTTTCTATCAGGCAGCCGGTTTGGTGGCGCTGATACTGACAATAGGCATAGCTGCACAGCGTAGCTTTGACGAGGAGGCTCAGCCACAGCATACTCAGTTTGCTCAGACCGACAGTTTGGAACGTCCAGCTGATGAGTTCGTAACAGTACCTGAAACGCAGGAGGCTGCGCTGACGGTAGAGCAGGACTCTATTAACTTAACAAGATAACATTTTTATTGCTTTTTCTATATTCAAAAAACAAGTTAGTGCTTAATAAAACAAACAACACGGTTGCTGTGAAGCATCCTCAATTAAAAAAAAACATACTAACGACTAAAAGAGCGACCGCGATGGTCGCTCTTTTTGGTATATGCCGTATCGTTAGGAGAGAAAGGCCGTGTTGCTGTCGGAGAAAGGCCGTGTTGCTGTCGGAGGGAATCTGTGTACGGTTCTTTGATACCTCGGGAGTCTGCACGTGTGATACCCGGGAGTCTACACGTGTAGACTCTGGGAGGGTGCAAATGTAAGCTCTGGAAGAAACTTGAATTGTGGAACTTTTCAAGTTGTTTTTGAGTAATAAACAACTTAAATAATTTATTTTGTAAGTTGATTATTGTCCTCACTTAATCGTAACATTGAGACTGCGTCTCGAAAATACTCTCGCTCGGGAATAAAAATAAATTGTTGTTTATTTTGTATTCCGCTCGCTTATTCGTATTTTTGTCCCACAAACTAATGCTAAAAACGCTATGAACTATGAATAGACTATCGATAGTTATATTGTTATTTTGCTCCTTGATGACAAGGGCGGAGGGGTTGCAGGGCTTTCTTTATGGTAGTAAGGAAGGGCCTGACGGAACAGAGTGGCAAAACCCGGAGGCGCTGTCACTGAATAAGGAACAACCACATGCTTGGGGCTTTCATTTTCCTTCTGAGGAGGCGGCTCGTGGTGTGATGCCAGAACGTGGAGCTTATTGGCAGAGTCTTGACGGTACATGGAAATTCCATTGGTGCCGCACACCTGAGCAGCGTGCCAAGGGCTTTGAAGATCCTGCCTATGATGTTTCTGCATGGGATGATATCAAGGTGCCGGGCTGTTGGAATGTACAGGGAATCCAGAAAGACGGTTCCCTGAAATACGGCAAACCTATCTATGTGAACCAGAAGGTTATCTTCGAGCATCAGGTTGCAGTGGATGATTGGAAGGGAGGAGTGATGCGTAAGCCTCGTAATCCGCAATGGACGGTTAATGAATACCCCAACGAGGTGGGTTCATACCGTAGGACGTTTACTGTTCCTGCTACATGGAAAGGTAGGATAGTATATATCAACTTTGATGGCGTGGATTCCTTCTTCTACCTGTGGATTAACGGAAAGTATGTGGGCTTCAGCAAGAACTCTCGTAATACCGCCAGCTTTGATATCACACCTTATCTGAATAAAAAAGGTGAGAATGTAGTGGCTGTAGAAGTCTATCGCAACAGCGACGGCTCTTTCCTGGAGGCACAGGATATGTTCCGCTTGCCGGGCATCTTCCGTAGTACGTATCTGACGTCGGTACCTCAGGCAGAAATCAACGATTTGGTGGTGAGAACCAGACCCACCTCCGTCCCCTCCCGTAATGGAGGGGAGATTGAGATTCTGGCGGAAGTAAAGAATCACGGAGAAAAGACTACAAAGGAACTGAATATAGAATATAAGGTATATCCTGTAAAACTCTATTCAGACGAGCTGGAGAGCTCTGTTCCACTTCTTCTTCAGGGGGAGAATAGTCGTCTCCCAGCCATAGAAAAAGGCTATTGCGCAACCGCAATATCTTCCCCCTCCTTGACGGGAGGGGCTAAGGGGTGGGTCTCTTGGAGTGCCGAGGCGCCTTACCGCTATGTCCTTACTGCTACGCTGAAAGACAAGAAAGGCAAGGTGTTGGATGTACGCAGTACCTACTTCGGATTCCGTACGGTGGAGATTCGTGAGACAAAGGCAGAGGACGATGAATTCGGTCTTGCAGGACGTTACTTCTACGTTAACGGTAAGCCTGTGAAACTGAAAGGTGTGAATCGTCATGAGACTAACCCATGGACGGGTCATGCTATTACCAAAGAGCAGATTGAACACGAGATCTTCCTGATGAAACGTGCTAATATCAATCATGTGCGTAATTCACACTATGCTAACGATCCCTATTGGTACTATGCTTGCGATAAGTACGGCATTTATCTGGAAGACGAGGCTAATGTGGAGAGTCATGAATATTATTACGGTGATGCTTCTATTTCTCATCCCAAGGAATGGCGTGCTGCCCACATTGCCCGTAATATGGAAATGGTTCATGCGCACGTAAACGCTCCCAGTATTGTTATTTGGAGTCTTGGCAACGAGGCCGGTCCGGGTGAGAACTTCAAGGCTGCCTATGATGCCATCAAAGCCTTTGATACCAGCAGACCTGTTCAGTATGAGCGCAACAACGACATTGTGGATATGGGTAGTAACCAGTATCCCTCTGTTGGATGGGTTCAGTTTGCTGCCAAGGGTGGAAAAGGACCCAAATATCCTTTCCACATTAGCGAATATGCCCACTCGATGGGAAATGCCGGTGGCAACCTGGTTGATTTCTGGAAAGCTATTGAGACCAGCAACTACGTTTGCGGCGGTGCTATTTGGGACTGGGTGGATCAGGCTATTTGGGCTGACGGACGAATGAACTATGGCGGTGACTTTGGTGACCTGCCCAATGATGGCATGTTCTGTATGAACGGAGTGATGCTGCCCGATTTCTCGCCCAAACCCGAGTACTTTGATGTGAAGCATGTCTATCAGAATGTGGGCGTAGAGGTGGATACTATGTTTGTGAGAAAAAGCCGGCAGTTTGTGCGACTGAGAATCACCAACAAGAATTACTTTGTTCCATTGGACTATGTGGATATTAATGTCGTGTTCATGCGCGATGGCTTCGACATAGGAAGCAGCACTGCCATAGTTGATGCAGAGAAAGGCATGGCCCCCATAGCTCCCAGGTCTTCTGACCTTGTCCTTGTTCCCTTCCTTGTCAAGGAAGATAATCCCGAGGCCCATTGTTTTGATGTCCGCGTAGAGTTCCGTCTTAAGAGGGATATGCCGTGGGCTAAGAAAGGCTATGTGCAGATGGCTGTGCATCTGCCTTTGTGGGGAGCTGGAGATGTCCCGCCTATCTGGAATGATAATATGAACCTCCCCCCCATAGACAAAACCGATGGAAATGACGTACTGACATTGGCTGGTAGGGATTGGAACGTGACCTTCGATAATCAGAAAGGTACAATCAAGACGTTGCGATATGATGGGAATGATATCATAGAACCTGACTGCGGTCCTGTGATAGATGCGCTGCGTGCTCCTGTGGATAACGACAATTGGTACTATCAGAGTTGGTATCAGAATGGCTTGCATAGTTTACAGCATAAGGTGACGGCATCACATGTCTATTCTCGCAAGGATGGGGCTGTGGTACTGAACTATATTGTTGAGAGTAGAGGAACTAAGGGACAGATTCGTGGCGGAAGCAGCGGTCGGTATACCATTGAAGACAATGGGCAGCCTTCCGACTTCTTCCTTACTTCGAATATTGTCTGGACTGTCTATCCTAATGGTACCATCGAGAACGAAAGCGTTATCACAGGTAGTAACCCTAAAGCTATTCTGCCGCGTTTGGGATTCTTGTTTAGGTTGCCTAAGCGTTTTGAGACCGATGGCAGTAGGATGAGCTATTTCGGTTGTGGTCCGCAGAATAACTACGCAGACCGTAAAAGCGGAATGTTCCCTGCCGTTTATGAGAGTACCGTCAAGGAACAGTTCGTGGCATTCCCCAAACCACAGGATATGGCCAACCGAGAGGACGTGCAGTGGTTAGCTTTGACCGATGCCAATGGTAAGGGGCTTGTATTCGGAGCCTTGACAGGGGCTATGTGTACAAGTGTGCTCCCCTGGAGCGACCTTCAGTTGACCTACGCAGCCCACCCCAATGAATTGCCTGAGAGTGATCATGTCTATGTGCACTTGGATACCAAGGTTACAGCTCTTGGCGGTAGTAGTTGCGGACAGGGCGGCCCGCTTGAAAATGATCGCGTCTATGCTGGTGCCAATACTTTTGGCTTCTTTATCCGTCCTACTGCCACAGCACAGGTGCAGGAGATTGGAAAGGACAATTTCCCTGTGATGCATGGCGGTGACCTGCCTATTGGTATTACTCGTGATGCAAAGGGTGATGTGACGATTGTCTATAACGAGTTTAATGGGGAAGATGTACGTTATGAAATCCTGGATTCCGGGGCAAAGATTAAAGACAAGAAAGCCAAGATATCTAACGTCTATGACGGGTCTCCTATCAGTATGCGTAATGGCGGTACCATCACTGTCTGGCATGCAGAGACACCTGATGTGCGCATTTCCCGGACTTTCGACAAAGTGGAATATGTGCCAATCACCGTACTGGCTTGCAGTAGCGAGGAACCTGGTGATGAGGCGGCACGGATGGTTGATGGTAATAGCGAGACTATCTGGCATACGGCTTATGGTGTCACTGTTACGAAATATCCTCATAGCATAGACTTCGACTGCGGTGAGCTGAAGAGCGTCAAAGGCTTCTCCTATCTGCCCCGTCAGGATGGCAGTCCGAATGGTAATATCAAGGGTTATAAGATACAAGTAAGTCTGGATGGCAAGAAATGGAGTGATACTGTCTGCGAGGGCATTTTCGAGAATAACGCCAAGGAGAAGAAGGTGCTCTTCAAGCAAGCTCAGAAAGCCCGTTACCTCAGGTTCACAGCTCTCAGTAGTCAGAATGGAGCGGACTTTGCCAGTGGGGCTGAGTTTACGGTGATAGCGGAATAGGAAGCCCCCTTTGGGGGAGTGAAGAGTAGACCCCCGACCCCCTTTAGGGGGAGGGAAGAATGAAGAGTGAAGAGTGAAAAATATAATAATGCTCAATGTTTAAAGTTCAAATATTAATATGTTTATTCCTTTGTCCTGTGATGATGATGGGGCAGGGAGAGGTGTCCGCTACGGCTAAGAAAATGGCCAAGCAGGGATTTGTGGATGTTACATCGTTGGATTCTACCATACAGGTGAGTCTGATGTATAGCAGAGCGGATAACTTTACAGGAAAGGTACTATATAAGGATTTGAAGGAGGCTTATCTGCACCCAAAGGCTGCTAGGGCTGTTGTGAAAGCACAGCAGATCTTGAAGCAGAGGCGTCCGGACCTGACGTTGAAAATTTATGATGCAGCACGCCCCATGCACATTCAACAGATTATGTGGGATGTGGTGGTAGGAACCAAGCAGGAGAATTATGTGAGCAATCCCAAGAATGGGGGTGGTATGCACAACTACGGTATGGCTGTGGATCTGACTTTGGCAGATGCCGCTACGGGTGATACATTGGATATGGGCACCGTGGTGGATTACTTAGGTGTCTATGCACATATCACTGATGAGGCTTCGTTGGTACAGCGTCATATCATCACAGCTCAGGCCAAGAAGAATCGCGAACTGTTGCGCAGCGTGATGCGGGAAGCCGGCTTTATGCCGCTGAAATCAGAGTGGTGGCACTTTAACCTCATCACCCGTGCAGAAGCGAAGGCTAAGTATAAGGCTATTAAGTAATGTTAAAAGTTAGGAGGCTTTGTTGTGGTATTTAAATACTATTCCTATTTTTGTGGTCAAATAAACGGAATATGAGAATACAACAACGCGCCGTGATAGTGCTTTTTGCACTAATCCTGATTTCCGGTCTTACCAGTTTTACCAGTTATAGCTGCACCAGTCAGCTTGTTGCCAGGGATATGGACAGGGCCTTGCTGCTTACCATGAAGGAACAGCAATGCGATGTGATTACGCAGGATACCATAGGACTGTTTAATAGTCACCTGCAGATGGAAGCCCTGAGAGGGAAGGCTACCTTGGCAGTGGATACAAGACAGAAGGATTTTGCTTGCTATGCGCACTGTTCGGTAGCTACCATCTTCTCTCTTTCCGACCAGCGCCCGGCTACCGTATTGTGGTCCATATCTCTGCTTTGGGGTATGTTCTGTCTGTACCTGCGCATGAGAAAGGGAACCTCCCTTATGAAACAAGGTGTTGAGTCATACGGTGGTCTGACCTATTCCGAGACAGAGGGTAAGTTTCTGAACAGTGACGGTGAACCAATCCGACTGACACCTATGCAGCAGGAACTGATGAGGATGTTCTTCTGTAGTCCATCACACCGACTGAGGAAAGCGGAGATCTGTGATACGCTCTGGCCCAGAAAACCTGATGCTAATGATACGCTATATACCCTTATCAAAAGGCTTCGCCCTATAATTGAAGAGCATACTAGCCTGAAGATAGAATCGGATAGGGGATATTCTTATCAGTTGAAAGATAAGGACTTAGAATAATGTCAGGAAAATGTCAGATTGTTGTCAGACACTTGTCGGGCAATATTCTGGCGCATGAATGAAAGTGTTGCTAGCTTTGCCGAAAAAATTGAGCAAAGTATGAAGCAACAAATCAATTTTCGGAGAACCGACACGTGTATGGCATGGCTTGTTTTTGCTATTGCCGCTATTGTTTATGGACTGACTGTAGAGCCTACAGCCAGTTTGTGGGATTGTCCTGAGTTTATTGCCTGTGGCTATAAATTAGAGATAGGTCATCCGCCCGGGGCACCTTTCTTTATGCTGGTAGCCAATCTGTTTGCCCAGTTGACAAGCAATCCCTCGCAGGTAGCTCTGATGGTGAACCTGCTCTCGGCACTCCTGAGTGCAGGCTGTATCTTCTTCCTGTTCCTGACCATTACCCATCTGGCAAGGAAGATAATGTGTAGGGCAGGAGAGTTGATGACACTAGGAATGCTAATAGCTATAGAGGCTTGTGGACTGGTGGGTGCCCTTGCCTATGCCTTCAGCGATACCTTCTGGTTCTCAGCTGTTGAGGCAGAGGTCTATGCCTTCTCCAGTTTCCTGACAGCGTTGATGTTCTGGCTGATACTGAAATGGGAGGATGAGGCTGATACTCCGCAGAGCGACCGCTGGATTGTGCTGATAGCCTACATAACGGGTTTGTCTGTGGGTGTTCATCTGCTGTGCCTGCTGTGTCTGCCTGCCATGTCCTTTGTGGTCTATTTCCGTAAGGCAAAACACGTCACACGATGGGGTATTTTGAAGACCTTAGGGTTGGGTATCTTGGTGTTAGGAGTCGTTCTGTACGGTATCATTCCCGGGGTAGTGATGGCTGGCGGATGGATGGAACTGCTGTTTACCAATGTCTTGCATTGTGCATACCATACAGGTCTTATCTGCTATATGGTATTGCTGACGGCTATTATGATATTCTCTTATTACAAAGCCAGGAAAAGAATGCTCAAACTGACTTTGGCCTGCCTGATGATGATACTGGCGGGATACAGTACCTATGGCGTTATCCTTATCAGAGCCAATGCCAATACCCCGATGTGTGAGAATGCGCCTGGTAATATCTTTGCATTAAGCAGCTATCTGAATCGTGAGCAGTATGGTGAGGTGCCACTCTTCTATGGTCCTGCTTATTGCAGCGAACCCGACTACGAGCAGAGAGGTGATTACATGGTGTGGAAACGGAAAGAAGGCAGGCCTGTCTATCGTCCATCGTCTAACAAGGAGAAGCCTCATTACGATGTAATCAGGCATGACGTAAAATATCTGTATAAGGATAATATGTTTATCCCCCGTATGCATTCGATACACCATGCCAAGGCATATGAGAGATGGCGGGATGGAAAGAATAAAGGTACTATGCCTACTGCTGCTGAGAATCTGCGTTTTTTCTTTGGCTACCAAGTAAACTTTATGTATTGGCGCTACTTCCTGTGGAACTTTGTGGGAAGGCAGAACAATATCCAAGGTTACGGAGAAGTGGAGCATGGCAACTGGATAACAGGTATCGGATGGATTGACGATTGGCTGTTAGGATGTGATACGGCCAAATTGCCATCGGATCTGAAAGAGAACAAAGGGCGTAATGTGTTCTATGCTTTGCCTTTGCTGTTGGGATTGGCAGGAATTGCATGGCAATGGAGAAAAGGGAGTGAAGGCAAACACCAGTTGCTAACGGTCTTGCTGTTGTTCCTGATGACAGGGTTGGCTATTGTTGTTTACCTGAACCAAACTCCTATGCCGCCACGTGAGCGCGATTATGCCTATGCAGGTTCTTTCTATGCCTTTGCCATATGGATAGGCTTGGGAATAGGAATGATAAGTGAGGGAATGAAATATTTAATTCAAGATTCAAAATTCAAAGGGAAAAATGAAAAATATGCTGCTGTAGTGGCTGGAATAGTTGGTCTTGTTGTTCCTTTGCAGATGGTAAGTCAGACATGGGACGACCATGACAGAAGCGGGCGCTATACCTGTAGGGATTTTGGTGCCAACTATCTGCAGAGTATGCAGCAAGAGGGTAATCCCATCATCTTGACGTGTGGGGATAACGATACCTTCCCTTTGTGGTACAATCACGAGGTGGAAGGGGTGCGGACTGATACGCGCGATTGTAATCTGGAATATATTCAGACCGACTGGTACATAGATCAGATGAAACGTCCAGCCTATGATTCTCCCGCTCTGCCCATCAGTTGGAGTCATGACGACTATCAGGAAGGTAAGAGGGAGGTGATACCTGTACGTCCGGAACTGAAGGAAAAGATTGAGGAATTCAGGCGTGAGCACCCCGATGAGGCTCGGAAACTGTTGGGAGAGAATCCATTTGAGGTGAAGAATGTCATCAATAAGTGGGTGCTCAACAAACAGGAAAACATGCAATGCATTCCTTCGGACAGTCTGATTGTCCGTTCCGATGCTGGGGATATGGTGATTTCGCTAAAGGGTAAGGATAAACTGTGCAAGAAAGACCTGATGGTATTGGAAATGCTGTCAAAAGGTGATTGGAAACGTCCTATATATACCTCTATAAGTCTGGGGCCTGACAATCTTTCTTATCTTCGGGACCATCTGGTGTTGGAGGGGTTGGCGTATCGTATCTCTCCGACAGCTACTCAGCAAAGAGTAGATGTGGAAAGACTGTATGACAATGTTATGCATCGCTTCCGTTTTGGCGGCCTCAACACCAAAGGTGTCTATGTGGATGAAGATGTGAAACGACTGGCCAATACGCATCAGCTGGTTATGGGTATCCTTGTTGATTCACTTCTAAAAGAGGGGGATACCAAAAGGGCTTTGGCTGTCTGTATGAAATGGCAGCACGAGATGCCAGAAGAGAATGTCCCGTATACCGATGCTGCCCTCTCTATGGCACGTTGTTTTTATGCGACTCAGCATCCGGAAAAAGGCGATAAAATAGTGAGGAGCCTGTTGTGCCGCTCAGACGAGTGGCTGACATGGATAGGAAGTATCAGCGAAGAGCGCAGGTCAGGCTCGTTGTATTCGTATGTTAGTTGGCTGGAGACAATGGAACGGGCACTGGCATTGGCCGTACAACATGACAGAAAAGATTTTTATTATCAATATGGAAAGAAATATGAACACTACACAGCACAAACAGCCCGAAACTGAAAGAATGGAGGTTTTTGGCAAGAACAGCCGTTGGATAATCATGATAGCCTGCGTGCTTATCGTAGCGGGCTATCTGCTGATGGCTGGGTCGGGAAGTACGGAACAGCACTTCGATGCTGATATCTTCTCTACACGACGAATTGTAGTTGCGCCCATACTTTGTCTGGCGGGATATCTGCTTATTGTTGTGGCTATCCTTAGGAAGGGATAAACAAAAAGCTCCGGGGAGACCGGAGCTTTTCTTATATAGAAATATTGTTTTTACTTTACACGGTAACGAACTTCCTTTGTACGGAACTTCTTTACGGTCTTGGGATCCTTGTCGGTATAAACACCATGACCTGTGATGATAGAGCAACGGTTCTTGTCGTTCTCGGGGAATGGCTGAACGGTATCGCCCTTCCATTCTACGGTCTTAATCATCTTCTCGTCTACACCAGCCTTAATAAGAGCGTTCTTGGTGCTCTCGGCACGTTTCTTAGAATAGCCCATGTTAATCTTGGGGTTACCGGTCTTCTTATCAGCGTATGACGTAATGGTAATCTCGCCGTTCTCGACGCCTTTCAGGAATTCTGCTACCTCTGTAATCTGTGCCTGAGTAGCATCTACACCATCTTTTCTCAGACCAAAGAATATCTGCTTCTCAATGTTGCGATCGCGCTTCACATCCTCGTAGATGGTCTCATCGTACCAAGTGGTATCGATACGTGTCTCCCATACCTCGGGTTCAGGCTCGGGTTCTTTTACTACGGGTTTCTTCTTGTATCCGAACTTGTAGGCAAGACCCAGTTGAGTGGTGAGCTGCCAATCATCGTGGTTGCTCAGCTTGCTGTTGTAGCGATCGCTGAGGCTGTTGCCGCTAATTTCCAGATTTACGCTGAAATTCTTTGTGATATTGTAGTCCGCCATGGCACCAACACGAATGTTGTGGCTAAAACGAGTGCCGTCATAGGCAAGGGGCAGCACGTTCTTGTTGGCGTAAGCCTCATTATTGTCCCATGCCGTGTTCAGACCGAAACCGGTAATGAGGTAAACGTTCATGGGAGAGTAACATTTCTTGCTAAAGAGGTTAACCAGATTGATCATCATGTCAATGTCTGTGGTGATGTACTTGTATTCGTACTTGAAGTCGAGTCCGTTCTCGTTATAACCGCCCTTGTTCCATGCACCGTTTACGTGTAAGCGTGCACCGACAACAGGGGTGAAGAACGCACCAAAGCTAACACTGGCTGTTGGAGTGATGAGTTTTAGGTTGTCATAGTTTTTGCTGAATGTGGTCTGTGCACCACCCTGTACTCCTACAAACATATAAGGAGCGGGTTTGAAATTCAGTCCGTCATTGGTTGTGCCTTCTGCCATTGCAGGTGCACAAAGGCCGAGCATAATAGTTGCTGTGGCAAGAAACTTACATTTGAACATATGATTTAATTTTAGGTTTTGTTTTCAAACTTAGTTTGATTTTAGCATTCTGTGCATTGCAAAGTTAATTTAATTTCAAAAAAATGACAAAAACTAAGGCTTTTTTTATTCTTTTAACTATCATATTACGCATAATTTGACATCTGAAGGCGGATTTATCGGTTATTTTTCCTATCTTTGTCCCCTAAATTAAAGATAAAACAACGTCAGTAGATGTCAGATATCATCATAAGTAGCGTTAAGACCCAGAAGGAATTAAGGCAGTTTGCCAGATTCGGGTATGAGTTGTACAAGGATAGCCCATATGCAGTTCCCGATTTGTTGGAGGATACAATGGAGACCTTTGACGCCAAGAAGAATCCCGCATTCCGTTTTTGTGAGACGGAGCTTTTCCTGGCTCGTCGGAACGGGAAGATAGTAGGACGTGTTGCAGCTATTATAAACAGTAGGGCCAATGAAACGTGGAATACCAAACATGTGCGTTTCGGATGGATTGACTTCATAGATGATATTGAAGTAACCCGACTGCTGATGCAGGCGGTTGAGGACTGGGGAAAACAGCATGGTATGACGCATGTGGTAGGTCCCTTGGGATTCACCGACTTGGATCCGGAGGGTATGCTAACGGACGGTTTTGACCAACTGGGTACGGTCTTCTCGATATACAATTACCCTTATTATCCCCAGCATATGTTGCAACTGGGTTTCCAGAAAGAACAGGGCTGGGTGGAACGCAAGGTTATGGTTCCCAAGGAGGGACACGAGGCCAATATGCAGAAATACTTCAAGATTGCACAACTGGTAGAAGAACGTTATGGATTCAGAATCCGTAAGTTCAAGAGCAAGAAGGAAATCATGAAGGGGGGCTATATAGAGAAGATTCTGGGCGTGGTAAACCGTTCCTATGCCAAATTGTACGAATACAGCGCCCTGGATGAACAGCAGATGAAGGCATATGCCGACAGGTTCCTGATGGCATTGGACAAGCGTTACCTTTCTGTAGTAGAGAATGCCGAGGGTGAGGTAATAGGAATGGGAGTCTGCATTACCAGCTTGAGTAGAGCGGTACAGAAGGCCAAGTCAAAACTGTTCCCCTTTGGGTGGTTCCATGTAGCAAAGGCATTGTGGTTTAACAAACATCCTCAGATTTTGGATATGCTGTTGGTGGGTGTGTTGCCTGAATATCATGATAAGGGTGCCAACGCCCTGATATTTGCCAATGTTATACCCGAAGCTACGAAAGACGGTTATGAATGGGCGGAAAGCCATCCGCAGTTGGAGACTAATCTGGCTAGTCAGACGCAATGGAAGAATCTGGATTGCCACATTCATAAGCGTAGGGCTGCGTTTGGAAAGGATATTGAACTTTGAACACTGATAAACGATGGAAGACATTTTGCAAGATAACGTGCAGGAAAAGGTGAATTACGATGAAGAGAACATCCGTCACCTTTCTGACATGGAGCATGTAAGACTCCGTCCGGGTATGTATATTGGTCGTCTTGGCGACGGCTCGCAGGCTGAGGACGGAATTTATGTTTTGTTGAAGGAGGTCATTGACAACAGTATAGACGAGTTCAAGATGAATGCCGGTAAGCGCATTGAGGTTACGGTAGAAGAGAACCTGCGCTGTAGCATTCGTGACTATGGTCGTGGTATTCCCCTTGGAAAACTGGTTGAGGCTGTTTCGATGCTTAATACCGGAGGTAAGTATGACAGCAAAGCGTTCAAGAAGAGTGTAGGTCTGAACGGTGTGGGTCTGAAGGCTGTAAATGCCTTGAGCAGCCACTTCGAGGCGCACTCCTACCGTGACGGTCAGGTGCGTAGGACTGTCTTTGAGAAGGGTCTTATCGTCAGTGATACCACGGAGAAGACGGAAGATGAGGACGGAACATACATTTTCTTCGAACCTGATTCAACTCTTTTCAAGCATTACCAGTTCCGTGGTGAGCATATAGAGATTATGCTCCGTAACTACACCTATCTGAACACGGGCTTGACCATTATGTTCAATGGAAGGCGCATCCTGTCGCGTGAGGGTCTTTCAGACTTGTTGAAAGACCGCATGGACTATGATGCCTTATACCCCATTATCCATTTGAAGGGCGAGGATATAGAGATTGCCTTTACACATTGCAAGCAGAACGGTGAGGAGTACTACTCGTTTGTAAACGGACAGCACACCACACTGGGAGGTACCCATCAGGCTGCTTTCAAGAAATATATTGCTGAAGTCATCAAGGACTATAGCGGAAAGAACTACGAATATGGCGATATCCGCAATGGTATGGTGGCTGCCATCAGCATCAATATACAGGAACCTGTCTTTGAAAGCCAGACAAAGGTGAAGCTGGGCTCTTTGACTACTGCACCTGAGGATGGTATCAGCATAGACAAGTTCATTGGTGATTTTGTAAAGGAGCAGGTTGACAACTATCTGCACAAAAATACTGATGTCGCTGAGATTATCCTGCAGAAGATTGTGGAGAGCGAGCGGGAACGCAAGGCTATGGCCGGTGTTGCCAAGAAGGCCAGGGAGATGAGTAAGAAGGCCAACCTGCATAACCGTAAGTTGCGCGACTGCCGTATCCATCTCTCTGATGTCAAAGGAACTCAGCAGGAGGATTCTTGTATCTTCATCACCGAGGGCGACTCTGCCAGCGGTAGTATCACCAAGAGTAGGGATGTGAACACGCAGGCCGTGTTCTCATTGCGTGGTAAGCCCCTCAACTGCTTTGGCATGACCAAGAAGGTTGTGTATGAGAATGAGGAGTTCAATTTGCTACAGGCTGCCCTGAACATAGAAGACGGTCTGGATGGCTTACGTTACAATAGGGTGATAGTTGCTACCGATGCTGATGTGGATGGTATGCACATCCGTCTGTTGATGATAACATTCTTCTTGCAGTTCTTCCCTGATCTTATCAAGAAAGGTCACGTGTATATTCTGCAAACTCCCTTGTTCCGTGTTCGTGGCAGGAAGACAAAAATTGGTAAGCAGAAGTTGAAAGCCATAGAAGCAGAACTGGCTGCCCGTGAGAATAATACCGAGAACGAGGAAAGCAACAAGAAGCGTCCTCGCCATCTGAGCCTTACACAGGATTTCGTCACCCAGTATTGCTATACCGAGGAGGAGCGTTTGCAGGCCATAGAGGACTTGGGACCTGATCCTGAGATAACCCGTTTCAAAGGTCTGGGTGAAA
The DNA here is from genome assembly GCA_017619585.1 of Bacteroidaceae bacterium. Next base: position 68,307 of record JAFZSA010000018.1, read on the forward strand.
TCAGTCCGGACGAGTTCCGTAACTTCATCGGTCAGGATATTCGTTTGGAACAGGTTACACTGAACAAGAGCGACCAGGTTGCTGAGATGCTGGAGTACTACATGGGTAAGAATACTATGGACCGCCAGAACTTCATCATTGACAACCTGGTAATAGAAGAAGATTTGGCAGAAGAGGAGGAAGAACCGCATGAGTACACAGCCTAGACGAGTCCTTTTCCCTGGCTCCTTTGATCCTTTTACCAAAGGACATGCCAATCTGGTGGAGCGTGGTTTGCAACTCTTTGACCATGTGGTTATTGCTGTGGGCTATAACGAACAGAAGCAAGGTTGGATTCCCGTACAGAAAAGGGTTGAGGCTTTGAAGGCATTATATGCTGGTGATTCTCGTGTAACCGTAGAAAGCTATTCTTGTCTTACTGCTGATTTTGCTAAGCAGTGTGGTGCCACAGCAATCCTGCGTGGCATACGTTCGGTTAAAGATTATGAGTATGAGGCGCAAATGGCAGATGTGAACAGACAGCTTTCGGGTATAGAGACAATCCTGTTGTTTGCCGACCCACAGCTGAGTGCTGTCAGCAGTAGCATTGTGCGTGAACTGGCTCATTTTGGCAAAGATATAAAACCTTTCTTGCCTGAGGGGCTGCATTACACAGATAAGAAATAAGAAAAACGGAAAAAGAAATGAAAAGAAAGTTTTTGGGCCTGTTGGCGTTTTGCGTAGCACTCTCGTCTGCTGCCCAGTTTACCAATAACCGTCCATCGGAACAGCAGTCAAATGAATTGCAGCAGAATATGCAGAAACTGGTGATGGCCAGTGTGCTGATAAACGGTCGTTATGTAGATAACGTGGATTCCAAGAAGATGGTGGAGGATGCTATCAATGGAATCCTCTCCAAGTTGGACCCGCATTCTGCCTATACCAATGCTACAGAGACCAAGAAGTTTACAGAGCCCTTGGCAGGCAGTTTCGAGGGTATAGGTGTGCAATTCAATATGCTTGACGATACACTGCTGGTGATTCAGCCCGTTCCTAAGGGCCCCAGTGAGAAGGTGGGCATCATGGCTGGCGACCGAATCATCAGTGTAGCAGATACGGCTATTGCCGGCGTAAAAATGAGCAGGGAGGAGATTATGCGTCGTCTGCGCGGTCCTAAAGGTACTATTGCCCATTTGGGCGTTGTCAGACAAGGTATAAAGGAGACGTTGTTCTTCGATGTAAAGCGCGATAAAATCCCTGTGAACTCGGTAGATGCTGCTTATATGGTTACACCTAAGATAGGTCTGATACGTTTCAATAACTTTGCCCAGACTACACATCAGGAAGTGGTGGATGCCATCAAGAAACTGAAGGAAAAAGGGATGGAGAATCTGATCATTGATCTTCAGCAGAACGGAGGCGGTTTCCTGCAGGCCGCTGCTGATATTGCCAGCGAGTTCCTGCCCAAAGGTAATATGATTGTCTATACCCGTGGTAGAAGTGTTCCCAGTCAGGAATTCCGTAGCACGGGTAACGGTATCTTTACTACTGGCAAGGTGGTTTGTCTGGTAGATGAATACAGTGCCTCGGCAGCAGAGATTCTGTCTGGTGCTATCCAGGATCAGGACCGCGGCATTGTGGTAGGTCGGCGTACCTTTGGTAAAGGTCTTGTGCAGCAACCCATAGATTTGCCTGACGGCAGTATGATACGTCTGACGACTGCCAGGTACTACACTCCCAGTGGCAGGTGCATACAGAAACCCTATGAGAAGGGCGACCGCCTGAGCTATGCCAAGGATGTTATCAACCGTTATAACAACGGCGAGTTGACGAATGCAGACAGTATTCATTTCCCCGATTCATTGCGTTATCAGACTCTGCGTGAGAAGCGTACCGTGTATGGTGGAGGTGGCATCATGCCCGATTATTTTGTTCCCCTGGATACTACCAAATACAGTAAGTGCTATAGAGAACTGTCAGCAAAGAACCTGATTGTGAATGCCAGCCTGAAGTTCATGGATAAGAACCGCAAGAAACTAGCCAAAGAGTATCCTGATTTTGAACAGTTCAAGGCTACGTTCCAGGTTCCACAAGATGTTATAGACGGTATCTTTGCTGAGGGTGAGAAACAGAAGATAGTTCCCAAGGATGAAGAGGATAAGGCCAAGGCAACAGAGAATGCCCGTTTGATTCTGAAGGGAATGGTGGCCCGTGACTTGTGGGATATGAGCGAGTACTTCAGCATCATCTACGAGGATGATGAGGTGGTAAAGAAAGCTGTTGAATTGTTGCAGAAATAAGAGGAAACTTCCGCGGCTATGATATTATATAATGTAGTGAATACTGAGATGCCGTCCATCAACCAGCAGAAGGTTTCTGAATGGGTGCGTGAGGTAGCTGCATCGTATCAGCGTCATGTGGGGGATATCAACTTCATCTTTGTGGATGACGAGGAGATACTGCGTGTCAACAGGGAGTTCATAGGACATGACTATTATACGGATCATATAGGCTTCGATTACAGTAGTGGTACTACCATATCGGGCGATATATACATAGGGGTTGATACAGTGCGAACCAATAGTGAGAAGTTGGGCTGCGCGTATGCCGAGGAATTGCATCGTGTCATCATACATGGCGTTTTGCACCTTTGCGGCATTGAGGATAAAACGCCTCAGGAAAGGGCTCAGATGCAGGAAGCTGAAGATAAGGCATTAGCTGCCTTCCCCGCTATGAACTATGAATTATGAATTAAGAATTAAACTAAGGTGGAAGAATTCGATATAAGACAAGAGGGACGTAACAAGGAGAAGGACTTCGAGAATGCCCTTCGTCCTTTGCGCTTCGAGGACTTTAGCGGTCAGATGAAGGTGGTAGAGAATCTGCGCATCTTTGTAGAGGCTGCCAAGTATCGCGGTGAGCCCTTGGATCATACCCTGTTGCATGGCCCTCCAGGTTTGGGTAAGACCACACTGAGCAATATCATTGCCAATGAATTGGGCGTGGGCTTTAAGCTAACCAGCGGTCCTGTCTTGGATAAGCCGGGTGACTTGGCAGGTATTCTTACCAGTCTGGAGCCTAATGACGTGCTCTTCATAGACGAGATACACCGTCTCAGCCCAATTGTGGAGGAGTATCTGTATAGTGCCATGGAGGACTATCGTATAGACATCATGATAGATAAGGGCCCAAGTGCCCGTAGCATACAGATAGACCTGGCACCTTTTACGCTGGTGGGAGCTACCACCCGTAGCGGTTTGCTTACAGCACCGTTGCGTGCCCGTTTCGGTATTAATATGCACCTTGAGTATTACGATGCTGATACCTTGCAGCGTATTGTTACACGTAGTGCCGGTATTTTGGGGCTTCCTATAGATGCCGAGGCTGCCGGTGAGATTGCCAGTCGTAGTCGAGGCACGCCACGTATTGCCAATGCTCTTCTGCGTCGTGTCCGTGATTTTGCGCAGGTGAAGGGTAACGGCGAGATTGATCTTAAGATTGCCCGTATAGCTTTGGAAGCGCTGAATATAGACCGTTATGGTCTGGACGAAATTGATAACAAGATTCTGCTTACCATCATTGACAAGTTCAAGGGCGGACCAGTGGGCATCAATACCATAGCGACTGCTATTGGCGAGGATGGCGGTACACTGGAGGAGGTATATGAGCCTTTCCTGATAAAAGAGGGCTTCCTGAAGCGTACACCCCGTGGTCGTGAGGTGACAGAATTAGCTTATTCCCATCTTAAGCGTCCTATGGGCGGTAGATTTGGTAATCCGCTGCAGGGGGATCTCTTTGATTGAACATAGAGCATCGCGGTAGCAAATTCTTCATTCTTCACTCTTCATTCTTCATAAAAAAGTATGGTGCTGAATTACATTTGGATAGGTTTCTTTCTTATCGCTTTTGTCATAGCGTTGGTAAAGTTGGTGTTCCTGGGCGACTTTGAAGTCTTCCCTGCTATGATGGATTCCACCTTCGAATCGTCTAAGACAGCCTTTGAGATTTCATTGGGTCTGACGGGCGTACTCTCTTTGTGGCTTGGAATCATGAAGATTGGTGAGAAAGGTGGTGTGGTTAATGCTTTGGCCAAACTGCTGAGTCCTGTCTTTGTGAAGCTGTTCCCGGAAATTCCCAAGGGACATCCCGTTACGGGAAGTATCTTTATGAATATTGCTGCCAATATGCTGGGACTGGATAATGCTGCCACACCGCTGGGCCTGAAGGCGATGGAGCAGATGCAGGAACTGAATCCCAGGAAGGATACGGCATCCAATCCCATGATTATGTTTCTGGTGCTGAACACCAGTGGCCTGACGCTGATACCTATATCTATTATGGTATATCGTGCCCAGATGGGAGCGGCTCAGCCTACAGATATCTTTATACCTATCCTGCTGGCTACCTTCTGTTCTACGTTGGCGGGCATTATTATCACCAGTTTGTTCCAAAAGATTAACCTGCTGAACCGTACCATGTTGCTGACACTGGGCGGCGCTGCTTTGGTGATGGCTACAATTATATGGGGATTCGGACAGATGGATTCGCTGCTGATGAACAAGGTAAGCATTAGTGCAGCCAACATCATCCTGATGCTGATTATCATAGCCTTTATCCTGGCTGGCATGCGCAAGAAGGTTAATGTCTATGATGCCTTTATAGAGGGTGCCAAGGAAGGCTTTACTACGGCAGTTAGGATTATTCCTTATCTGGTGGCAATCCTTGTTGGCATTGGAGTGTTCCGTGCATCAGGGGCAATGGATATGCTGATTGACGGCATCAAATACGGTGTGGCGACCTGTGGCGGCAATACCGATTTTGTGGAAGCCTTGCCTACGGCACTGATGAAACCGCTATCGGGTAGCGGGGCACGCGGCATGATGATAGACACCATGACCACTTATGGGGCTGATTCGTTTGTGGGAAGGTTGAGTTGTATCTTCCAAGGTTCAACGGATACCACCTTCTATATACTGGCTGTTTATTTTGGCAGCGTTGGGGTTGCCAAGATGCGCCATGCTGTTGCCTGCGGTCTGTTGGCAGATCTGGCAGGTATTATTGCAGCAATAGCAATTGCATATATGTTCTTTGGTTAAAAGGCCCCCTCCCCGCTCCCCCTTTGGAGGAGGGCTAAAACGCAAATTTGTAAATTCTGTTCGTTAATAATGATAAAGAATAATCAACCTGCTTCCCAAGGTCTTCACTCCCCTAAAGGGGGAGCTGGAGGGGGCTTAAAATCACTTGCAAAAGACACCGCTATTTATGGCTTGAGCAGCATTATAGGTCGTTTTCTGAACTATTTGCTGGTACCTCTTTATACTCATTATATGCCCACCGGGTCGGGCGACTATGGTATTTCCACCAATCTCTATGCCTACACAGCACTGATTCTGGTGCTGCTGACATTTGGTATGGAGACTACCCTGTTCCGTTTTGCCAATGATGAGGGCGAAAAGTCTGATACGGTTTTCTCTACCGGTTTTGGTCTGATAGCCTCGCTGACAGCGGTGTTCCTGGCCCTTGTCTTTGGTTTCATCACCCCCATTGCTGACAAGTTGGGCTATGCCGAACATCATAACTACTTGCTGATGATGGCTGCTGTTGTTGCAATGGATGCATTGCAGGCATTGCCCTTCTCATACTTGCGATTCCAGAAACGTCCCATTCGTTTTGCTTCGCTGAAATTGTTATTCATAGCTTTCAATATCGGACTGAATGTACTGTTCTTTGTGATACTGCACAAGACCAGCGTCTTCTATGTCTTTGCCCTCAATCTGGCATGTACGGGTCTGATTACCTTGCTTTTTATTCCCGAGATATTCAAGATACAGTGGCATTTCGACTGGACTTTGCTTCGCAGGATGCTCAGTTATTCGTGGCCCATCCTTATCTTGGGTATTGCTGGTATCTTGAATCAGGTTGCTGATAAGATAATGTTCCCATTGGTTTATCCTGATGAGACTGCTGCCAATGTCCAACTGGGCATCTATGGCAGTTGTGTAAAGATAGCCATGATTATGGCCATGATAACCCAGGCCTTCCGTTATGCTTATGAACCTATAGTCTTTGCTAAGGCAAAGGATGGCGACAAGAATGAATACTATGCCGTAGCGATGAAGTACTTCTTGGTCTTCACCCTGTTGGCTTTCCTCTGTGTAATGGGTTATATAGACGTGCTGCAACTTATCCTTGGTAAGGGCTATCGCGAGGGAATGGCTGTTGTGCCCATTGTAATGGTAGCTGAGATCATGATGGGTGTTTATTTCAACCTTTCGTTCTGGTACAAGCTTATTGATAGGACTATCTACGGAGCCTGGTTCTCACTGGCAGGCTGTACCGTTCTGTTTGCTGTCAATTATTACTTCATTCCTCAGTACAGCTATATGGCTTGTGCATGGGGTGGAGTCGCCGGCTACGGAACAGCCATGGTGCTCTCCTATATTGTGGGGCAGATAAAGAATCCTATTCCTTATCCTATGAAGAGCATCATGGTGTATGTGTTGCTAACAGCCCTCTTCTATGCGGTGATGCAACTGGTACCCAGCGAGTGGCCTCTGGTATTGCGTCTGGCCATCAATACGGTGCTGATATGCGCCTTTGTGGGGCACATCCTTTATCATGATCTGCCCCTCAAATCGCTTCCCGTAATCGGTAAGTATTTCCGGTAAAATTTTATTTTGGGTTGATTTAGGCTTTTTACTCTTAGCCTAAGCAGGAAAACACGCCTGTCAGGTGAGTATTAAGAAAAAAAGTTGTATCTTCGCATTTCGAAAATTGAATTAACGTAATGAACGAGATACAGATCATCCAAAGTAAAATATACGAGATTCGTGGTCAACGAGTGATGTTGGATTGCGATTTAGCAGAGGCGTATGGTGTGGATACGTCCCAGTTGAAAAGACAGGTTCGCCGTAACATTGAGCGTTTTGAGGGCGAGGATTTTATGTTTGAAGTAACACGCGAAGAACTATCAAGATGCCAAATTGGCACCTTGAACATAAAACGAGGGCAAAACATAAAATATCTTCCATTTGCGTTTACAGAACTTGGTGTTGCTATGTTAAGTAGTGTTTTACGCTCACAAGAGGCTATCAAGGTAAATCGCGGCATAATGCGTGCCTTTGTAGCTCTCCGTCGTATGGCAGCTACCTTGCCTAATACAGCATCTGATGTAGCTCAACTGCGCAAGGACTTTGAAGAGTTGAAACTGGATATTGAGGATATCATGCGTGATCAGAACGAAATAAACGAAGATACACGACTTCAACTAGACGCCATCAGCACCGCATTAGCTGCACTGCAATCCAAAGAGCCAAAGCAGAAACCTAGACGCAAAATAGGGTTTATTCAAGACGAGGAATAATCAACTTGCAAAATAAATTATTTAAGTTAATTCCTGTCCAAAATCAAGTTGATTTTTGCTCATAAACAAGCCCAAAAGAATTCAGCCTCCAAACCCATTGTTTGCACGCTGAATTCGAGGCGTATTTAACGTGCAAACCATCCGTATTCAGTGTTCATACTCAAAGCACTAAAAAAGCGAAGCCAATGGCCTCGCTTTTTCCATTTCAAATATGATAGATTTTACTTAATAATCACTTTTCTTGTAGTTCCGTCTGAGTAGCGAATAATGTTAATACCCCGTTTTTTAAATGAAGAATGAAGAGTGAAGAATGAAGAATTTACTCTTCCTCCAGAAAGGTCGTAAACAGCATTATCGTATTTTTCACTTTTCACTTCATTGAGACTGTCAATGATTTCCTTGCCCTTCCCATAGACCGTAATATCACTGGCAGGCATGGTTTCTGGAACATCTTCCCAGATGGTGTAGTCTTCCAAGCCTGGAATAATAGGCATCACTATCTCTGCTCCATATTCCAATGTCTCTGTGGTGTATATCTCGCCATCAAGTACGTACGTCAGCGTGTACAACGTTTTGATGGCAAACGAGACATCAGGAGCCGTAACGGCCTGAGAGGTTGCAGTGGAGAAAAGAATATTGCTGACGGTTGCCTCTCCGTTCACAAAGTCTCCCGTTGAAGTGAGATTGAGCGCAAGCAACGTTCCACTCGCTCCGCTAATAGGAGTTAGCGAGAATGATGCGGAGGTCAAACGGTATGTGTTGGCACTTAACCGTCCAATCGTCAGTACCTGTTCCTCGTCCGTAATGCGGGATGAAAGCATGGAGTTGCTTCTTTCTATGCCTACACCCTCAGGCAATGTTAAGTCCATTTGGAAGGCCACAAGGTCTGCGTGTTCATTGCCGAGAGAAATCTCCACGGATGCTGAGCCTGAAACGAGAACAGGAGTCTTCACGCTGAGCTGCTCTGCGGAAGCCACGAGGACTCCGCAGAGAGCAACAGCAATGGATAACAATCTTTTCATCATTTTACAAGAACCTTCTTGCCACCAATGATGTTCACACCACGTTGTAGCCTAGAGAGTTTGCGGCCTTGTAGGTCATAGATATTATCGTTAACATTATCGCTTCCGTTAACGTTATTCACTCCAGTCTCCTGATCAACACCGATAGTATCAAACGCATAGTCATTACCCTTGGTATCGAAGAAATGTATGTTGCTGATTTCTACGTCTGCATCCGATGCATCATCTATAACAAGGGAAAGAAGTTCACCTGCTGTACCCAGGAACGTGCTGTTCGAGGTTGACAATGCTGCTACGCGGTAATGGCCATCTGCGACTTTATTATATAACAACTGGTGCTTCTGCTGACGCTTGCTGTTCAACTTCATCTGGACAACATCTGCATCTTCTGCAATATAGAGGTCAAACTGGAAGGCCGTGTATGGCTGCTCGTTGGTTAGGCTCAAGGCAAGGGTCTTAGCGTTCCTCGTCAGACTCAGGACGCTTGTAGTTGTATTCTTTTCTAGCGTAACCATTTCCTTCACGAAGTTCTGGTCACCTGCTATGTGGTTCACCAGTACAATGGCATCACCAAGGTTCACCATATTGTCAAAGTTCAAGTCAGCCAGTTTCTCACGGAACTTCTCAGATGGAGTAGTCACCACGAAGCGGGCAACATCTACCACATCCACCACATCCACTTCCTCATCCGTGTTCACATCGCCAAACAGATAGAACCTACCTGTTACTTCCACATCGTGTGCTGGCATCGTTTCTGGCAGTTCGCTCCAGCCTCCGAAGGTATATCCGTCCTTGGTAGGTTCGGCTTCTAGGGTCAGACCAGAACCATATACTACAGAAGAAGTCTTATATGGCTCACCATCTACAAGATATGTCAGCGTATGAGATAATGTACCATATACTTTTACGTCATGTGCAGGCATTGTTTCGGGTATCTCGCTCCAACCACTAAAGTTATGACCTCCCTGGGTAGGTTCTGCTTCTGGCGTTATGGCAGTAGCATAATCTATTTCATATGTTTTATACTCCACATCATCAACTATATAAGTTAGCTTATACTTGTTAATGGTAAGATTTCCTGTCACCTCCACATTGTGCGCTGGCATGATTTCGGGTATTTCACTCCAACCAGAGAAAGTATAACCCTCCTTGGCAAGCTCAGTTTCAGGAGTAATTGGTGCGTTATAGACCACGTTGACCGTCTTATACTCTTCACCGTCAACTATATAGATGACCTTGTACATCACATTGATGTCAAATGTCTTATCATCCATGGTCAGACGATTAGAATTAGATGTAGAGAAACGTATATTGCTAATGGTTGCATGTCCTCCAACGCTTCCTTCTTCTGCCGTAAGTTTCAACGTAAGCAGTGTACCATCGTTATCACTGATGGGAGTGAGAGAAAAAGAAGAAGATGTAAGGCGATAAGCTCCGTTCTCCAACTTTCCGATAGTAAGTTCCTGTCCCTCATCGATAATACGGGAAGATAGTGAACATCCCGTCTTGTCAAGACTGACACCTTCTGGAAGTGTCAAATCCATTTGAAAGGCAACGAGGTCGGTATCAAGGTTGTTCACATTTATCTCCATCGTAGTTGAACCACCAACAACGATTGTCTGGTCTGTCACATCCACATAATCACATTCTGTGATTTCCTTGAAATCCTTCCAATAATCAGCAGATTGATATGCCTCTTTATAACCTTTAGGCACATAAAGAATTGCATCAGAATGATTAATAAAAGTCCGTTCTGTTATTGCAAAGGGGACCTTTCTTTTTATCCTCACAGAAGAAAGGCTGAAACAATTCACAAAAGCATCATCGATACAAGTCACACCTTTAGGTATGTTTACGGAAGTTAAACTACGACAATCATAGAAAGGACTGCCGTCAATATTAGTTACACTCTCGGGAATATAAACAAAAACCAAGCCTCTACAATCCCTGAAAGCGGAGTTTGTAATACCTATTGTACCTTCTTTGATATAAATTGATGAGTTTTCTGGCATCACACCTTTATACCTATAGGCAATTTTACCCAAATAAATCAATCCATCAGGCTGATTCTCGAACCATGGAGTATTTAAGAATGCTTCGTATCCAATAGTCATTACACTATCAGAAACGTCAACAGAGGTTATAGGACAAGCGAAAAAAGCGCGAGGACCGATATATGTTACGCTCTTTGGAATGGTTATAGAGTTTAGACCACAATCACTAAAAGCTTCATAGCCAATGGTGGTCACGTTTTCCGGGATGGTAATAGACGCCAGATCGTGACATCTCCAGAAAGCATTATCTCCGATACTAGTTACGCTTTCTGGGATCACCGTATTTTTGCATCCTAATATAAGAGTATTTGTGGATGTTTCAATAAGAGCGTTGCAGCCGTTTCGGGAGTCATAAACCGGATTTCCTTCCTCTACAACAATAGAAGCTAAATCACACTCGCTAAAAGCATCAGAACCAACACTTGTGACATTCTTAGAAATAGCGATAGATGCCAGATCGTAACAAGAACTGAATGCTGAATTACCGATTGTAGTCACACCAATTGGAATGTTCACTGTAGCTAAATCCCTACACGTAGAAAAAGCATAATTCCCAATGCAAACAATATCTTCTGGAATTGTTGTGTTTTTGCACCCCCTTATTAATGTATTGGTGGCTGTTTCTATGAGAGCATTACACCCATTTCGGGAATCATATACCGAATTTCCTTCCTCAACAACAATAGAATTTAACCTACCGCAAAAATTGAATGCTTCATCCCCAATATTAGTTAATTTTTTTGGAATGGTAATTGAGGATAGTCTACTGCAATTTAGAAAAGCTCTATACCCAATATTGGTCACATTTTTTGAAATGGTAATTGAGGATAGATTCCAGCAGCCAGAGAATGCGTCATCGCCAATGCTAGTTACACTTTCAGGGATAGCGACAGAGGAAAGTTTAGAGCAGCCATAGAATGCGTCATTGCCAATGCTTGTTACACCCTCAGGAATAGTGACAGAGGAAAGATTAGAGCAAAAACGAAAAGTTTCATCGCCGATAGTGGTCACGCTTCCGGAAATGATAATGGAGGATAAACGTCTACACCAGTCAAATGCTCCCTTGCCGATTGCAGTTACACTCTCTGGTATGGTAATGGAGTACAAATATTCACAGCTCACGAATGCGGATTTTCCAATGGTTGTTAATCCTTCTGGTAAGGTTATAGAACTTATGTTATTACAAGAAGAGAAAGCGTAATCAGCTATAGCTAAAGTACCTTCTTTTACTTCAATCGTCGTATTCTCCGGCATCGTCCCTTTATACTTATAAGCAACCTTACCTGCATATACCAAGCCATTGGGCTGACTTTCGAACCATTCAGTCCCTTCGAACGCTTCATTTCCAATACTTATGATACTCTCAGGGATGGAAATAGAAGTTAAGCCGCTACAATTTTTGAAAGCGTAATCAGCTATAGCTAAAGTACCTTCATTTATGTCAATTGTCGTATTATCGGGCATAGTTCCCTTATATTTATAGGCAACCTTACCTGCATATACCAAGCCATCGGGCTGATTTTCAAGCCATCGTGTTCCCGTAAACGCATGTTCACCTATGTCGATTACACTCTCAGGAATAGTAATAGAATATAGAGCATCACAGCCATAAAATGCAAATTCACCAATAGTGGTCACGCTCTCGGGAATACTGACGGTTAAAACACTTCCTCCACAGAATACGTTTTTGCCAATTTTTGTTACTACATAGGTTTTGCCATTGTAACTAACATTGGACGGAATCGTTACAGAACCTGAATATGGAACATCTCCTGATACAACACTAGCATTTGAACCAGAGAAATTGTAATATATGCCATCAATTTCGGCATCATAGGCCATCGTCGTTAAGGAGAAGAATTGCGCAAGGAGCGCGAGAAGTAGAAGTTTTGCTTTCATGGATAGTTTGTTTTCATGGCCTCTCAGTCCCAAAGAACACCTATAAATAATGTATGAAGCGTGGAACTGTATCCACTTCTCTGTTCTGGGGTCCTGAGAAAACCTTGCTAAGGAGAAATGACTATAGTCCACGCTTACGCATGGAAGCCATCATGTTCTCTTCTTGCTTAGCTTGAAATTTCTCAGGTTTCAGAACACAAGACGAGCATAACGCTTCGTTTATTTTCCGATAAGATTAATGCTGACCGCTGCCAGCTGCCCCCTATTTTCAGACCTTAGGCGTTAGACATTAGACTTTAGCCAACGCTAACAACAACCTATAATTAGGCCATAATGAAGAGGCTTCACGTTGCAAAAATACGATTTAGTGAGAGAAGAACAAAATAATTTGAATATTTTTTTATTCCGAACGTTAGTATTTTAGAGACGCAAGTATCAAAAATACTGAATTATCTGATTCACGCAAAGAAAAAAAACGAATTTATTTATAGCGCCCCATAAAGCAAATAGCAATACGGCGTTTCTCTGGAAGTGAAAGGCCGTATTGCTCATAGTGATACGCCGTTTCTCTAATAAATATACGACCTGCGAATGAAGGTTGCTGGCGGATGTGGAAGATGTATATTGAAATTATTGGATTTTCGCAAAAACAGGTAACATATACCATAAGAACCTTTGAGAGCCGATGGTTATCGCGTTGAAGGCACGGTATATGTTTGTGCGATATGTACCTATCATGTACCTAACATATACCTGACATCTCTGTCAAATTCTTGAATCATAAGGTACATATAGGGTATATGTTAGGTACATGTTTAGACAACATGTACCGTCTGATAAGAACGATAACCATCGGGGGGAAAGCCTTGTTGAGGTATATGTTGACAATTAATGATAGCAATACTAGATTTGGACTCTAGCTTCAACTGTTGTTCTGTAAAATAATTTGACAATTGCGATATTAGCCTCGCCTTCATCAAAACGCTATTAGGCATATAATTATTGCTCCCTCACTAGGGCGCAAAATTTTCCTAGTGAGGGAGCAAATTTTCTCTGGCGTGGCAGTAAAATGAGCCAGAAAACGATTTTGGGAATAATCCTTACAGTTTTATTCCTTGGCTGCAATTCTCTCTAAGGTCTGATACACTTGCATCAGGCCGCGTGGAACGTGGAAGCAACCCTTCCACTTGCCGCCCTTCAGGGTCAATAGCACTTCGCCGCGGCGGTTCAGATAACCGAACCATTCCGGGTACTCGGGATCCATGAAGTGGCTCCATACATATTCGTGAACCTTCATGAACCAGTCCAGGCATTCCTGGTTGCCAGTCAGTTCGTAGCCCTTTATCATGGTGATGAGGGTCTCTATGTGTACCCACCAGAGTTTCTGGTCCCATTCCAACTGTTGCAATGGACGTCCCAGACGGTCCATGAAGTAGAAGATGCCTCCATACTCCTTGTCCCAACCATACTCTGCTTCGCGCAAGGCAATGTGTACGGCTTTATCTATAAGATCCTTACGACCTAAACGCTTACCCAGATCCATGATGAACCACATGGCTTCAATGGCGTGACCGGGATTCAGGACGCGACCTTCATGACAGTCAACCAATTCGCCGTCCTTGCTTACGTTCTCCACTATCAGGTCCAATTCGGGACGATAGAAGACATCCAGCACCTCGTGCAGGCAGATGTCTATGGTCTCTTTCAGGAACTTCGGGTCCAGCAGGTCCTCAATTTCCAATGCTACGTTGCAGAGAATCATAGGCAGGGCAAAGTCTTTCAGGGCACGTGCCCCAGGAGCTGCCTTGCTCCATTTACCCTTGGGGTTATTGCGTTTGGAGAGAACAATATCAAAGGTCTTCTTGGCAATGTCAGCATACTCCTGCTTGCCCGTTGCCTTATAGAGTTGCCCGAAGGCTATGACGGCAAAGGTGTAGGAGAAGATGTTGTATGGCTCTACCAACGGACGCCCCTGACGGTCGAGCGAGAAGTACCAGTTCAGGTTACCGTCGTGTCCGTACTTCTTCAGGAACTCAGCCCCTTGGATGGCAGCGTCCAGCCACTCCTGTCGGACCCTCTCCACCTCCCCCTCTATGGGGAGAGTGTTATATAGTTTTGCCAGCATCCACACCTCGCGGCCCTGAAGCCAGATGAACTTGTCGGTGTCGTACACCTCACCATTCCGTTCTATGCAGGTAAAGTACCCACCGTATTCCTTATCTATACTGTTCTGCATCCAGAAGGGCATCACGCGGTCTAACAGCTCGCTCTTGTATTGAGCAGCCAAGGCTTTAAAGCCCCCTCCCTGCTCCCCCTTTGGGGGAGTGTCTATGTCTTTTCTTTTCATGATATAATTGTTTTAATGGTTTCTATAACATATTCTAATCTTTCGAATATATCTTCGTTTGTAAATCGTATAACGTTAAATCCCAATTTTTCTATTTCATTGGTCCTTGCCTGATCATGATATTGCTGTCGAATATCATCGTGGTAGCCACCATCTATCTCAATTACCAAATGAGCCGGAAGACATGCGAAATCAGCAATATTGTCAGCAATGATATGTTGTCTTCTGAAAGGTAACCCAAGTTTGCTTTTTTGAAGATGTAGCCATATCAGACGTTCTGCATCTGTAGGATACTCTTTCATCCTTTTAGCGTGTTCCTTTAAAATAGGATATAAGACGGGGTCGGAATAACAGTAATTTGCTTTATTTCTATCAAACTTAGTCATGATTTATGGAGTTTGTGACCCTCCCCCAAAGGGGGAGCGGGGAGGGGGCTTACGGCTAATGCGACCAATACACTCACCACAATTCCTGTTGCACCGAAGAGGAAGAAGTTGGCATCCGTAAAGAGGTACATCAGCAGTACTACCACTTCGCCGGCGATGAAGCCCGTCAGAGCCGACCAGCCCTTGATGCGAGGCATGAAGACTGCCATTACGAAGAGACCGCCCAATCCACTTGTCAGCAATCCCAGTATGGTGTTGAAGTAATCCAGCAGCGAGGTGATGTCCCACGTAGCCATCAGCAGGGCAATGCCCAAGCCTATCAGACCGCTGACGATGCAGGTCCAGCGTGCCACACGCAGTAGGGCTGCATCCTTGATGCTGGGACGGAAGCGCTGGATGAAGTCGACGCTGAAGGCCGTGCTGACACTATTTATGTTGCTGGAGATGGTACTCATGGTGGCTGCAAAGATAGCTGCAATCAGCAGTCCTGCTATACCTGCCGGCATCTGACTCATCATGAAGAAGGGGAAGATGGCGTCGCCTTGCTGCATGGTAATGTCCAGGCTCTGGGGGTGTGTCTTGTAGAAGGTGTAGAGTCCTGTACCTATGAAGTAGAAGGCCACAGAGATGAACACGCTCATGAATCCGTTTACCAGGATGCTACGACCTGCGCTCTTCTCGTCCTTTGTAGTCATGTAGCGTTGAATGACGGTCTGGTCGCTGGTATAGGAAATCAGGTTGTTGGCAATGCCACCGCCCAGGATGGCTACCCAGAAGGTGACACGGCGGTAGTCCCAGCTCCATACAAAGAGACGCATCTTGTCGTTATCCACTGCCATCTGCCAGGCGCCAGAGAAGCCTCCTTCTGTATTGCTCCAGAGATATAAGGCTGCGAAGATGGCTCCGCCTACCAGGATACAGCCCTGCACTACATCACCCCAGATGACGGCCTCCACACCGCCCATGGTGCAGTAGATGATGGTAACCAGGCCCATCAGCACAATGCATAGGTAGATGTCTATACCTGTTACAGCTGTCAGTGCCAATGACGGCAGATACAGCACCAGTGCCATACGTGCCACCATAAAGATGCAGAACAATGCAGATGCCATCAGGCGGGTGGCAGCATTGAAGCGTTCCTCCAGTATGGCATAGGCAGAAGCTGCCTTGCTCCGGCGGAAGTAAGGTAGGTAGTACCAGATAACGGGGAAGCCCACCAGCGGAATCATCCACAGCATGGGGTAGTAGGTCCAGTCGGTGGCGTATGCCTTGGCAGGGATGGCCATATAGGTGATAGCGCTCAGCATGGTAGCATAGATACTGATACCAGCTGCCCACCAGGGAACACGACCGCCGCCCTTGAAGAAGTCCTCCGCTCCGTTCTCACGTTGCATAAAGTAGATACCCATTCCCAGCATGGCCAGCAGGTAGAGGGCCAGTACGGTCCAGTTCAACCAGCCAAAGGATGTCTCGCGCTTTGTCTCTATGCGGGAAACCTGTGCCGACCGTATGCCCGGCATTGTTTCGCCGCCGCTGTAGAACCAGCCTCCGTCAAATGGTGTTAGGGCTGCTCCGGCGCGGGCCAGTGCTGTATCACCCGGGATGGTGGTCCAGGAATCTGTGATGGTATGGTAGACTAGCACATCCTGGCGGAACTTATACCAAGCAGGTTCGTGGCGCAGGTACAGACTGTCTTGCTTGCCCTGTATGGCAGAGAGGAAGATATCATAGTCCACACCACCGAAGAACAGAATGTGGCTGTAGCCGCAGGTAGTGGCGCAAGAGCCGACAAGAGCCTGGCTGGCCCCCTCACAGCCTCCCCCGTCCCCTCCCAAGGAGGGGAGAATGGCAGGTGAGGTCTCTTGCCATTCGAGTGTTTTCAGGTTTAGTTTCAGGCCTTTTGTGTAAACAACTCCCTCTCCTTGGGAGGGGGCTGGGGGGGCTGAGTACCCTCCGAAGATGAACAGTGCCTTACCCTCGGGAGCATTCTGAACAGCCATGCAAGGTTGCAAACGTCCCAAAAAGTTCCCCTCGCCCTTCGGAGAGGGGTTAGGGGTTAGGCCTGGAAGTTCGCATAGCTTCACCCATTCCTTGCCGTCGGGCCAGTCCAGTGCATAGACATCCTTGTTGGGAATTCCGTCTGTCTGACCTCCTGCCACGAAAATCCTGTCTGTACCGTAGCAAGCCGCAAAGTTGTCGAGCCCTTTAGGAAGAGAGGGAAGAAGCCCCCTCTCCGCTCCCCCTTTGGGGGAGTACTCTAACTTTATGAAGCACTCATCGTCACTACGGCACTCCCCCAAAGGGGGAGCGGGGAGGGGGCTCATTCCCCCAATATACACTGTCCCTTCCGGTACCGTTACGCTGGCACCGTAGGCTTTGGGATAGAAGACTTTCTGTCCGCCGTCGGCACAGGGGATGTCAGGGAAGTTGCAGCCTCCCCATGTTACCAGTTCTCCGTTCTGGATGCCTGCAAAGTGGCCCGATACGGCGCGTGGCATATCCTTAGCCTTGGTTACGGTAATGACGTTCTGTCCCTGGCAAAGGACCAGAAAGAAGGTAAAGAACACGAAGAATGCGGTCGTTTTCTTTATCATGGTATTATTGCTTTTTAATATGTTTGTATTTTGCATGTATCTGTTTCTGCGTACAAATGTAGTGATTTATTTTGAAAGAACCAAACTTCTATTCTTTTCTCTTTGGTGTCAAAGAGCAAAAGAACCAAAAGAGAAACCAAAAAGCGTCTTGGCTCGGGGGCCGTCAGGTTGGTTCTTGGAAGATACATGACCGGATTAGGTCATGGCCATGCCTGTTTCTGTTATACTTTATTTTGCTATTGAACACCAAACTAAAAAGAGGATGAAAAACGTTCTGTCCTCCATCCCCTTGATGTTTATATGATTATTTTGCTTATACCTTTTATTATAAATTATTGATAATTCTTGTCTGCAAGAATTCATCAAGAGTGACGAGATTGAGATGTGGGAAAGGTGTGGTACGAAGTACGTTAAAGTGGCTGTCCTCAGATACCAAATAGTCAGCACCAGCAGCAAAAGCACAGTCCACAAACTTGTTATCGTCAGGGTCTGCAGTTATGAGTTCCATGCGGAAGTGAGGGTCTACCAGCCGCACATTCTCACGGTTAAGAATGAGCAGAACTACGTTTTCTGCTACGGTTGCCGTTATCTGCTGACCAAGAATCTCTTGGTACTCGTCAAGAATATCATTAGAAACACAAAGATCATACCGCCCATCAAGAAAAGCATCCCAAATCGGACGGTAGGGACTCTTGCGTGCAATTATCTGCAAGAGGCAATTTGTATCAATGACAACAGGATTCATCTGCTACTTCTTGTATGGAGTGCGGAAATGTGAGCCACGGAGTTCATTCTGACGCTTCTCGTCAAACTGACCACTTTCCCAAAGCTGATCCATCTCGTCATCTACCTGCTTGGCATAGAAAGCGGCAAGTTGTTTTCTCAGTTGCTCCAAGCCCATAGCAGACTTGATGTGCGACACAAGGTTGAACACATGTATTTGTGCAGGACTAAAAGTTATAGTTTCCATAATTGTCTTTTTACTTGTTTACAGGGGCAAAATTACGAATAAGTGAGAGAAGAACAAAAGAAAAACTCGTTTTTTTTCGAACCGATGGAGTAGCGAGAGAAGAGTCAAACTTGTTGGTACTATCCCGAACAATAGATGGAGCTAGTACTCTTACCAGAGTACTCCAGTACTTTAACGTGAGTACTCCAGTACTTCAACGAGAGTACTCGAGTATTTTAAGCAGAGTACTGGAGTTAATCAGGAACAGTTCATGAACAATGTCTGTTTCTATTCTATATTTTGCTATTGAACACCAAACTATAAGGGGATGAAGAACGTTCTATTCTTCATCCCCTATTGACATCATATCAGTATAGATTTATTGAACCAGTACCTTCTTGCCGTTTACAATATACAGACCCTTACTGGGCTTCTGCACCTTGCGACCACTGAGGTCGTACCATACGGCTTTACCTTCCCCCTCGGGGGAAACGAGGGGGGCTCTTATTCCGTCCGGATCAGATGTACTAAAAACAAGCAACATCGGACAATTCCTATCCGGATCTTGTACCCACACGGTTTCTGTGCGACCAGCTTGCAATGTTGTGGCTATAGTACCATCGGAGAGTTGACTATCTGTTGCCTGTGAGCCCTGAATGTAGCCGAAGGAGTTCCGGTAGTAGCAGTTGTCTATTGCGAAACTGTTGCCTTGAATGGGACGGATAAAAGTTCCTGAATTCCCTGATGCGCTCGGGAAGGTGCCAATGTTCAAACAGTTCCGAAGGATGGCATGATTTCCATACTCTCCGTTCACATGAGACATGATGCTGCCGGAATGTATGCCTGTTCCAAATTCTCCCGAGAAGATGCAGTCCTCTATCACAATCTCGCAATTTCTGACGTTGGGGTCATCGCAGTAGCTGGCGATGCCGCCGATGGTTCCCTGATAGTTACCATAACCTTGTACATAGATATAAGCGGATACCCAGCACTGGCTGACGGTGAGATTGCCCTGAATGTTTCCTGCCACGCCTCCGGCAGCACAATACTGTTGCTTCAGGCTTCCTGCGACATGCAGGTTTTTAATGGTTGCATCCTTCACACACGAGAAAGGAGCGACAGTACCTTTGTCAAAAGTATAATAGCTATCAAGGTTGACGGTGAGCGTGTGGCCCAGTCCATCGAAATTTCCATGATAAGGATATTCTAAGCTTCCCACCATCGTCTGGTCGTCACCCAAGTCAATGTCGGCCGTCATTTTGGCATTGGCTGTCGGTGTCGTCTTGACCAGCTCAGCAAAGGCTTTCCAGTCAGCAGCAGAAGCAAGAAGGTAATAGCCCTCCTCATCCTTGGAGAGACCATAGCGATAGAAGATGCTCTGTATTGGCCTGCCCGTCTTCTCGTCCTGCACCCAAACGGTCTCATCGCGGTCAGCTTGCAGGGCTGTGGCTATGGTGCCGTTGGCAAGCTGCTCATCGGTAACCTGTGTTCCCTGCTTGACATACAGACCATTCAAATAGTAGCAATTGGAGATATTCTCAACAGTGCCGTAGCCAGCATGGCGCAGCAAAGTAACATTAGTGTTGTTATTATTAAGGTCAAATGTTGCCGTCAGGAGGCAGTTGGTAGCAGTGGCAGTGCCGCCAACTTCGGTGAAGCCTACTAAGCCGCCGCAACCATCTTTTTCTGTGGTGGTTATGCTACCGTCGAACATGCAGTCCTGAAGGGTCAGGTTGCCTTTATAATTGCAACCTATGATACCGCCGTAGGTATCAGCGGTAGCACTGACTTTGTTGGCAGTAATGACTACAGAACTATAGCATTTTTCGATGAGACATGTTCCTTCAGTCCAACTGACGATGCCTCCACCTGTTTGGGCTGTAGTCGTCAATGAGCCTGTGACATGCAGATTTCTGATAGTGGCATTGGTAATAAAGCGGAACGGTGCGGCACGGGTTATGTTGACATCATAGTTGACATTGAGCGTATGACCGCCACCGTCAAACGTTCCCTGATAAGGATGTTCTTCTGTGCCCGCCATCGTCTGGTCATCGCCCAAGTCAATGTCCTCAGTCATCTTGACATTGGCTGTAGGCTCGGCCTTGACTATTTCGGCGAAGGACTTCCAGTCGTCGGCAGAGGCGATGAGGTAGTTGCCCTCCTCATCTTTGGCAAGGCCTGGAGCAGGCTCATTGGCAACGAACTGGACGGTGATGGTCTTAACGGAAGCCAGACTTTCAGCCAAGCTGGGACCTCCCAAGGAGAAATAACCACTCAATGTGTTACGGTCTTCCTCTGTCAGCTCATAGGTAAAATTGTCGGCCTCTGACACGCCGTCGTACACCTTAACACTTCCGTCTGTTTTAGACATTTCGAACAGTTTCTTGCCCTCTATAGTGGAATAGCTCCATGCGTCGGCCGTCCCTTGAGAAATCAATGCCACAGTGCAGACGGCTCCAATGGCAACTTGCTGTTCCTGTGTGAAGTCGTCAGGAGTCATACCGGTCTTCAGCGTAACTTCCACATCCTCGGTGGGCTCAGGTGTTAGGTAGTCCGACAAGTGGTCGATGGTAGTGATTTCTGTGGGGAGGGTAGGAAGTGTTTCAGGGGTAAACGTTGGAAAAACAATTAAAACCCCATCAGTTTCACTGGGCAAGCTAAGGTCATTACTCTTAGCTTCTACACGATCCCACGCAATAGGATCTGTTTCTGCGATTATACAAGCAACGCAGTTATTATGGTCTATGGGTATCTCGAATCTGTAACATCCCGTATAGGTATCGTCTGGGATTCCCTTTGTCCATTTTCCTTCGCCTCCTAAAGGCCAAGACCAAAGAACCACCTGCTCGCCTACCGTATTTACACATTTAGGATATACATAGACGGTCTTTCCCGAATTTCCAAACGCGAAATCATCGACGTAAAGGTCGCTTTGATAATGTGATACATAGTTAATGGCGACGTATTTTGTTCCCGCAGGGAACGTGTGGGTAAATTTAGTCCAAGAAGTTGAACTTGTATTGATCTGATCCACATCATCCCAGTTGAAACTTGAAACATCTGTTGTTGTAGAAGAATAGCCCACTTTGAAACTTTCGGTATATGCACTGGAACGATAAGAAAAAGATACTTCAAAATCATCTGGAGTAATCAACTCTGGCGAGAAAAGATATTGATTATAATCTGAAGAGGCGTTATAAGAAGAAAAACTGAATCCATAATTTCCTGTTTGTTTTGCATTCTCCTTGATACCGAACCTGGCGCTGTTATTAACACTCAAATTAAGCGTTGTCCACCCATCTACAGACAAGTCGTTATCCTCAAAACCATAGCTATAAGGCAACGTTTTTGGATCTCGAGTACGAATATCCTTGTCGTAGGCAATCGTGAAGGTGTCATTGCCGTTATCAACCAAATAGAGGGTATGCTCTCCTGATGGAACGTAGAATTTCTCGAAATTACCCGGGTTTGACAGGCTGTTCTGGTTGACCAAGGTAACTGGATTCGCAAAGTCCGTCCACCCGTCGGTGCAATACTGCACTCCTGTTTCATCGTTGCGGACAAACACGTAACTTGCTCCTGGAGCAGTATATGTGAGTGTCCCACTCGCATCAAAATCGAATACTTTGTTGCCAGAGGCATCATCGGTTGCCCAACCTTCGCAGTATATTTGTGCCACAAAATTTGCCGCATTCACTCCCGTCACTATCGCAACAAGGAGCATCAATGTAATAAGTAATCTTGTTTTCATGATAATATGTTTGGTGGGATATTAGTTTCTTTGGCAAAGATAAACATTATATTTATATTATAGCACAGAATCAGTGAAAAAGTTATGACTGGCAAGAAAAAAGGGGAACCTCAATCGGCTCCCCTTCATTGCTTATACCTTTTATTATATTGTAGTGAGAAAAAGATTAGAACTCATTGTTATTTATCTATAACTCTGTGGTTCTGTTGGAAGCTGACAGGTGTCATACCTATGTAAGTGCGGAAGATGCGGTGGAAATATTCCCGACTATTGAAACCACAATGGTCGGCAACGGCCTCAGAGGTCCAGTCGGGATGTTCCAGCAATACAATTTTGGCTTCCTCTATGCGCAGGGTGGTTATCCATTCACTGTATTTAAGGTTCTTGTTTCTCAGCCAGGCTGAGAACTGGTATTGCGGTATGCCAAGACTTGCAGCAGCGACAGGGAGCTTCAGGTCTCGTTTCAGATAGCATTTGTCCTTCAGCCACTGCTCGACAATACGGTCTATGCGCCTAGATTGTTCTTCAGACATATCTGCTGTATTGTCAACTGTTGAGGCTTTTTCGCATTCTTCCTCTTCCTCGTTTTTCTCTGCTTCTTCCAATCTCTTGGGGGCGGAGCTTACCACATAGCTGCAGAAACTGTCTACCGTATAGAAAATGCTGGCAAAGAAGAAAATTCCATACACTGCCAACCACGCTCCTGATCCGAAAATCAGTATGGGGACCATCAGTGCCAGCACCACCAAGATGATAACACTCAGCCGCATCCAAGTCAGCATACCTTCCATATCGCGGTCGTAGTAGTTCTGCAGAGAACGTTGCATGGCTCGCATATTCACAGTATGGCGCCATGCATAATGGCCTTGCATGGTAGCATATAGTATAGAGCAGATAATTTCTGCTATCTGGATTTCAGGTGTTTCAGATAGTAGTGGTTCTCCGTCTATGGTAGCTGCAACACCCAGCAGTAATGTGCACAGGATCCATGTGATTCCCCCAATCCATCGGTCTATAGGTTTCAGCCGACCCTTACCCTGCAGGTTCAGCACTGCCATGGAAAGCATCCATGATACGGGGATAAACAGAGTCAGATTCAGCATCACAGCCTGGGTAACACCCATGGCACGCAGGTGCCAGGTGTACTGCAATAGGAACTGCACACCCAACAATATGGTACTGCCCGCCATAAGTATGCGGGCCTTGTTTACCAAGGGGTTTAAGGCTACCTTGCTGGGTAGCAGTAAAAGTTTGAATGTGAGTAATGCCATCAGGATGATGGCTGTGAATTGCATGTTCTCCATCCTGTTTAGTTATATGCTGCAAAGTTAATGCTTTTTTGTGTAAACAGGGTATAAGGTGTGTAAATTCTGTTATTTTTCACACCCTATTCTTGAAAATTACACACCATTGTAGTTTTTTTTACACTTTATTATAATGCTGTAGGCGTATCTTTGGGGTGGAATATATTTATCACAGAAAAAAATGGATTTCATTTCATTCATCAAGGAAACACCCCTCTGGCTCACCATCCCCCTTGCCTTTGCCTATCTGGCTACGTGGTGTCTGGTCATCTGGGTTGTTATCCGAATGTTCCGTAAGAAATAAATCAACCAAAATAATATTAGATATGAAGAGAGAAACTATCTTTGCATTAATTGCGATGGCATGCATCTCAGTTTCCGCATGCTCTGAGAATGACAAAAATGATGAGTCTACCATTCAGAACCCTTCTCCCAAGGAGCAGTGGGGACCTACTGCCAAGGGTTCTGACTTTACCGTCCCTCAGTTGCCCGACCTCTATGTCAACTACTGGGAGTACAGCTACAGCGTGGAAGAGAATGCCAACCTGGCCCTGAAAATATCGGGTGAATTCCCCAACTGCCGCTATTTCAGCTTCAGTACTTATAACGATGAGAACGGCGAGGTAATCAGCGGTATGTCTGACTATGAGATGACCCCTGATGCCGGTTGTGTGAATCCCTTTGTTAAGACCTCAACGGGTAAGAATACCTTTACTGTCTATATCGTGCCTGCCACCACCACTGAAGAGCAGATTGCCAAGTTGCCCAGTAAGAATATTATTAAGTTGGGGGCAGGCATCAAGAAAGCTTGTCTCATTATCCGTGAGTACCTGGGTGTTGATGAATTCGGTGGCGTAGAGTTGCCTGCCATTCAGGCGTATGATATGAACACCATGAAGGAGGTACTGGCTCCTAAGCGCGGTACTAGCAACATGTGGCGCGATCCTGCTCCTTTCCAACCTCAGTGGTTCGACAATGAGACAGATGTACCCTTTATGCTGGCTCCACGTGGTAGCTTCTATCCCAACAACGCTACCGATTACCTGTACTGCCGTACAGCTATCGAGGATAATCAGGTCATGACCTGGAGCTTCATCCCTGCTCCTTATCCCAAGAGTGTTGAGCAGTACGATGGTGCTCCCTGCCGCTACTGGTCTATGTGTTTCGGCACTCAGTTGGATACCCGTTCTTACTATTCTGTTTATGATGCACAGGCTAATGTTCCTGATGGTCAGAAGGTGACTTTTGTCCTTTGTTTGAAGCAGAATCCCAGGTTGACAGAGATTGAGCAGGCTGTTGCTGATGCCAAGACCGCCGGACAGTATATCCACCTGATTGTTTGGGACCGTGAACGCCCCTCTTACTTCGGTCCTGAGAAACCCATCGGCAACTGCATTACGGTTATGTACCGCAATATCCTGCCCAATAAGGAATGGGAGCACTCTATGTCTAACATGAAGCCTACCCCCTATGGTGACCCTGTTACCTCTGCCCGTCAGGATCCCGAGCACATGCAGGCTCACCTGGCATTGGGCGAGTATGGACCTCGCGGCACGAAGGTTTCTACCGAAGTGTTCCTCCAGAATATGAATGAATAATTAATAGATGGTTAATGATATTTCAATGAGCGCAAAAACATTTATTTGTAACACTGCGCGGCCATTTCTGTTACTCGTGCTGATGCTTGTGACTGTTACGGTCCGGGCAGAAGAAAAATCGATGTGTGTGGTTGTGTATGAAACAAAAGGCACCACATCGTTCAATCTGACAGAGAAGCCCGTAGTAACGTTTGTAGACGAGGAGGTCCAACTGGTATCTGGTAAGGTTACTGTTCGCTATGCACTGGATGGCTATCTGAAGATGACTATTGAGGAAAAGGCGACGGATATCAAACCTATTGCGGACGATTCTTTCCGTATCACAGATGGTGAGGTGACTGCTTACGGATGCCGGCAGTTGTCTCTCTATACCATCGATGGCAAATGTGTGGAGACTGCCACTCCTGGCAAGGACGGCACAGCAACCCTCTCTACAGCATCCCTGAGAAAGGGCGTTTACCTTGTAGTAACAGATAGTAAATCATTCAAAATATCAAAGAAATAATGAACAAGCATCTTGTCATGGCTTTGCTTTGCCTATGTGGCATGGCACAACAGGTTTCAGCCCAAGGGTGTTATCTCTACAAGAATGGACAACGACAGTCTTATCGTTCCAACGAGATGGACAGCCTGGTTTTTTATAAGACAGAGGAAAATCCTGTTCAGGAACCCGAAGAGGAAGAGCTCGGCCAGGATCCTATGGCCTCGAAGAAGGCAACTCAAGCTACGGCTGACAAGAACAAACAGTGGTATGCACGCCTGGACTTCGAAGACCAGGCGGAGTTGGAGAATGCAAAGCGCGGACTTATTGAGGCTACCCCAGACCTTGTTATCAAGAACTCCAACGGTGAGGTTTGGAACATGGCTGAGTTCAAGTTTGTACAGGAAGGTGGCGAGGCTCCCTCGACCGTTAACCCCAGCCTTTGGCGCAACACCCTCTGCAACGTACAATGTGGCCTCTTTAAGGTATGCGAGGGCATTTATCAAGTGCGTGGCTACGACATGGCCAACATGACCTTTATCAAGACGAAGAGCGGTGGCTGGCTGATCTTTGATGTGCTGATGTGTAAGGAGGTGGCTGAGGCTGCTCTGGATATCTTCAAGCGCAACGTGGATGCCAATCCCCGCATTGTGGCTGTCCTTATCAGTCACAGTCATGCTGACCACTATGGTGGCGTAGGTGCTATTGTCAATGCCCAGAACATTTCCGATGCCTCCCTACCACTGGATCAGCAGTTGCAAACCGGCAAGATTGCCGTCATCACATCAGAGCATTTCATGAAGCATGTTATTGCCGAGAATGCCTATTGTAACGCAGCTATGTCACGTCGTGCTGGCTATCAGTACGGAGCCAATCTGCCCAAGGGCGTCACTGGCCGCATGGCTATGGGTATCGGTATGGGACAGAGTACCAATTCGCCCGTAACCCTCGTGCCTCCTACTTTCGAAGTCGCAAAGGATACCACTCTTATCATTGACGGGCTCACCGTTACCTTCCAGGTTACCCCGGGCACAGAGGCTCCTACAGAGATGAATGCCTACTTTGCTGACTATCGCGCACTCTGGATGGCAGAGAACTGTACCGGTACCCTGCACAACCTCTATACTTTGCGCGGTGCTCAGGTTCGTGATGCTGAGGCATGGTGCAACTATATCCTAGAGGCTGAGCAGAAGTTTGGTGACAAGACCGATGTGGTCTTCCAGAGCCACAACTGGCCACACTGGGGTACCGAGACCATCCGCGAATATATGCTGAATACTGCTTCGGTATATAAGTTCATCCACGACCAGACACTGCACTATGTGAATCTGGGTCTTACCTCAACCGAGATCTCCGACACCCTGCAACTGCCCGAGCGTTTGGACCGCGTATGGTACACTCGTCAGTATTACGGAACTCTCTCGCACAACATAAAGGCTGTTTATCAGCGTTACATGGGATGGTACGATGCCAACCCTGTGAACCTGAATCTGCTGACTCCCGAGCGTACTGCCAAGAAGATTGTAGAGTATATGGGTTCTCCCGAGCGCATCCTGCGTATGGCCCGTGAGGACTACGCCCGTGGCGAATACCAGTGGGTAGCTCAGGTAACAAAGGAACTTGTCTATGCCGACCCCTCAAATACTGAGGCCCGTCGCCTCTGTGCCGATGCACTGGAGCAGTTGGGTTATCAGTGCGAGAGTGGTACCTGGCGTAACTGCTACCTGACGGGTGCTATGGAGTTGCGTGCCGCTACGCCTGCTGCTCCCATCTATGGAACGGGCGACGGTATTGCCAATATGCTCGGAGCCGGAAGCATCAGTATGATATTCGAGTATGCTGCTATCGCCACAGACAGCCGTGATGTGGCCGACTACGATGTAACGGTCAACTTCATTATCGGTAGTGAAAAGTGTTGTGTGGTACGTCGTGCGGGTGTTGTCCTTACCTATATGGGAGAGACACGTTCTAATGCAGATGCAACGGCCACCGGTTCCAGGGCTGCTTTGGTAGCTTGCCTCAACGGTAACTGCAGCGGCCTCTCGGTTCTTGGCAACTCTGATGCCGTCAACTCGCTCTTCAGCGGAATAAAGAAGCCCGTCCTCAACTTCAATATCATCGAACCATAGTTTTTTAAGGCAAAAGGATTTTTTCAGAATGATTATCCCCATCGTGGTTGTTCCATGATGGGGATTTTTTAGCTGTGTATTTGTGTTATCTCAAGTTTGTGTGGTTTATTATCGAATCTCTAATTATCAGAATACATTGCAATGCTGGAAGAATCCAATTTCGTCCAGTTCTTTCTTTAGCCGAATCTCTTCTTCTGGAGTGATATTCTGGAATGGGGTGCGGTTGGGACCAAGGTCCAGACCAATAAGCTTCATGATGCGCTTGCCGCCCACAATGTTGCCGCGGAAGTGACAGATGATGTTGATAACCTCCTGACTGTAGTTCTGCAGGGCACGGGCACTCTCCAGGTCGCCACGCTCCCAAGCCTCTATGATACCCACCAGGTTCTTACCATTATAGTTAGTGGTGCCGCCTATGCCGCCTTTTGCACCGCCCATAGCCAGACAGGGCAGGATGGTCTCGTCCTGACCATGCAACATATCGTACTTGCCATCCTTGTAGAGTCGGCACTGGTTGTACTCGTACATACTCTCGAAGGTGTACTTGATGCCGGCAAAGTTGGGTACGCGTCCGTCTACAGCCTTCAACAGTTCTACCATAGGCAGGAAGGCTCCGTTGAATGCGGGGATGTGGTAATAGTAGAAGGGTAGGTTGGGAACGCCGGCGGCAATCTCCTCGATGTACTTCACCAGTTCCTCTATTCTACCAATCTTGGGGAATGGGGGTGCCATAGCACCGATGCCCCAGGCACCAATCTTCTGAGCATGCTCTGCCAGACGTCTGCTCTCGCGAACACAGCAACTGCCTACGTGCACAATCACCTTGAATCCCTCTGGTGCAGCTGCCATCCAAGCCTCGGCCAGTTGCATACGTTCTTCGGGCGTTAGCATATAGCCTTCTCCGCTACTACCATTTATAAAAACTCCCTTCAGCCCGTTCTTCTGCAACATCTTGGCATAGGCGGGGATGGGTTCCAAGTTCACGTCTCCGTTCTGATAAAAAGGAGTAAACGGCGCATCAATAAGTCCAATTATTTTTTCCATGATATTATGATTATTTTGTAGTTGACAATTCGTATTATGAATTATGAATTCCCTAAAGCGGTTTCTGTGGCGGAATGGAATCTATCTTCCACTCTGGCGAGTAGTCTTTGCCCACATTTACGGTACCGAATTCCAGTTCGGGTATCTTTACGGGTTTTGCCTTCAGGGGAATGATGGTCTCTTTGTATTCAGAGATCTCCACTTCGGCAAAGCCCAGACGGACGATGCCCAGGATGCGGGCTGCCGCAATGCTGAGATCGATGGAATACTTGCCGCCAAAGGGACCGCGGTCTGTTACGCGGACAATCACCTCGCGGCCATTCTTGATGTTCTTTACTTTGAGTCGGGTTCCAAAAGGAAAGGTACGGTGTGCGCATGTAAGACTGTCTTTGTGGAAACGTTCTCCGTTGGCAGTGAAACGACCGTGAGCATTGTACCACGAAGCTTTACCTTTAAGGGTCTTGGGGGATTTCTCCGGAATGGAATCTGCCCAGACAGACTGCAGAATGAAACATGCTGCAATACAGATAGTCAGACGTATGAAAAGACGATGTTTCATAGGACCTGTATAGTTTACGGAGTGCAAGTTCGACTTTTTTTCCTTAAAAGCCAAATAAATCTGTGTTTTTTTAGACTACGGGAGGGCGTTATGGAGAAATTTTCGTAATTTTGCGCCGTTTTTTGTGAGGATTATATAGAATGAAACCCCGTAATATTGTATTGTTTATTGTTTCTCTGCTGGTCGGTCTGGCTATGCTATGCATGTTGTTTCCCAGGGGTGGTATCCGTATAGGAAACACAACGTTACGCTTTCCTGCTTTGTCGGAAGTTCTGGATGTGCCTGAAGAGCCTGCGGACACCGATTCCGTAGCTGTACTTACGCCCGAGGAGATTATGGAACAGCGTCTGGCAGCGCTGAAGACTGAGAAGATGGAGGAGTTCAACGTCTATTGCCAGACCAGTCCTGCCCGTCTGTATCTGCCCAATGATGATGAGACATATCTGGATGCCTTCTTCGAGAAGATGCAGAATGCCGGCAACAAGCATCTGCGTATTATGCATTACGGTGACTCGCAGATTGAGTGCGACAGAATATCCGGCATATTACGTCAGGAGTTTCAGGAGGAATTCGGGGGCTGCGGTGTGGGTCTTATCCCTGCCCTGCAGACTGTTCCTACTTACACTACGGGCCAGACCATTTCAGGTAATGCAACGCAGTATCTGGCATTTGGTCCTGCTGATTCGCGTGGAAACAGCGACTTCTACGGTCCTATGGCCAAGCGTACGGAAGTCTATGGCTCTGCCACCATCAATATATCTGCAAGGGGCGGAAAGGACTATTCGCATTCATGCACCTTTAACAAAGTTACTGTCCTGACCAAGGATGCGGCCGACCTAAGTCTGGTGGTACGCGGAGATACCGTAGCCATGGATTCTACCAATGTGGGCGAGATGTACTTCTATACGGCAAGGCTGAGTGGTGGTGCATCGGCAGCTACCCTTAGTGTGAAGGGCCATACCTCCATTCTGGGTATTCAGTTGGATGGCGCAAGGGGCGTTAACGTAGATAATCTGCCTATGCGCGGTTGCTCCGGTCCTGAGCTGATGAATATCAACAGGGCATCCATACGTCCTTTCCTGAATAGGGAGAACGTGGGACTTATCCTGCTTCAATATGGAGGCAACAGTGTTCCCTGTCTGTCTAAAGCCAAACTGCCTGACTATAAGGAGCGTATGAAGAAGATGATTGGCATGTTCCGCCAGATGGCTCCTGAGGCAAGGATTATATTCATAGGACCTTCTGATATGGCAACAACCGACTCTACCGGTGCCGTCCGTTCCTATTCGGTATTACCCGAGACGGTTAAGATCCTGAGAGAGGCTGCCAACGAATCGGGTGCCGCCTTCTGGAATATGTACGATGTTATGGGCGGAAAGGGCAGCATGGCTAAGTGGGTGCATTCGGGGCTGGCAGGTTCTGACTACGTTCACTTCACTCCTGGCGGTGCCAAGAAGATGGCCCACATGCTTTACGAGACATTACAGTTCTATTATAAGTTCTACAGGTTCCGCTCGGGACAGGATAAGGTGGAATTGCCGGAGGGAGATTCCCTGACAGTTGATTCGCTATGACAAAGAGGTTCCCCGTAATATTACTTCTGTTGTCCTTTATGCTCGCCGGCAGTGCCCAGCGTCTGAAGTGTGTCGAGGTTGACAATTATGACTACGTTAACTTCGATGCCTGTTATCTGTACTTTCCCGGACAGCATAGCAGATTTGAGACGCTGTACCGAAAGATAGAGCATATCCGCAAAGGAGGCGATGGCGTGGTGAACATTCTGCATGTGGGAGGAAGTCATGTACAGGCCGGTGTGCTGAGCCATAGGCTGCGCAGCAACTTCTCACAGATAATGCCCGAGCGTCCTAAGAGTCGTGGACTGATGTTCCCCTTCAGGGCCATACGTACCAATGCTCCTGCTGATTATGAATTCACGGCATCTGGTAGCTGGAAGTCCTCGCGCTGCCTGGAGTTCTCGCCGTCTTATTCTTTGGGGATGAGCGGTGCTGTTGCTGTGGCAACGTCAGAGGACTGCTCTTTGTATCTGAGCGTGGATGAGGCTTATGCCTTTCAGCGACTTAGGGTGCTGGGTGAGGCAATAGGCGGAGCGGTTTGTCCGATTGTTGTGACGGCAGAAGCAGATACGTTACGGTCGGAACAGGTAGGGAAGGATTTCCTTTTTGCCTTTTCAAAGCCAGCCAAAGAATGTACCATCATCTTCGAAGGTTTGAAACGTGACAGCACCAGCTTTGCCATGCATGGTGTGTGGCCTGAGCATGATGGGGTAGGCATTGTTTATACCGAGAGCGGCATCAACGGAGCGGCAGTGCCCTCGTGGCTACGCTGCAAGAACTTTGCTGAGGAGTTGGGGCGGTTGTGTCCTCCTGATTTGGTAATCTTTGGCATAGGAATTAATGATGCCAATGTACCGGTCAGCAGGTTCAGTACAGAAACTTTCAAAGCCAATTACCGTCAGCTGATTAATAATATCCTGAGCGTTAATCCCAATACGGCCTTTCTGTTTATTACCAACAACGACTGTTGGTTGCGAACGGGACGCCGTCGTCATGGCTTTAATGCCAACGGCAGTGTGGTGGAGCAGGCTATGACGGAGTTGGCTCAGGAGTTCAACGGTGCCGTCTTTAACCAGTTTCAGGTGATGGGCGGACTGGGCAGCAGCAGTGAATGGGTGGCAGCTGGTCTGATGAACAGAGACCACGTGCATTTCCTCTCGCCGGGATACCGTCTGATGGCTGATTTGATTTACAATGCTTTCGTGCAGGATTATAACGATTGTCTAAGATAAGATATGGATTTGTCAGATTTTATAAGATATATTCTGAACGTTTTTTCTTTCGATCCCGAAACACCGCTGCTTTTCACGCAGTTCCAGTTCTGGGCTTTCTTCAGTTTGGTATTCTTGGCCTTCGCCGTCTTTCAGCGCAAGGCATGGATGCGCAATGCTTACCTTTTTGCCGTCAGTCTGTTGTTCTACTACAAGACCAGCGGTGCTTTCGTAGGACTATTGGCGCTGGTGACCTGCTCGGATTTCTTTATAGCTCAGCTTATATATAAATGTAAGACTCAATGGAAGAAAAGGGCTTGGCTGACACTGAGCGTTTGCATAGACTTGGGTATCCTGTGCTACTTCAAATACAGCTATTTTATTGCCGATATCCTGAATCAGATGCTGGGAACGCAGATTGAGGTGACTAATGTGGCAGCGAAATGGCTGAATGAACTGACTGCAACATCGTACTTCGGTGTCGATAAGATTATCCTGCCCGTGGGAATATCGTTCTATACCTTCCAGATTGTAAGTTACACGGCAGATGTGTACAAGGGGCTAGTGAAGCCGGTTAGGAATATCCTGGACTTTGGTTTCTACGTTAGCTTTTTCCCCCAGTTGGTGGCAGGTCCTATTGTAAAGGCCAGTGACTTCATTCCGCAGTTGTA
This sequence comes from Bacteroidaceae bacterium, assembly GCA_017619585.1. Next base: position 101,222 of record JAFZSA010000018.1, read on the forward strand.
TCGCAAGTATTTCCTGAGTCGTAGACAGTTTGGCATCGCTATCTTCTGGATTGTGAACGGTCTGATAAAGAAGATTGTGCTGAGCGACTATCTGGCGGTGAACTTCATAGACAGAGTCTTTGACAATCCCATGCTCTTCACGGGTTTCGAGAACCTCTCGGCTCTGTTCTTGTACTCATTGCAGGTTTATGCCGACTTCTCTGGTTATACGGATATAGCTATTGGTCTGAGTATGCTCATGGGCTTCCATCTGCCCCGCAACTTCAACTCACCCTACAAGGCTGCTAACTGCAGCAACTTCTGGAAACGTTGGCACATAAGCCTGAGCCGTTGGTTGCAGACATACCTGTATATTCCCTTGGGTGGTAACAGAAATATCACCTTCGGAACCATCCTGTGGATAGCCATCCTGACCCTCTCTGCACTGATTCTGAGTGGTAGCCTGTATGTTTGTATAGGAGCACTTTTGTTGGCAACAGCCGTTATTCTGACGGCTTGGTACTGCCCTGACAGACGTCGTAAGATTTGGGCCAACCTGAACAGTATGATAACCATGCTCTTGGGCGGTCTGTGGCACGGCGCCAGTATGAACTTCCTAATATGGGGCGGTCTGAACGGTGTAGGAATGGTAGTGTTCAAGTTCTGGCGTGATGCTTCTCTGCTGGTTCGCTCCATAGGCAGCACCATAGTGGTTTTGGTGTTGTGGATGCTGACAATGCATGTTCCTTCTCCCGTATGGAATTTGTTCCTGATTTACGTTGCCTTTATTATGGTAAGTGCCTGGATAAAGTGGGGTTACGGCAAACTGAACCTGCCGCATTGCTGGGGATGGCTGGAGCATTCTTGGTGCATCCTGGTAACATTCACTTTCATTACCTTTACCCGTCTGTTCTTCCGTTCAGGCTCTAACCTTGATCCGGCCACGGCTAATGAGACAGCGTGGAATACAGCCAGCAATATGGTAACAAGAATAGGTTCTGCCTGGAGCGGAAATGCCTGGGAGATAGTACAGGCATACAGCAGTGTCTTTACCTTATTTATTATAGGAATGATAATCCACTGGCTGCCAGAGAACCTGAAGAGACGTTACCGCCTGAGTTTTGCCATGCTGCCTATCCCCGTAATGTGTCTGGTATGTATCATTGCCGTCTTTGTTGTCTATCAGTTTGTGACGGCCAAGATGCAACCTTTCATATATTTCCAGTTCTGACAAATGCAGGTTGCAGAATGGTGAAAACTTGTTATAAAGTACGTAAAATTCTGTTTAATGCTTGCGTGAGTCTGCAAAAATCTTTATCTTCGCAATATGAAAGTAACTATTTAATCTAAGTAATAAAGACAATGAAAACAAAAATTCTTTTCTTTATGCTGCTATCAATGATGGCAGTTGGTGTAAACGCACAAAAACATGAATTCGCAAACTGGAAACGTTATGCTCAGGCAAATAATGAGTTAGGTGCTCCTGCCAAGGGCGAGAAGCGCGTTGTATTGATGGGTAACTCCATCACTGACGGCTGGCCAGGCAAGCGTCCCGAATTCTTCAAGGAAAACAAGCTTATCGGTCGTGGTATCGGTGGCCAGACCAGCTATCAGTTCCTTCTTCGCTTCCGCGAGGACGTTATTAACCTGCAGCCCAAGGTTGTGGTTATCAACTACGGAACCAATGATGTTGCTGAGAATACAGGCGCTTATAACGAGGATCTGACTTTCGGTAATGTTTGCTCAATGGTTGAGTTGGCTAAGTATCACAAGTGCAAGGTTATCCTGACCAGTTGTCTGCCCGCTGCAGGTTTCTGCTGGCGTACCGAGATTAAGGATGCAATGGAGAAGATCCGCCATCTGAATGCCCGTGTACAGGAATATGCCAAGAAGAACAAGATCCCATATGTTGATTACTTCAGCGCCATGGTAACTGCCGATGGCACAGGTATGAGACCTGAACTTGCTCAGGACACACCGGGTGTTCATCCTAACGTGGAAGGCTACAAGATTATGGAAGGCTTGTTGCTTCCCGTAATCAAGAAGATGCGCTAAGAGAGTTATATTTGTAAGTGCCGTCATGAGACGGCACTTACTTGTGATAACCTAAAAATCCTATCATGAACGATAATAATTATTGCCTAATTCTTGCCGGCGGTAACGGAAGCCGTCTGTGGCCTGTAAGTAGAACAACCTATCCCAAGCAGTTTATGGATTTACTGGGGACGGGAAGGACTTTGTTACAGCAGGCTTATGACCGTGCGGCACAGTTTATTGACCCTTCACATATCTACGTTTCAACAAATGTCCAGTATCTTCCTATCGTACATGAACAACTGCCACAGGTGGATGATGTTCATATTCTGGAAGAGCCTTTACGTCGTGGCACGCTTGCTGCCGTAGCATGGGGTACTGTGGTGATAGCCAAGGAGAACCCTAAAGCCAAAATATTTGTTTCGCCCTCTGATCATCTGATAATGAAGGAGGAGTGCTTTAAGAAGGATGTCTTGTCGGCATTGGATTTTGTAGGAAACCATGATTGCCTGCTTGTAACCGGAATGCATCCGTCAAGGCCTGAGACGGGTTATGGATATATGCAGATTGATGATGACCAGCAGGTGGGGGATTGTATCTATCCCGTAAAGTCTTTTACAGAAAAACCGAACAAGGAGTTTGCCAATATTTTCCTGCAGGAAGGAAATTTCTATTGGAACACAGGTCTTTTCTATTTCAACGTAGACGTTATGTTGAGGAAGTTGTATGATCTGGTGCCCGAGTATCAGGTTGAGATTCCTCGTATGATGGCTGAGGCTGAGTTTGCCGATCCCAAATCCGCTCCTGACTTCTTCAGCCGTTTGCCGAATCTGAATGTTGACGTCAGTATCCTTGAGAAGAGCAATAATGTGTACATGCAGCAAGGCCATTTCGAGTGGGCCGACCTGGGAACATGGGCCAGCATCTATGATGATGCTCCTGCTGATGAGAAAGGGAATGTGTTGCTGAACACGAAGGCTTATCTGTATGATAGTCAGAACAATATTATCCGCCTTCCAAAGGGTCGCACAGCTGTTGTCAAGGGATTGAATGACTATGTAATAGCAGAAGAGGGCGAGATCCTGATGATCTGCCCTCGTGCTGATGTGGCTGCTATGCGTAAGATGCATACAGACACCAAATTCTCTTAAGATAACCTCTTTTTAAAGCTCTTTGCGGATAGAGGCTGCTATTTGCTGAAATTCCTCTGTGGTCAGTTCCAGATGAGGATTGGTAAAGCGCATGTCAGCCTCGCTCTGCATGGGTACCAAGTGGATGTGGGCGTGGGGAACTTCCAGGCCCAATACACATTGTCCTACTTTTACACAGGGGATAGCTTTCTTTATGGCTATGGCAACCTTCTTGGCAAAGACCTGAAGACCTGCCAGTTCCTCGTCGGTAAGGTCGAAGATGTAGTCAACCTCGCGTTTGGGGATTACCAACGTGTGTCCCTTCTGCAGGGGACTGATGTCGAGGAATGCAAAGTACTTGTCGTCCTCGGCAATCTTGTAGCAGGGAATTTCGCCGGCTACAATGCGTGAGAAGATACTTGCCATAATGCTTATTCAAATTTAATGCTTACTACTTCCAGTTGGATGGTACCGGCAGGAACCTTAACCTCGGCAATTTCGCCAACCTTCTTGCCCAGCAATCCCTTTGCAATGGGTGTCTCAACGCTCAACTTGCCGGCACGTAGGTCAGCCTCTGTAGCGCTGACGATGGTGTACTTCATCTGCTGCTTGGTCTTAACGTTGCGTAGCTCCACGGTAGAGAGAATCTGCACAATGCTGGTGTCCATCTGCTTGGTGTCGATAATCTTAGCCTCCATGATGGTCTTCTTCAGCATGGCGATTTCTGTCTCCAGTTTGCCTTGCCATTCCTTTGCCGCATCATATTCGGCGTTCTCAGAAAGATCGCCCTTGTCGCGTGCCTCAGCAATTGCGGCGCTTGCTGCGGGTCTGTCAACACTCTCCATGTGTTGAAGTTTTGCTACCAGTTCATCGTAGCCTTTTTGTGAAATGTATGCCATATTCTTGTTTTTTGTTTTGTTTTAGCTTCTTGTTTGTTTTCACGGCTCCTCCTTTTTTATAACGTAAAAGAAAAAGAATCCCAGCGGTAATGCCGGAACCCTTTACTTGTTAATTGTTAAGATTCACCGCTGCAAAGGTATGTATATTTTTCCTACCTTGCAAATTTTCCTCCCACAAAATCAAAGCAGGCTTTCAATTGCCTTTTTGATATCTTTGATGTCTTCCATTCTCCACCGTAGGTCGCAGTTACGGTCTATCAGGAAGTAGGTAGGGATTGCCTGTACCTGATAAAGTTTCAGCATGTCGCTGTTAACTCCTTCCTCGCAGTAAACGCTAACCCAGGGAAGGTGTTCGCTGCGTTGTGTCCATAGGTGACGGTCGGGATCTACGCTTACCTGGTAAATCTCGAATCCGCTGCTGTGGTATTTGTTGTACAGCTCACGTAGCTGCAGGGTTCTTTCCTGATTTCCGTCTATGCCGAAGGCAGTGAAGTCCAGCAATACCACTTTTCCCCTCAGGTCGCTCAGTGTGCGTTCTGTTCCGTTGATGTCGGGGAAGGTCATGTCTATGATTCCCAGTTCTTTTATCTTGTCGTCGTCAACATCCAGTACTATACGTCGTGGGGGAGCCTGATTGCGTCGTCCCTCTGAGGCTATATTGAACAGGTTCTGGGTGCGCTGGCATCCTGGATATTTCTGGTCCCATGCGTTGGCAATGGCACGTATCCATGCCAGGTCGTTCTTATCGTTCATGGGGTTGAAGAGCAGGCGTCCTCCTAACATCTGGAAGCAGGCGAAATAGCTGTACGTAGCACCGTAGCGGTTCTGGATAATGTCCATCTCTACGTCGGTCTTGTAGTCGCTGATCAGTTGCTCTATCATATCGGAACGTTCCTGTATGGTGTAGTTGCGGTCGGCAGAAACGCGACGGATCTGTCTTTCCAGATCGGCCAGTTTAAGGCTAAGCAGACGTATGGTGTCGCATACGCCGCTTCCCTCTACCTTGTAGCCGAATGACATGTTCTTGAGGCTTGCGTCCACTGTTACTGTCTCTGTACTGTCAAAGGCCAGGTTGATACATTGGTTGCCAATGCGCAGACGATAGAATTCGGGGTTGCCGATGGTATCGCCGCTCATTTTGTAGAAGCCGTCCTTGGTGAGTTTTACGGAGTCTATAACCTGTACGCCATTGCCCAGTGTGAGGTGCTCCAGGTACATGACGGTATCTGCCGCATCTGTGATGTGACCTGTTACGGTGAACTTTCCTTTCTGGGTGCAGCTTGCCAAAACAAGGCAAGTGGCTATGATGAAATATTTTAACTTCATAATTGTAAAAATGCTGTTTTTAACCTCGCAAAGGTACACTTTTTATCTTGTTTTTATACCTTATTATATAAAAAAGAGCCTCCAATATGAAAAATTATGAATTATGAATTGTGAATTATGAATTTAAATTCCTACCTTTGCAACAATTTTTTGACGCAATTTTTTATTATTAACGAAAAGATGAACGTAATTACAAAGACAGTCGAGTTGCCTGATGGAAGAACCATCAGCATCGAGACCGGGAAACTTGCCAAACAAGCCGATGGAGCTGTTATGTTGCGTATGAACAACACCATGCTGCTGGCCACTGTTTGTGCTGCCAAAGATGCCGTTCCCGGAACAGATTTCATGCCCTTGCAGGTTGAGTACAGAGAAAAGTATTTCGCAGCCGGACGTTTTCCCGGTGGATTTACAAAGCGTGAGGGTAAAGCTAATGACGACGAGATTCTGACCTGTCGTCTTGTTGACCGCGCTTTGCGCCCCCTCTTCCCCAGCAATTATCATGCTGAAGTTTATGTTAATGTAATCCTCTTCTCTGCCGACGGTGTGGATATGCCCGATGCCTTGGCTGGCTTTGCTGCATCTGCAGCTTTGGCTTGCAGTGATATACCCTTCGAGGGTCCCATCTCTGAGGTTCGCGTAGCTCGTATCAATGGTGAGTTTGTTATCAACCCCACCTTCGAGCAGCTCAAGGAAGCTGATATGGACCTGATGGTAGGTGCTACCGAGGAGAATATTATGATGGTTGAGGGTGAGATGAAGGAGGTTCAGGAGACCGACCTTCTGGCTGCCCTGAAGTGCGCTCACGAGGCTATCAAGCCTATGTGCCGCTTGCAGAAGGAGCTGAGCAAGGAGCTTGGCAAGGATGTTAAGCGTGAGTACTGCCACGAGGTTAACGACGACGAGCTGCGTGAGGCTGTTAAGGCTGCCTGCTACCAGCCCGCTTATGACGTTACCAAGCAGGGTCTCGAGAAGCACGCTCGTGCAGAGGCTTTCGAGGCTATCCGCGAGCAGTTCAAGGAGAAGTACGCTGCTGAGCATGCCGATATGGAGGCTGCTGAGCTGGAAGAAAAGAATACACTGATTGACCGTTACTATCACGATGTTGAGAAGGACGCTATGCGTCGTTGCATCCTGGATGAGGGTATCCGTCTGGATGGTCGTAAGACTACAGACATCCGTCCTATCTGGTGCGAGGTCAGTCCTCTGCCCGGTCCTCACGGAAGTGCTATCTTCACTCGTGGTGAGACTCAGTCATTGGCTACCTGTACATTGGGTACCAAGCTGGATGAGAAGTTGGTTGACGATGTACTCGTTCGCGAGTATCAGCGCTTCCTGCTTCACTACAACTTCCCTCCCTTCTCTACAGGCGAGGCTAAGGCACAGCGTGGTGTAGGTCGTCGTGAGATTGGTCACGGCCATTTGGCTTGGCGTGGTCTGAAGGGTCAGATTCCTGCCGACTTCCCTTACACTATCCGTGTAGTAAGTGATATCCTGGAGAGCAACGGTTCCAGCTCTATGGCTTCTACTTGTGCCGGTTGCTTGGCTCTGATGGATGCCGGTGTGCCCATCACTGCTCCTGTCAGCGGTATCGCTATGGGTCTTATCAAGAACCCCGGTGAGGACAAGTATGCTGTTCTTTCTGATATTCTTGGTGACGAGGACCACTTGGGTGATATGGACTTCAAGACCACAGGTACTCCTAAGGGTCTTACCGCAACTCAGATGGATATCAAGTGCGACGGTCTTTCATACGAGATTCTCGAGAAGGCTCTGATGCAGGCTAAGGCCGGTCGTGAGCACATCTTGGCCGAGATGATGAAGACTCTTGACGCTCCTCGTGCCGAGCTCAAGCCTCATGTACCACGTATCGAGCAGATGATTATCCCCAAGGAGTTCATTGGTGCTGTTATTGGCCCCGGTGGTAAGATTATCCAGGGTATGCAGGAAGAGACCGGCGCTACCATCACTATCGAGGAGGAAGACGGCGTAGGTAAGATTCAGGTCAGCGGTCCTAACAAGGAGACCATTGATGCTGCTATGTCTAAGATCAAGGCTATCGTAGCCGTTCCCGAGATTGGCGAGGTTTACGAGGGTACCGTTCGTAGCATTATGCCTTACGGTTGCTTCGTAGAGTTCATGCCTGGCAAGGATGGTCTGCTGCACATCTCTGAGATCGACTGGAAGCGTCTCGAGACCGTTGAGGAAGCTGGTATCAAGGAGGGTGACAAGATTCAGGTTAAGTTACTGGAGATTGACCCCAAGACTGGCAAGTTCAAGCTCTCTCGCCGTGTTCTGTTAGAGAAGCCCGAGGGTTATGTAGAGCGTGAGCGTCGTCCCCGTCCCGAGCGTGGTGAGCGCAAGGATCGTGGCGAGCGTCGTGAGCGTCGTCCCCGTCCCGCTGAGGGAGAGGCTCCTGCAACAGAAGCTGCAGAGTAAGTAAAGGTTTTTAATCCCTTTATATATATAATAAGGTGTAGTCCGCATGGGCTACACCTTTTTTTTGTTCATAATTCACAATTCATAATTCATAGTACATAATTCATAATTCATAATTCATAGTTAATAGTTACGCTAACCCCTAACCCCTAACCACTAACCGATTTCTCAAACCCCTAACCGCTAACCGATTTCGCTAACCGCTAACCCCTAAC
>JAFZSA010000019.1 GCA_017619585.1 Bacteroidaceae bacterium
ATAATTCATAATTCATAATTTGCACTCCACAGGGGCCAGGTTTTGCAACCTTGTTCTAATATTAGTACTTCTATTTTGGCTTAGCGAGCCTTGTATGAATAAGAACGATGTCTTATGAGGGATTAATATTTAGTTTAATTCATAATTCACAATTCATAATTCATAATTCACAATTCATAATTCACAATTCATAATTCATAATTCACAATTCATAATTATTCCCTCCCCCAAAGGGGGGGAGCTGGAGGGGGCTTTAAATCTGCTTGAACGGAGTGTACTCCTTGCCACCACCCTCGAAGTCGGCATTCTTGAAGAACTCTACGAAGGTAAGACGCATGGGGTGCACGAATGCACTGATCATGCTCAGAGCGAAGGTGATACCATGTCCGAACAGAAGGATAATCACCATAGGCAGCCAACGGACGAACCAAGGCATGCTGCTGGTCATATCATAAGCCAGTGAATTGAATACGCCACCCAGCACGCCACCTGTCAAGCCAAGGGCAAACAGACGGATGTAACTGAGCAGGTCGCCCAACAAACCAGTGGCCATACCGTAAGTAGCCCATACACCACCGCCAATGTTCAACAGCGGACCAGTGATAGGATTCTTGTAGGCAGAAGGATTGTTGTAAAGGAAGATACCAATGGTGCTGATACCGATAATGCCCAACAGTACATATTGTGCCACCTCGGAAAGGGCTACTCCACATGCAGGCATACCATACAATGCAATAGCTGACAGAAGAACTACCACCCAACTGAAGGTTCCGATGGCATAACCAAAGCCGTAGTTCTTCCAGGCCTTACAACCTTTCAGTACCATACCTAACAGTACCTGAACAAAACCGATGATAACAGAGATGACCATCATGGGTGAATAGCCAAAGATCTTGCCTACGCCATTGTCATTCAGGAAATAAGGTTTAACGGGAGCCAACACAGCCCAATCCTGTTTGGTAAGGTCAATACCGAAGACTGTACCGGTAAGTAAACCGCAAATAATGGTCATAAGACCCAGCCATATACCCAGTCTGCCATAGCTCTTAGTATCCTCAGAGCCCTTCAGTGCCAGGAAAAGGCCGCCCAGGAAGACCAGCAGACCGTATCCGCCGTCGCCTAAACACAAGCCAAAGAACAGCATGAAGAAGGGAGCGAAGAACAGCGATGGATCTATATCATGGTAATTGGGCAGCGAATACATACGAAGAATGGGCTCGAAAAGACGTGTGTACCCATCATTAGTAATCTGAACAGGTACATCATCCTCGTAAGCAGGATCTTCCATCTCGTAATAAATCTTGTCCTTCTCGAGGTATTCTACCAAAGCCTCAGTCTTGTCGGCACGTACCCATCCAATCATCAGGCGGAGCACATCGCCAGCCACACGCTCATCACTGAGATGAACCTTGCTAAGGGAGATGTCATTCTGCACCTTGACAAGTCCAGTTTCCAGCACCTCACGCACATTGGCATTGATGTACAACAGCTCGGCACGTACAGCATCCAGTTTTTCCTCCTCAGCTTTACGCTCTGCAATATAACCACTCAGGGTACCATCGGGAAGGAAGATCTCTTCAGCCTGAATATCAGGTGTCGCCTCGCTGAAGGTGATGAAGTAGATACTTTTGTTCTGCTCGCTGATAGGTGTAGCGAAATAGGTCTCCGCCCACTCGTTCTTGAAGAACTTGCTGCTGCAACGATAGAAATGAATCTGCTGTGCACTGGCATCAGAGAGATTCTTGACACTGGCAGGGTCGAAATCACCCCAAGGCTCCAGCATATTGATATCCTTCTGCAATGCATCTATATTGTGAAGCAGGTTCAACTCCTCTGCCTGCAAATCCTCTATGTGCTTCAATAAAGTTTCTGCAGAGTTACTTTCATCCATTGCCTCAGGCACCTTCATGCCATCATAGGTCTTGGTATAGATATCCAGAGCCTGAAGGGCTGCCTTGTAACGCTGTTCCAATGACATACCGTCTTGCAACTCCTGACTGGTAGCACCCTTCTGCAACTGCTGGATGTGCACCACGCCCAACTCACGCAGAGAGGCAATGAAAGAATCATATTCCTTGTCTGTCACCAAGAAGGTGAGCTTTTTCATTTTCTCGATCATATGGCTACCTCCTTTTCTTCTTCAACACGACGTTTTTCCTGCAGCGACTTCAGAATCTTCTGTGATGACTTAGAGAGGTTCTCCTCGTCTTCCATGAAACGCTTAATCTTACGGACAGCCTCCTGGAAACCGGGAATCTGAACTTTCTCAAACAGGTTCACCTTCTGAGTAGTCTTCTTACGGGCATGCTCCAGCAGATGAAGCTTTGCAAACACGAACTCACGTTCTACTGCCGTCTTGGCCAAGCCCTGCAGGAGGTTGATGCCATCAAAATACCATTTGGGAGCACTGAAAAGACCGAAGGGGCGAACCTCCAACTCAATATTGTCAAGAACAGGGACACGCACACCGGCTACCTTCTTGACACTCAACTTCACATCCTTCAAGCTTACCAAAGAAGTATCGAACTCGCCCCACAAAGCATACATACGCTCATAACCGGCTATCTGACTTTGCAGTTGGCGCTCCAGTTCATCAGCCTCCTCCTTGCATTTCTTCACCTCAAGACGCAATGCCGTCTCCTTGCTCTTGATAATGGGCAAAGTACGCTGGCGCATCTTCAGGTTCTTCTCTATCTGCTGAAGAGAGGTCTTATTGTATTGAAACTTTATTGCCATTAAATCTTGGAGTTAAACTCGTTTTCTCAAATATGGCCACAAAATTAAAAAAACTTCACATAATTTCCAAAAAAAAGGAGCAATCATACCGAGAAAAAGAGATTTCAAGAAAGCATATACATGGTTTTATGTAAAAAGTCAGTACATTTGTACCATGATGAATGAAGATTCACTAAAAGAGCGCACGGCAAAAGGGCTTATCTGGGGAGGACTTTCCAACGGGCTGATGCAACTGATAGGCGCTCTGTTTGGAATGGTCTTGCTGCGTTACCTGACCCCTGACGACCAAGGAAAGGTGGCCATGCTGTACATCTTCTCTGCCTTGGCCAGCGCCTTGCAGGAGAGTGGATTCATTGCTGCCCTTTGCAACCGGAAGGAGCCAACGCACGAAGAGTACAATGCCGTTTTCTGGTTCAACCTTTTGGTCAGTGCCACCCTCTACATTATACTTTGGTTCTGCGCCCCGCTTATCGCAGATTTCTATCATGATCAAGACCTCATCTCACTGGCACGAGTACTCTTCCTGGGTTTCCTTTTCTCTGGTCTTGGTACCGTACAAAGAGCCTACCTGTTTGGACATCTGATGGTTAGACAGAACAGCATCTGCTCGCTGACAGCCATGCTGCTTTCCGGTATTGTGGGTGTGACCATGGCTATTAAAGGATTCGCCTATTGGGCCATTGTGACGCAGGCCGTTTGCTTTGTATTCGTCACCCAAGTCATGGCATGGTTCTTCTCGCCTTGGCGACCGACAGTCCCGAGAATTCAAAATTCAAAAGTCAAAAGTCAAAATGACTCTCTCCCTCGGGCGACTGGAGAGCGTTGCTCACTTTTCACTCTTCACTCTTCATTCTTCACTTTCCTTGAGCCGGCATGGAAGATGTTCGGGTTTAGCAGCAAGCTAATGCTGACGAATATTGTGAACATCTGCAACCTGCATGCTTTCTCCGTCCTATTGGGCAGATTCTTCGGTGAACATACTGCCGGCATCTATTCAACAGCACGCAGATGGGACGACATGGCATCGAATACCATCAACAGCATGGTATCCGGGGTGGCACAACCCACTCTGGCTCAGGTAAGAGAGGATATCGGGCGGTATCGTCAGGTGTTCCGCAAAATGATGCGCTTTGTCTGCTTTGTTACATTCCCCGCTATGTTCGGCCTGGCTATCATAGCGAAAGACTTCATTGTACTGGTGGGTAAGGAAAAGTGGGCCGAATGCGGTATCATGCTGGCCATTCTATGCATACACGGTGCCGTGGTACCCATTACAACATTGTATAGCAACCTGACCATCAGTCGCGGTAAAAGTGGCGTGAACATGTTTTGCACCATCGCACAGTGTTTGGCTGTGTGGGCGGGACTGCTGCTGCTTTACCCAAAGGGACTGATGCCGATGGTTATATATTTTATTTCCCTGAACATTGCATGGTTAGGCATCTGGCAGTGGTGGGCAAAACGACTGGTAGGTCTGCGCTGGCGAGAGGCACTGAAGGACATTCTGCCCTTCCTGTTCTTTACCTTGATAGTTCATGGATTTACATGGTGGGCAACTAACGATATATCTACCCTATGGATAAGAATGGTGTGCCGAATTATCATGGCAGGTGTGCTCTATGCCGGCATCATGTGGGTAAGTGGAGCCAAGATAATGAGGGAAACGGTAGAGTATTTAGCCCCCTCCAACTCCCCCATTGGGGGAGGGAAGAAATCCCATAAAAACAATCCAGATTCACAAGAATGAATATGGCAACAACATCTGAAAAAGGACTCCTCACCCAAAGGGGGAGGAAGGGAGGGGGCCGAAACCACGCCTTTGACCTTCTTTGCGGATTGTGCATCCTACGAATGGTAACGCTGCATGTGGTATGTCAGACTGCGTTGAGACAAGCCGACTGGTGGAAGCTGATTATGGAATGGAGCTTCTTCCTGATGAGTTTCTTTTTCTTTAAGGCCGGATACTTCAACAAGGGCGTGCAGGGCAATTCACGTGCTTACTGTTGGGACAAGTTCCGCCGTCTGATGATTCCCTACTTCTCATGGGCTGCTATCAGTGCCGGTGTGTGCCTGTTCTTTATGCTGACCTTCCCGGGCCGTTTCCCCGGCACAGAAGAGTCCTTCCACAGCTTCAGGATTCTGGCTGGAGGATTCACCTGGGGCAACAGTCCACTATGGTTCCTACCCTGCTTTTTTACTTCCTATATTATAGTTCATTTTATAGAAAAGGTGCGACACCTGCATCTGATTATCATCCTGTTTCCATTGCTCAGCTACTGGCTTTATAAACAAGGCAATCCGCTGTATTTTATGATGAACAATGTGTTCTGCGGAGCCTTCTTCTTTTACTTGGGAAAACTGTGGCATAAGGCGCTGGACTGGACGGGGGACAGGAAGGGACTCTTCCTGAGCATCGTGCTGGTTATTGCATTCGTATGCATGAACATCTACCTGCATGGCGAGTACGAAATGCGAACGAATGCCTTTGTGGGACCCTTCTGGTGTGTGATGCTCAATACGATGCTGGCACTGACAGGACTGTCCGGCATTCTGTTGACCACACATATCAGACGCATTCCCGGTGTCTGCTACATCGGCGAACACAGTATGGTGTATTACATAGGCCACTATCCCCTGATTATGTGTTACGTCTACATCTCCATGCTTCTGGGCCACAACATCAAGAAGAGTGTGCCCGACATGCTGGTCATGACCGTTCTGGTTTTCATCATCTGTACGATATTGGTTCCGTTCATAGAAAGGGTGTTCTGGCTGAGTGGAAAGACCCTCACCCCAAACCCCTCCCCCTCTAAGAGGAGGGGCTTACAAGAAAATAACCTCCCCATAGAGGGGGAGGTCGGGAGAGGGTCTATCTATTTCTACCACACTCAAGATACAGTACGAATCGTAAGGGAATGGAAGGAAGGGAAGTTCCCCGCCCATTTCCTGTATGGAGCGTTACAGCTGGAGAAATATGGCTTTAATGTTATCTGGCACGACCAGATTCATATCTACAAAAGGGTACAGGACACACTGAAGGCAACATGGAAGATTCTGACCTGCCGACAACACTACGACGTGCTGTATGCCACACATACACGGGGCATTGAGCCCATTATCCTACTACATGCCATTGGCCTGTACCGCAAGAAGATTGTTGTATGGCATCACCAGCCCATCGTAAAGGCGAAGAACTGGATGCGCGAGGCTTTGGCCCGTCTCTTCTACCAGGGCATGGACCACATGATATTCTTTTCGGAAAAGCTGATACAAGATAGCTTACTATCGAAAAAGGCCGACCCATCCCGCATGAGTATGGTGCACTGGGGTGCCGACCTGGCATTCTATGATAGTCTCCCCCAACCCCTCCAAAGGAAGGGTTTTATTTCAACAGGAAAGGAAATGAGTGATTTCCGTACACTGATTGATGCCTTTAACAACACCGGTCTGCCACTGACACTATATGCGCAGAAACAGCAAGAAGGCTTGTTTGCGAATATAAAAAGGGAGGAAAACATAGACTTGCACTTTGGCGAACGCCTGATGCCCTATGAGTTATCGCTATTGGTGGCACAGAGTTGTTGTGTCTGCATCTGCTGTCAACCCAGCAACTATACCGTTGGACTGACCACCGTAGTAGAGGCTATGGCATTAGGCATACCTATCCTCTGCACCCGCAATCCGCAGATGCCAATGGACCTGGAGGCAGAAGGATGCGGCATCTATCTGGAACCATATGATACAGCCGGTTGGGAACGAGCTATCCGATACATTGCCGATCATCCCGAGGAGGCCAAGGAGATGGGGCGTAAAGGTCGCCTCTTAGCAGAGAAATATTATAATGTAGAGCAGTGCGGCAAGGAAGTAGCCCAGCTTTTAAAGTGAAGAGTGAAGAGTGAAGAATGAAAAGTGAAGAATGGGGCGCCAAATAAGATTGGCGTAATAACGATATAACGAAATAACGTAATAACGAAGGCGCCCATCGAGATAACGAGAAATTATGAATAATGAATTAAAAAAACGAATAGAGTGGCTGGATGCCATGCGAGGATTTACCATGCTGCTGGTTGTGGCATATCATGTGGCACAGTTTGGGTTTGGCGAGAACGAGAAGACCAGTGCCGCCCTACCCTTTCTGGTATTGTTCAGGATGCCTCTGTTCTTCTTTGTGAGCGGTTTCCTAGCCTATAAAGCCCGATTTGTATGGAACATCCGCAACACTCTACCCCTGATTGGCAAGAAATTGCATGTACAAATAATCCCCGCCGTCATCTTCCTGTGTATCTTTATTACATTTAAGACCAACAGCACGTTTTGGGATGGCCTTATGAATGCACTTAAGAGTCCAACCAAAAGCGGTTACTGGTTCACCTGGGTTCTCCTGCAGATGTTCCTCATCTACTATGCCATCAGCATAGTAGCACATAAGACCCTCCCCGACCCTCCCGTAATGGAGGGAGATATTAATTCAGAAATGGAAGAACAGAAAAAGTCTCCCATGACGGGGAGATTTAGAGGGGTCTGTTTTTGGATTACCATCTGGCTTCTTTCTATCGCCGCCTACGAAACATTGTACCTACCTAAGGTCTTTAAATATCACCAAGAACCTATCTATTCCTATACAAGTTTTGTGCAGACCATCCGCTTCATGCAGTTCTTCCTGCTGGGCAATATCGTACACCGATACTGGGACAGAGTACAGAAAATCTTTGACAGCGTATGGTTCTTCCCTCTGATAGCGACACTGGCTGTAGTATGTTGCGCCGATATCTTCAAGTGGCATACTCTGAAGTTTGCCTTGACCAACCTCCCCCGCACCGTAGCCATGTATGCTCTGTTACTGATGGTGGTGATGTTCTTCCGCCATTGCCAGAGTTGGTTCCGTCAGGAGCGCCCCCTTGGCAAGGTCATGCAATATGCCGGAGTGCGGACACTGGACATTTACCTGCTGCACTTCCTGCTCATACCATCCCTACCCTTCGTAGGAACATGGTTGAATGCGCATCATCCCAACTTCCTATTGGATATCTTCTGCTCCATAACAGTAGCTATTCCTGTACTGGCATTCTGTCTGCTCATCAGCCAGATAATGCATACCAGTAAACCCTTGGGGAAATTCCTTTTCGGGAAATAAGGACCCTCTCCCCGCTCCCCCTCTATGGGGAGGGCTTTCTTTTCATAAAAGAAACAAAACGTTTCATTCTTTTCTCTTTGTTGCCAAAGAAGAAAAGAAGCAAAAGAGAAAGCAAAAAACGTCCTGAGCTCATGGGCCGCCAGGTCGGTTCTTGGAAGGCTGAAATGAACTCGCTTCGCTCAGACAACATTTCAGCTATTTCTTCCAAGCCCCAACCTGTCTCTAAAGACCCATTCGTGCGGAATGTTTTTATCTATTTTAGCGAACATAGTGAGCTTTAGACGACCATCGCTCGCCCCGAAGGGGCAAAGGCTGTGCGAGCGATACCAAAACCTTGACGGAGGCAGCGCCGTAGTCAATTAAGCCTCCCCCGATGTCGGCGGGAGGTTGGGAGGGGGTAGGTACCCTCCTTAGGCAAGGAGGGGCGGGTGGTTGTGAAAAAAGAATCTTCTTTGGTTCGGTTTCTTCTTCGCCACCGAAGAAGAAATGAACAAAAAGCCCCCACTTCTCACTCGGGAGAAGAGGGGGTATAGGGGTTGAAGAGGGGCTTCCTCTCTTATTTCCAATAAATATCTGTGAACTCCTTCTTGATGTTCACCTCTTCCAACTTGAAGTACTTGCGGAAGAGCTCCCATGTAACATCGAGCATCTCCTCGGTGTTCAGGTTGACATCAATAGCCAGCAGCTTGCTGGAGTAATCCTTAGCGAAGTCCAGACAGCGGTTGTCATAGTCTGTAAGGTCGAAACCATTCTCCAACTTGGTCTTTGCGTTGGCAGCATCGGCATACAGACGGATAGCTGCGTTCATCACCTGAGAGTGGTCCTTACGTGTCTTCTTACCAGCTACCAGCTGCTTCAGACGAGACAGTGAGCGGAAGGGATCGATAACGACCTTACCTACATCGCTGTCACGACGCAGATAGAGCTGACCCTCGGTGATATAACCTGTATTATCAGGAACGGCATGTGTGATATCGCCACCACTCAATGTAGTTACGGCAATGATGGTGATAGAACCACCGCCTACGCTCTCGGGGAACTGAACGGCCTTCTCATAGATCTTTGCCAAGTCTGAATACAGAGAACCGGGCATAGAGTCCTTAGAAGGAATCTGGTCCATACGGTTGCTAACGATACTCAGTGAGTCGGCATAAGAGGTCATATCAGTCAGCAGCACCAAGACTGTCTCATGCTTCTCGACAGCAAAGTACTCAGCTGCTGCCAGTGCCATATCAGGAATCAACAGACGCTCTACGGCAGGGTCCTCGGTAGTATTGATGAACGAGATGATACGGTCCAAAGCACCTGCATTAGAGAAGGTGTTGCGGAAGAAGTAATAGTCATCATTGGTCATACCCATACCGCCAAGAATAATCTTATCAGCCTTGGCACGCATGGCTACCATTGCCATTACCTCGTTGAAGGGCTGGTCGGGGTCGGCAAAGAAAGGAATCTTCTGACCGGAAACCAATGTATTGTTCAAGTCGATACCGGCAATACCCGTTGCAATCAGCTCACTGGGCTGCTTACGACGTACGGGGTTCACACTGGGACCGCCAATAGGCACTTCCTTACCTTCAATCTCTGGTCCGCCATCGATGGGCTGACCGTATGCATTGAAGAAACGACCGGCCAGCTGCTCGCTAACCTTCAGTGAAGGAGACTTGCCAAGGAAGGTTACCTCGGCATTGGTGGGGATACCACCAGTTCCTTCGAACACCTGCAGGGTAACATTGTCACCCATAATCTTAACCACCTGGGCCAACTTGCCGTTGATGGTTGCCAGTTCGTCATAGCCAACACCCGTTGCCTTCAAAGAGCAAGTGGCCTTGGTAATCTGACTGATCTGTGTATATACTTTTTGAAATGCTTGTGCCATTTTTCTAATTCATAATTAAGAATTCATAATTCATAATACATATATTCTCATAGTGTGAAATTCTTATTCATTCTTCCAATTATGCATTGTGAATTATGAATTATGAATTGAGCAAATTCTTGATTTGCGTTACATAGTCGTAGTACTGTTCGCTCTTATACTTTGAGTAGTTCATCTGCTTGCACAGGTTGATGAGCTTCTTAAAGTAATCTACAACATCCAGGAAAGTCTCGAACTGTGTATATTCCTTCTCGCAGATGGTGGTCACCAGATTCAGAATCTCCTCCTGACGCTCCAAGGGAGTTACGGCATCCACTTCATCAAACGCATCCTGCTGGAGGATAACATAGTCAATAACCTCTGACTTCCAGAACGTAACATGATACTCAACGGGTACACCGTCATCACCAAGGATGTTGATCTGCTCGGCAATCTCCTTACCACGCTGCATACGGGTCTTCAGATTCATAATCTTAGGAATCCACTCCTCATTGATATGACCCTTTATGTATTCCGCAAACTCAGGATACTCCAAATACTTAGAGTAAGAATCGATGGGGTTCACAGCGGGATAACGCTTCTTATCGGCACGATCCTGTTCCAGAGCGTAGAAGCAACGAGCCACCTTCTTGGTATTCTCCGTTACAGGCTCCTTCAGGTTACCACCGGCAGGTGATACAGTACCCAGGAAGGTTACAGAACCAACCTCACCGTTCTTCAGATAAACATATCCGGCACGACCGTAGAAGTTACTGATAAGGGCACCCAAGTCCATGGGGAATGCATCGGGACCAGGCAACTCCTCCATACGGTTAGACATCTCACGAAGTGCCTGTGCCCAACGAGATGTTGAGTCGGCCATCAGCAAGACGCGCAAACCCATAGAACGGTAATACTCGGCCATTGTCATGGCTGTGTATACAGAAGCCTCACGGGCAGCAACGGGCATGTTAGAAGTGTTGGCAATAATGATGGTACGCTCCATCAACTTACGGCCTGTATGGGGGTCTACCAGTTCGGGGAACTCGGTGAAGATTTCCACAACCTCGTTGGCACGCTCACCACAGGCAGCGATGATAACGATGTCGGCCTCGGCCTGCTTGGAGATAGCATGCTGAAGCACCGTCTTACCTGTACCGAAGGGACCAGGGATGAAACCTGTACCACCCTCTACGATGGGGTTGAAGGTATCAATGGTACGAACACCTGTCTCCAACAACTTGAATGGACGGGGCTTCTCCTTGTAGTTTGTCATGGCAAACTTAACGGGCCAGTGCTGAACCATATCCACGTTGATATCATTGCCCTGCTCATCAGTCAGCACAGCAATCACATCATGGATCTTATACTTGCCGGCAGGTACAATACTCTTAACAGTTGCCACACCCTTCAACTGGAAGGGAGCCATAATCTTCAGGGGCTGATGGTTCTCTTCCACCTTACCCAGCCAGTCGCTCTCCTCAACCTTGTCACCAACCTTCACGATGGGCTCAAAGTCCCATTCACGGTCGGCATCCAAAGGCTCGGTGTACTGACCACGTTTCAGGAAGACACCCTCCATCTTGTCGAGGTCGTTCTGCAAACCATCAAAATTCTTACTTAACATACCGGGGCCCAACTGAATCTCGAGCATGTGACCGGTGAACTCAGCCTCGGCGCCTACCTTCAGACCACGAGTGGACTCGAATACCTGAACGTACACATCCTGGCCAATCACCTTGATGACCTCGGCCATCAGACGGTCGCCCCCCGTTGTGATGTAGCATATCTCACCCTGGAGCACAGGTCCGTCTACACGGAGTGTGACCATGTTGGCAACAACGCCACTAACAGTTCCTTTTGTCATAGTTTTATCTAATTCGTAATTCTTAATTCATAATTCATAATTAGGCTGGCACATTGAATGTAGACTTGACGATACTTGTCAGCAACCTAATTAATTCTCTGCAGTCTTCTAGCAGACTCTCACCCTGCTCATTATTCAAATAATCTGTTTCCTGCAACAATTCTATCCAATATTCACTTTCACTAGCTTCCTTTAGGGCTATATTCATTTTAGTTCCGAAGTCAGGACGAGTTTGTCCACGCAATGCTTCTTTTACATTCGCTCCGATGCTAGTCCCGCTTCGAAGCAACTGTTTTGACAATTCATATTCACTTTTATTCTCACAGAGATATTTCCTCAGCCTAATGCACCTTATTGCGAATGATTTGCTTTTTGTGGCGATTACATTGCTTTCTATCTCCCTCATAATTATGAATTATGAATTGTGAATTGTGAATTATTTCAAGAATTCCTCAGGCACCTTGGCCTCGCCACGCAGGTTCTCGATAATCTGTTTGAAGGTCTCCTTACCTGTTTCGGGGTCCAGCTTAGCCCAACGGTACTGCATCTCCAACTTACAGATGTATGCATATACAGCCTCCAGACTAAAAGGATTGAAGAAAGTCTTCTCGTCCAACCACAGCCATTTGAAGGCATCTATCATCTTCTCCTTCTTAACAGGGTCCTCCTCATCAACAATCTGCACCAGACTCTTCACATAGTCAAACTCATGAGTCAAATCGAAGTCCTTGGTCTTATTCTCGCGAATCATCTCCTGCACCTCGCCATCGCCCTTGATGAAATCGGCAACGTTCCATCCTTGCTTACGGGCCAGCATAGCCGTCAGGATGTTGGTGATATTCAGATTCAGTTGATTCCACTCACGAATGAACTTGTTGGGACAATTCTTTATAGCATAGTTATAGAACTGGTACAGAATCTCGTCCTCAGGGAAGTAACCCTTAGTATCCTTGTTGTAGCTATACTCACGGGCAAAGATACTCATAAAGGCAGGAAAACGATGTACGTTGAAGTTCAGTTCCGTAGCACTGGTGATGAGGTCGCGCAACTGCTCCAATGAGTAATTGCCCCATACATCAATCTGAGCATCGGGGTTCTTGAGCAGGCGAACCAGATTCATACAGTCCTGACGCAGGTACAGGTAGTTACCCACCAACTTAGCATCACCTGGGGAAAGCTGTTCCTCGCACTGCTCGCGCAGTTCCTCGAAGGTTATGCCCGGCTGCGTATCTGCCAGTTCAATGTCCGGCAGGCCTGCCATCATGCAATAGTAGTTACCCATTAGAATAACATTTCAACGAGTTGGGGACGCAGGAAATTCTTGAAATATGCCTCGAACTCCTCTTTACCGAAGTTCACCTTATAGCTGCCATCAGCGGGAGAGATAGTAAGCATTGTCTCCTTACCGTTCACTTTGTTGATGGTAACACCCTTCTCGAGCAGTTCCTTAGCCTGGGCAGCAAAATATGCTTTCAGGCTCTCTGCCTCGCTTGAAGAAAGGACGACAGCCTCATTGTCGGCCCACTTGCTTGCCAGCATCACAGCGAACTGACCCAGGAAATCCTTATTGGCAGCCAGATTAGCAGCTGCATCCTTGGAAATCTTATCGGTAAGTACATTGGCAATCTCGCTCTTCAGTGCATTCAAAGCCTGGCTGGTATAAAGCTTCAATTCGCTCTTGGTATTTGCATCCAACTCGCCAGCCTTCTTCTGAGCCTGAGCCTCAATGCCCTTGGCCTGCTCTCTTGCCTCAACAATAATCTGCTCGGCCGTATGCTTTGCTTCCTCTACAATACGGTCTGCTTCAGCCTGACCTTTTTCTACGCCCTCGCGATAGATCTTCTCAGTGAGTTCTTGTATTTTTTCCATTCTTCTTTATATGTTGTTTTTCTTTTGTCGACATTATGAAAAAATCCCATTCCTTGATAAGATAATTTTTCGGGCACGAAGATATAAAAAAAAAACAATAGATGAGCAAAAAAGCGCTTACTTTTTTGCTCATCTTGTAAAGAGGCACACCGTGATGCCTCTAAATGGTTTTACCAACCGACGGGAAACAATAGACCACGCCGGCCTACAGGCACATTTTATTCTGCTTTGTACTTATCCAAGCCCTTCTGCAGGAAATCCAGATAAGCACTTATATCCTCGTTATAAGAATAGGATTTGTTGAGAGGATGCCCCTCGTTGTTAAGCAGCACATAGAAAGGCTGTGCATTGGCACCGAACTTGCTACGCTGCAGGTAGCTCCATCTGTCACCGACCGTACGAAGTTTCACATCCTGACCATTCTCCTTCACTATCAATGTCTCGGGAAGCGGAGTCTTCTCATCAACATACAGAGTAATGAGCACATACTTATTGTTCATGATATCTGCCACACGGGGATCCGTCCAAACAGCAGCCTCCATCTTGCGACAGTTCACACAACCATAACCGGTAAAGTCAATCATTACGGGCATATTGTGAGCCTTGGCATAAGCCATGCCCTCGTCATAATCAGTAAAACGAGCCTTCACTTCGTTGTCATACAGATTAAAATCCTGGGTCTGCATGGGAGGAGCAAAAGCACTGACAGCCTTACAGGGAGCGCCCCAAAGGCCGGGTACCATATACAGGGCAAAGGCAAATGACAATAAGCCTGCGAAGAAACGGGGTATGCTGGTACGATGGTTCACAACAACCTCGCCCATCTCGTCATACTCATCCTCATCGTGGGGGAAACGAATCCATCCAATCAGGTATGCGCCCAACAGAGCAAAAAGCATAATCCACAGGCAAAGGAAAGCCTCGCGGTCAAGCAGATGCCAGCCGTAAGCCAAATCAGCCACACTGAGGAACTTCAGGGCAAAGGCCAGTTCCAGGAAGCCCAAGCATACCTTTACGCAGTTCATCCAGTTACCACTCTTGGGCGCACTCTTGAGCCAAGCAGGGAACATAGCGAAGAGGGTGAAAGGCAGAGCTAAGGCAATAGCAAATCCCAACATACCGATGGTGGGAGCCAACAAATTACCCGTTGTACCTAACTCCACCAGCAAGAAGCCAATGATAGGACCTGTGCAGGAGAAGCTGACCAAGCTCAGCGTAAATGCCATCAGGAAGATACTGAGAAGACCTGTTGTGGATTCTGACTTCTTGTCGACAGCATTGGTGAAACGACTGGGCAAAGTAATCTCGAAACCACCTAGGAAGCTTGCACCAAATACCAGCAACATCAGGAAGAAGAAGATATTGAATACCGCATTGGTACTTAGCGCATTCAGAGCACTGGCACCGAAGCACAATGTCACAAACAGGCCTAATGCCACATATATAATTACGATACTGATTCCATAGGTGACAGCATCACGGATACTCTTGCTACGCTCTTTATTACGTTTCAGGAAGAAACTTACTGTCATGGGGATAATGGGCCATACACAGGGAGTCAGCAAAGCTACCAATCCACCCAGCATTCCCAGCAGGAAGATACCTATAAGGCTATTATCCTTGGTATCGGCACCCTCCTCTAAGGCCTTCAACTCATCAATAACTGGAGTCCAAAGGTCACCTGAGAACTCTGCAGGAGCATCTACGCTATCAGTCGCCAATGTATCGGCGACAACCGTATCAGCAACAGGAACTGACTCTTCTAGCACCTTCTCTTCTGCCTTCTCCTTTTCTGCAGATGTCTTGTCTGCCTGAGGCGTTCCTGTCCCCTCGAATTTAAACTCAACATTGGTGGGAGGCATGCAATTCTGATCGTTACATGCTCCGTAAGTCAGATAACCAGCCACCTCATATTTAGGTTCTGTTATGGTGAACTTCTGGGCGAACTTAGCTGTTCCCTCCATGTAGCTCACCTCCATATCAAACATCTCATCCATAGCACGATGAAGGGACCCCGTTGCACGGAACTTACCATCGGGCTTCAGACCGACTGTTTTTTCGAGTGTCAACTCGGCACGCGTAGGACCGCCATCGGCAATATCCGTACCATAGACATGCCACCCGGCATCCACCTTACCAACGAACTCTACCTCAATCGTGTTTTCTGAAATTTTCTTCTGCTGAACAGAGAACTTAACTGGGTTTGGCATCTGTGCAACACAAGCCAATGTGCAACAGACGAACATCAAAAAAAGAATGTGTTTCTTCATATCCCTAAAATTTTGCCTGCAAAGGTATAATTATTTTTTTGAACTAAAGGCGAACGGCCATCCTTTTTAATACATTTTATAATTACGGGAGGAGGTCTGCCAGTATTCCTACACTATACACGCGCTACCCCTACACTATCCGAACACTATATGAACATAAAAAACCTGCCATCCATTTATGGACAGCAGGTTACATAATAGTTTTGAACTGTTACTTACTGTTTCAACGGAGTAGTTCTACGACCGCGAGAAACAATCTGACCAGCAGAAGCTGTACTGTCTGAGAGTTCCTCACCTTCAGCACGACTTACGCTCCAATTGTTGCGAGAATAGTAACCGTAAGTATTTACATAGGGAGTCCAATCATAATAATCAGTTAGCTTATACAGACGGAACTTAGTACCAGAGTATGGGAACACACCAGTCAGGTAGTCGTTGGTCATGTGATAATCGCTGATGCGAGTATCCAAATCAGGATTCTCATCGTACCACAGATAGATAATGCTTCCCTCTACAGACCAGCTGAAATGGTAGTACATATACTCATATGGACCGTTTGCGTAGTAGTCGACCTGCATTCCCCTACCATGATGAGCATGGTCATAGTCGGGAATGAAAGTGATATACGTATCGTAGGAATCAAAAGTATACTCGTGACCGTATCTGTCTACGTAGTCATAGTACATACCAAAGTCACCCCTCCACTCGCCAGAGAGAACCATTGCTTTCTCTCCGTCTTCTATATATTCACAAGAACTGAGCATTGCTGCCGTTGCCATTAAGCAGAGAACCATGAAAAAGTAATGTATGCGTTTCATATCTGTACGGTTTTAATTGTTTATCTGATGCAAATGTACACTTAATAAAAACCCGAACAGAAGGAAAACAGATAAAAGGCGGTAGGATTTTCCCTATGGCACAAAAAAAAAATCCCCTTAGCCGTAAAAGCCAAGAGGAATTTTGTGGGGTGCCCGGAACGGGACTCGAACCCGTACGACCGCAATGGTCAAGGGATTTTAAGTCCCTCGTGTCTACCAATTCCACCATCTGGGCAGCCTTAAGCGGGGACAAAATTACAATAAAAACTGAAAAGTGAAAAATGAAAAGTGAAAATTTTTTATATAAAGCACAGAAAATTATCTTAACTGTTGCTCACCACAAGGGTATAATTCACATAACTTACGCGATAGCGATACAATGCCCTGCCTGCCTCACCATTAGAAATAAAACCTGTATTGTTCAGGTCATAAGTACGTTTGCAACTAGCACAAGTGGCAGTACCATCATTGTGAAGGGTCAGAGGCTTGGTGATGTTATAATCCTCATAACAGTTAGAGCAAGCCAAATCAAAACAAACCACTTTGCTATCTGTCGCACCCATCTCGGGGATACTAGGCAGACCGACTATCAGACCGCTCAGCCCCAGGTAGAAACCAGAATAGCCATTAAGCGCAGTCAGATTGACATAGGATGCCTCCTTTGCCGAGCCTTTGAAAACGAATTGCTTTCCGTTGCTGGTAATAGTGCAGAACTCGCCCATGCTATTGCATGCCGTATGGAGTGCCGGAGCCTGATAGGTATTCTCTAGCACAAACTTAGCACGTAAATTAGAATAGGTATAGTCAGCTTTATCACATGCCGTAAAGGCAGCAATAGGCAGCAGAGCCATAATAATTTTTCGGAGGGTATTGGCCATTTTGATTAGCGGTTAAAGGTTAGCGGTTTGCTACTAGGCTGTTATTTGTTTAACAACTTCTGCTCAGCCTCATCCATACGCTGGAAATTAAAGCCCTGCCATACTTCTTCCATCAGGGCAGCTATCTGCTTGGTGCAGAGATTACCGATGGAACCCTCGTGGGTATGATGGACTTCCTTGCAGGGCGTGAATTTACCAGCCTCGATGTCCATTCCCACCTTCTTGTAGGCATCACGGAAAGGCATACCCTCTGTGGCCAGGCGGTTGACTTCCTCAACAGAGAACATAAGATCATAGCGGGAATCAGAAAGAATGTCCTCGTTGACCTTTATCTTAGTAATAATGTATGTGGTCATCTGCAGGCAGTCGCGCAACTCCTGGAAGGCTGGAAGGAACACCTCCTTAATAATCTGCAGGTCGCGGAAGTATCCACTGGGCAGATTGTTCATGATGAGGGTTATCTGCTGAGGCAGTGCCTGTAGTTTGTTGCACTTGGCGCGTGTCAATTCGAAGACATCAGGATTCTTCTTATGCGGCATGATGCTGGAACCTGTGGTACAGTCGTTAGGCAGCTTCACAAAAGCAAAGTTCTGACTGCTGAACATACAGGCATCGAAAGCCAGCTTGCTGATGGTACCTGCTATGCTGGCAAGGGCAAAGGCAACGTTACGTTCCGTCTTACCACGTCCCATCTGGGCATACACCACGTTGTAGTTCATAGAATCGAAGCCAAGCAATTCAGTGGTCATTGTACGGTTCAGAGGGAAGCTGCTTCCGTATCCTGCTGCGGAACCAAGGGGATTACGATTGGTCATGCGGAAAGCGGCCTGCAGGAACATCATATCGTCCACCAGACTCTCGGCATAGGCACCGAACCAAAGTCCGAAACTGCTAGGCATAGCCACCTGCAGATGCGTATAACCAGGCATAAGGATATCCTTGTAGCGCTCGCTCTGTGCCTGCAACTGCTGGAAGAGTTCCTTAACATCTGCAGCAATTTCCTTCAACTGACGGCGGATAAAGAGTTTCAGGTCTACCAGCACCTGATCGTTTCTGCTACGTCCCGAATGTATCTTCTTACCAACATCACCCAGTTTACGGGTCAGCATCAGTTCTACCTGAGAGTGTACATCCTCTATACCTTCCTCAATAACAAACTCACCCTTTTTAATCTGAGCATGTATGTTTCTGAGCTCTGCCAGAAGCTGCTGCAACTCATCAGCCTGCAACAGACCTATACTCTCCAGCATAGTGATGTGAGCCATAGAGCCCAATACATCAGCCTCTGCCAAGTAGAGGTCCATCTCACGGTCGCGTCCTACAGTAAAACGCTCTATCTTGTCCTGAATCTCAAATCCTTTATCCCAAAGCTTTGCCATCTTTTTGTTTTATAACGTAAACGTCAACGTAAACGTCAACTTTTTCTCTTTTCTGTTTAACGTAAATGTCAACCTTTAAAAATTGTTCCTGATTGAAGTTATAAGACCTGTTAATTGTTTTTGCACACTTATGACTTGCTCCACCAAGATATCGTATTGATCTTGGGGTACATAATTCAATCTACGCGCAATAAGAAGCTGAGTTTCAACTTCATTTGCCGATCCTAAAGCCATATCAAGATAATGAGAAAAATCATTGTCTGTTGGCCTACCAGACCCTTCTGCTATATTAGAAGAGATACTAACCACGGCTCGTTGTAATTGGTCACATAAACCTTTTTTTTCAAACCATGGAAGTTTCGCTGTCACATCATACACCAACGTTGCAAGTGTTACGGCATCCTGCCACACCTTATAATTATGGAAATTACGTGATGTCTGCTGCATATTCCGTTTACGTTCTCGTTTACGTTTACGTTAATAAGGAATACTTGCCAGCATCTGTGCCAGTCCGTCTACTCCCTGTTGCAACTTACTGCCTATCACCTGCTTGATAAAGAAGTTCAGGTCAGCCTTTACGGTGAGCTTCATAGCACACTCCGTATCTGTGGCAGGAAGCAATTGAACCCACATATTAGCCTGAATGGGAGCACCCTCCAAGGCGAACTTGATGGTCTTGTTCTCTTCACGCTCTATGATGCGCAATGTGATGTTACCCACAGGTGATGATCCCGACACGCTGTCGGAATCGAACTTCAACTCGCGCAACTTCTGCAAGACAGTATCCAACTGCTCGGGCGATGCCTTGTCACCAGCCTGCTCCAACATTTTCTCGCGAATCATAGGATTATCAAGATTCTGTTGGATAACAGCCAAGTTATTCAAATCAGAAAGGCGATCATACACCCGCTCTACGGGGTAGTATATTTTCTTAACGTCGCTCTTATATTCAGCCATTTTGTTATTTTATAACGCAAACGTCAACGTTAACGTCAACTGTTTTTTACGCTCTCGTTCTCGTTTACGTTCTCGTTTACGTTTTACTCTCTTTATCCGTTCCAGTGAGCGGGGTCCTTACGCCACTCGTGCAGTACCTCTACCTCATCCTCTGTAATATAGCCAGTCTTAACAGCCTGATTAACAACAGCCTCGTAGTTGGTGAGAGTGATGAGTTTCACCTTAGCTTCGCTGAATGCCTTCTCTGCAACAGGGAAGCCATAAGTGTAGCTGGCTACCATACCTACTACCTCGCAACCATTGTTACGGATAGCCTCTACAGCCTTCAAGCTACTACCACCAGTGCTAATAAGGTCTTCTACTACAACCACCTTCATACCTGGCTTCAGTTCACCCTCGATAAGGTTCTCCAGACCGTGATCCTTTGGTTTGCTACGAACGTAAACAAAAGGCAGGTTCAATGCATCAGCTACCAAAGCACCCTGAGCAATGGCTCCTGTAGCTACACCGGCAATAGCATCAACGTCCTGGAAGTTCTCCAAAATAATACGTGTAAGCTCAATCTTAACGAATGAGCGAAGGTCGGTATAGGAAAGGGTCTTACGGTTATCGCAA
Organism: Bacteroidaceae bacterium; assembly: GCA_017619585.1. The sequence goes on from JAFZSA010000019.1 coordinate 20,382, forward strand.
TAGAAGGGGCTCTTCCAACCGCTGGCCCAAGTAAATGGATTACTGGGCTGCAATTTAATAGCCTTTACCTTCAGTAACTTCTCTGCAAAAATGGATTCTAATGTATTCATATTTCTTATGTTATATCTCTTTTCGGGGTGCAAAATTACAAATAAGTGAGAGATAAATAAAATAAATCTCAATATTTATTTTTCTATCCGAACGAAAAGACATATCCTCAAATTTACGAATAAGAACACGAAAAGACAATTTTATTTTGTATGGGTCAGTATTTTTCGTAATTTTGCATTCTAAACAATGAAAAAAACAGCGTCGACATGATTAAAGAATATCTTGTTTTGAGCCGTACCAACGGAACAACACGCACAGGCTCGCCCTATGCTGTACTGAAGGTTGCCGACCTTGTAGAGACCATAAACGTATCTATCTGGGACTTGCAGCCAACAGCTGAGCCCAAGGTAGGACAGTTGGTTAGCTTCTATAACATAAAGGACAATGCAGGAAAGAAATCTTGCTCGGTTACCGACATAAAACCCGGACAGATGCCACTGATGGACCATCCCCTCTACAATCTGCTGCCCCGCCCTATCCGTAGGGATGTATGGGACCAGACCATAGAAAAGCTGATAGGATTCTGCACCGACCAGAACCTCATCCCCATCATACGCGACTTTGCCGACAAGCTGTACAACCCCTACAGCAAGTACCCCGCTGCAACCAGCGTACATCACGCCTTCCCCGGTGGTCTGACCAATCATACCTACCAGATGCTGCACATGCTGGAGGGCCTGTACCCTTGCCTGCCCTACGAGATAAAGGTAGAACGCTGCATACTGGCTATCCTATTCCACGACTACGGGAAGGTCTATGAGTACAATACAGAGGGAGAGACACAGGAAGACATGTATCTGCTGGGACATATATATATTGGTGCCCACAAACTGCAGAACGTATTGGAGCAACAGGGTGTTGACAGCGAAGAGATTAAGCGCATCATCCACGTTATCCTGGCCCACCACGGGACACGTGAATTCGGAAGCCCCGTACTTCCCTGCACACAAGAGGCTATCATAGTGAACCTACTGGACAACCTAAGTGCCAAAACAGATGCTGCAGAGGGAACAGGAAATATGGAGAACTGCTCTCCACTGGGAACCCGCGTGGTTAAGTAGTCAGCCTGCGTTTAGCATCATCGAGTGTCAGTCTGCAGTTCATGTCGAAGAAATAATGGGGATGACTGACTCGCTTCTCTTCTGGCGGCAACTGCATGTAATCTCCATATAGGGTACTGAGATATGCATTCCAATCGCGTGGAATGATGAGTGTGGTATTCTCAAAAGGTACTTCTATAACATCACGGAACCATTCCGACTGGAAAATACGACCTTCCCATTGTGTAACACAAACACACTTTGGTCCAGGGTCGTTATTTTTATACCCTTGTTCGAACTGGCGGAAGGCCTGCAGATATTTTTCGGGGCAACGACTACGCCACTTGCTCAACACCTGAACACCTAGACGATGTACATCGGCCTTACAGAGCGATTGCAGCATATCAGAGAGATTGTAGTGGCTGACAGCATTCAGATACTTATCGAAGTAATAATGGCTGCGATACTGACGTGCGGTGATAGCCTCATCTGACTCATCGAATTCATCCAAAGGGAAGATATCTATGCTGATGCCAAAGAGGAAAGGAAGGTGTTTGAATTCCCAAATGGTGCTACTGCAATCGGCAATCTTGGCAAAAGGCATGTAATAATGAGAGTTGAGAGTTGGACTTTGTATATCCCAATGCAGGAGTTCGTATCCGCTACCCTGAAACTCTGGAGCCAACTTCAGCAAACGCTCATAATCGGCACGAGGCATATAGAGGTCAATATCATCGTCCCAAGGAATGAACCCCTTATGGCGGATAGCGCCCAAAACAGTTCCGCCACAACCTATGTAGCGTAGGTTATGCTGCTGCAGGAAATTCTTTGTAAACTGAAAAACCTGCAACAGGCGAGTTTTTAATGCATCCATCAGTCAAGAAGATTAAGGAATTGCTCGGCACACCACAGTTGCCACTTCTGGTTTCCCGTAAGCGTCTCCATGGGAATATCCGTACGGAACTCAGGACGCATGGGGCCTTCCCAATTACGGAAGACAGCATCAACGGGGCGTGGCATAGGAATCTTAAAGGGAATCTCCAGGTCGGGATACTTGATGGCATACAGGCCGCGGACCAGATATTTGGGCTCTCCATTACGAACACGTGTCATATCCAAGGGGTCTGCCATCACCAGCTTAGCGTATGGGTCATAATAAGGCATCCAGGCAGCACCGAAAGCATTCATATAGGAGCTGCTACTCTCGATAGAGAACACTTCGTCCATAAACTTCAGAACGTCAATGCCATCCTTACCCTGACGGTATTTCTCGAAAAGCTCGGACTGACCGACGGGATTCTTCAGCACCAACTTAGGCTCCAGAAACGTGTAGCGTTTGGCAAAGGCATCGAAAGTCCATTCTGGCGATATCAGCTTATCCATACCACCGAAGATAAGGTCGGCACTCTCGCCCACAATCACAAGCTGTACACCATCCTGTTTTGCGATTTCTGCAGCCTTGTAGATTTGCGGTTCGATAGAATGAACAGGAGCAAACTTGTAACGCATCACTATGGGGGTGTACTTCTTGTAATCATCCATCGTGATGTCAATCAGGTGGTGATGCAACTGCAGCTTCTCACAGTATTTCTTAGCACGCTCAACATCTGCATCGAATTCGCCTGATACAGAATTGAACGTATATGCATGACTGCCCGGCCGAAGATAAGCAGCAAGGTTGGCACTGTCCATACCACCTGAGAGCAGGATGCCTATGTTATCGTACTTAGCATACAGCTCATCAAACTGTTTCTGAATTTCCCTGTCGATATCCTCGGATGTCTTGACAGGAATACGGTTCTCTTCCTCTACGGGACGGAAGTTCTTATGCTGGAAACCCTCTGCAAAATCCACACCGTCCTTCCAGATATATCGGAAAGCAATATAGGAACTGAGGCAAAAATCTTTATTAACCATATATCTTTTTCTTAGTCGTGATTATTCAGGAATCTCTCCAGACAGTAAAGCAACCATTTCTGGTTACCACTGTATTTTGTAATATCAATATCATCGCGGAACTCCTGGCGCTTCGGACCTTCCCAGTTGGCAAAGTATGCATCTACAGGACGGGGCATAGGCTGCTTAATGGGTACTGTTGTCTCAGGATATTTCATTCGGAAGAGGTCACGAATGATGTATTTGGTATCACCGTTACGGATTCTACCCAAATCCAAAGGCTTGACCATCTTCAGCAACTCATAGGGATCGATGAAGTCCATCTCGGCTGTCTCGAAAGCATTCTCATAAGAAGCATAGCTCTCGTCAGTCACTACCTCATCGTAGAATCGCAGATAGTCGATACTGCTCTTGCCTAAGCGATAGCGCTGGAAGAGGTAATCCATATCGAAGGGTTCTTTCAGTACTTCGGCAGGATCAACATAGACAGAACGCCTGACATACTGGTCATAGCTCCAGTTTTGGGAAAGCAAACCGTCCATTCCGCCAAATACATAATCTGCGGCATCGCCAATCACCAGCATGGTAATGCCATCTGCCTTTGCCTGCATGGCGGCCGCATAAAGCTGAGGCTCGATAGAATGCACAGGAGCACCCTTATGCTCCATCACCTTATCTACGTTTTGCTCTACGGTATTCCAATCAATATCCACATAATGGAGGTTCAAGTGGTAATACTTGGCATAGTACTCTGCACGCTCCAACTCGTCGCTCTGATATTTTCCACCAAGAAACCTGAACGTATAGGCATCAGCGCCCTCAGGCATATAAGATGCCAGAATGGAACTATCCATACCGCCAGAAAGCAGCATTCCCAATTTCTCATGCGATATCCTGCGGAAAACATTACGGAGTGCCACATCCACATCATGGGCATCAGAGACGAAGACCTTCCTTTCCAACGGGTGCTGATGGTATACCTGATGGCGCAAACCATCAAAGAACTGCTTATCATCATCCTCAACATATCTCAGTGTGAGATATGAACTCATGCAATACCTCTTGTCAACCATCGGGACTTACTTGTTTAGATGTTCTTCCTCGGGAGCACCGATTTCTTTTCCGTCGGCCCACCCGCGAGCAGCCTTCAGGGCTTCGGTAATCTTGGTAGAAGAAATACCTTTTGTATAGGGGAAGTAGACAATCTTTATGCCTTCCTTATTGAATTCCTCCTCGTACTTCTTCCACTTTTCTGTTCCGTACCAGTCGTCACCAACGAACAAAACTGTGGCGCCCAATTTCTTGCAGGCAGCAAGTTTGTCCATATCGTACTGAGGGACAACGGCATCAACGTACTTGATACTTCTGACTATCTCGGCTCGGTCCGAGAAGGGAATCATGGCACGTTTACCCTTGTAGAGTACCAACTCGTCGACCGTAACGCCGACTACCAACTTATCGCACAAAGCCTTTGCATTTTTCAGCAAAGTGAGATGTCCAATGTGGAACAAATCAAAAACTCCAGCAGTATAACCTATTACCATAACACTTTATTTAATGCATAATTCACAATTCATAATAGCCAACTCTTCATTCTTCACTCCCTCCATCTTCCACTCAACCACGGAATCCTTTCTATGAGGGGAACCATCCAGGTGCACAGGCAGAAGACGGCAGGAATAAGAATAAAGACCTCCTCGGGTTTGTTCCAGATGCTGCGTCCGAAGCTCAAATGCATGAACTTATAGAAGTATAGCATGGGATAATGCGAGATGAAATAAACCATGCTGTGCTGTCCAATATAGCAGATAACAGGAACCCGCGGCAGATTGATGCTTGAGAAGAACCCCACCAGCCCGCAGATGGCCAAGATCATATTCAGTATAGTAGGCAGAAAGCCACCCTTGAAGTCGTTGATAGACATAGTGTATTCTCCATGCCAAACAATATTCAGACCCAAGAAAGCAATTATCATGACTACGGAAACGACAAGAATGGCAGAACAGGAGAAACGTTTTATAATACGATTCCACAACATTCCCAAATAGAAAAAGAAAATTCCCATAAAGACATTGTTGGCATCCATCCACAATGGGTTTCCACATAAGAAAAGAAGGAAGGCAACAAGAGGGAAGAACACTACTATCCAGTGCAACCCCTTTACCTTCTCTATAAAATGAACCACCAGATAAGTCACAAAGAAGGAAAACAGGAACCACGTGGGGCGGTTGCCATAGAAACTGCTTGTCAGCCAGATATGGTCCCACGAGAGGGGCTCAATAGGATTATGGTATCTGTTCAGCATAATGGGGAGGAATGCAAAATAGATAGCCATTCCAATGATGCCCGATGCCATGTAAGGGATAAACAGGCGCTTGGTTCTGTCTATGATGTACTGCCCCGTAGGAACGTTATTCACGCCCTTATTGAAGTATCCGGCCTTGAAGAAGAAAAAGGACATGAAGTAGAAGGTCCACTCCATCACATGCGTCCACCACTGAACCTCTCCCATTCCGCAGAAGTCCATGACGTGCAGGCTTATCATACGAATGATACAGAGTCCGCACAGAAAATCGAACGTATGATTCCTATCCTTCATTCGTAACCTTATTTACTGTTTTAGGCCATCTGCCACTTAACCACGGAACGCGCTCGATATACGGAACCAGCCACGTGCAGATGCAGATTATCAGGATAAATACCAAAATAAAATCGTCCCAATGGTTTTTCATTCCTCTGCCCACAACACCATGCACCATACTGTAATAAAGTAGAATGGGATAATGCAGCACAAAGTAAACCATACTGTGCTCGCCTATATATGCAACGAAAGGCACGCGGAAAGGGGGCATTGTCAGCAAGAGGCCCGAAATGCCGCAAAGAGCACAAGTGATATTAACAACGGCTCCCCAAGGACGATGTACCCAATGGTTCAGACTCATGTCATATTCCCCATGCCAATAATGGTTACCGAACAGAAAAACCAAAAGCACGACAAAAGACATAAACATAAAAGCCTGTTTTGGCACCTTATGCATCAGCCAATGCCAGCACTTACCTAGATAGAAGAAATAAACTCCCATAAAGACATTGCCCAGACTCATCCACACCTTTATATTGTATTCCGCCATCAGCCAGCTGACGAGCGGGAAAAGCAGGGCAAGATACGGAAGGTAGGGAACCTTCTGCATGAAATGCACCAAGACATACATACAGAAAAACGAGAACAGGAACCATACAGGCGGATTGCCATAGAAATGACTCTGCATCCAGATGTGGCTCCACTCCATCTTGTCCCAATACACATGCAATGGCTCAGGAAAGAGGCAGAGAATGCCAAAATAGAACACACTTCCTATAGCACCCCATGCCAGATAGGGAATAATCAGACGCTTGAACTTGTCCTTCAGGAAGAAACGGGTGGGAGCGGAAATGCTCTTGTTGAAATAACCTGCCTTGAAGAAAAAGAAGCAGATGAAAAAGAAGGTCCACGCCATCAGCTTATCGAACCACATGGTGCACCCCCTGAACCCGCACATACTTACACAATGCAGCGTAATCATTCGCAGAATACAAAGTCCGCAAAGCAGGTCAAAAGCATGATTCCTTTCTTTCATGCTGCAAAATTACACAAAAAACGCATTATTGGCATAATTATGAATTAAAATAATTATTTTTGCATCATGAAAGAAGCACTTGTAGACGTTTCAGTACTGATTTTATTCTTCAACCGGCCTGAGCCGTTGGAGCAGGTTTTTGCACAAGTGCAGAAAGCACGCCCTGCAAGGCTCTTCCTTTACCAGGACGGTCCCCGATCAGAGAAAGACATGCCAGGCATCCTTGCATGCCGTGATGTAGTGAGTCAGATAGACTGGGAGTGCGAGGTACACCAACTTTATCAGGAACGCAACTACGGATGCGACCCATCAGAGTTCATCTCACAGAAATGGGCTTTCAGCCATACTGACAAATGTGTGGTATTGGAAGATGATGATGTGCCTGCCGTATCGTTTTTCAGCTTCTGCAAAGAGATGCTGGATCGCTACGAGAACGATGAGCGTATCACCATGGTCTCCGGCTTCAACGTGGAGGAACAGACTTCCGACATAATGGAAGATTATTTCTTTACCACCAACTTCAGTATATGGGGATGGGCTTCTTGGAGAAGAGTCGTTGATCAGTGGGATGAGCACTACACATGGATGGATGACCCGCAGACAGTAGCTCAGATAAGAACCGTGATAAAGGAACGGGGCTACCGTAATGATTTCATACCGATGTGCACCCGTCACAGGACACAGGGAAAGGCTTTCTACGAGACCATCTTCTGGGCACACCTGCTGATGAGCAACGGACTCTGCATTGTCCCCCGCCGTAACATGATCAACAACCTGGGCGCCACACCGGGCAGTACCCACTTCGGGGGCTCGCTGGAAACGTTGCCCCATGGATACCGTCGCATCTTCACCATGAAGCGGTACGAATTAGGAGGTCCAGTTCAGCATCCCGCACACATCATGGAACATGTGGCATATAGGAAAAGAGCCTACAAGATTATGGGATGGATGAATCCCATGATAAAGATAGGACGTTCCTTTGAGGAGTTATTCCTGAATCTGAGGCACGGAAACTTCCGCTTCATCATGCAATCCCTAAACAAGCGCATCCTCAAATGGATGGGAAAGAAGGCATACAAATGAAAGTTCTGTTAGTTAGTACCAGTGACATGGCAGGCGGAGGTGCTATTGCAGCCTTCCGACTGATGGAAGCCCTGAATAACAATGGTGTAAAAGCAAAGATGCTGGTACGAGACAAATTATCCTCTTCTGTTACTGTGGCCCAGGTGGGCACAAAGATTCCCAAAGCATTGGAACGACTGCAGATCATGTCGTACATGAAGGGAAAACTCTGGCAGGCAGATACCGCCGACTTCGGCATCAACATCACCAAGACCGATGAATACAAAGAGGCCGACATCATTCACCTGCACTGGATTAATCAGGGAATGGTATCACTCTCTTGCCTGAAGAAGATGATTAAGGACGGCAAGAAGATTGTCTGGACGCTACACGACGAGTGGCCTTACCTAGGCATCTGTCATTACAGAGGCGACTGCCAAGAGACAGAGTGCAAGAACTGCCCTCTTCTGCCCGGCAGCATAGCTCACAAGCACTATCTGCGCAAACAAGAATTATATAAAGAAGGTAACATTACCTTCGTGGGATGTAGCCAGTGGATTACTGACCGTGCCAAGCAGGCAATGCCTAAAGCAAAGGTGGTGCACATCAACAATTGCGTTCCACATGACATATTCCGAGGCATAGACCAACAGGAAGCACGCAAAAAGATGGGACTCCCCCTTGACAAGAAGATTATCCTGTTCTGCTCTCAGAACCTGAACGATGAACGCAAAGGCTACACCTATCTTCAACAGGCATTGAATCAATTAAAGACCCACCCCCTAACCCCTCCCGTCAAGGAGGGGAGAAAAGAAAGCCTCCCATTACGGGGAGGTTTGGAGGGGTCTGCTGACCTCATAACAGTTTGCATCGGCAAGGGCGGTCGTTACATCAGCAGTCCTGAGGAAATGGCAATGATGTATGCTGCAGCAGATGTTTTTATCATCCCCAGCCTACAAGACAACCTGCCCAACACCATAGCAGAAGCCATGTCGTGCGGCACGCCCTGCGTAGGTTTCAACGTAGGTGGCATCCCCGAGATGATAGATCACCAGCAGAATGGTTATGTTGCAAAATACAAGGACGTAACCGACCTGACAGAAGGCATACAATATGTGCTTACCCATGATATGCGCGAGGCAGCCCTACACAAGGCGGCATCAGCTTACGGCGAGACACATGTTGCCCAGAAATATATAAATGTATATGAATCAAGATAATAATAGCGTCAATCTTCCACTCATAACCATAGCCACTGTCACCTACAATGCAGAGGCTACCCTACAACGCACCTTAGACAGCGTAGCGGCACAGGATTACGAGAAGATTGAGCACCTGATTGTGGACGGCGTTTCTACGGACAAGACACTGAGCCTGGTGCAGCGATACGTAGAGCAGAACAACAACCGGCACCAGATACGCCTGACCAGCGAGCCCGACGACGGACTGTACGATGCTATGAACAAAGCGTTGTCTCTGGCAACGGGCGAGTATATTGTCTTTCTGAATGCAGGAGACAAGCTACACACGGCAGACACCATCTCTAAGGTTGTAGCCTGTGCCAAGCTGAAGAAAGGCAACCTCCGCAACCCTGCCATCATCTACGGAGAGACAGATTTGGTGGACGATGAGGGCCGCTTCCTACGCCACCGTCGCCTTACCACGCCCGAGAGCCTCTCATGGAAGAGTTTCCTTAACGGCATGAGGGTTTGCCACCAGTCGTTCTACGCACGCACCGACATAGCACGCACCGAGAGCTACAACCTCTCTTACCGTTATTCTGCCGACTACGACTGGTGCATCCGCATCATGAAAAAGGCTGCCAAGCGCAGATTAAGAATAATCAATACGCACATGATTCTGACGGATTACCTGAACGAGGGCATGACCACCCGCAATCACCGCAAATCACTCATAGAGCGTCTGAAACTGATGGCTCATCATTACGGGTGGGGACATGCTATAGCCGCGCACGGCTGGTTCATCATCCGAGCCATCATCAAACGTTAGTTCATAATTCATAAGTCATAATTCATAGTTCATA
>JAFZSA010000020.1 GCA_017619585.1 Bacteroidaceae bacterium
CTTTTCTGTTTTTTCTTGTGATTCTGACATGAAAATCAAAAAAGATAGCTAAATTTGTAAACAGATTTTAAGTCTAATTTTACGAGAAACCAACATTATTAACAAACATGAGAAAAAGATTACTTTATGGTCTTCTTCTACTGTTCGCTTGTATGACGGGCAGTGTGAGGGTGTGGGCGCTTGAACCGGATGACAATGGCGTCTACCAAATTGGAACAGCTCAGGATCTGATTGATTTTGCAGCTTTAGTGAATAACGGGCAGTTCGGTGCCAATGCTGTTTTGACAGCTGACATTGCACTTGCTGATTCTTGGAGTGTACCTATTGGTGTCATTACCGGCGATAAGAACGGTACAGTGGGTCCCGGTGCCTATGCCGGCACCTTCGATGGTCAGGGACACAAGATTACCTGTTTCAATGCTGAAAGCACGGGAGACGGACATGTTGGTCTCTTTGGCGATGCCAATGGTGCTACTATCAAGAACTTCAGTATTGAAGGTACCCTTACGGTGACAGGCGGATACGGATCCGGTGTTATTGGTTATCCCACTAACAGTACCATAGACAATGTACATTCTGCTCTGGCAATTGACGTTACAGAAGCTGGTGTAAGTCATGTTGGCGGTGTGATAGGTTCTTCACGTGGTGGTAATGTTATCAAAAACTGCACCTACAGTGGTGCTTTGACGGTTATATCAGGCAGTACCGACTGCTTTGCTGCTATTGTTGGTTACGTTGGTGGCGACAATATAACAAATTGCGTTAACTATGGTAGTGTCATCTTTTCAGATGCAAGTTGTGCCGTAGGTGGTATCGTCGGTTACCTAAATAATACAAGTACATCTATTAAAGGTTGCATGAACATGGGTAAGATTGAATTCGATGCAGCCGGGAGTACTCCTACGTATGGAGGTGCCATCGTAGGTCGTCTGAAGAGCTTTGATACAGCTAATATTATTGGTAACTGCTGGCTTGAAGGCAGTGCCAATGGTGCATCTAAGAATGATAATGGTGGCGATGACTTGACATCTGCGTTTTGCTTTACCAATGACATGCTGGCAACCGGTGAGGTTTGCTACGAACTGAATGGTAATCAGACTGCAATCAGCTGGTATCAGACATTGGGAACTGACAATGTTCCCGTTCTGGATGCTACACATGCACAGGTTTATAAGAATGGTCACAAGCATTGCGACGGAACCTGGTACGATGATTACACTTTCTCTAATACCTCTTCTGAAATACCTGTGGACGACCACCATTTTGTTAATGGTGTCTGCGACTATTGCGGCTTCATTGATGAAGAGGCTATTGCCAACAGCATGGTTCAGAATGCTGACGGTTTCTATGAGATTGGCAATGCTCCACAGTTCATGTGGTTTGCAAAATATGTGAATGGCGGTCATCCTGAAGCTAATGCTATCTTGACAGCCGACATTAGTTTCGCTAAAGTTATCAATAGCAACAATCCTTGGAACCCTGTTGGTTCTACAGACTCATATAAGGGAACCTTTGATGGAAAAGGCTTCACCATTTCAGAATTTGAGGTAACAAGTAACGGTGACCATTATGGTTTGTTTGGTAAACTGACTGGTGGTGCCGTAGTTAAGAACTTTACTATAGAGGGTACAATAAACAGTCTTAACCAATATGTTGGTGTCATTGGTTCTGCAGGTGGCGGCACCGTTAACATCAGCGACATACACAGTAAACTTAACATTAACTGTTCAAAGTCAAGACATGCTGGTATTCTGGGATTCCAGAGTAGCACCGGTACTATTAATATTAAGCGTTGTATCTATTCCGGTACTATGGATGCAGGTAAAACTAATGGTAACTTGGGTGGTATTGTGGGACTCGGCCAGAACAACGCAAGTGCTTACATCAATATTACAGACTGTCTCTTTGATGGTACAATTCTTGATGACGGCGGTAACAATGCCGGTGGTATCGTGGGTTATGCCAATAAAACAAAAGTGACCATTAAGAACTGCTTGTCAGTTGGTACTATTGTTGCGCCCAATCCAAGTCCTTTCTTTGGTCAGTTGAATGCCAGCAACTCTAAGTGGGCAGGAAAGAACTATTACACAACAGAAGGTAATCTCGTGGGTGTGCCAGGATCTGGCGTGACAGTTAGTGGCACAGAGCCTGTTATGACTGACGAAGACAAGTTGGCATATGGCGAAATCTGCTTTGAGTTGAACGCAGGTAAGTTCCCAGATGCTGCTTGGCGTCAGACTATCGAAGTAGAGAAATATCCTGTGCCAACAAACGAGGGTGACTATGTTTATCTCTTTTCTGCAGGATACCAGAATATCAACAATGAAAATATTGCTGAGGTAATTAGCGACCTTAAAGAAGTTGAGACAGAGTTCATTGAGAATGATGAGCTGGTAGCATACAACGTTTTGATTGACGAATTCAAGGAGGCTATTCAGTCTTGGGAGTCAATAGACAACCTTAACGACTTCCTTACAGCCTATTATGCCGCAGCTGCGATTAAAGAGAATATCAAGAACTCTGCAGCTAACTATACCAAGTATGTTCAGGCATGTGATTATGCTGTTAAATATCTGGAAGAGAGTGGGCTTGATGGCAAATGGGTTGACTTCCTGAAGGATTATCTTGAGGGAAGCATGGAACCATGTAAAGACTATCCCAACGGAGGCTATTTATATATAATGGAGAAGCGCGACCTGAATGATGATGCTATTACTGCAGAAATAGCCTTTGTAAATCAGATGTTGGAGAACGCCATTGCCGGTGGTATCACAGCTGGTACTGAAATTACCCGTTTGATGGCAAACTCTGACTTCGCAAATGAATTTGAGGGCTGGACTACTGAATATGAAGGTGGTAGCATCACTACAGGTGGTGTTGAGGGACGTACGAAGATTGCCCGTGGTCTGAACAATAACAGCTTCAACTTCTATCAGACTGTAACGGAGATTCCTAATGGTATTTATTTGATGACCATCAACGGTCTGTTCCGTTCGGGTGCTGATATTTACAACCAGTACTATGCAGGTCAGCTCTATCTGAATAACACCTCTAACTATGTTATGTCTATTGGCGAGGGCTATATCACAGAGGGTGAAGCAGAGCCTAACGAGAACTGCCTTGGTGAAAGTGGTGATGCTGTGTATGCAGGTGAAGAGGGTGCTGGTTTTGTTCCCAAGTCAATCAATGGCTGTTCTTATGCATTCAGTGCCAACCGATACCTGAACTTCTGTGCTACCGAGGTTAAAGACAGTACACTGACCGTTGGTGTCCGTAATCTGGGTACAGGCATGGCAAATGACTGGTTGCCCTTCGGTAATGTACGTGTATTCTATCTGGGTACAGCAGAGGAAGCTAACGAAAAACTGACTGATGTATTGGCTGGCTATGCTGAGCGTGCTCAGGTTATTTTGGATTTCTCCTATAACAGTGATGTGAAGGAATATATGCAGTATCCTAACTTTTCCGAGAATTTGAAGGATCAGCTTTCCGATGCTATTGCAGCTGTTGATGGTGCTGCAACAGGTGCGGATAAGTTGGAACTTATCAATAGGTTCTCTGAACTCTTCAACGAGGTATATGCTTGTCGTAAGGCATATATTGCTATGTTTGAGGCTGCCTATAAACTGAATGATCTTGTTGGAACTCTTGCTGACATAGGTATTGTATCTGAAGAAGAGGCCAAACAGTGGGAGGAAGAGGCATACGATGCATTTGGTAAATTTGATTCTGGAAATGCTTCAACACAGGAGGCTAAAGCCATTGCAGATAGGTTCAATTCTACTAATCTTGTTCCCATACCTATGTCTGAGGATGGCGTATATCAGATAGGTACAGCTCAGCAATTGAGAATCTATGGTATTCTTGTCAACAATCTCCTGACCAAAGCAAATGCTGTCTTGACTGCAGATATTGACATGAGTGAACTTGGCGAAGATGAGCCCTTCGAGCCTATCGGTGCTTATGCAGAAGATAGCTCAAAGAAAATGATCACTACCTATGCCTTCACAGGTGTATTTGACGGACAGGGTCATGCCATCAAGAACTTTGTATATGTTGCAGGTGGTAGTGGAAACGGTCTGTTTGGTTTGATTAATAATGCAACTGTCAAGAACTTCCGCATCAGCGGTACACTGACATCAGACGGTCACAACTATAATGGCGTTGTCGGAATGGCAGAAGGTACGTCAGTAGTTAGTGGTGTCTATAGTGACATGGACGTCAATGTTTCAAACTGTGGTGCTCACTCTGGTGGTATCGTAGGTGGCTGTTCAACCTCTAGTAAGATTCTTGTTGAGTACTGCGAATATGCCGGTACAATGACACATCGTGGTTCTGGCGACTGCCAGGCTGGTATCTTAGGCTACACCTACGCTGGTGGTGTTAAGAACTGTATCTTCAGTGGTACGATAGATGGTGAGACTTCTAAGTACGGTGGTATTCTTGCCTATTGTAAGATTCCTGGGTTCCAGGGCGTGCAGAACTGTCTGTCTATTGGTAAGATTGTTTCCAATTCAACTCAACAGGCTGCTATTATCGCAAGTTGGAACGGTGGTGTGACAACAGCTGTGACAAACAACTACTATTGTCTCAAGGAAGGTTCTACTACCGATATTGCTATTGGTAACAAGACTGCTAACTGCGAGGCACCCCATGCAGTAACTGCCGAGCAGTTGGCAAGTGGTGAGGTATGCTACAAGCTTAATGGCGAGAACCAGGGTGAAGATGCTGTTTGGTATCAGACACTTGGTGAGGATGCTTCTCCTGTTTTGGACAAGACTCACAAGGTAGTATTCTATGACGAGGTTCGTGGCTATTATAACCTAACTCAGGATGAGGAGGACGGATTAAACAGCCTCACCCCAGCCCTCTCAGAAGGCGAGGGAGTCATCTACAACTTGGCAGGTCAGCGCATAAGCCGTCTGCAGAAGGGTATCAACATTGTTGGTGGTAAGAAGGTTCTTTTCTAAAGGCATTAGACTTTAGACCTTAGACTTTAGATAATAAGAGAGGGCGTAGCACTTATGAAGCTACGCCCTCTTTGTATTTGGACAAGGTTTTTTATTGGTTAATGGTTATAGATTATTGAGTTTTATTGTTCAATGTTCAATGCTCAATGTTCAATGGTTATAAGATGTCTTGGATTTCCTTTAGGCTTGTTACCTGATAGGTTGCAATGCCAGTTGGTGGAGTGAAATCCTTGGGATTACGATTAAAGAAGATGGTGCGCAGACCTGCGTCATGTGCTCCGGTAATGTCGGTAGTGAAGTTGTCTCCAACCATAATGGTATCCTCTGGTGTTGCCCCTGTTTGCCGGAAGGCGTATTGGAAGAAGAGGGGACTGGGCTTGTTGGCTCCTGCATCCTCTGACAGGATGACATGCTGGAAGTAGGGTAGGCAGTGGCTGGCACGTAGCTTGCTGTACTGAACCTCGTGGAAGCCATTGCTGCAGATGCTAAGGGTATAGCCCCGTTCTTTTAGATAGTCCAGAAGTTGATGTGCCCCGTCTATCACGCCTGGTTTGATAGCACATCGAGACAGGAAGTAATCACTCACCTGCAGACAGTATTCTACCGTAGGGTTGAGACCTTCTCCTTGTGATAGGGGACGGCGGAAACGTTCCACAATCAGATAATCACGTGTAATTTCTCCCTTGGCATACTGATCCCACAACTGTATGTTGGTTTGCCAGTACGGAACAGTAAAGGCTTCTTCTGATGGGAAGTATTGCCCGAGATGGAAGTGCTGGAATAACTCGGTGAGAGCCAGGCAGGCATTCCCGTGAGTATCGTATAGTGTATCGTCGAAGTCCAGAAAGACGTGTCTGATATTTTTCTCCATATTGCTTACAACTTTCCTAAGATACGGTCCATAACCCAGTTGACACCTGTAGCACTGATACTGTCGGCAGTGCAGATGTCGCCTTTCTGCAGGTGCTCTACAATATTCTTTATTAGTGGCAGCTGTACGTGCTCGGGGTTGGGGACTGTTATTTCCTGACGTCCCTCGCTGTTATGCAGGGCAATGGGTTCGTATGTGAAGACCGAGAAGCAGAGCTGTCCTTTGTCGCCAATCAGTTCTATACGGTCTGTGCGTGCACTTTCATGTGACACGAAGCACCATGAGCCGCTTCCTGTCAGTCCGTCTGCAAACTGAAAGGCTGCGCTGACGGTATCCTCTGTCTCGTACAGTCCGCCTCTGTTGCTGCTGAAGCCGTTGGCATGCACGATAGGACCGAAGAGTTCCTGCAACAGGTCTATCTGGTGGGGAGCAAGATCGTAGAAATAGCCTCCACCGGCAATGTCACGCTGTACGCGCCAAGGGAGCGATGTAGAGTTGTAATCCAGGTCGCGTGGCGGACAGGCAAACCTGATCTGTACGCTGATGACTTTTCCTATAGCCCCTTGCTGCAGCAGTTCCTTTACCTTCAGGAAATACGGTAGGTATCTTCTATAATAAGCTACGAAGCAAGGCACGTGCGTCTTCTCGCTGGCATGGTTTATGCGCTGGCAGTCATAGTAGCTGCTTGCCAAGGGCTTCTCCACGTAAACGGGCTTCCCGC
This sequence comes from Bacteroidaceae bacterium, assembly GCA_017619585.1. The sequence goes on from JAFZSA010000020.1 coordinate 6,563, forward strand.
TTTTCATAGCCATGATGGCGTATGTGGCGTGTGATGAGGGTGGGGTGGCGATGTAGATGGCATTGACGTTTGGGTCATTGATGAGTTGCTGGGCATCGTTGTACCATCGTGGAATGCCGTGTCTGAGGGCATAGGACTGTGCTTTCTCTCTGTTTCTGCTCATAACGGCCTGTACCGACGACCCCGGTATCAGACTAAAGGCGGGACCGCTTTTCTTCTCTGTTACCTCTCCGCAACCTATGAATCCCCATCTTATTTCCTTATATATTGCCATCTGCCTGTTAATTTTTCTTATTACGGATGCAAAGATACGCTTTTTCTCTGTATCTTTGCACTACGAAAGCTGAATAATTTATGGAAACAACAGGAGATAATCTGATTCAAGTAAAGAAAGAACGTTCTTATATAAGCTGTCTTGTAAATGGATGGTCATATGGTTTCAAGCACTTAGGTCTGTTGCTGCGTTATATGTGGCCCAGCATAGTCATGTCTATGCTGCTTCCTTTTACGATATTCTTCTTTTATATTCAGTTGGATGCCTTATTGCGTAAGTGGATAGAATTGGGTTATCTTCCCAATGCTACGATAAAGAGCATGAGACCGGAAATGCAGAAGTGTGCTTCCCGTACTGCCTTGACAATATTGTTGGGTGTTCTGCTTATACCTGTTGTGGCAGCAGGATTCGCTTGTCTGCTGTTGCCATTTATTTTGGGTTGGAAATATTTGTGGGGCATACTGATATTCCTTGTGGTATTCATCCTTTCTTTTTCCATGGTTGTTGCGGAAATGCAGATCAGGTTTTCATATATCCCCCTGAAGGAATGTTTCCGTAGTGGATTCGGACTAAGCTACAAGAACTTTGGCAGTCTTTTTGCCTTCTTGACTCTGGAAAGTCTGGTTTGCTTAATAGTAGTTTTTCTGGGCAGCATTCCCTATATGGTTATGTCTGCTGTAAGCATCCAGGTTTATAATGGAATGCAGATGGGCGATGTGTTGGATTTGCCCGTTTGGCAGTTTATCTTACTTGTATTATTGTCTGCCTGTATTCTGAGTGTTGTATTTCAGATTGCCCTTATTGTCCTCAACTTCAGCCATTGCCTGATGTGGGGCAATTTAGTTAATGAAGTTCCAGCTGAGACCGAAGCAAATAGTTAAGGGATTCATGCCATAGTAGGGCGCATAGAATGCATTTGTTCCGCCGGTCAAGTGCTGTGCCATAAAGTAGAAGCGGAAGTGCTTCAGGTGTGCATTCAGGTACACATTCACAATCGGCTGTCCTCCCATCTTCTGACGTTCCAGACTTGCATCCTGCACGGCAAACTGCTGTATGCTGGGTGAGTAATCCAATCCGTAGTATTTGGTGAAGTAACGCATATCGCCACCCATCTGTATGCGCAGAATCTTGGCAATGCGGAAGAGCAGGTACAGGTTGGAGTACACGTTTACGGCTGGTAGCGGCAGAACATCCTGATTTGATGAAGTCTGGAAGGCCAGTTCGTTCTCCCAATGCAGCAATCCCCATCTCATATCCTGAGCAACAGAGGCTCCTATTACCTGTATGCTACCGCTATTCTGGTTTACTGCCACGGCATGTGACAGGTTGGTAGGCAGCAGAGGCTTGTCGGGGTCAAGGATTGTGTTCTGCATGCCAAAGTAGGTGTAGTTGGTAATGTTCTCGAATCCGAAGTTCAGACGTGTACCGAAGTTCTTCAGGCGTATCGTTCCCTCGAAGCGGGTACGGAGCTGTCGGGCCAGGTCGTCATTATCCCACCAGGCATGCTGAGAGTGGTAGTGGCGGAAGAAGAAGTCGGGCTTCTCATTCTTGATCATTGCCTTGAGGTCTATCAGCAGGCTGTCTTTTTTGCCTAAGCGGAACTCCCAGTTGGTGCTGCCGTTTACTGTCAGGTCGCCCACTTTCTGACCCGTCAGGAAGAATTCCGAGTTTACATTAAAGTGCAGCAGTTTGCCTTGTGTGCGTGCCAGTTCACCTCCTATGGAGAGGTCGTTCTCGTTGTAACGCTGCATCTCCATGCCATGCGGATTGTCCATGAGCAGCTTGTAGGTCCTCATGTTATGGGTGGCAAAGAAGGTCAGTCCCATGGCAGCCCATTTGTTAAAGCCCTCGCGCAGTGCCAGTCCGAAGGTGTTGCGTATGCTCATGGCCCCCGTCATGTCATAGACATTGTTCAGTTCGCCATAGTAGTTGTCTGTGTAGTATTTGTCGCTGGATGACTTGGCAATATAGGTATGAGTCAAGTCACGCATGTCAAACGTGTGTATGATACTGCTGACGGGTATGAATTCCTTGGGCGGAATTTGCTGGGACAGCCATTTGGTGGTCAGTGAGTCCACCATCAGCTTGCGTGCCAGCGTGTCGGTCCTGAGTGCCTGCTGTACGCTGTCGGGCAGATCTGAGAGCAGCTCGTTTGCCGAGGGTACCTTTGGCTTCAGGGAATCAGGAACCTCTAAATCGCGATAGAATCCCAGATTGAACTTGTGCGTCAGGTAGAAATTCCTCTCGTGGTTACGGTTCCAGGTGTCGGAAAGCATAACGGGGATATCCGTAGTAGCATAGTCCTGTTCCAGGGTTTCCGGCTCACGGATGTACTTGTCATCCTCCATGCCACCGTTTTCAAACATCTTCAGGTGATTGACGTTGGCGTATGCGTGAATATTGTAGCGGTCTCCGCGGTAGTAGCCGTAGAAGGTGCTTCCAAACGAACTGGTTGTTGAATTCACGAAATAGCCACGTCCGTACAGATAGTCAATCTTGAAACCCAGTCCGGCATTCTTGTTGATGTTTGTGGCAAAATAGGCACGGACACGGTCCTCGCCGTTGATTTTGCCGCCCACGGAATGGTATGCCAGATTGGTAATGGGGCTGAGAGTATTGGTAAAACGGAACTCCTTCAGACCGCCGGCACGGAAGTAACTGAGGGGACGCAGGAAGAGGAAGTCGTCCGAGTCATCCGTCCTGTTCATGTAGATGCGGTTGTATCGTGGCGTTCCTGTGTTGCCTAAGAGGCTGTATTCCCCTTTATATCCGTCTGTATTATTGAAGTTCTGGAAGTTGTGCACAACCGTGTCATTGTTCTCGGCATCTATCACAGTACCTAATCGTGGTTCCAGCACCCATTGGAACATGCCCTGGGGTATGAACTTCTGTTTCTGGTGCTTGGTGCTGTCTCGGCCCCATGTAGTACGGTTTCCTGCCTGGTCGTAATAATCGCCATTCTCTGTGTACTCGTTGTCGTTGCCAAGGCGGTTATTCTTTGACGGTAGTCTGCCGTTGGTGTTAGACTGGTTGTACTGTGCATTAGCCTGAAGGCCCATGCACAGTAATAGTATAGCTAAGAACAGGTTATGCTTCATCTTCCTCTACAATACAAAACGGATAAAGAACTCCGCAATTTTCAATAACATGCCAACGCCAATAATAACCAGGGCATACATGTGATGGTTGTTGTCCCAGAAATATACCACCAACCCGATGGCTGCCAACAGCAGGAAGACAGAATTCAGGATCTGTCTGATACGGGTGTGGTCAGCCTTGCTTTGACGTTTACGGCGGATACGCTCAACTTGTTCTTCCAGGGTAAGTTCCTCTGTCTTACTCATTCTTTATATATTTAATCCTCTACAATACCTTTGCGAACCTTCTTTGCAGGAGCTTCTGTGGCAGGTTTTGTTGCAGCTACCTCGAAGGCATCCATGCAGTCCTCGAAGATCTGCTCAACGCGGTCTATGGTCTTTATACGGAACTTGGCGCAAGAGGGGTATATCTTGTCGCCTTTCTTGTTCAGGGCCTGAGAGTCTGTAATCCACTCCTCGCCTTTATAGGTTTCGCCGTTTTTACCCTCCTGATCCTCGTTGTAATAATAGCTGATCTGCGAGATGGCCAGTTTTACCTTGTCACCCTCTACAGATGCCTGCAGCTGATAGATGAAGCGGGTACGGTCCAGATTAAGGAACTTGTCCTTGAAGATCATGTACTCTTCAACCTTAGCAACAATGGTACCGTCCGTTTTGCCGTCGCTCACGATGCGGGTACGATGCTCGTGGATAGCAGGACCTACCACAACATTTTTTACATAGGAGCTTAGGGTAGTGAAGATGTCGTCTTTCTGCATGCCGGGAACGCTGAATGATTTACGGAATACAATTACTCCATTCTCTTCGGGCACGCCGCCCTTCAGGTACTTGGCATCTACTGGTCCCTTTGCTACTGCCATCAGGGGCAGCATAAGCATGAATGCTAAAAATAACTTTTTCATCTTAGTATGTTGTTAGAATGTTTAAATTAACGTGTATTTCTCTATATAGGAGAAGAAGTCGTTACGGTATCCTACACTGATAGGAAGGTTGTTTCCTGCAATGCTGACGGATCCCTTGTTGATATAGTCAATCTTACTGGTCTGAATAATGTATGTGCGGTGTATGCGCATAAACTGCGGCTGCGGCAGACGTTCCTCCATTGTCTTCATTGTCATGAGTATCATTAGTGGACGCTGGTCCTGAATGTGCAGTTTCAGATAGTCCTTTATGCATTCTACATACAAGAGTTTGCTTAGTTCCACCTTCACCAGGCGATGGTCGCTCTTTACGTAGAAGAACTTGTCTATAGGACTCTTCGTTTCATTTTCCATACCTTTCTGTATCTCTCTTTACCTATATATATGTGTTGCTTATTCGTATCTCAGTGCTTCTATGGGGTCCAGGCGGGCAGCCTTACGGGCTGGTATGATACCGAATACCAATCCTATGCATGCGCATACGCCGAAGCTGACCAGCACGCTCCATATGGGTACTGTCGCCGGGAAGCCTATGGATTTGGCTATCCACGTAAACAGGTATCCCAGTCCTACGCCCAGGAGTCCTCCGCTCAGGCTTATCATCACGCTCTCTATCAGGAACTGTCTGCTGATGTCCCTGCCTCGGGCACCCACGCTCATACGCAAGCCAATCTCCCTGGTACGCTCTGTAACGCTTACCAGCATGATGTTCATGATACCGATACCTGCTACCAGCAGTGAGAAGGCTGCTGCCACTACCAGAACCGTCTGCAGGGTTTCCATGGTACTTGACATAGTCTCCATCATCTCCTGCTGGCTGCGGATGTTAAAGTCGTCTTCGCCGCCTTCTTTTATCTTGTGGTTTATTCTCAGTATCTTGGATACCTGTTCTATGGCATCGTTGCTCAGGTCCTCCGTCATTACGCTCAGGTTGAAGCTGTTGAAGTGTGTCTGTGCAGCAATACGCTTCATGACGGTTGTGTACGGAGCTATAATGACATTATCCTGGTCCATACCCCAGTTGTTGTATCCTTTGCCTTTCAGTACGCCAATGATGCGGAAGGGGATGCTCTTGAATCTGATGACCTTGCCGATGCAGTTGGCATTCTTGTCACCGAATAGCTCCTGCACAACGGTCTTTCCCACAACGCATACCTTGGCGTTCTTGCGTACATCTTCTTCATTGAAGCACTGACCTGATTCAATGTCCCATAGCTTGATGGTCATATAGTCAGGACTCTCACCGTACATGGTAGAGTTGGTGTTCTTGGCTCCGTAGATGACCTGTCCGCCGGATGTTACCTCGGGGCTGATACGTGTTATCAGACTGGCACCGTCGCGTATGGCCTCGTAGTCGGCTTGCTTCAGTGTCTGCATGGCAGAGGGGTCCAGGCGTACGCCGCCTCTCATCTCTCCGCCGGGTCTTACTGTCAGCAGATTGGTTCCCCATTTCTGCAGGTCGGCGCGTATGCTGTCTTTAGAGCCTTGGCCAATAGCCATCATGGTAATAACGGCAGCCACACCTATGATGATACCCAGTGTAGAGAGGAAGGTCCTCCATTTATTGCTCATGATGGCCGTCAGGGCCACCTTAAGTAGGTTCTTCAGGTTCATATCACTACTTTGTTTTTATTCGTCTTCAGGTTTTGGCAGATTGGCCAAGACCTCGGCTGCGTTCATAATATTGTTGTTGATGACATCCTCGCAGATATGCCCGTCCCTCAGTATGATGTTACGACTGCTGTACTGTGCAATCTCGGGGTTGTGGGTTACGAAGATGATGGTTCTTCCCTGACGGTGCAGTTCCTGGAACAGTACCAGTATCTCATAGCTGGTTCTGGTATCTAGGTTACCCGTTGCCTCGTCTGCCAGGATTACGGCAGGGTTGTTCACCAGGGCACGGGCTATGGCTACACGCTGCATCTGGCCGCCGGACATCTGGTTGCTCTTGTGCTCCAGGCGGTCGCCCAGTCCCACTGCCTGCAGTGCCTTGATAGCTGCTTCTCTGCGCATCTTGGCATTGTAGGTGTTGTTGTACATCAGCGGCAGTTCCACGTTCTCTACGGCTGTTGTACGTGCCAGCAGGTTGTAGTTCTGGAAGATAAATCCAATCTTGCGGTTGCGTAGTATGGCGCGTTCGCTTCTCTTCATCTTACGTACGGGTGTGCCGTCCAGGATGTATTCTCCGCTGGTAGGGGTGTCCAGGCAACCCAGCTGGTTCAGCAAGGTACTCTTTCCAGAGCCTGATGTACCCATTATGGTTACGAACTCACCCTCGTGTATCTTGAAGGACACTCCCTTCAGGGCATGAACCGTCTCGCTTCCTACCAGGAAGTCGCGTTTCACGTTCTGGAGTTCAATAACTACCTTCTTGTCGTCCATCTTGTGTTCTTTCGGTTATTGTTCTGATATATTATTTGACCTTCTGAAGTTTCATCCGCTTTGTAGTTAAGAAGTTATGTAGTTATCGCTTCGCTCGTCCTTTCGGACAGTAGTTAAGCCATTACATTTACATGTCATGTTTTTGTTAGTAGAACTGATGGCTTAACTACTTAACTACTTAACTACCGACTACTTAACTCTTTCCGAAACTTCAGTAAATTACTTCTTCTGCTGCTGGTTGCGGTTGCGGTTTCTGGGCTTAGGCATGAAGGGGTTGCTGTTCTGCTGTCCCTCAGCCTCGTCCATGTTAGGCATAGAAGTCTCAATATCCGTAATAATCTTTGTGCCGGCCTTCAGTCCGCTTACCACCTCTGTCAGCATACCGTTGGTAATACCGGTCTCTACAGGCAGTGCCTTGATGTTAGGTCCTTCCTTGGTCCACACCTTCTTGGGGGAGTCACAGTCTGTGATAGTCTCCCCGTCGTTCAGCATAGCCTCGCTGGGTTTGAAGTGGAGTGCCTTGCTGGGGATGGTCAGAACGTCCTTACGTTCCATGGTGTAGATGGTAACGTTGGCTGTCAGACCCGGTTTCAGCTTCAGGTCCTCGTTGGGAGCACCTATCACCACCTCGTAGGTAACAACGTTGCTCTCTGTTGTGGCCTGCTGGCGAACCTGGGTTACGGTACCTGTGAAAGAGTCGTTGGGGAAGGCGTCCACATTGAAAGATACGCGCTGTCCTTCCTTCACCTCGCCTATGTCAGCCTCGTCCACCTTGGCAATCACGCGCATGTCGGTCAGGTCCTTGGCAATCTTGAAGAGGGTAGGCGTGTTGAAGCTACTGGCTACTGTCTGTCCTTCCTCTACCTCCTTGCTCAGTACCACACCGTCAATGGGGCTGGTGATGGTAGCATAGCCCAGGTTGGTCTCGGCGCGTTTCACGTTGTTGCGCTGGGTGGCAACTGTCTGCTGTGCCTGAACATAGGCCAGTCGAGCCTGCTCATAGTCATTGGCGCTGATGAGCCCCTTGTCATACAGGTTCTTGAAGCGCTCGTGGTTAGCCTTCTGGTATGCCAGTGTGCTTTCTGCGCTTGTCAGGTTGGCCTTGGCGCTGCTCAGATCGCTTATCAGGTTGGTACGGTCCAGTTCGGCAATTACCTGACCTGCCTTTACGGTGCTGTTATAGTCAACGTACAGTTTGCTTACGATACCGCTCACCTGTGTACCCACGTCAACGCTGGTAACGGGTTCAATGGTACCTGTTGCGGTAACACTGGTTACGATGTCTTGTTTTACCACCTCTTCCTCGTTGTATGTAAAGCTGGGTGCTTTTTTGCAGCTGCTCATGACAAATGCTGATAGCACAAGGGCAGATGCTGTCTGGATGAATCTTTGTCTTCTCATCTTTTATAATGTATTGTTTTTTACTTCTGGGTTATAGGTCAATTTTCTCTCCTGTATAGAACTTCAGCAGCTGCATGTTCAGCAGGGTGTTGTATTTAGTCTGCAGCATGCTCTGCTCGGCGTTTATGACGTTGTCACGTCCCTGCAGCACGTCAACGGTGTTCTTCAGCCCGTTCAGGAACTGCTCGTTCAGCAGCTCATAGCTGGCTTCCTGACTCTTTACACGGGCCTTGGCAGCCAAGTAGCTCTGCTGGTTGTTGTTGGCGTTGATCCAGTATTGCTCTATGGTGTTGGATAGGGTAGTCTTCTTGTCCTGCAGATCCAGCTGCGAGTTCAGTTGCTGCAGCTTGGCGTTTCTGATGTTGCTGGCAATCTGTCTGTTGTCAAAGATGGGCAGGCTCAGTGTTACACCGGCACCCATGTTCAGGTTGTTCTTCATCTGGTTGCCCCAGTTGTTCTGGCTTCCTGAATAGTGGTTGCTACCCAGGCTGGCACTGGCACGCACAGTGGGGTAGTGGGCACGCTTGGCTATGTCCACCTGCATCTTGGCAGACTCAATGCCCAGTTCGGCGCTCTTAATCTCAGGACGGTTTGTCAGCGCCATGTTGTAGGCCTCCAGCTTGTTGGGTATTACGGCCAGCACCTTCTCGTCAGTGGGAATATCCCCCTTGATGTCGAAGTCGCTGTTGATGTCCAGTTCCAGAAGGGCTTTCAGCTGACGCTTGTAGTTCTCCAGCTGAGCCTTGCTGTTGACAATGTCGTAGTTGGCACTGCTCAGCTGAGCCTCCAGCTGCACCACGTCGGCATTTGCCATCTGCCCCTGCTTCTGCATCTCCACGCCGCGGTCATACTGGCTCTGTGCAGTCTTCTGCAGCTGCTCGTTCACCTTCAGGGCCTCCTTGGTGTACATGATCTGCACGTACAGCTGTGCTATCTGCTCCTGAATGCTCAGCTCGCTCTGCTCTGTCTGCAGTTTGCTGATCTCATTCTGAATTTTCTGCTCCTGGATGTTCTTGTAGTCAATGCCGCCGTTCCACAGGGTTACGCTGGCATTCAGTCCGTAGCTGCCCTGGTAGGTGACGTTGTCGGCGGTGTTGATAACCTGGTCGCCCTGTACGGTTGACAGCACCTGGGTAAAGGGACGGTATCCTACGTTATGGTTTGTGCTGAAGCTGAGGCTGGGGAACAGGGCGCCCTTGTTCTTCCACAGGGCTACATCTCCTTTCTCCTCACTGATTTTGTTCTTCTGAATCTGTATGTTGTTCTTCAGGGCATAGTCAATGCAATCCTGCAGGCCCCAAGTCTGTTGTGCGCTTGCGCTCATGCTCAAGCCCATTAGCATACATGCAATCTTGAAAGTTTTTTTCATTGTCTTTTTGAATGTCTTCTTATGTAATATAATTTATGTGCAAAGATACAAAAATATGTGGTCTATACGCTATTATACGTTAACCTTTTAACACTTCTTTAAGTAAATTGGGGATATTTTTGGCATATTTTTCGAAGTCAGACTTGTCGAGTACTGATTTTTGCCCTACCTTTGCATTTAACTTGGAGTTAGCGGTTAGTGGCTAGCGGTTAGTGGCTAGCGGTTAGTGGTTAGCGGTTAGCGAAATTTTGAATTTTGAATTTTGAATTAAAATAGAATAATATGTTCTCAGGAATAGTAGAAGCAATGGCACGTGTGGTAGATATCCAGCACGACCAAGATAATGTACATTTTACCCTCAGCTGCCCCTTTACTGCTGAGTTGAGTATTGACCAGAGCGTGGCTCATAACGGTGTCTGTCTGACTGTGGTAAGCATCAAGGATGATACCTATGTGGTTACCGCTATGCGCGAGACTTTGGAGCGTAGCAATCTGGGCCTTCTGAAGGTAGGTGACGAGGTGAATGTAGAGCGCAGTATGCAGATGAACGGACGCCTTGACGGCCATATCGTGCAGGGCCATGTAGACCAAACTGCCACTTGTCTGGCTGTAGAGAATCAGGAGGGTAGTTTCCAGTTCACTTTCAAATACGAAAGTAACCGCGAGATGGTCTCTCACGGCTATTTTACTGTCGACAAGGGTAGTGTTACTGTCAATGGTGTCAGCCTGACCGTATGCCGCCCCACGGAGGATACCTTCCAGGTGTGCATCATTCCCTATACTTTCCAGAATACCAACTTCCACAATATCAAGCCCGGTTCTGTTGTGAACATAGAGTTTGATATCATTGGCAAGTATCTGGCTCGTATGAATAGCCTTTTGTAAGGCGGTTAGTTCATAATTCATAATTCATAGTTCATAATTCATAGTTCAACTCTAAACTCTCTCAACTATAAACTTTGCACTATGCACTATGAACTATGCACTGAATTCTCCCCTACTAGTTGCAGGAACTCATCCTCGTTCATAATCTGAATGCCCAGTTTCTGTGCTTTTTCTAACTTAGCGGGACCCATATTATCGCCGGCAAGGATGAAGGAAGTCTTGCTACTGATGCTTCCAACGTTCTTGCCGCCGTGTTTTTCTATCATGGCCTTGTACTCGTCACGGCTGTGATGGGCAAAGACACCGCTGATGACAATGCTCTTGTCCTTCAGACGGTCTGACTTGGCCTCCTGCTGCTCTTGTGAGATCTGCATCTGCAGACCGTATTCGGTCAGTCTTTCTACAAAGCGGCGGTTCCTTTCCTCGCCGAAGAACTTGATGACACTTCCTGCTATAACATCCCCAATACCATTTACTTGCGTAAGTTCTTCCAAAGTAGCGGTTGATAGCTTCTCCATGCTGCCGAAGTAACGTGCCAGACTCTTGGCTGCAATCTCTCCCACAAAGCGGATTCCTATGGCAAAGAGCACTCTCTCAAAGGGCACCTTCTTGCTCTCCTCTATGCTTGTCAGTATGTTGTTTACGCTGACTTTGTTGCTCTGCTCAGGGTTCAGAAGCTGTTCGGGGCGCAGCGTGTAAAGGTCGGCGGCATCACGTATCAGCCCTTGTCTGTAGTAGGATTCTGCAATCTCTGGTCCCAGGGACATGATGTTCATGGCCTTGCGCGAGATGAAGTGCTCAATCTTGCCCAGGATCAGAGGCGGACAGCCCGTCTCATTGGGGCAGTAATGGGCAGCCTCGCCCTCGTAGCGTATCAGCTTGGAACCGCAGACGGGACAGTGGGTGATGAATGTTATCTTGGGGCATCCGGGCGGGGTGGGGCAAGCCTTGCCTACCACCTTGGGGATGATCTCTCCGCCTTTCTCCACCAGTACGTGGTCGCCCACATGCAGGTCCAGCTGTGCTATCACATCGGCATTGTGCAGGGTGGCCCTGCGCACCTGAGTGCCGGACAGCTGTATGGGGTCCATGTTGGCAACGGGGGTGATGGCACCTGTACGTCCTATCTGATAGACAACCTGGCGCAGGATGGTCTCGGCCTGTTCTGCCTGGAACTTGTAGGCTATGGCCCAACGCGGGCTCTTGGCTGTCATGCCCAGGCTGCGCTGTTGTGCCAGTGAGTTCACCTTCAGTACTATGCCGTCTGTGGCAACGGGCAGGTTCTTGCGTTCCGTATCCCAGTATTCTATGTAGTCGTAAATCTCCTGCAGACTGTTGGCCAGCTTCATGGCATTGCTAACCTGGAAGCCCCACTTCCTGGCGGCCTCCATATTCTGGTAGTGACCGTCGCCTGGTATATTGTCCCCTAATAAATAATATAGGTAGGCATCCAGTCCGCGTTCAGCCACCGTGCTGGAATTCTTGCTCTTCAGCGTTCCTGAGGCAGCGTTTCTGGGGTTGGCAAAGAGCTGCTCCTCGTTCTGGGCGCGCTGCTCGTTCAGCCTTTCAAAGCTGGACCATGGCATCAGCACCTCGCCACGGATCTCAAACTCATCCGGGTATCCGCTCCCTTGCGGCAACTGCAGTGGAATGGTGCGTATGGTGCGCACGTTCTGCGTCACGTCATCGCCTTGGGTGCCGTCGCCACGTGTCACGGCTCTGACGAGTTTTCCCTTCTCGTAGTGCAGGCTGATGCTCAGACCGTCGAATTTCAGTTCGCAGCAGATCTGGAACGGAGCGCCGTGCAGGCCGTCGCTCACGCGCTGGTAGAAGTCGGCCACTTCCTGGCGGTTGTACGTGTTGGCAAGGCTCAGCATGGGGCGTTTGTGCTGCACGGTCGCAAACTCGTTGTTCAGGTCGCTTCCCACACGCTGTGTAGGGCTGTTGGGGTCGGCCATCTCGGGGTGAAGCTTCTCCAGATCCTGCAGCTGGTGCATCATCATGTCAAACTCCTGGTCCCCTATGGTGGGCATGTTCAGCACATAGTAATTATAGTTATGCTGGTGCAGTTCTTCTCTCAGTTTCAGTATCTGCTCTTGCTCTGTCATTGCCTAAAATCCTTATTGATTCACAAAAATAGATATAAAATTGAAAGGCGACAAGAATTTGCCCGCCTCATTTTTGGTAAAATGTTTAAAAAGTATTACTTTTGCAGCACTTTTAAGGAAAATAACCATATGGCAAATAATAAATTCCGTGGCTTGGGCATTGCATTGATTACTCCCTTCTGCAAAGACGGCAGTATAGACTTCGCAGCGCTAGACCGCCTTGTAGAGTACCAGATTAAGAGCGGTGCAGACTTCCTTTGTATTATGGGCACAACAGCAGAGACACCCACATTGAGTGCCGCTGAGAAAGCTACGCTGAAGCAGCACTTGGTAGAGCGTGTTGCCGGTCGTGTTCCCCTGCTCATGGGTTGTGGAGGCAATAACACCGCTGCTGTGGTCAACGATTTGCAGACCTCTGACTGGAGCGGTATAGACGGAATCCTTAGTGTTTGCCCTTATTACAACAAACCCTCGCAGGAGGGTCTCTACCAGCACTTCGCTGCCATTGCCAAGGCCAGCCCCGTGCCCGTTGTATTATATAATGTACCAGGGCGTACGGGTGTTAACATGACGGCCGAGACCACTTTGCGTCTGGCTCGTGAATTTGATAATATTGTTGCCATCAAGGAGGCCAGCGGCAATATCACCCAGATGGATGATATCATCAAGAACAAGCCCGCCAACTTTGACGTTATCAGTGGTGACGACGGTATCACCTTCCCCCTTATTACCTTGGGTGCCGTAGGTGTTATCAGCGTTATAGGAAATGCATTGCCTTCAGAGTTCAGCCGTATGGTTCGTCTGGCTTTGAAGGGTGAGTACAACACCTCCCTGTCTATCCATCACAAGTTTACAGAGCTCTTCAAGCTGCTCTTCGTAGACGGCAACCCCGCCGGTGTGAAGGCCATGTTGCACGAGATGGGCATGATAGAGAACGTCCTGCGCCTGCCCCTTGTACCCACCCGCCTTACTACCATGGAGCGCATCTCCAGCATAGTCAAGGAACTGGGCTACTAATCCGGAATCACCGAATAATCCGGAAATCCCGAAAAGTCCGGAGATTCTGGATTACCAGAAATCTTTACAAAATTCCTCTGAATTAATACTTTTTATGCTTTTAGTTTACGTGAAATTGGTAAATTTTAACTAACTTTGCGTGTATAAAAGGATAACAAAGCCAAATTCATGAACCATTTATATCCCAATTTGAAGGACGGCGAAGACAGTAACCGTCCTATCAATATCAACATTAGTTTTAACAAAGGAGCTATATCAGGAAATAATATCAATATAAATCTGTCGCCTGACCTTCTCTCCCAAAGGAACAATGAGATGCTTTCTGAGGAACCAACCTTGCCAGAGGAACTCTGTACTGAGGAGGCTATGGCATTATGGAGTAAAGTTCAAGAAGCAGGATATATAAACGAGAACTATCAACCGAAAATCTCACGGACGTTGTCTGCCATTCTTGCCGATGAGATGGCTGTACGTCTGAATATCCTGGATAAGTGGAAGACCTTTGAAGGGCTGTGGAACAGACGCAATATGTACCGTGACTATTACAAGGCACTCAATCAGGAACAGACGTTGAAGTTTCAGGAAGATATAAAGCATATTTTTAAATAAAAAAGACACTTTCAGGGGTGGGTTGTACCCGCTACATGTAGCAGGCATGTAGCGGGTATAATTTTATGCTTATCCGTACCTTTGCACCGTTGATCAACAAGAATGAGAAAATATATAATGTTTAATTTATCAAATCAACAGTATGCAAAGAAAATGCAAAGAAAAGTTTTTACACCAGTCTTCCCTGCTCGGGAAGAGACTACGGATGGTCAGGGTGTCCACCCGACGACACTTAAGGATGCAGATCCTGCAGCTGTGCTCCGACAGCTTGGAGCATGCGAGCTGCGCAGCGCCTTTGCGCAGGCGGTCTTCAAACATGTCAGGAAGAACTTCCACAGCGAGGGCGAGTTCCGCAAGACCGTGGGGCAGTGGGTGGCCCATGATATTGCCACCGATGTGCAGCTGCGTATGCAGATGCAGTGCCTTGGCTACCAGCCCCGCCAGCGTGGCTATACCCTTCCGCAGCGTCTGGCCCTGGTGCGGTTCTATATGCAGAAAGAGATCATAGTTTAGAGTATAATTTCACGCAGAATCCGCGGATATTCGCAGAAAGTCCTCTGATTTTTAACAAAAACCGCAAAAACCCTTTTGCACAGGTTGAGACTTCGTCTTTGATGCCGCGTCTGTGTTCTTTTCCTTGTGAACAAGTTCCCAGATAAAAGCCCACAGGCACAACATCAATCCTTTAAGGATTTCAACCTGCCCAAAAGAAAAACCCCGCCCTTCGGGCTAGAAAAGACCCCCTAACCCCCTTTAGGGGGAATAAAGTTGTCGTTGACGTTTGCGTTTACGTATAAACAAAAGGCTTTTCCGGGTTTTCTTTGAAAACACTTTCTGTGAATTTGCCTTTTGTCTTATCGCGTCACAACTCGGGAAAACTCAAGCAAACTTGGCTCTCCACTCGCTGTTCCGCGATTTCTGCGATTTCTGCGTGACAAAAAAAAAGGAAAAATGACTTATACAATTTATCAGGCTTCAAGCCTGCGCGCTATGGTACGCCAGTTGCTGCCATGCGCCGAGAGTAAGAATATCAGTGACAGTAACTATTGCAGCCTGGGCATCCTGAGCCGCAGACAGAAAGGTGCCGAGGGTACCGAAGAGGAGTCCCTGCTCTATGCCGAGACACACCAGCCTTCCTTCTGCATGGGACTGGGCATGGTGCTGACAACGGAGGACGTGGGGGCTGACAACAGCCACTGCGTGAGAGTGCTGACACGCGACCTGGACAATGCTCTGGCAAGCTTCGGACAGCGCATGGTGTACATGCAGCTGCAGGATGACGGCTGCGTGATGCTCAGCACCGTAGCTACGGAACCGGAGGAGGGCGATGCTCCCCAGATGTCCACCCGCCGCATGATATGCGTGAAGGGCGAGAAGGTGGAACCGCTGACGCTGCCTAATGATGCGAAAAAAGCGGACAGTGACTGCCTGTGCGGTCAGGCGGGAACGGAACGTGATACGTGCATCCTTGCCAATAAGACGGAGCTGCTGGACAGCCTGCGCTTCTCCGTCCCCCTGGCTGCCACGCGCGGCAACGGGCTGCGCCGTCAGGGCGTGCTGCTGGAGCTCTCGCCCGAGCTGATGCACGTAGAGGGTTCCAACCAGAGCATGTATGCCATGGCCAACAGCCGTAACCCCTGGCTGCAGGCACCGCGGGGGCAGCACCAGTGCATGCTCTCGCCCGACAGTGTCCGACACCTGCTCTCCGCCCTCTCATGCTACGGCGACGAGATGGCGCTGACCATGACGGTCTCTAAGCGAGAGGGGGATGAGGTCAGCACGCTGACCGTAGTGTGTGATACGGTGATGGTGATAATGGATTGCTAAAACCCCACCCCTTCCCTCCCGGGGGAGGGGGCTTTTCATTCTTTTCTCTTTGGTGCCGAGGGTATTCATTCTTTTCTCTTTGGTGCCAAAGAAGAAAAGAAGCAAAAGAGAAACCAAAAAACGTCCTGAGCTCATGGGCCGCCAGGCAGGTTCTTGGAAGGCTGAAATGAACTCGCTTAACGCTCAGACAACATTTCAGCTGTTTCTTCCAAGCCCCAACCCGGCTCTAAAGACCCATTCGTGCGGAATGTTTTTCTCTTTTTTTTGCGAACAAAGTGAGCTTTAAGCAACCATCGCTCGCCCCGTAGGGGCAAAGGCTATGCGAGCGATACCAAAACTTTGACGGAGGCGACGCCGTAGTCAATTAAGCCTCCCCCGATGTCGGCGGGAGGTTGGGAGGGGGTAGGTACCCTCCTTAGGCAAGGAGGGGCGGGTGGTTGTGAAAAATGTTACGATTAAACAAGAAAAACAAAGAAGAAAGAAAAGAAGCAAAAGAAATAATAAAATAAAAGAAAAAAACAACTACAACAACTCAAAAGATGGATTCTGAAATTAAACAAAAGAAAGGTCGTAAGAAAGCATTCATTCCACCTACACTGGATGATGTTCAAGCCTATATGGATGAAATTGGTGAATGCCGATTTACAGCGGTAAGGTTCTATAACTATTACGAAGCCAAAGGATGGATATTAGGGAAGGTTAAAATGAAGTGTTGGAAGGTTGTCCTCGATAATTGGATTGAGCGGGAGAATAAGAAGGGGAAGCTGGGGAAGCCCCAGCAAAAGCCTCAGCAGAACGTGGTGACGTTCAATGCCTATAAGCCGGTGGACAGGACGGGAACCGTCAGCTACGAGGAATACCTCAAGTTAAAAGAGAACAGTTAATTCAAAATTCAAAAAGCAAAATTCAAAATTACGCTAACCGCTAAGGCTGCGATTAAGCGAGAGAAGAGCGATGCTCGCATCAGCTTTTCCGAGCGTGAGCAGGCTCGAACGAAGTTCAACTACTAACCGCTAAATGATGTTCAAAATAAAGTGCTATGGTCGTACTGAGCTGGCGCAGCTGTACTGCCCGGACGTGCAACCCAGATCCGCCTACCGCAGGCTCAAGGCGTGGATGGCGCTCAACCCACGCCTGCGTCCCCTGCTGCGCCAGAAAGGGCGGACCTTCACACCGGCACAGGTACAGAGAATTATCAGCGTGCTGGGCGAACCATAAGTGCCAATAAGTATCCATAAGTGCTCATAAGTAACCGTAAGTGGCAGAGCGCCTTTCCAGCCGTCGTACCTTTGCAGCAGTCTAAGAAAAACAGGTTCTCGGACTTGTATTTGCAGACTCCCCGAGGTAACACGTGCAGACTCCCGGGACCAACACGTGCAGACTCCGGAGGCTACAAAAAGCAATTAAAAATTCAAAGTTCAAAATTCAAAAATTCAAAGCTATGATTCAGATTAAAGCAAAGCAACAGAATGTATCGTTCGAAAAGAACGTGGAAAAGCTGGCATTTGTGCTTTCGGCACACCTGTACAACACCCTCGAAGCCGATAAGGTGATTGAGGAGGCGGCCAAGCGCTCCGGCATCAGCGAAGGCGTCATCAAGGCTGCTTGGGATGCTGCCGGCGAGGTAATCCGCACCTGGGCAACCGAAGGTCACAACGTGCCTCTGCCAGGACTGGGCAGTATGCGATTCGGCGTCCGCTCCAAGAGTGTCCTGAACGTAGAGGATGTTAAGACATCACTGATCTCTGCCCGTCGCGTTATTTTCACTCCGTCCAAGGAGGTGAAGGATGAGCTGCAGGCCACTAAGATTGCCATCACCTGCTATGACAAGGACGGCAAAATCGTGAAGCGCGTCACCAGCGCTGATTCCAACGATGTGGAGGATCCTGACAACGACCCCGAGCCTACCCCCAACCCCTCCCAAGGAGGGGAGAATAACGGTGGTAACACCGGCGGTAACACTGGCAGTGACAACACTGGCGGCAACGATGGTGGTAA
>JAFZSA010000021.1 GCA_017619585.1 Bacteroidaceae bacterium
ATATATATTATATATATAAGTAAAATCACTTTTCAAGTTTTTTTCTCAAATAGAAACTGCCATCTGCCATCTGTACCACAATACACAAAAGGGAAATGTCTTTTTAGCCTTTTCAAAACGTCGTTTTATAGTATGTTATTTTTGATATTCCCCCAAAACTGCCGTACCTTTGCAGCAGATTTAAGAAACCAACGCGAGCGTCATGGTAGGGGGCGACTACGAGTTACATGAATACTTATCTCACACAGATCTCACAGGTCTTTTAATTTCACGCAGAGAGCGCGGAAATTCGCAGAAAGATTCTCTGCTGAGAGATCAGCACTTTGTGTTTCTGACATTGAACAGAATTGTTTCTGATTGAAAGGCAAGCTTCCATCAGCCATACTTCTATTCACTGACTGTCTTAACAGACTTCATCTCTCATCAGAGAATCTTATCCTTTCACTTTCTGATTTTAAAAAAAGTATTGATAGAGGGAATAAATCATCAGGAAAAGGAGGGGGGATTTGATTTTAAGAGGTGGCAGAGTCATGACAATGACTGGTGATGGGATTTAAGATTGGACGTTAGAAGCTGGCTTTTATAGTACAAGCATAAAGCACGGCACATAAGGGATTACAAAGTAATTCCGTCCAGCTCTTAAAAGCAAATGCGTTGATATCTGCGAATATCTGCGCTTTCTGCGTGAAATTTAATGCTCAATGTTCAATGAAATAAATTCGTGTAAATTTGTGAGATTCGTGGTCTGTAAAAAAAGAGTAGGATTTGTGAGAGAATGAAAGACAGAAAATATGTTGAAGAACATAAAAGTTGGGCGCTATTTGGGGGTGAAAAATAGAAAACAGACAAGCTTAACATTGTTTAACCAATAGAGTAGGAGGGGGAACAGATAAAACTATAAATTTGTTGGCGATTCGGTGCTTGCACACAACTTGCACACAGAACACACACAGACATACAACTAACGACACATAAATTTAATCTAAAAACAACACAATCATGAAACAAAAATTACTTAAATCTATGCTCCTACTATGCATTTTAGTGGGGGGAGTATGTAATGCGTGGGCGACGGATTATTCCTACACTTTTAGTAGTCAGCAGTATGCTGCCGCAGGTGCAAAAACTTTAAATGGAGTTTCTTGGATTATGGCCGGAACAGGAGGCTCTTTTTTTGGATATGATGGAACCAAAGGACAGCAGTTTGGTTCCGGAAACAAGCCGTTTTCAGCTATGAGTCTTACCACCTCTGGTATCAGTGGAACTATAACCAGTGTTGTAGTTAACACCTCTGGTGCTAGCAGTATAAGTGGTACGGTGGCTGTATCGGTAGACGGAAATAACTTTGAATGTAATGATAAAACAACAGCTAGTTTAACCACAACAGCTACCGACTATGAATTTACGGGTAGTGCTTCTGGTGAAATCGTCATTTCTTGGGCACAGTCGAGTAAGAAAGCTGTTTACGTAAAATCTATTACCGTGACTTATTCTACTGGCGGTGGTTCTGAGCCTAGCATAACTCTTGGTAAAAATACCGTTAATGCAACAGAAGCTGCCGTTAGCACTACATCTATCGAAGTAACTTATAATAATCTGACAAACTATATTGCTGATGTAAACTTCTACGAGGCTGATGGTACGACAGACGCAACCTATGACCACTCATGGTTGACAGCAGAGATAAATGGTTCTACCAATAATTTGGATTATTCAATCGAAGCCAACACAGGCGCTGCCCGTACAGTTTATCTGAAAGTTTATGCTGTAGGTGACGAAGGTGAAGCAGAATCCAGCCTAATTACTATCACACAAGCTAAAAAATCTGTTGCTTCCCCTGAGTTTAATCTTGAAGGAGGCAGTTATATGCAGGGAACGGAAATTACTTTGACTTCTGCAGGAAATACTATTTATTATAATATGACAACAGATGGCACCGACCCTGCTACTCCGACATCAGGCAGTACATTATATTCTGAACCAATCGCCTTGGGTAATAGTACGGCCAAAATTTGGGCTATAGCTTATGACACATATGGTAACAAAAGTTCTGTAGTAAAACGCACATACACAGGTGTTGCCCTCGCTTCCTTGCCGTTTAGCTGGACGGGAACCAAAGATGCAGGAAAGGCTGATCTAGCAGGAAAAACTGGTGTTGCTTTGTCTTTAGCTTCGGATTATGCTGCATCAAATGCTCCTTATAGACTAAAGTTTGATGACGAAGGAAAATATGTTACCATTTATTTGGATGGAAAGCCAGAAGCTGTACATTTTACAGCAAAATTGCTTGGAGGTAAAGCTGACACGGGCTCGAAGATAAAAGTACAAGGTTCTGATGATGGTTTATCATTTACAGATATTGAAGAGTTTACCATGAAAGGTGCTGCAAACGCAACATTTGAGTTTACGACATCTAATGCTTTTGCGCCCACTCATAGAGCTGTTAAATTGGTAATGAGCTCAAAAGATCAAAATGTTGGCGTTGGTACAATATCTATTAATTGTATTCCAGTCACACTCACTTCCGAAGGTTATGCAACCTATGCTAGCACCTATCCTCTCGACTTTACAAATAGCAACATCAAGGCTTATATAGCTACGGCAGCTGAGGGTAGCGCTGTAAACCTTTCTGCAGTCAATAAGGTTCCTGCAAACACGGGCGTTGTGTTGAATCATGATGGTGAAATCACAGAGAATATCCCTGTATTTGACGGAAAAAATGCTGATGATGTTTCTGACAATCTTCTGCTTGTATCTGACGGTAAAGTCAAAGGCGGTACGGGTATCTATGCTTTGGCTAACAAGAACCATGGGGTAGGTTTCTATCTGGTAAATAGCAGTGTGACAATACCTAATGGTAAGGCATATCTGCAAACAACTGCTAATACCAAGGAGTTCCTGAATTTCGACTTCAGTGATGACGAAACCGGAATCAATACGGTTAATGGTTCTGAGCTAATGGTTAATAGCCCTATTTATAACCTCTCTGGCCAGCGTATGAGTAAGTTGCAGAAGGGCATCAACATTGTGAACGGTAAGAAAGTGTTATTCTAAATTTCAGGAGGAATAGTTATGAAAAGATATATAAGTCCAGAGACCTCAGTTTTTGAACTGCAGATGAGAAAAGTGATCCTTAATCCCACAAGTGTGGGCATTTGGGAGGAAGAGGAAATCGAAAACGAGAATGAAATCCTGACCAAAGGTGTGATTAGCAGCAAAAACATTTGGGAAGAGGAATGGTAACCTGTGATTCATAATGATAGTAAAGCGGGCTCAGACTATTTGACTGGGTCCGCTTTTCCTATCGCTAACCGCTAACCGCTAACCACTAATCGTTAAATAAAAAAAGTATTTTTTTTGTGTTTCATCTGAAAAATCTTAACTTTGCACGTCAATAACTAAGATTATGAAAATAAATACTGCAAAAATTCTGGCTGCTTGCCTGCTGATGATTTCAGCCTCTGCATGGGCAGTGCCAGCCCGTAGAGTAAAGAAAACTGTTACCCTGACGGACGGAACAAAGAAAGAAGTGACCCTGGTGGGAGATGAGAATATTCATTTCTACACAGATGCAGACGGGAATGCCTATGTAACGGGTCCTGATGGCTTGTATGTGAGAAAAGACCGTTCCATACTGACGGGTCAGTGGCAGGAACGTCTTGCCAAGCGTAACAAGCACCGTATTGAGCGCGCCAAGGCTCGCGGCATGAATCTGACGCCCAAGATGTTGTCTCAGAACGGAGGCAGGCATCGTGCACAGTGGGGTGCAGAACAGTACCCTATCGAGGGTTCTAAGAAAGGGTTGGTGATTCTGGTCAATTTCTCTGATTTGGCCATGAATAAGGCTCACGACCAGAAGTTCTATGACGGCTTCTTCAATGAGGTGGGCTTCAACAAGGGTGGAAACAGCGGTAGTGTGCACGACTACTTCTTTGAGTGCAGCTATAAAAAGTTTGACTTGACCTTTGATGTCTATGGCCCTGTTACCGTTAGCAAGCCTTATTCGTATTATGGCCAGAACAATTCAAACAATTATGATATGTATCCAGGAGAGTTGACGGCAGAGGCATGTAACCTTGTTGATAAACTGGGTGCCGATTTCAGTAAGTACGATTGGGACGGTGACGGAGAGGTTGACCAGGTTTATCTGATATATGCCGGTTACGGAGAACATGCGGATGCCCCCGACAATACCATTTGGCCCCATGAGTGTACGCTATCAGAAGAGAAAACGTATGGAGATGGCTCAGGACCTATCACACTGGATGGCGTAAAGGTGGATACCTATGCCATGAGCAGTGAGCTGGACGGAAACTCTGGTAATGAGCCAGCCGGCATTGGCACCGCCTGCCATGAGTTCAGCCATTGCATGTGCCTGCCTGATTTCTATGACACGTCTGGGGAAGGAAGATACGGAATGGATGAGTGGGACCTAATGGATTATGGTTCATACTCTGGCCCCAACAGCGGAGGATGTCCTGTTCCCTATACCTGCTACGAGCGTATGTACTGCGGATGGCTGACTCCTACGGTACTGAGCAACCCTTGCTTGGTAAGGGATATGAAGTCGCTGTACGAGGCTCCCGAGGCATACATTATTTATAATGACAAGAATCCCAACGAGTATTACATGCTGGCCAACTACCAGCAAAAGGGCTTTGGAGCCTACTATCCGGCTCACGGCATGCTGGTGCTGCATGTTTACTTTGATTCAGAGGTATGGACGAACAATACTGTTAACTCTACTTCATGGCAGCATATGACCATTATCCCGGCCGACGGCCGACTGACTGGTGAGACTAATTCTGCTGACACTTGGCCTGGAAAGTCCAAGAAAACAGCCCTTACGGATACATCTACCCCGGCTGCTGAACTGCATGACGGAAGCTATCTGGGCAAGCCTATTAGTGAAATAGAAGAGAGTGACAAAGGTAAGATAACCTTTCTCTTCAACGGCGGAATTCCGCTGGATATGCCTGTTGCCACAGATCCTACTGACGTCACTAAGGATGGCTTTACAGCCAACTGGGCAGCTGTAGAGGGTGCTACCGACTACAAGGTTCTGCTGACAGCAGCAGATAAGGAGGCGCAGCAGCATAGCCTGGATGAGATAACCCTACTGAAGGAGGACTTCAGCGGCTTCAATAACGGAAAGGCAAATGATGGCTCAACGGATTTGAGCGAAAGTTTGGATGACTATACTAAGATGCCAGGCTGGACAGGCGATAAACTGTACACCACGCCTAATGATGAAGTTAAGATGAGTACCTCTAAAAAACCTGGTGGTATCTACGCGCCTTGGCTTACGGCACAGAACAGTAAGGTGACGTTGGACTTTACCGTACGCAGATACGGAAATGATAAAGCGCCTTTACTCGTCCGCTTTGGTGAGGGATCAGATGTGGTAGGTTATAATCTTGACGAGGAGATAGAACTAACAGACCAGCCAGTCCGCCATGTGATTACCATCCCGGTAGAAGAGAACGATTTCTGGTGGGGACTGGAGTGTGAGAAGCGCTGTTACATATCAGAGATGAGTACGTATGACGGTGAGGTGACAGCAGAGCAGATAGATGCCGGTGTTGTAAATGTGAGCTTTTCAGAGACCACTTACGTGACAACGGAAGGCAACTCTTATCAGTTCACAGGTTTGTCACCCAAGTATAACTACACATATAGTGTTCGTGCAATCTCTAATGATGGCTACAGCGAATGGAGTAACAATGTAAACGTTACGCTGAGCAATGAGACCCGTATAAAGAGCCTCACCCCAACCCTCTCCAAAGGCGAGGGGGCAGTTTACGACCTGAGCGGCCGTCAACTTGTCAACTTGTCAACTTGTCAACTTGTCAACTCTTTAAAGAAGGGGCTCTATATCATTAACGGTAAGAAGGTGGTGAGATAATTGGTTAGCGGTTAGCTGCGGCCTCAAAAAGACTATCGTAATAACGGTATAACGTTATAACGTAATAACGAAAGGCCGCCTAACGTAATAACGATATAACGTTATAACGGAATTTCCGGCAAAAACAAATAAAGGAGCCAAGCGGCTCCTTTTTTGTTAGTTAATCAGATAGGTCTTGGTTTTACCCTTGTAGGTGAACCTGACGGTGGCACGGTTGTTGGCAATAGTGCTTACCTGTATCTGTACCTCTGGGTTAGAGGCATTGGCCGTAATCTTGGAACTTTCGTGCAAGGGGGCATAGACCTGATAGTTGGTGACATCAGTATAGCCGTTGGCATTGCTGGTGAATAGGGGCTTCTGGGGGAGCTGCAGACGCTGCCCATCGACCTCTATGCTGACCTGTGGTACCTCGGGCACTACAAAGGGGTGATTGGCGTTGGCAAAGCCTATGCCGTGCAGATCCAACTGTCCCTCTGTTACCAGATAGATGGCGTGCTTGCCTGTCAGGCCCTCCACAGCAGGGACCTTAGCCCTGAAGGTCTGGGGCCAGCGTGGTGCATTGGCAGGGATGTCTATAACGGCAATCTCTTTCCCGTTCCATACATTATTATCATAGGGACCGTCCAGCATGACCTTCACCTTGCTGGCTTCCTTGCCATTAGGGGTGAGGTTCAGGCAGATTTCCGTTCCCTGCTGTATGCCCTCAAAGGCAGGCACACCTTTGGTGCTCTGAGCCAAGCCTCCAAAGCCAAAGTACTTGAAGCCTATAACGGTACCGTTACGCAGACCTGTAAGAGTCATGGAGTTGTTCCAGACATCATGATTGTCCTGCATACACTCAAAGGAGCCCGGACCTGCCAGATAGCAGGCTATACCGGCTGAATAATACTGATAGGGGGGCAGACCAAAGATGTTGAAACCCTCGCTGGTTACCTCGGCACCTGTATATTCCATGCCGTTAGATGCCTTGGCAGTCCACTCGTTGTTGAGGGCATAGGCATCATAACCCGTTATGCGTACCTTGCCGCCTTTGGCAACGGGCTTCTTGTCCCACTGAATCTTAACAGGTGCCACCATTGCCTGACGGGCATTGCCGAAGCCACGGGGAGGACGGTGATAGAAGACATACCACTGACCGTTTATCTCCTGCAGGGAGCCATGGGTGTTGTGTCCGTAGTTGGTGGTGGTGAGTGCTGTGCCATCGGCATTGGGGACTACGCCACGTGAATCCACCAACACGCCACCTGCTCGCCAAGGACCTAAGGGAGAATCTCCGTAGGCATAGCGCAGGGTACTGTTGGAATTGCCTATGCCGTATTCCTTTCCACTATGGCCTGAGAATACCATCACATATTTGTTGCCTACCTTACGGATGCTGCTGGCCTCGAAGAAATTGAAGTCCAGAGGGTTCTGTCCCTGGTATAGCGCCTTGTACTGGCTACCTTCCTTATCCAGCAGGCGTCCGTCATGACTGCTGGCAGGAATGAAGGGGTCTATAAGCTCTGTGCCTGGGCGCTTGCTGAACATGGTGTTCTGGTCCAGTTGGCAGGCGGTACTGTGCTGGAAGCCGTAGAAGACATAGGCACGGAAGCCTTTATTGCAATCTGGGTCTTTCTTGTTGGTAACCTCCTCGATATATACAGAGGGGTCGAAGTCTATGAGGGAACCATCCACACAGGCCTTGCCGTCAGGTGTCAGATTGACGGGTGTAAAGGGACCGTCGGGTCTGTCGCCCTTGCATACCATTGCCACACGCCTCCAACCACGACTGTGAGGATAGAGCCAGTAGGTCTTCTTGCCTGTTTGCGGGTCTTTGGTCTCTACCAAGTCAGGGGCATACATGGTGTCCCAGCGTCCATCTACGTAATAGGTGAAGACGGGACCTTCATCGCGCCAGTCGGTAAGGTTCTCAACGGGTGCCGACCACATGCGGATATCATTTCCACAGTATTCACTGTAGTGGGTATCATGCGAGCCTATGATGTAAGCACGCATCTTACCTGGGCGGTCAGGGTCTTCAAACACACGGGGCTCGCCATCAGGCAGATGCTCCCATAGGGGCAGATACGGGTTCTGTGCCTGCCCAAAGAGGGCAAAGGCAGAGAAAAGGGATAATAAAGTGTATTTCATATTTATGGGTTAGCGGTTAGGGGTTAGTGGTTAGCGGTTAGCGGTTAGGGGTTAGGGGTTAGTGGTTAGCGGTGGGCGGCCCAAAGAAATGTCGTAATAACGATATAACGTAATAACGAAGAGGCCGCCCCATTTTTCATTTTTTCATTTTTTTCATTCTTGTTGCACTCCTTTCATACTCAGTGAGATGCGGTCACGCTGCTGGTCGACCTCCAACACACGGACCATAACATGCTGGTGAAGGCTGACAACGGTGGTGGGGTCCTTGACAAACTTGTCTGCCAACTGACTGACGTGCACCAGGCCCTTGGTGTGAACACCCACATCCACAAAGGCACCAAAGTTGGTGATATTGCTGACAATGCCGGGCAGTATCATGCCAGGGCGGAGGTCGGACAGTTCATGCACGGTGGGATCGAAGGCAAACTGGGTGAGGGGCTTTCTGGGGTCGCGACCGGGCTTCTCCAACTCTGCCATAATATCCTGTAGGGTAGGGAGGCCCACTGAATCTGAAACATATCTGTTGATATCTATCTGCTTGCGCTTCTCGTTGTCGGAGAGCAGGTCTTCAACCTTGCAGCCACAGTCCTTTGCCATTTGCTGCACAAGGGCATAACGCTCTGGGTGAACGGCACTATTGTCCAAAGGCTCTGTGCCGCCCTGCACACGCAGGAAGCCTGCACACTGCTCAAAGGCCTTGGCACCCATACGGGGCACCTTCAGCAGCTCCCTGCGGGTACGGAAGGCACCGTTCTGCTTCCTGTAGTCTATGATGTTCTGTGCCAGAACAGGACCTAAACCACTGACGTAGGTGAGTAGGAACTTGCTGGCCGTATTCAGGTTCACACCCACACGGTTCACGCAATTCTCTACTGTCTGGTCCAAGCTCTTCTTGAGGGCTGTCTGGTTGACATCCTTCTGATATTGTCCCACACCAATGCTACTGGGGTCTATCTTCACCAACTCGGCCAAGGGGTCCATCAGGCGCCGACCTATGCTGACGGCTCCACGAACGGTAACATCCTCGTTGGGGAACTCCTCACGGGCTACCTCGCTGGCGCTGTAGATACTGGCACCATCCTCGCTGACGCTATAGACCTCTGTGCCTTCTGGCAGTTCCAGATGATTGATGAAATCCTCTGTCTCACGGCCTGCCGTACCGTTTCCTATGGAGATAGCCTGAATTTTGTATTTCTCTATCAGCTTGCCCACTGTGAGCATGGCCTGCACCCTCTCGTTACGAGGCGGGTGGGGGAAGATAACATCATGATGCAAGAGGTTGCCCTGATCATCCAGACAGACAACCTTACAGCCTGTACGGAAGCCTGGGTCAATGCCCATCACACGCTTCTGACCAAGGGGGCTTGCCATCAGCAACTGCTCCAGATTGCGTACGAAGATGCGGATGGCTTCCTCGTCGGCTTTCTGGCGCGATGAGGCTGCAAACTCGTTGCTGATACTGGGTTCCAAGAGACGTTTGTAACCATCTTCTACGGCTGCCTGAACAGCCTTGCTGCATTCATTATTGCCACGCACAAACTGACGGCTCAGACGCTCTATAGCCCGTTCGTCATCCACGCTGATGCTGATACGCAGGATACCTTCTGCCTCGCCTCTGCGCATAGCCAACAGGCGATGGCTGGTGCAACGGTCCAGGCGCTCCTGCCAGTCGAAGTAATCGCGGAAGTTCTGTCCCTCGGCATCCTTGCCCTTTACCACCTTGCTGCTGATAACGGCATGCATACTGAAGGTGGTACGCAGGGTGTTACGGGCACGCTCGTTCTCGCTGACCCACTCGGCAATGATATCCTGGGCACCTTGCAGAGGGTCCATGGGACAATCCTTATAGTGGGCCAATAGGGAATTCAGCGATTCGGGGCCTTGTCTCATCAGACGTTTGGCCAAAGGTTCCAGTCCTGCCTCGCGTGCCACCTGTGCGCGTGTACGTCTCTTTTGTTTATAAGGCAGGTAGATATCCTCCAACTCTGTGCTGTCCCAACAGTTCTGTATGCGTTCAGCCAGCTCGGGCGTAAGCTTTCCCTGTCCCTCTATGGTGGTGAGGATGTACTCACGTCGTTTCTGCAACTCTGTAAGCTTATCTAACTCATTGCTTACCTGTGCCACCTGGATATCAGTCATGCCACCAGTGGCTTCCTTACGGTAACGACTGATGAAAGGTATGGTAGCACCTTCCTGCAGCAAAGCTACGGTATTGGCAACGTGTTGCTCCTTAAGGCCCAAACGCTGGGCTATGATTTTTATCATGGGGTTAATGGGGTTATAGGGGGTTATAGGGGGTTATAGGGTTTAATAGGGAGTGATAGGAATTCATAGCGGTAGCAAATTCTTCACTCTTCACTCTTCACTCTTCAATCTTCATTCTTCATTCTTCACTTTTCACTCATCCTCTCCAACGCAATGGCAATCTCCTGTGCTACGCGGGTGACGTAGGGGATGATGATGTTGCAGTTGGGACGGTCCTCTATCAGTCGCCAGAATTCCTCAAACTCGTAGCTTAGGCGATGGCGTGAGGGATCAGCCTTGAAGGTCTGGGGTTCCTGACCACGCAGATGCAGGGTGAACTCCTGCAGGACGCTGACAGAACCCTTTATCTCAATGTAACCCTTCTCGCCCTGGATGCAGGCAAAGCTCAGGCCATCTGAGTCCTTGGCGGCTCCCATGCTGACGACTGCCGTAGGATACTGCATGAGCAGTGTGCCACTGATGTCAACACCGTTCCAACCCAGATTGCGTGCATACTGGATGGTACGTGGAGGGCCAAACAGACCTATGGTGAAGCAGAGGTTGTAGATGTTCAGGTCGCGCAGGCATCCACCAGCCTGTTCAGGATCGAAGACGGGTGTTATCTCTCCATTCAGATAACGGTCATATCTGCTGCTATACTGCGAGTAGCACCCGTTTACCATACGGATAGTGCCCAGTTGGGGCAGCAAATCTGTAAGCTGACGGAAGAGGGGCATATACAACAGGCTGAAAGCCGGCAGGCAATAGACACACCTCTGGACGGCAGCATCAAAGATGGCATCCGTCTCTACACGATCAACGGCAATAGGTTTCTCTATAATCACATTGTGCCCAGTCTCTATGGCCTGAAGGGCATATTGGAAGTGAACGTGATTGGCATTGGCAATATAAACAAAATCGGCCTCTGCCTCCTGAAGCATACGTGAATAATCTGTGTACACGAAGCCTGTTGGGGCATAGGCCTGACACAGGTCTATAGCATGTTCCACACTCTTCTCGCGCGAGAAGATGCCTGTTACCTCTATCTTACCCGCAAATTCGTGCTGAAGCATCTTCAGCACCTCTTCAACAATTTTGCCTGTTCCGGCTATGCTTATTTTCATAATGTAATGCGTATTGTCTTGCAAATTACGCAAATTACGAAAAGAAAAACAACCGAAACAGGCAAAAAATGGGGACAAATGGGGGATTTGCCCTTAGAAGTGGAGATTTACACCACCCATGAAGGTAGCCTTGGGCATAAAGTAGCCATTGTAAGTCTGGTAGCGCTCTGCCAGCAGGTTATCGCCCTTGGCAAAGACAGACATCCAGGGCAGTACCTTGTAGCTGACAGTAGCATTCAGCAGGGTGAAGTTCTCTTTCTGAGCATTGGCACCTGTTGTCAGGTACAGACCGCTGACGTTCTGCAGACCTGCAGAGACGGTCCACTTCTGGTTGTGATAGTTGGCTCCGATGTAGAGCTTGCCCTCGGGAGCACCTATGATGGGTGTATCCATACGCAGGAAAGAGTAGTTGCCGTTCACGCTCCAGTGGCTGTCGATGGCATAGTCGGCAGAGAGCTCGATACCCCAGTTCTCGAAGTCGCCTGTGTTCACATTGCGGGGACGTCCGTTCACCATGACCTTGTTGATAAGGTTCTTGCCCTTGATGTAGAAGATATTGGCACCAATGTGAGCCTTATTGCCAATGCGCTGGGTGTAGGCAATCTCGTAGTTCATCATGCTCTCGGGCAACAGATCTGTTGTGGCTGGTGGGAACATATACATATCGCGTATAACGGGATTGCGGAAGCCCTTGCTTACCAAAGCCTTGATATCAGCATAACGGGTGGGGTGGAAGGAGAGGCCTCCCTGAGGAACCAACTCTGTGCCTATGACAGAATGCCAGTCGACGCGCAATCCTGCATCCAAGGTCAGCCATTTGCAGATGTCCTGACGGAAGTCGACGTATGTTCCAACCTCATCGGCATGCTGGTTCTCTACCAGGTTGCCATCGGCATCCTTTACCAGGTAGGTTTTGGCTCCGGATGTCTTGTCCTCGTTCCAGGCACTACCACCAAAGTGCTGCCAGTCAACGCCAACGGTTACGGTGTTTCCCTCGAAGAAGTGTGCACTCTGATACCAAGTGATACCGGCTATGTAGTCATCATGTTTGTAGAGGGCAGTCTTGGGAGTGCCGCCTACGTTGTAGCCATCATCTATATTGTGGTGTCCCCAGTCGCAGTAGGCACGCAGGGTACCTTCTGTATTCTGGTAGCTGTTGCTCAGGCTGATGCTGGCCAATCCACGTGTAATCTTGGCGTCATTGTCCAGTAGGGGAGCAGTAACGGCTCCGGGGTTGCTGGCATTGAAGTGGGTAATATGGGCATCAGAGAAAGCCTTCCAGTGTTCAGAGAACTCGTAACCCAACTTCACGTAGCCTCCAAACTGCTCGAATTCGCTATTGGGACGATGTCCGTCGGTACGCTGGTATTGTACTCCCACAACGCTGCTGAAGCCATTCTTGCGGAAACGGTTCACACCATCAGCCTGGAAAGTCCCGTAGCTGCCGCCTTGCAGACGGATATCTGTCTTGCAACCGTCCTGATTCATCTGTCGTGTAACAATGTTCACTACGCCTCCCATGGCATTGCTGCCATACAAAAGGCTGGCAGGACCACGAACCACTTCAACCTTCTCTGCCATCATGGTCTGGTAGGCGTCTGGGATGGGATGTCCCATCAGGCCTGCATATTGTGGCTGTCCGTCTATGAGTACCAGCAACTGGGCACCGCTTCCTACGCCTCTGACCTTCAGGTCGCCAGCGCCTGTGTTTACGCCATAACCTAAGATGCCTCTGCTGGTAGAGTAGAGACCTGGTGTCTGCTCCATAACGGTGGGCAGAATGGAAGAACGATAGTTCTGGTTGAGTTTCTCGTTACTGATACTGGTAATGGTAAGAGGCAGATGACGTGCATCTGTGGCATTACGGGTGCCTGTAACCACTACCTCGTTCATTCGTGTGGTGTCTTTGAGGGTTTCTGGTTGTGTTTCTGCTTGCAAAGAAAGGCAAGCGGCGCTTGTAGCCAACAGAAACAAAGTTCGGATTTGCATAAATAAATTTGTTAGTTTGTTAATTTTTGGATTCTGGTTTTGAAGGCAAAAGTAGTGATTTTAATTCATAATCCATAATTTGTAATTCATAATTATGTAACTTTTTGGCATAATGTGAATTTTTTTCGTAAATTTGCTCTTCTTCAAGAGCGAACTTACTCCGTCTCGGCATAAAAAAGATAGAAATCTTTTGTTCTGCTCTCGACTTTTCGTAACTTTGACCCAGCAAAATAACCTAAAAAATGAACCAACTATTATCCAGAAGCCGTATCCTTCTGCTTTTCCTGCTTTGTTTTAGAGTGTGCCTTGCCAATGAGCAATGGAACCCTCAAGCCGATAGTGCAGCCATTGTGGTAAGCGGAAAGGCAAGATTCACCATCCTTACATCACGACTGATACGTATCCAGTACAGTAGCACCTCAAAATTCGAGGACAGGGCCACCTTTGCCGTTGTCAACCGTCGTCTGCCTGTTCCCCGTTTCACACAGCGAACAGAAGACGGTTACCTTATCATCGAGACAGACAGCCTTACGCTCCGCTACAAGGTGGGTTCCGCCATTACAGCTACGCAGAAGAACAGTAAGATTCTGGGCATTACCTTCAATATGAACGGACGGACTATCCTGTGGTACCCTGGCAAGGATGATGCCATGAACCTGTTGGGAACACAACGAACGTTGGACGGTGATATCGGTGATACGCATCGTGTCTCACTGGAGAAAGGCTTGCTTTCGCGCGACGGATGGGCCATCCTGGACGAATCACCACAGACAAAGCGTGGAGACGGCAGCTGCTCTTTTCCCTTCGGAGCTACCGTAGATGGTATTCCCTGGGTTGATAAGCCCGTCGACAGCAGGGCTATCGACTGGTATTTTCTGGGCTATGGACATCAGTACAAAGAGGCTCTGGGCGATTATGTGAGGATTGCCGGTCGTCAGCCCTTGCCACCCCTCTATATGTTCGGCTATTGGTACAGCAAGTACCAGGCTTATTCGCAGAGCGAGTTCCAACAGATAGTGAAGGATATGGAGAGCAAGAAGGTGCCCCATGATGTGCTGATGCTGGATTGCGACTGGCACCAGAACTCCTGGACGGGATGGACGTGGAACAAATCCCTTATCCCTACGCCTAAGACCCTGCTCTCGTGGATGCATACCCATAACACCCGTACGGCTCTGAACCTGCATCCTGCCGATGGAATAGGGAGCAGCGATGATAATTTCAGCAAGATACGTGATGATATGGGGCTCCCGTCTGATGCTACCACCGTTCCCTGGCAACTGGAGGACAGTACCTTCTATCGTACTTTCTTCAAGAATATCATCCGTGTACGTGAGAATGAGGGCGTAGATTTCTGGTGGCTCGACTGGCAGCAGGATAAGACCAGCAGCTACATAGCAGGCTTGGGACATACTTTCTGGCTGAACCATGTCTTCTATAATGATATGCGTCTGAACCGTCCTGACCGCAGGCCTGTGGTCTTTCATCGCTGGGGCGGCATGGGCAGTCATCGTTACCCATTGGGATTCTCTGGCGATACGTTTGCTACTTTTGGCACATTGCAGTTCGAGTCTTACTACACAGCCACCTCTGCAAATGTATGCTTTGGCTATTGGGGACACGATGGGGGAGGATACCTACAGCCCAACGATATAAAGACCGACCCCGAGCTGGTGCTCCGCTGGATGCAGTTTTGTGCCTTCCAACCTATCTTCAGAACGCATGGTTCCAGTCAGAGTGGTTGTGAACGCCGTATCTGGAAGTTCTCTAACTTCAACCTTCAGAATCAGGTATTCCAGTTCCGCTAATCCTTGGTACCTTATATCTACACGGCTGCCCGCGAGGCTTATGATACAGGTGTTTCCATCTGTCGTCCCCTCTATTACGAGTGGCCCGAGGAGAATCGTTCCTATACTACAGAAGACGAGTACCTCTTTGGCTCGCAGATGCTGGTGGCTCCCATCTCAACCCCTGTCAGTAGTGATGATACCAGCGAACGTGATATATGGCTGCCAGAGGGTGAGTGGTTTGATGTATGCAGAGGTTATGTGCGTGAGGGCGAAACACGTTTCACGGATCAGTACGCCCTTAATGAGATTCCGTACTTCATTCGTGGGGGAAGTATTATCCCCACTTATGAACCCAGTATCCAGCACTTGAAGAAACCCGTTGACAAGCTGGTGCTTTGGGTTATTCCCGGCACGGAGGGTGAGGGACGTTTCTATGAGGATCATGGCGACAATGAAGACTATCGCAATGGGGCCTTTGCCATTACCCGTTTCAGCCAGCAACGTGGTGGTGATGCTGTAACGTTGACAATAGCCCCCAGAGAGGGGAGCTACGAGGGAATGCCAGAGAGTAGGGATGTAGAGGTGCAGTTCTGGGCACAGGAAAAGCCTTATCAGGTTACTGTAGATGGGCAGGAAGTTGCGGAATGGACCTACGATGAGGTGCTGCGACGTCTGACCCTGCAACTTCCCAATAGGGTTTGTAGCAAAGAAACGGTTATCTGCCTATATGCCAATGCAACGGATATTGCTGCGCAGAAGGGGGCCCAAACACCTGTTTTGCGCTATCAGGCCGACAGGGCACTGTTGCAGTTGAAAAGCGACCATACAGTCAATAGAATTTGCTTGAGTGTGGTGGATTTGTCAGGGCGTGAGTTGCTGCATCAGGTTTCTTCTCATACCACAGAGGCTCAGCTTAGCCTCTCTTCTCTTCCTACAGGAGAATATGTCTGCAGAGCTAATGCCGACGGATTTGTTGTTACACGTAAAATCATTAAGTTATGAAAAGGATTCTTTGCTTACTTCTCATATTCGTTTCCCTTTGCGCCGCAGCACAGGATATGTCGCGCCTCTTTGCCGTAGGCAGTGCCGTACCGGGTGGTATTCAGGAACTTACGTCATTTCCCAATAAGCAGTTCAAATATACAGGAACACTTTATCAGGGCACCTTGGCAATACGCAATCAGGGTAGCATCATCCGCTATCTGACTCCCACCTACGAGGATTCCTACGTGGTCAACAATACGTTGCCATATACCTTGGGACGCGATAGCGTAGCATCGCAGTGGGTAGTTCCTGTTACGGAGGATATCTATCGCATTACAGTTGATTTGAATGCCAAGACCCTTCATGGTGAACTCTTTACGGCTTGGAACGAACTGTTCATTGTGGGTGGCGCTACGGAATGCGGATGGGTAACCTATACTTTCCTGCCCTTTACACGCGACCCCGAGGAGATTTGTGCCTGGGATTGGACGGGTGAGTTGAAAGAACGGCCAGAATACGGAGAGCCTCGTAGGTTCAAGTTCAATGGGCAGAATGCCTGGGAACCTAAGGTGCTGCATCCCTTCACATCCGACGAGGATGTGCTGAAGAGCACTCAGATATGTACGGGAGGTACGGAAGACCGTAAGTGGAGCATCACCAAGGAAGGCTATTACCACATACGTGTGGATGTGTTCCGCGAGACGGTGAAGGCCGAGTATCTGGGAACTTCAATGCCTGGGCAGAGCGATGCTACGGGATTGGGAGATTTCTCAGCTCAGCCCATCCTGAGTATTCGTGGCAGGGAAGTGCTCTTGCAGAGTAATCAGCCTGTACAGCTTACCATCAGTAGCTTGGATGGTGTGCTTGTTGCAAGTGCCAAGGGTACAGACCTCAGGACATTCCTACCATCCTCTGGCATTTATCTGATTCGTATTCAAGCCCCAGGCATTTCCATAAGTAAGAAGGTGATGATAAAGTAGACCCCCTAACCCCCTTTAGGGGAACCTTTAATTCAAAATTCAAAAATTCAAAAATCAAAATTCAATAATTTCGCTAACCGCTAACCCTTAACCGCTAACCCTTCTCTCCCCCTAAAGGGGAAGGGGGGGGCTTTACCTAAGCTTATTCCTCTCGAAGTGGCCTCTAGCGTATGCAAAGTAGAAGAGGGTACCAAGGAGGTTGCTAATCCATGCTGCCCAGAATGCTATATTATAAGAGGTGTGCTCTACGATGATGCCACCCAGTATGATTCCCAATCCTACGCCCAGGTCCCATGCTGTCAGCAGAGTGCTGTTGGCTGTTCCGCGTTGGCTGTTGGGAGCCAGGTTCAGAAACATTGTTTGGAAGGCAGGGAACATGTGTCCGTTGCCCAGACCTATTATCAATGCTGCTCCGTAGTAGCCTATGGGATTATGGACGGCAGCAAAGAGCAGGTAGCCAAAGAGTGATACCAGAATGCCGTGTGTGGCGTTCTTTACCACAAGGCCTTTGCGTAGTGAGCGTGCACCCACCAGACGACTTGACATCAGGCCCAAACTCAGCAAGGCAAAGAAGACGCCCGTGCCTGTGGTGATGCCCAGTTCTTCCTTGCCATAGATGGCCAGATAGGTACTGATGACACCATACGAGAAACTGAATCCTGCCATACAAAGAGCCTGACTCCAACCCTTTAATAGAAGGAAACGGTCCAGGGATATAGACCCCCCAACCCCCTTTAGGGGGAGGATTTGTCTTGGTTTTAGTTTCAACGTACTGTTGATGAGTAAGCCTAATCCTGATGTCAGCAGCGATACGCAGAAGATAAGCGTATAGTTGTTGGTCCACTGATAGATAAGCAATCCTACGGTAGGAGAAATGGCCGTTGCCATGTTGTTGCTCAGGCCATAATAACCTATGCCTTCTGCTCTACGGGTAGGGTGCAGGACGTCTATGGCAACGGTGCTGTTGGCAACGGTTGTCGCTCCTACGGGAGCACCGTGCAGGGTTCGGATGATGCAAAAGGAGAGCAGTGAGCCTGCCACTATGTATCCGCCAAAGAGGATGAAGAATAGGAAGTAGCAAATCAGCAAGACCGCCTTGCGTGGGAAACTGTCCACAAAGAATCCGCTGAAGGGCCTTATCAGCAATGCCGTAAGGGCGTATCCGCTCAGCACAAGGCCTATCTGGTCTTTGTTGGCTCCAAACTCCTCACTCAGGTACAATGGCAACAGGGGTGTCAGAATCATGAACGAGAAATATATCATGAAGTTGGCGCTCCACGCTTTAAGATAGTTGCTATTCCAGAGTTTTTCCATCCTTTTTGTTGGCCGTTACCTGATTTCAGGTTGCAAAGGTACGCACTTTTCCTCAAAAATAGGGTAGAAACTAAAAAGAAACCACTCCTTTATGTTTGTCAAATAAAATAATTACGTATTTTTGCGTCAATGAATTGAGGATTAGGGATTAGAGATTAGAGGCGGCCGCAAAAAGACTATCGTAATAACGATATGACGTTATAACGTAATAACGAAAGGCCGCCCAACGAAATAACGATATATCGATATATCGAAAATTATGAATTAAAATAACAACATTATGAAAAGAACAACCTTATCCATTATGGCTTTTGCCTTTGGCCTTACTGCTTTGTTTGCACAGCAGGCCATCTTTGAACGTCAGAACATTGTGTCACCCCAGAAGAACGATGACGGAACCGTAACCCTTCGTCTGCTTGCCCCAGCTGCACAGAAAGTTGAGGTGATGGGAGACTGCATAGACGGCTATCGCAAGGAAATGACAAAGGGCGAGAACGGTGTCTGGACATTCACTACACAACCCCTTGCTCCTGAGTTGTACAGTTACCGTTTCTATGCTGATGGGGTAGAACTGCAAGACCCTGCCAACTGGCATCGTAGCAGGGATGTGCGTAGCTTCATGAGTACCTTTATTATAAGTAAGGAAGAGGGCGATTGTGGCTATCTGTATGGGAACCACGATGTACCTCATGGTAATATCCAACAGGTTTGGTATGATAGCAAGACCCTGGGTATGTCTCGCCGTATGAGCATCTATACCCCTGCAGGCTACGAGAAAGGCGGCAACTATCCCGTTCTGTATCTGCTACATGGAATGGGTGGCGATGAGGATGCCTGGCTTACGTTGGGTCGTGCCTCACAGGTGTTGGATAACCTGATAGCTGCAGGCAAGGCCGTTCCCATGATTGTGGTAATGACCAACGGACATGCCGATAATGATGCCAGCCCTGAGTTTACTGCCTTGCAGCAGCGTGGTCGTCAGAAGGCCAGCTTCGAGGAAAGCTTCCCTGAGATAAAGTCTTACATAGAGAAGAACTTCCGTGTGAAGAAGGGTGCCGACAATACTGCTATGTGCGGACTTAGCATGGGTGGTTTTCATACTTTCCACATCAGCTTGATGAATCCTGGTATGTTTGGCTATCTGGGTCTTTTCTCAGCAGCCGTCAGGATGGACCGGAATTCCAACAAGAGCATTGACCAACAGATAGCAGAGGATGCAGAGGTAAGCGGTCAGATAGCAGCCGTCTTCAAGGCCAAGCCCCATCTGTACTGGATAGGTATTGGCAAGACCGACTTCCTATATGAACAGAATAAGGGCCTGCGAGCTTATCTTGATAAGATGCAGTACCCTTATGAGTATTTCGAGAATGAAGACGGACATATCTGGCGCAACTGGCGCATCTATCTGAGCATCTTCACGCAGAAGTTGTTCAAGTAGCAGCCTTTCCTGCCATATACATACCTAATATCAGTGTGGCTGTACCACAGATAGCCATCAGCGTAATACGCTCGTCCAGTATCAGGTATGAGAAGAACATCGTCCAGAATGACTGTAGATAGATGATGTTGGTGGCACGTACGGTGCCCAGTCTTTTCAGTGTCCAGTTCCATGCAACGAAGCAGAGCATGGAGGCAACAACACCCAGATAGAGCAAGTTCACCCATACGGCGGGCTTGCTCAAAACATTTGTATCCACCACCAATGGACTCTCTATCCACAGATAGGGCAGAATGGTGAGCAGACCATAGATGAATATCTTGCGGGTGATGAACAGGGAGTTGTAGTTCCTTGACAACTTCTTTATAATCAGCGAGTAGCAGGCCCATGTCAGTGAGGCACACAACGCCAGGATATCGCCCTTGGGGTTCAGGTGCAGCATCAACTGACCGTTCAGGATTACCAGTGCCATACCTGAGAAGGCCAAAAGCGAACCCACCATTTGTCTGGTGCACATACGCTCATCCTTGTAGAATAGCGCCAGCAACACGGCTGTTATCAGTGGGGTGGAACCTACCAGGATGGCCACGTTGGAGGCTGTACTGTACATCAGCGCCATATTCTCTGTCAGGAAGTACAGAGAGCCGCCCATGATACCCAGCACCAATAGCAGTAACTCGTCTTTCCAGTTGTCGGCCCAGAGCCTTTTGTAAGAGAAGAACCAGATGCAGACATATCCCAACGCAAAGCGGTAGAAGAAGATGTCAGACGGCATCATTCCGCTTTCCAGCAGAATTTTTGTTGAAACAAAGGTTTCACCCCAAATAGCGCATACAATAAGTGCTGTTATCAGGGCTAGATTCTGTTTTATGTTTTCAATCCAATTGTTAACCATGTTCTTTTTGTAAAAATCGGGCGCAAAAATACAACATTCGTTTGGAATTGAAAAGAAATATGCATTTTCCTTTTGTCTTTTTTCATAATTATTTTATTTTTGTGCCGTCAAAATGAGAACACGCACACAATGAAAAAACTTTTCTTTGTAATTTTATGCGTCTTGGGCGCATCATCGCTTCACGCTCAGTTACCTAAGGTAACGCTGAAGGATATTCATGGTAAGATTGTTCAGACGGATACCCTTTCCAATGGGGGTAAGCCCTTCATCATTGATTTCTTTGCAACCTGGTGCAAGCCCTGCAACCGCGAGCTGGATGCTATCCACGAGGTGTACGAGGATTGGCAGGCCGAGACGGGAGTGAAGATCTATGCCGTAAGTATAGATCAGGCACAGAATATAAATAAGGTGAAGCCCTTGGTAGATAATCACGGATGGGAGTATGAGGTGCTCCTTGACCCCAATGGCGACCTGAAGCGTGCCTTTGGCGTGCAGATGATTCCCTACGTGATGATTATTGACGGCAAGGGTAACATTGCCTACAAGCATCAGGGCTATACTGATGGGGCAGAGGAGGAACTTATTGAGAAAGTAAGGGAATTAGCCCCCTCCAACTCCCCCAAAGGAGGAGAGAATAAATAAGCATTGAAGATTGGATAATCCTTTTCTTTAGATTATGAAAAACAGTCGTATACTGTCAGTTCTCTTTCTGCTATCCGCAGGCCAATTCTCAATTCTCAATTCTCAATTCTCAATTGGAACGGTTTCTGCTCAGGAGCAGAAGAGCGTTACCGTAACCGGTAGCATTCAGTCAGATATGCTGGTGCCTCAGAACGATGAACGGACGGGTGCCTTGAAGGATGAGGCTTTCCAAGCCAATCTATATGCCGATGTTATGCTGCAGAGCAAGAATGTGGATGCAGGCCTGAGATTCGAGTATTTGGAACATCCCCTTCCCGGCTTCGAGAAAGACTTCCAGGGGTGGGGCGTACCTAACTTCTGGGTGAAGGCGAGATGGGGTTGTGCCGAATTGACAGGCGGAACCTTCTACGAGCAGTTTGGGTCGGGCTTTATCCTGCGTACCTACGAGGAGCGCTCCCTTGGCATCGACAATTCGTTGCTGGGTGGAAGGGTAGTACTGAAACCTTATAAAGGCATTACAGTAAAGGCTCTGACGGGTGTGCAGCGCCATTATTGGGAATGGAACAAATCCTGGATGAGCGGTACTGATGCCGAGCTTCATCTGAACGAATGGATTCCTTGTATGCAGGCATCTGGTACCAGCTTGATGCTTGGCGGCTCATGGGTAAATAAATACGAGCAGCAGGAGGAGGTCTTTGCTGACCCTACCCACAAATATAATTTCCCCATATTTGTGAATGCCTGGGACGTTAGGGCTAATCTGAACAAGGGCCCTTGGAGCCTGCTGGTGGAATATGCGCAGAAGTCACAAGACCCATCCTTCGACAATGGATACAACTATGACAAGGGTCGTGCCGCTATGGTATCAGGCTCTTATTCACGAAAAGGACTGAGCCTGTTGCTGCAGGCCAAGAGGAGTGAGAATATGTCGTTCCGCAGTAAGCGTTCCCAGTTGGGTACTTCTTCCTTTATCAATCATCTGCCTGCCTTTACGCAAGACCAGACATACGCCCTTGCAGCCCTTTATCCCTATGCCACTCAGTTGGCTGATGGTGAATGGGCTTGGCAGGGTGAGGCCGGTTATAACTTCAAGCGCAAGACCGCTCTTGGTGGCAAATATGGCATGAACGTGAAGGCTAACTACTCGCATGTCCGTTGGCAAGGCGTTACCTACTATCAGGATATAGATGTGCAGTTGTCCAGGAAGTTAAGCAAGAGTTTCAAGCTGAATCTGATGTACATGAACCAGCGCTACAACAAGACCGTCATAGAGGGTGAGGGAGGCATGGTTCGCTCCAACATCTTCATTGCCGACGGACTTTGCCAGTTGGCTCCCAAGACCAAGCTACGTACCGAATTGCAGTACCTGCAGACAGCCGATGATCAGGGCGACTGGATGTTCGGCCTCTTGGAACTCTCTCTGGCTCCACGCTGGATGTTCACCGTCAGCGATATGTGGAACAACGGCAGTACCAAGACCCATTACTATCAGGGATGTGTTACCTATAACATAGGGTCGCATCGCATACAGGCAGGTTACGGCCGTACCCGTGCCGGTTACAACTGCTCAGGTGGCGTATGCCGCTATGTCCCTGCCACAACGGGTTTCACGCTATCGTATAATTATAACTTTTAGCGGTTAGGGGCGGCCCCAAAAGATGTCGTAATAACGATATAACGTAATAACGTAATAACGAAAAGGCCGCCAATCGTAATAACGATATAACGGAAAAATGAAAAATAAATATTTATCACTTATACTTCTCTTGCTGACGGCATGCAGCTATATTGGCGAAGATGAACGTCTTATCTACGTCAAGCCTGAGCCTGCCAAGCGTGTGGTGCTTCTGGAGGACTTTACGGGTCAGCGGTGTGTGAACTGTCCCAAGGGTACCGAGGTAATAGAGCAGCTGCAGCAGGAGTACGCAGACAATGTCATAGCTGTTGGCATTCATGGCGGCCCGTTGGGCTTTGCGGGCAATGCCAAGTACGAGGGTTTGGCTACCGATGCCGGCAACCAGTACTATAGCCACTGGGGCTTTGACTATCAGCCAATAGGACTGGTCAACCGTCACGGTTCCGTCAACTATACCGACTGGGCTTCTACCGTCCGTGAGGAGCTCTCCAAGCCTGCTCCCCTGAATTTGGACGTGGAGGCTCTTCTGAATGAAGGTGAGATAAACATCACGGTAACAGCCAGCGGCACAGATGGGGTGGTAGAGGGCAAGTTGCAGGTATGGCTCCTGGAGGATGGTATCACCGCCCTTCAGATGATGCCTGATGGTACAGCCAACACCAGCTATGTGCACAACCATGTGCTGCGTGCACCCGTCAACGGCCTTTGGGGAGAGGATTTCACTATTGCAGAGGGTAAGCAGAAAACCCTTCAGCTGACTTTTCAGCCCGATGCCGCCTGGAACACACAGCACCTGAGCGTTGTGGCTTTTGTCTATAATAACAATGGCGTGCAGCAAGCTGCCAAGAAAAAAGTGGCCCTCTCCCCAATAATATAATTGTAAATAGAAATAACAAATATGAACAGACAATTTCTTTTATTAGCAGCATTCTTGTTTGCAGGTTTATCTGCCTTTGCGCAGACGTTTCAGTTTCAGTATAAGGGAGCCGACTTGGAAGACGGTGCTACCGTTACCATAGCGGCCGAGGAGAATATCTTTGGCGAACTGTCATGCGAGACCAATCCTTCTGAAGACCCCAACAACGGCTTGGTGCTGAAGATGCAGGATCTCTCAGCCGGCAATGTCAAGGCCGAGCTGCAGATTCAGAACAATGGTCTTGGAGCCTCTATGTTACAGTGGTGCATGGGAGGGGCGTGTACTATGGCATTGAACAAGACATCCCTCACCAAGTCATTTGCTCCTGCCGGCACTGTTCAGGTGCTTTTTGATGCTACCAACATAAAGGGAAACGGCAATCTTATGGCAACGCTTACCGTAACCCAGAACGGCCAGACACGCACGGTAGGCATACTCTTCACCAACGAGGATGCTACCAGTATAAAAAGACCCACCCCAACCCTCTCCAAAGGTGAGGGAGTAGTTTACGACCTTTCAGGACGTATAGTTGATTCAAAAATCAAAAATCAAAAATCAAAATTAGGTAAGGGCCTCTACATTATTAACGGTAAAAAAGTGATTAGATAATAGGTTAGCGGTTAGTGGTTAGCGGTTAGCGCAACTGTCAACTCTCAACTTGTCAATTGATTTATAAACTAAAATAAAGCACACGTATTATGAAAAGAATTTTGTTACTCTTAAGCGCCATTATGATGGCAGTATGTTCTTATGCTCAGCCTAAGCTTAGTGCTACGCCTTTGTCGTTCGGCAACAACTTTGTGTTCTTGGGCGAAACCGTCAAGGTTCCTATAGAAGTTACCAATACCGGTACGTCAACTATCGGTAAAATCACTTACACCCTGACGCGCGATGGAGAAGTAGTGGAAAGCAAAAACAAGCTTATCTCTATTGGGTCAGGAAATACAGCATCATTCACCATCTCGTTCAAGGCTGATACAGAACTCCGAAAGAGTCCCTGCACTTTCACCATCACTGGGGTGAACGGAAAGGACAACGAGTCGGAAGAGAAAACGGCCACAGGCAATATCATCACCATTGCAGAGAAGCCCGTTGTGGTTCCCGTGGTGGAGGAGTTCACCGGAACCTGGTGCGGATATTGCCCCGTAGGGTTTGATGGTATGGAGTATGCACATGAGACCTTCGGAGACAAGGTCGCCCTGATTGCTATTCATACCGGAGATATCATGCAGGTGAATGAATTGAACAAATTGGCTAATAGAATCGATGGCGTCCCCAGTGCCATTATGGATTTGGCAGCGAGTGACTTCTATCCAGCTAACAGCGAATTGGAAAAACAGATTAAGAATCAGATTCAGAACAAGATTGCAGCTGCCAGCATTCAGGTCGCTGCAGCATGGACAAACTCTGCGAAGAAATATATCAACATCACTACCAAGACCAATTTTATCTTTTCAGATGACAATGTCAACTATGCCATAGCCTATGCACTTACAGAGGATGGTATGCACGGTACGGGTTCCGATTGGGCACAGGCAAATTATCTGAGTAATAATCCAAACTACGCCAGCAGCAATCCCTTCTGGTACAAATCGCCGAATCCGGTTACGGGCATCGAGTTCAATCACGTAGGTGTGGCTGCCTGGGGGGTAGAAAAGGGTATTGACGGTACCGTTCCCTCATCCGTAGTAGCGGGCGAGGATCTGGAATACACATACAGGGCCGATATCAGCAGCAACAGCCTGATTCAGGACAAGTCCAAACTGAAGGTCATTGTCATGCTTATAGACCGCAACAGCGGCACCATTGTCAATGCGGCTCAGACTCCTATTGAGGCCTATAATCCCACAGGCTTGATTGGCGTTGAGGACGGACCTGCCCCGGGTATCTCCCGTAATGGAGAGGAGGTTTACGACCTGAGTGGACGTAAGGTTAATTCAAAATTCAAACTTCAAAATTCAAAATTAGGGAAGGGAATATATATCGTAAACGGAAAGAAAGTACTTCGCTAACCGCTATATTAGATTAGGGATTAGGGATTAGCGATAATCTGGAATTCTCAATAA
>JAFZSA010000022.1 GCA_017619585.1 Bacteroidaceae bacterium
AGCGCTGATTCCAACGATGTGGAGGATCCTGACAACGACCCCGAGCCTACCCCCAACCCCTCCCAAGGAGGGGAGAATAACGGTGGTAACACCGGCGGTAACACTGGCAGTGACAACACTGGCGGCAACGATGGTGGTAACACCGGGGGTGGCGGACAGAATTAGACAGGCAGCGCCTTCGGGCGCTTCCTTAAAGTGAAGAGTGAAGAATGAAGAGTGAAGAATGAAAATCGCTAACCACTAACCCTTAACCGCTAACCTTTCCCCCTTGGGGAAATGTTTCCCAGGTTTTTTGAAAATTACAAGAAACTATGAATTATGGATTTAAACAGCCATTAGGTATAAGAAACAACAATCCGCTGAACATCCGTCGTGGCAAAACCCTCTGGAAAGGTGAAATACCTTCC
The DNA here is from genome assembly GCA_017619585.1 of Bacteroidaceae bacterium. Next base: position 408 of record JAFZSA010000022.1, read on the forward strand.
TCCCCCTCGGGCAATCGCGAAATAGTAGCGATTGGGGAGCTTTGCGACGGTGGGCAAAGGGTCGGGAGAGGGGTCAGAGGGGTCGGGTCCTCTTTCTGTAAGTTTTCCTCTGTGGAGTGGGGCCTGCGTGCTGCTTTCTGCCTCCTACGCACCTATGCCAATAAGTACAGGCTGTGCTGTGTCAGGGACATCATCAGCCGCTGGGCACCGCCCACGGAGAACGACACTACCTCCTACATCCGCCATGTCTGCTTGCTCACCGGCTTCGGTGGCAACCAGCGCCTGACAGCCCAGGACTGGCCCCGTATGGTGAAGGCCATGGCACGCATGGAGTGCGGTGTGGACATCGATGATGAAACCATTGCCAAAGCCTTTCTGCTGTACAGGGAGACCCCCTAACCCTTCGGGCCCTCCGTCGCAAATGGGGATTTGCTCCCCTTTGTGGGGCCGCAGCCACATTCAGTGGCTGCTCTAAAGACCCCAGTCGCCCTTTAGGGGGAATTAGGTTAGCGGTTAAGGATTGAACTTCGTTCGAGCCTGCTCACGCTCGGAAAAGCTGATGCGAGCATCGCTCTCCTCTCGCTTAATCGCAGCCTTAGCGGTTAACGATTGTGGTTTACGTTAAATAACTACCAACTCGTCTACTTGTTAACTTGTCTACTCGTCAACTGTTCATATAAAGAAGGTTTTCGAGCGAAGCGGGGTTTTTCTTTTTGAAAGCTTTGTTATCTGAAAGATATGTTATGATATTGGCAGGAAGATGGTGGAAGCTTGCTTACAGCCAGATTCATGACAATGGCATAAAAAAGGCACAAAGTGCCAAAGATTTCAAAAAGGGTTTTGCCGGTTTTTGTTAAAAATTCGTGTAGATTCGCGTGATTCGTGGTCAAATAATAGGTTATCGTTATCGTTAACGTTGAAACTAAAACTATTAATCATTAAAAGTAAAGAAAATGAAAAAAGAAACTTGGAAAGCAATCCTTCAGTTTATTGCAAGTATCATCACGGCTGCCATAACAGCATTAGGCACCGCATCATGCGTTAGGTAACGCACCAAAAAAGCCTCTGAGGAAATCGCTCAGGGGCTTTTCGTGTTTTTGCTTACCGCTAACCGGTCCCCTCCCCATTACAGGGCGGGTTGGGAGAGGGTATTTAAATCCTTGGTGACTGGAACATGTGAATGAGTGTGGAAATAATGAAGATGATGAAGCCGTAGACAACAGGGACCATCGCACATTTGTAACCGCCCATGAGGACAGTGGTGGCGACATCACCGTGTGCTTGCATATAGTCGCACATCTGATAGTAACCGTATATGCCTGCCAGGATGCCACAAGACAGAGCGAGGACTCCTATCTTCCACACCCAGGCGGGAGCCTTCCATGCAGACAGGAACACCGATGCAAGCAAAATAGTAAGGATGGACATGTGAATCATGTTGCCCATAACAAAGAAGTCTGTAAGCTGAGTAATCATAATACTTGAAGTTTTTTTTGTTTAACATTAAAGGCCCCTCTCCCCGCTCCCCCGAGGGGGAGGACCAAGAATTTTAAGTCTCCCCTCGGGGAGGTTGGAGGGGGTTGTTATTTTTGCAGCTGCTGGTGCAAAGGTACTGTGATATGGAAGGAAGACCAAATTTTTGGGCTGTCAAAACCCTCTCTAACCATGCCAAAAGCCTTTATAAAGGGATTTAACGGCATTAGAATGGCTTTCGTAACGAAGAAATATATATCTTTGCCATCGTTATGAAAAGATTCACATTCTTTGCCCTCTATTGGACCGCATCCCTGTTGCTGCTGGCAGTCTTGCTCTGCAGCATGGGTTACCGCATGGCCGAGGCCCTGATGCTCAGCACCTCCCTGCTGCCCGTTGCCATTATCTTCCGTCAGATGATAGCGCGTGTCAACTTCAGTGCCAACAGGTGGGAGACTGCAAGGTCTCTGTTCTTTATTCTGCTGTTTGTGCTGACAATAGCCTTCCTGGCCGTTCACCTGGCGCAGGCGGTGATTCTGTTTGACTACAGGCAGATGAAGGAAACAGAGCTGACGGTACCGCCTCTGTTGCTGAACCCTGTATTCCTGCTCTCTATGCTGACCCTGATGATGGCGGGCGACTACGGGCTGGGCTATCTGCTGAGCAGGCATTTGCCTGAGTCGGAAGAGACCGTAACCTTTGCCAGCGAACCGATAATCCTTGCTGACGACCCCATAACATTCGTGAGCAACCGCCAGAGCGTGACGCTGACCCGCCAGGAGATTCTGTACGTAGAGAGCTGCGACACGGAGGTGTGGATTCATGCTACCGACGGGCGCCGGTTCCGCAATAAGACTCCTATATCATCATGGGCGCGTCTGTTGGGGTCTGAGTACCTGAGGATTCACCGTTCATACCTGGTGCGCCTGTCGGCATGCACTGGATTGGAGCATGATTTTGTGCTGATAGGGGATGAGCGCCTGCCTGTATCCAGGAAATACAAGGAAACGGTGCAGCAGTGCCTTAAATTTTCTTAATCATCTTTGATATAACAGGTAAAATATTTGGTTTGCTCTCAAATTTTTGTAACTTTGTGGGCAAATCGTTTAATTTTTACCAAATTTATACATTTATTCAGTTATGAAAAAAACATTGTTATTTGCAGCAACTTTGGCCCTGATGGCTTCATGCTGCCAGAACAAAAAGTGCAACTGTGATTGCGAAGCTTGCAAGAACTGCGAGAACAAGACTGAGGAGGCTGCAGGCGAAGAGGCTGTTGCCCAGATTGTAGAGAACGACCAGTACGACCTGGCTCAGTTGAAGCAGGACGAGGAGGGTTACTACATCCTGTTTGACGGCTCTAGCCTGGACGGATGGCGTGGCTATGGTCAGGACGCTGTTCCCTCTAGCTGGGAGAACGATGGCGAGAGCATTCACCTGAAGGGTTCAGGTACCGGCGAGGCCCAGGCTGAAGGCGGTGGCGACCTGATGTTCGCTCACAAGTTCACAAACTTTACACTTGAGTTGGAGTACAAGATCAGCAAGGGCGGTAACTCTGGTATCTTCTACCTGGCCCAGGAGGCTAAGGATGCCAACGGCGAGATGCTGCCTATCTGGCAGAGCTGCTCTGAGTATCAGGTACTGGACAATGCCAACCACGTAGATGCTCAGCTGGGTGTTGACGGTAACCGTCAGGCTGCTTCTCTGTATGACATGGTTCCTGCCAATCCTCAGAATGCTAAGCCCTTCGGCGAGTGGAACAAGGCTAAGATTGTTGTCTTCAAGGGTACTGTTATCCACTACCAGAACGATGAGAAGGTACTGGAGTATCACCTCTGGACTCCGAAGTGGAAAGAGATGCTTGACAACAGCAAGTTCTGCAAGGGTGGTGAATTCCCCTATGCTTACGGTCTGATGATTGAGGAAGGTAAGGAAGGCGGTTACTTCGCTCTGCAGGATCACGGAGACGACGTTTGGTACCGCAACGTCCGTATCAAGGTGATGGATTAAGACATCAAAAGGGTTTGGGTTTTTCCAAGCCCTTTTTTGATGTAATTCAAAATTCAAAATTCAAAATGTCCTTCTTTGATGCAGATTTTATCTGAATTTTAGCTTTGATATTTAGCGTTGAATTTTGATTTTTGCTTTTTGAAATTTGAATTAAACAAACAAAGCCTGCTCAATCGAGCAGGCTTTGTCGTTTATTACTGTATGTTCTTGCGTATCTTTACCAGATATTGGTTGAGCGCGTCCTCGTTGCGGTCATCAATAATCTGGATGAGCTCTTTCAGCTCGGCACGGATCTGTTCTACGTGCGACTTGGTCTTGGGGTTGAAGAGTATCTCGCGCAGGAGGGTGTCATCCTCTGACAGAACGCCGCGGGCAATCTTCAGGTGGCGCTTGAAGGTGGTACCAGGAGAATCCTGATGCTTCATGACGGCACTGAAGACAAAGGTGCTGACAAAAGGAACGGACAGAGAATAGGCCATAGCCTCGTCATGCTCCTCGAAGCTGTATTCGTGAACGTTCAGACCCAGACGTCGGTAGAGGTCCAGGAAGAAGATACGGCCCATGTAGTCGCCCTCGTTGATGACAATGGCATTCTCGCTACTGAGTGCGCCCAGATTGGCAAATGTGGGACCGAACATGGGGTGGGTGCTGACATATCGGAAGCCCGTACCATCGTAGTACTCCTTGAAGCCCGTCTTGACACTGCTGATATCGCTGATGATACAGTCCTTGGGCAGGTGGGGTAGTATCTGGTCAAAGACGCTGAGGGTGTACTTCAGCGTTACGGCGTTGATGACCAGTTCGGGCTGGAATTCCTCTATCTCCTGCATGGTGGTAAAGCGCTGCGTGTTGTACAGGAAACGCATACGCTTGGCATCTATCTCGTAAACGGCGCATTCATGCTCAAAGCTCAGGACGTCCGTAAAGAACGATCCCATCTTACCTGCGCCCAATATCAATATTTTCATAATTTTATAATTTCACCCCCTTCCTTGGGAAGGGGATGGTTAGCGTTTAAAGGTTAGCGGTTAGCGCAACTTTTATTTTTGAACTAACTTTTCTCTTTTAATTTTTAATTCCCCTCACTCCCCCCCCAAAAAAGGGGGAGCGGGGAGGGGGCTTATTTATTTATAATCTCCATCTGCTGACGTACACTCTCCTCGTGGATGTGCTCGAAGATGTTCTTGATACACTCTGTGTCAATACCCAGCAGTGAACCCTGAGCACCGCGCTTGTCCAGAATCTCGCTGTAACGACGGGTCTGAACAACGGTCAGGCCGTTCTCCTTCTTGTACTCGCCAATGTTGCGGCAGATCTTCATGCGCTTGGCCAGCAGGTCTATGAGGTCGTTGTCTATCTCGTCAATCTCCTTGCGCAGATCCTTCAGGGTGTCTGGATGCTCGTTGGTATCACGGAAGATAAGGCGTGAGATGATGAAGTCCAGCACCTCGGGTGTCACCTGCTGTGAGGCATCGCTCCAAGCCTTGTCGGGGTCGCAGTGGCTCTCTATGATAAGGCCGTCCAGTCCCAGGTCCATGGCCTGCTGGCAGAGGGGGGCTATCAGGTCGCGACGGCCGCTGATGTGGCTGGGGTCGCAGACAAGGGGCAGCTGAGGCAAGCGGCGCTTCAGCTCGATGGGTATCTGCCACATGGGCTCGTTGCGGTACAGCTTCTTCTCGTAGCTGCTGAATCCGCGGTGTATGGCTCCTAACTTCTGGATGCCGGCACCGTTGATACGCTGCAGGGCGCCAATCCAGAGTTCCAGGTCGGGGTTTACGGGGTTCTTGACCAGCACCGTAGCGTCTGTACCCTGCAGGGCGTCTGCCAATGCCTGAACGGCAAAGGGGTTGGCGGTGGTACGGGCACCAATCCAGAGGATGTCCACGCCGTACTTCAGTGCCAGCTCAACATGCTCGGGTGTTGCCACCTCGGTAGATATCAGCATGCCCGTCTCCTTTTTTACGTTGGCCATCCATTCCAGAGCAGGTTCTCCGTGACCCTCGAAGCCTCCTGGCTTGGTACGGGGCTTCCAGACGCCGGCACGGAAGATGTGGCATCCCTTGCCAGCCAGCTGCTTGGCGGTGGTCATTACTTGTTCTTCAGTCTCGGCACTGCAAGGACCGGCGATGATGAAAGCACGCTCTTGGTCGCTTGGCAAATTCAGGGGTTGTAAGTCTAATTCCATACTTATATTAATTCATAATTTTTAATTCATAATTCATAATTTAGCGGTTAGCGGTTAGTGGTTAGCGGTTAGCGCAATCTTATAATCTTTTAATCTTATAATCTTTTAATTCTACTAAGCGCTTCCTGCAGTTTTTCCTCCTTGGCACACAGGCTGATGCGGATGTAACGCTTGCCGTTGGAGCCGAAGATGAAGCCAGGGGTGATGAAGACGCGGGCCTCGTGCAGGATTCGTTCAGTTAGCTCCTCAACATCGGCATAGGAATCGGGGATACGTCCCCAGAGGAACATGCCTACCTGGGTGGGGTCGAAGGTGCAGCCAAGGGTCTTCATGATCTCCTCTGCCACGGCACGACGGCGGGCATAGACCTCACGGTTGAAGGTGGCGTGCCACTCGTCTGAGTTATGCAGCGCCTCGGCAGCTGCCAACTGCAGGGGGCGGAACATACCGCTGTCTACATTGCTCTTCACCTTCAGAATCCACTGTATGAACTGGGCGTTGGTGGAGATCCATCCTACACGCCATCCGGGCATGTTCTGGCTCTTACTCATGGAGTTGAACTCTATGCAGCACTCCTTGGCGCCAGGCACCTGTAGAAGGCTGAGGGGTTGCTCGTTGAGGATAAGGCTGTAGGGGTTGTCATTGACCACCACAATATTGTGGCGACGGGCAAAGTCCACCAGCTTCTCAAACAACTCAAGAGAAGCGCTGGCTCCCGTAGGCATATTGGGATAGTTGGTCCACATGAGCTTAACGCCTGTGAGGTCCATCTTCTCCAGGGCATCAAAATCGGGCTGCCACTGGTTCTCCTCCAGGAGGTCGTAATTGACAATCTGTGCACCCAGCAGTTTGCTCAGAGAGGTATAGGTGGGGTAGCCGGGGTTGGGCACCAGCACCTTGTCGCCAGGGTTGACGAATGCCAGCGTAACGTGCAAGATACCTTCCTTGCTACCTATAAGGGGCTGGATCTCAGTGGCGGGGTCCAAATCTACATTATACCAGCGCTTGTAGAAGTCTGCCATCCCCTGACGCATCTCGGGTATTCCCACGTAGGGCTGGTAGCCGTGAACGGTGGGCTTGAGTGCCTCTTTGCAGAGTGTCTCCACGGTCTGCTGTGAGGGTGGCATGTCGGGGCTGCCAATGCCAAGTGATATGACGTCCAGTCCCTGGGCGTTCATCTGAGCCACCTCCTTCAGCTTACGGCTGAAATAGTATTCCTGTACGCTGGCCAGTCTGTCGGCTGGCTGTATGTTAGATTGTTTCTTTTCCATCTCTGTATTCTCCTAATAGTTTGAGCTCCTTGGTGAGCGGTGTGATGGCATTGATAGCCTGCTTGTAACGTGTATAGTCGTTGTATGAAAGGTCTATGTAGAACATGTACTGCCACTCCTGACCTATGATGGGGAGCGACTGGATCTTGGTCAGATTGAGCTTGTAGAATGATAGCACGCTCAGTATGGCAGAGAGGCTTCCCTCCTCGTGGGGCAGGGTAAAGACAAGGCTGGCCTTGTTCAACTCCTCGAACTTGCGAAGGGTGTGGGCCTTCTCGGGGGTGCTGAGTACCAGGAAGCGGGTGAAGTTGTGCTTGTTGGTCTCAATGCCTTCTTGCAGTACCTTCATGCCGTAGATCTTGGCAGCATCCTTATGGCAGATGGCTGCATGTCCGCGCAGTTGCTTCTTGCTGATGTTGGCTGCCGCTCCTGCCGTGTCTGCCACTTCCACAATCTTCATGTCTTCATGCTGAGAGAGGAAGTTACGGCACTGCATCAGAGCCACGGGGTGTGAGTTGATTTCGGTGAGGTTGCTCCAGTCATCATCAGGCAGGCACATAATGCTGTGGCTGATGCGCAGCTTGTGTTCGCCTACGATGGTCATGCCGCTGTCGCGAAGCAGCTCGTAGTTGTGAAGCAGGCTTCCTGCTATGGTGTTCTCTATGGCCACCAAGCCTACGACATCCTTCTCCTCCTTCATGTGCTGGAAAACCTGCTCGAAGGTGTCGCAGCAGATCAGTTCCAGGTCTTCGCCCTCGAAGTAACGGTGCGAGGCTATGTCGTGGAAGCTTCCCTTAATACCTTGTATTGCTATTCTTCTCATCTTTTACCTTAAAAAAAATCCCGCTCTGTTTTAGAGCGGGACCTTATTGCTTATTTCAGTTTGTTTTGTTCTTTTGTTCTGTTTTCTGGCACATATAACGACCCGCTCTACTTCAGTTTGCTAAAGTAAAAGTAAAAATAAAAGCCGTTAAAATAGTTACCATTATGTGCCATAAATAGCCTTTTTCTTATCATTTGCGATGCAAAGGTATGTAACTTCTTTCATTTTGCCAAAAGATTGGACGTAAAATTTGCAATAAATCTGACAGAAATGTGCATTTCAGCTACATTTCTATTTCAAATCCTATGCTTTCTACGGCCTTTCTGATGTCTTCTGCGTTAAAATCACCCTCAACATATGCCATGCCTTCATCCAGGGATACGTCAGCCTTTGTTACACCTTCTACACTGGCAATGGCTTTCTGGGCGTTGGCGGCACAGTGATGGCAGGTCATACCGTTGACTTTGAATTCCATTGAACATTGAACATTGAGCATTGAACATTGCGCATTATTATCTGACTCATGGCAGTCGTGGCAGTGGCAGTGGTGATGGCCGCCCAGGAGCTTTTTGGGACTAAGGGCATTCGCCAGGAGCAGCAGCATTAGTATGGTGCAGAGGATGTTGAACCATCCAGGCTGCTCCATGCAGCATTCTTGCATATTGGCAAGGGGCGCTGTGAACCACTCGGCAGGCAGCAGGTAGTCGATACCCAAGGCAAAGACTATGGCTCCCGTGATGATGGAGAACAGGTAGATGGCCAGGGTCTTGCGCCCTAATACCTTATTTATTATAAGGATGCTGGCAACGTTGCTGGCAGGACCTGCCATCAGCAGGACAAGGGCAGCACCGGGGGTGAGACCTTTCATCATCAGCGCCAGGGCAATGGGGATGCTGCCTGTAGCGCACAGGTACATGGGGATGCTGAAGAGCAGGACAAAGAGTATGCTATATAATGTATTGCCCTGGAAGGCTGTGAACCAAGAGTCAGGCACAGCAGCTGTGATGATACCGGCAACAATAAGGCCTATCACCAGCCATTTGCCAATATCCTCCATCATCTCTATGAAGGCATAGGAGAAGGCCTTCTTAAGTGAAGAGTGAAGAGTGAAGAGTG
>JAFZSA010000023.1 GCA_017619585.1 Bacteroidaceae bacterium
CTTTGAATTTTGAATTTTGAATTAAAGGTTCCCCCTACAGGGGGCTAGGGGGTCTTTATTGTCCTACTCTCCACACTACCCTCATCATATAGGATTCTTCGGATAACAATGTGAGCTTTGCCGGGGTCAGAAAGACGTTGGCCGGCAAGGTTGTAGTATTGTATGCTTATAATCTGACGTGCCCGGGGGATTTGTACTGGTTGTACTGCCGTTGTCATGTCAGGAGCCGTGATGACGGTCTGCGTATTGATGTGATTGGTCTGCCCGATGGTGCTACGGTCAAACATGGCCAGGCGGTCCGTTCCGTCAGGGAACCGTCCGTAGGTCTGCCAGCGTCCCTGAGCCTCGTAACGCACACTGTCCGCCCATGAGCCGTCTGCCGCACGTACGCAGATGTAGGCGCTGTCCTTGTTCTCTAATTTGAACGATGCATGCAGCTGGTTGATGGGGTCTTTATCATCGCACCAGACAATCCTGTAGCCATGGGCAGGGATGATGTCAGGTGACAGGTGAGAGTTGACAGCTGAGAGTTGGCATTTATATGGCTTGGCAGGATTGTCCGTCAGCCAGACGCCAGCCAGACTGATGTCCTTGTCCGTTGTGTTGTAGAGTTCTATCCAGTCGCTCTTCTTGTTGTATTCGCTGATGTAGATATCGTTGGCAGCGCTGATCTCATTGATGCGTATCGGGCTCAGGGTTGCATCTGTTTTGGGCTCCAGGGCAAGGGTGACGTTGCATGCCTGCGTGTAATAGTCCGATAGGCAGAATACCGTATCCGTTGACACCGTCTGTCCGTTTACCAGCCATCCCTTCAGGTCGTAGCCCTCAGGAATCACAGCCGTCAGTTCTGCTGTTCCGAAGAGTTCACCCGAGAACCGTGACGTAGGAATCTCCCGTCCGTTCAGCAGGATGCGTGCCAGTGGCGTGTTGGCTTCTATGTTCACCTGCATCTCGTCTGTCAGTTGCAATTGGCTTGCCAAGTTGGCAATTCGTTTCTTGTGCTGATTCTCACGGTCGGTCAGCACATTGCACAGCTTGTCGGCCTTGGTATGCGGCTCATTGCCCTCCCATGCCAGGGCGGGTGCTATGTTGGTTTCCCACTGACGGATGATGGGTACGCATCGCTCGGGCAGGAATACGCTGCCGCCCATCATGCAGTAAGCGTCTATGAAATGCTGCCGGAAGGGCGGATACGTCATCATCAGTTTGAAGATCTGGGGCAGCTTCCCCGTACCGCTCTTGTATATCTGTATGATCATGTTGGTGTCACCGAAGCATCCGTCCAGGTCGAATACCACAACGTGAATCTTGCCGTCATCCTCATTGCAGCGGAATCCCTTTACGTTCTTCAGTCCGCCGCGCAGCCAGTCCAGGTTACCCATGTAGATTTGGGCTGCCATGTAGTTGCAGTATTCGTCAACGTCCACAATGTTGCAGATAGACTGCCACAGAGAGTCGGTGGGATTGCCGCCCAGTTCCACGCACAGCGAGTACCATTTGTTGTAGATTTTATTGTCACCAGCCTTTACCTGGAACTCGTTCTCCCATTGGTCCACCTCGTCGCTGCCTATGCCGTAGTTGCTGTAGGCAAAGTTACGGTTGCTTGCCTCTCGCAGGTTGAACATTCCCAGTGGCAGTCCGTCCAGGAAGATGTGTGCTGGCTGGGCAGCCTGGCAGTCCAGGTAGATGCCGCTGCTGATGAGCAGTTCCTGTATTACGGCATCCCAGATGCGTCCGTGCTGGTCTTGTCCGCCATTGCGTACCAGCAGCGTCTTGTTCTTGATGTAAGGTTTCTCTGCAAAGACAGGGTAGGGGTAGAAGTTCAGTCCCTCCACCATCTTGTCGGCCTTCAGCTTGAACGACGGTTTATACTGGAAGTTCTCGTCCCCCTCGTTGAAGCGTGTCCATCCGCCGAAGATCTGGAACAGCGCCCCCTGGTTCAGAGCCTCCTGCCATTCACCCGTCTGAGCATCCGGCACCAGGTACTCCACGTTCACGGGGCGCTCCCAATCCATGTTCTGGTTCATGGCCTTGGTCATGTTGTTGCCCGTCCGTCCGTTGGTACCTCCCACATACAGACCTATGGTATTGTCAAAGAGATTGTCGGGGTGTGTTGTCACGCTCACAATGGGCAGATAGTAATCCTTTTCTTTCTTGAAGAAAGAGCGCGTGGTGACGGGACTGTTCAGACAGCCCTCCTTCGCCAGCATAAAGCGGTACAGGCTGGTCCTGTCTATGGGGAAGATGCCCGTCTCTGAAACATTGCTCTTACCCGCTACCGGAGTTCCTCCGTCCGTTGTATAATAAAGTCTTGTCCCTGAGGGGATTATTACCTTCAGGCTGAACGGTTCCGTGAACACGCCGCCCTTCACGTCAGTCTCAGGCATCTGCAGCCTTTCCTCGGCAAACAGGCTTGTGGCGTTAGTGGCAGAGGGCGTAGGCATAGAGGTGTATCCCCACACCTTGCCGCCGTCGGTAGTCCGTGCATACGAACAGCGTGTTATGGCTGGCGGATAGCTCACGGCATCCATCACCTTGCCCGCAGCGTCCACTATTTCCACCACGCCGCCTTCGGCATCCATCTTGAAGGGAATCTGCTGACCAGCATTCTTGCCGTAATAACCGTCCTTGCTGTTATGGTCGAACCACAGCACGCAGAACCCGTTTGCCGTCAGCGTACCGTGCTGGGCAGACAGCGTTTGCTCTTTCATAACGCCGTCTGAGCTGGTGTGGCGCAACCTCATGCCGTTCAGCGATATCAGCCCATTTGTGGTGTTGTACAGCTCCACCCAACTGCCGTAGTTGTAGGAAGGGTCTATAAACATATCCACGTTAGCCACCTGAACCTCGTTTATCACCACCTGTCCCCTTGCCATCACCGGCAGAAGCACTACAATAATATATAACAGCAGATTTATCCTCATGCTGCAAAGTTACGTCTTTTTCTTGTAAAGTATAAATATAATGTGTATCTTTGCAGATGTTTTTTGAGAAACGATACTTAATAAGTTTGGTATTAGTAAAACAATATAAAAGAACACACAATGAATCGAACTCTTTTTCGGGCGGCTATGATGCTGCTCTTGAGTGTGCTCACCACGGCAAGTGTATGGGCGCAACCAGTGACGTATTATAATCCTACGGATGCTGATAATCCGACTAAGACGGTCGTAAATCCAACGCAGCTCAGCAGTTGGCCTGGTAACGGTGAGCTCTCAGCAGGCTGGTACTACGTTAGCGGCAGTGTAAACATACCCTACCGTTTTGCGGTCAACGGCACGGTGAACATCATTCTCGTGAACGGCTGCCGATTCACTGCGTCACAGGGCATCTGTGTGCCTGAAGGCAGCACGCTGAAAATCTGGGCCCAAAAGGCTGGCGATGGCTGCGGTAGGCTCACTGCCTATCAAGAAGGCAAAAATGCTGCCATCGGTGGCGAGGGCGGCAATGATGCCTATGGCAAAGCAGATGATGGCGAAAACAGCGGTACCATCGCTATCTATGGTGGCGACATTACTGTCTATGGTAACATCGGTGGCGGCGATGGTGGCACAGGATCCTCCAATGAAAACGATTCAGGCATTGGTGGCAAAGGCGGCAACGGCACCATTATCATCTACGACGGAAACATCGTTGTCGATAGCAATATGGGCGGCGGAAAAGGTGGTTACGGCGATGGAGCGGTTTATTCAGATGAATGCGACGACTGGGGCGAGCCCATTGTTTCATATTATAATGGAGGCCAAGGCGGCGATGGTGGCGATGGTACCATTACCATCTATGGCGGCCACGTTAATGTTCGAGGAGACATGGGTGGCGGTGACCTAGGCGCTGGCAATGAAACATTTGGAAGTTTTGGCGCAGGTGATGTCAGCCTTTCATGGAGTAAGGTTTCTGACATGTTTGCCGCTCAAACATACCGAGGCACAGTTCATCTCAAGAAGCCATTTATGGACAAGGATGAGGTCGTCTACTATAAGGGGGATTATGAAGATGGCATAAGAGGTGATGAAAGAATCATCAACAAGTGGCTATATCCTTACGGCACGAGGTATGACATCACCATCGGCGGCAGTTATGACCCTGCATGTCTGAATCCGAACAAGACAAGGGCTATGGAGGGTGAGGAAATCAAGCTGACAGCTGTCAACGGCTACAAGGTAAGCAGCGTGACCGTGACGGATGCCGACGTGACCGACAACCATGACGGTACGTGGACATTCACCATGCCCGCCAAGGCAGTCACCGTCACCCCTGTGTCCACACGCTACTATCAGATCAACAGTAGCAGCAACATTTCTTTCGATGTTGCCAACGCCAATGACAAGATGGTTCAGAATAGTAAGACCTACTATCGTCCGGGGGCCACAGTCAACTTCCAGGTCACCGTGCCCGATAGCTACATTCTCCAGAGCCTGACCGTCAAGGATGAGGACAGCCAAAACGTCAGCTACAGCGCTAATGGCACCAATGCCTATACGTTCACCATGCCCGCCAAGGACGTCATGATGGAAGCCGTCACCGTGCGCGACCTCACAGGACTGACCCTCATAGAGGGTACAGCGGCCTTCACGGTGACTGCAGGAACAGATGATGGCTGGGTCTTCCCTCCACAGAACCTGCTGGATGGCAAGTATTCCTCTACCGACGACAGCAACTACTCAAAGTGGTTTGTGAATGATATATATAATTATGGCGAAAGCAGTGGCTGCTATGTTGAGTTCAATACCGCCGCGCCCGTTATCCCGAAGCATTATACGTTGATATCTTCAAACGAACCTTGGCTATCACCAGGCTGCTACCCCATCAGCTGGACCATCCAAGCCAAGGCATCTGATGGTGACGAATGGACGACTATCGCAACTGAATTTAATAACTATACAATGAGTGATGAACAAGCCTACCACTCCTATCTCTTCGACTTCGACAATCCAGGCGATAACGCCTATCAGTATTTCCGCTTCGAGGTGACGGATGTAGAAGGACATGAGGAATGGAGCGATATTGGTTGGTACAGTTATAACTGGCTTGAACTCTCTGAGATGCAGATGTACGTGAGAGGTGAAACCCTCGCAGCCAACGAGAACGAAGGCCTCTACTGGACAACGTACTACAATGGCACGGAGGGTTATAGGATTACCGACGAGAATGCCTGTGCCTATACCGCTACCCTGAGCGGCGACGCTCTGACGCTGCACAAGCTGGGTAAGGTGATTCCCGCAGGTACGGCAGTCATCATTGTGGGCGGGGACAACAGCATTAGCATGACTCCCAGCACTGCCGATGCCGAGAACACTGTCAGCAACAATCTGCACGGCGTGGATGAGCGTACAGAGACGTCTACGCTAGGCACTGGCACATTCTATGTGTTGGGTAAGCAGAATTCCGACTTTGGCTTCTTCCAGTACACCGCCCAATACATGCCTGCCCACAAGGCCTATCTGCAGGTAAAGAGTGGCGCAGCACAGACCAAGGGCCTGAGAATGATTGTTGAAGATGATGCGGACGGAATACGACCCCTCTCCGGCTCCCCCGAGGGGGAGAGGTCTGTTTATGACCTTTCCGGACGACTTGTCAACTTGTCAACTCGTCAACTTGTCAACTCTTTAAAGAAGGGCATTTATATCGTAAACGGAAAGAAAATACTTAAATAATCAATGACCCATACCCTCATTTGTCACCTCCCCTTTTGGGGGAGGATGGGAGGGGGCTTTTATGAAGACATATATTCAACCCCAAGTAACAGCAGTCCGTCTGCAGCAGCAACACATCATATGCACCAGTGGTCCCGGCGACTTAGACGGCCAGAGTCTCAGCATCCCAAACGGTACTATAACCAATGAGTCCAGTGTCTGGACCAAGGAATCCAGCAGCGTCTGGGACGAGGAATGGTAAAAAGACCCCCTAACCCCCTTTAGGGGGAGAATTGGTTAGGGGTTAGCGGTTAGCGAAAAAGGAAAAGCCCCTGAGCGTTGTGCTCAGAGGCTTTTTTTTTTAGCCTCACCCCAGCCCTCTCCGAGGAGAGGGAGCTTAAAGATTAGGGAATGAACTAAAGCCTAAAGCCTAAGGTCTAAGGTCAAATGCCTGAAGCCTTAGGTTTTTATTTTCCCACACAGAATCCACTTTCCGATTATTTCACTATAACTTTCTTCTTGTTTATGATATACAAGCCAGAGGGCAGGCCGTCTGTGCCCTGCTTTGCACTCCTTACTTTCGCACCGCCGAGATTATACACGTCCGACGGCTTCTCACCGATTGACAAAGGAATTAAAATGTCCGAAGATTCCTTATAGGTAAAATACCCAGGACTACTTGTTCCACCGTCGATTCGGGCATATTCGCCACTGACATTATTCCAGTCAAAAGTCGTTCCTGCGCCACCGACAAGTTTGGGACAATCATAAAACATGCCATTGGAGCTTGTCACATTCGACATATCCCAAAGGTCACTTGCATAAATCGTCGCCAGATTAGAACAACCACAGAACATATAGTCCAGATATTCCGCGTTTTTTGTGTTGAAACCGCTCAGATCGAGGCTCGTCAGATTGGAGCAGCCATAGAACATATCAGACAAATACACCACACGATTCGTGTTGAAGCCACTCACATCAAGGCTCGTCAGGTTGGAACAAAATCCGAACATACACCACATCTCCTTCACTCTGTCCGTCTTGAAACCGCTCACATCAAGGCTCGTCAGATTGGAGCAGCCATAGAACATCTGACTCATACTCGTCACTTTCTCCGTATTCAAATACTCTAATCCCTTGATGAATTTCATATTTTTCCATCCAGCGAAAAACTCGCTCAGATTTCTTGGTCGGTAATCAGCAAACGACGGGTCGATGACACACTCTGTTACCTCCTCTTTATAATTTGCCAACTCTTTCATATCAGACAGAATGATTCCTGAACGGGTGTCCTTCTCCTTGTCATAATACAAAGTCATTATCCCTTTGTCAAATACGGCATACCTGACTGGACTGTCGGGATATGCAGGCTGAATGCCAATAACGCCAGAAGAAGAAAATGGATCATAGTCATACCATCCTTCTGTACTATACATCGACACGTATGATTCAGTACCTCCCCATCCCCAATTCGCGTGGAAATATCCATTCTCATAGCCGTCTAAAACAAACGCATGACCAATATTCGAAATAGTAGGATAACCAGAAAAGTATATTGGACGGGCTTTTATTAACTCATCATAAATAATCTCTTCCCATTCGTCTGTGTCTAACCCCAAAGGGAAAATCAGTTCAGGCATATTATAGTCAAAGTATTGGCAATATGCTTGTGCCGCTAAAGATGACGACGAGGTACTAAGGCCCTTATCATAATCCATTTCAACGGCCGACCCGCAGAGTTGCATCAAAGTGGATATGGCATCAGCCTGCTCCTCACTAAAATCATTTACAGTCTCAACCACAAGTTCCCCGTCTTTGATATAAGGATTCCAAGTGAATGTATATTTTTCCAATATGTTTTCCCAGTCAATGGTTGTAACGGGAATAGCAGGCACTTCAATGTTTAATGTGCTTGTGGTATAGGCAGGAATAGCAGCCGTGGTCTGCTTGGGCCATTGCCAATAGTGCATGATTTGTGCCATCGCCGTAGCCACGCAACCCGTAAGGCAATGCTCTCCATCGACTTCGGGACATTTGTTGTTATAAGGATAACCTTGCGCAAACCAGCAGGTCAGCATCGGACTTATATTTTTCCTTTCCGATGCCGTCTTTCGTGCGGCCTTCACCTCCGGGTGCGCCCTCAGATACTCCACTTGCCTGGCATACCCTTCCATCCATGCCCGCATATTGCAGGGCATATTGTCGGCATCGAAATGGCCGTCGTATGAGTAGGCTAGCACATCGGGCATCCGCTCCTCACCGCTGATGACCACATAGCCGCCATTGGCATCGTCGTTGAAAGCGTAGTACTCGTCACCACTGGTGGCAAGAGATAGCACTGGAGCCTTGCGCGGAGCCCTTCTTGCCGATGACTCAGAGTTAACAGACCGAGTCAGGAACGCATTGGCTTTCTCTCTGGCAGCATCTGTGGTTACATATTGTGCCGAAATGGGTAAACGGCTTGCCAATAAGGCCAATAATACGAAGATAAAAGTGATTGATTTTCTCATAATGATACAAGATTAGTGTTAAAAGACATCGCTTGCGTTAATTTTGTGCAAATATACATAAAGTTTTCGGGTAACATGGCATTATTTAGGAGTGCGAGTGCAAAAATAGTGATAATATCTGAAACTACGGCTTCTGGACTGCCGAAAAGCCCGATGCCGTCATCAGTAGTTTCAAAGAACTTCCTGTGGTGACAAATACATTGCTATTTAGTTTAGGTTATGGATATTTAATATGGGAATAAACTAAACCAAGCTGTGTATTATCAAGCCGAGCTGTCTGCTTCTTTTTTCTTTTGGACGGCCAAAGTGTTATATTGAATGACTAAAAAGCTACTTTTTATATAAAATGTGCCATAAAGATGAGGATTTTTAGCAAAACATGTATCAGGTAATAATTTTTTTATTACTTTTGCAACAAAAAGTATCGATATGACTCTTCAGAAGTGGATAAAGGATAGGGCAATTCATGGGTATCCTACATTCTCAATAGAGGATGTAAGAGGGACAGGAATGTACTCTTCTGAACAGATAATGAAGAATGAACTTAACAGGCTATGTTCAAATAAGATTATAGTCAATGTGTATCGAGGTTTTTATGTTATCATTCCTGTTCATTACGTTCTTCGTGGTTCTGTACCTGCAACCTATTATATAGACCAACTGATGACTTATCTTAGCAAGCCATATTATGTATGTATGCTAAGTGCGGCGGAATTACTTGGTGTGGCACATCAACGACCACAGCAGTTTTCTGTGATGACAACATATCCAAGGCGTCAGTTAGTGACAACTCGAAATGTAACTACCGACTGGTTTTATCGTGATACATTGCCGGAAGATGCGCTAATAATAAAGAATACAGAAACAGGAACAATCCGAATTTCAAATTCTCTTTTGACGGCAGCTGATCTTGTACAGAACCAGCAGCATGTTGGTGGACTGTCTCGCGTTGCTACCATACTTGAAGAACTGACAGAACAGATTGATATCAACAGCCAGTTCCAGACGCTGATACCTTACGTTAAGACTGTGACTTGGCAACGTCTTGGTTTCATCCTTGAAAACGTCATCGAAGATAAGGAAACTGCAGATAAACTTTATGAGCTGCTTCGTGCTTCATCTGCCCGTATGGTTTATAAGCCATTAAGTACATCGGCAGAAGATAATCCATCATCTAGAGACAACCGATGGAAGATAAATATTAATGTAGAAATAGAAACAGACGATATATGATAAACAGAGCAGCGATACAACAGTGGAGCGAACATGCTCCATGGATAGATAATGCTCAGATTGAACAAGACCTAATTATTTGCCGAGCCTTGGTTTCCATATTTAGCGATGAGTTCCTTGCATCGCAGTTAGCATTCCGAGGAGGAACTGCACTCCATAAACTATATCTGTCGCCACAACCTCGTTATAGCGAAGACATAGATTTGGTTCAGATAAATCCTGGACCTATCAAGCCTATTATGTATAGACTTGGCGAAGTGCTTGACTGGTTGCCCGACAGAGTAACCAAACAGAAACGATACAACAATACGATGCTGTTTCGTGTGGAGTCAGAAATACCGCCTACGGTACAGATACGCCTGAAAGTAGAAATCAATTGCTTCGAGCATTTCAATGTTCTTGGTTTAACAAAGATTCCATTCCGAGTGGAGAACTCTTGGTTTACGGGTGAGGCGGATCTTACTACATACCTTTTTGAAGAATTGTTGGGAACCAAACTTCGTGCGCTTTATCAGCGCAAGAAAGGCCGTGACCTCTTTGACCTATATATTGCCTTACAGCGTAAGGAAGTGGATGTTGATAAAGTCCTTCAATGTTACAAGAAATACATGGAGTTTGTGGTTGACAAGGCTCCATCTTACAAACAGTTTGTCAATAACATGCAGGAGAAGATGGAAGACGCTGAGTTTACCAACGATATGCAATCCCTTCTGCGTCCAGGTATAACATTCAATGCGAGTGATGCCTATCCGCTGATTTATGAAACCTTTATAGATAAGATGGAGGGGAAGAGGGAAGTTGGAGGGTTTTTGTGACACAGTAACTTTTGTCTTAAAAAACAATTTGTTAATAATAGACTTATGGATATTTTGCAGCAGTTATTAATGAGTGTCAAAGGTGTTCTCGAAACAGAAAAGGCAGAGAAAGAGAGATGTGAAAGAAATGGAGATTCGTTCAACCTTTTTACATCTCTTAATCAAAGCACTAGTGAGATAATACATTCAAGAATGATAGCAGAACTGCTTAATCCCAAAGGGACACATGGCAGAGGGCCTTTGTTCTTGAACAAATTCATGTCGCTTTATAATTTTGAGTTTGCCTTTGACATTGAATCCGTGTCAGTATCCACAGAGTTTGATATCGGTCCAATTTCAAAGAATTTCACGTCAGGTGGTAGGATTGACATATTGATTACAGATGCAGATAATAACGCTTTAATTATTGAGAATAAAATCTATGCAACAGATCAGAAGAATCAATTGCTTAGATATGCAAATTATGCCAAAAGCCAAAAATATAATTATAGGATTGTTTACTTGTCTTTGGATTGTCATGAACCGTCAGAATTCTCCACGGGGAAAAATCCAAAGTATGACTATGTATTGTTTTCATATGAGGAAGATATTATTCCTTGGTTAGACTATTGTATGCAGGTTTGTTCTCCTGAAGGTACTTTATTCAGTTCTTTATTTCAATATTCACAATGTATAAAAGAATTATTGAATCTTATGAATGAAAATAACAAAAAGGCAATTATAGAGATTGCGACAAATGAAAAGAATATCAACTCTGTCTTGGCTTTGTTTAATAACGAACATAGCATAAAGAAAAGAATTATTGAAGATTTTGTAGATAAATTATGTACAAAAGCAGAAGAAATGGGATTTGAGACAGATGTTGATGAACATTTTGGTGAATATGCCGGTTTCATCTCATTTAGTATTCCATCGCAATCTGACAAGTGGGCTTTGTTTATTGGAAGTGATAAAAAAAATGCTAAAGATGTCTATTATGGTATATACTTGCTGAACGATAAAAAAACAACAATAAAAAAAGCAGACTTGCCAATTATCCCTCACCTCTGGAATGTTTTTGAACAGGAGAAAAATTGTCCCTGTGGTTGGAGCTTCTTTTGGAGTCAATCAGGTGAGAAATATTCTGGAAATTGGTTTGATTGGTATAATAATGAAACGCTACAAGCAATGATTAATGGAGAACTTCTGAACTTTATTATTGAAGACATTTTCATGCCGATACAAGAACAGAATGTATTCAAAATTCTAAACCAATATTAATAAAGACTGGTTGAAACTTTTTCTCCAATGAATCAAATAGAACAACTTCGCGCGTTAATGACTCTTGATGCCGACATGAATACATCAGACATTGAGAGACGTTTTGAACAAATAGCAAAGATGCTATTTGAATATTTTGCTATTCAAAAGGGCGAGACGAAGTATCTTTTTAAAGAGATTGAATTCTACTTTTACAACAAGAATCATCATGATATTATCACTCATCCGCGAGTGTCAAAACCTTTATGCTGGTATGTTAATGACTTTGGAGGTATAGACCTTAATTTTTCAAGTAATATAGAGTTTAATTGTCGGTACAATGAGAAAGGCAAGATTATCAAGAAGTATGTTTTGGATGATAGTGCATACTTTGGTGGTGTCCTCGTTCGTCAGTTGATAGAAAAAGAAAGTGACGAGGTCTTGAAAGGCCCATTGGCTTGTGCTGAGTTGTTCCGCGGTTATGATGCTTTTGGCATCAATTTGAGTGAAGATATACCAGTCCTTGTGGAGTGTGATAATGGGAAGACAGAGTCCATAACTACAAAATCTCGTGTTAATATTTTGAGATCAAATCAAATTGCAGAGAAGAAAGTCGACAATATTCTTTACGCTTATTCAGAATACCCGGAAAAGGAGAAACTGTACAAAGATTTTTGTGATTTCATAGAGAAACCTTATGGTTATTTGCGATAAACGACTTCATGATAATATTGCCGAATCATGGTCTAATATACCTCACGGCTCCTCCACTTCCAAAGGGATAATCTGAAATATCTTTGTTTAAGTATGGAGAATCTTCTATGAGTTTACCTTCAAAGACACATCGTTCTTTATCAAACGTCGTACCATCTTCTGCAACTGTTGTCCAATGCCAGGAATTGACCTCTATGACGCTACGGACAACTCCTTTATAAACGCCTAGTACATACTTAACCTCGTGAGGTGCATTTTTACTAATCTTCCAATACTTTCGGGTAGCTTCATAAATGTCAAGCCTGCGATATATCCCATTCGCTTTTGCTTGATTGAAACTTCTATTTAGACTAACTAATAGCAATGTCTCACCATGATTTATGTTTATTTTCGAACAATTGTATATGGCATTTATTTCATAAACGTCTTTAATACCTTCATCCCATTGATGATGACCAGCAACAATATTTGTCAATTGATTTATCTTGTTAAATTTGCTGTAGGTTAATAAATCGATGAGCGTAGATTCCACAATATAGGCAACCTCTTCTGTTAAGTTATGTCGTATGATATAGAGGTTGACTTGTTTCCCTTCTTGCAGAATATCCCGGATTTTATCAAGTTTAAGGCTTTCGTCTTCTTCGTTTAGAGCGTCTTTTGCATGTCGAAATACTCTGTTTCCTTTTCCTTTGCCGATATAGAAAATCTTATTGTCTCTTGGATCAACTAAAGCGTAAACATAATATGCGAGAGCTTCAATGGTCTGTTGGTCGAAGGTATTGATAACGCTCATAATATCTCTTTTTTAGAAACTTACTTTCCGATGCAGAAGTTGCGGAAGATGTTCTGAAGGACTTCGTCTGAGGTTATCTCTCCGCCGGTGATTTCGCCAAGGAAGTGAAGGCACTCGCGAAGGTCCTGGGCAATAAGGTCGTTGGGAACCTCTTCGCGAATAGATTTTATAGCTCGCGATAATGCCAGATGAGATTTGGTAAGAGCTTCGTAATGACGGACATTGGTGACGATGGTGTCATTCTCCTTAATCTCGGGGATGGCAGCCGTGCGCACCAAAGCCTCGGTGAGCAGGTCCATGCCGTCGCCAGTGACGGAGGAGATATGAAAGACATTGTCCGTGGGCATCTTGTGATAAAGGAATGAGGCGCTGGGAAGGGTCTGGTCGCACTTGTTGACAACCTTCAGGACGGGTTTGCCATCGGGTATCCTGATGTCGGGGAACTGATTGTCGGAATCTGTGAGCAGCAGGATGATATCAGCGCGCTCGGCAGCCTGAATGCTACGCTCAATACCCATCCTCTCTATCTGGTCACGCGTCTTGCGGATACCTGCCGTATCAATGAAACGGAAGGTGGTTCCCTGAATCTGAATGACGTCTTCTATGACGTCACGTGTGGTACCCTGAATGCTGGAGACAATGGCTTTGTCCTCGTGCAGGAGGGTGTTCAGAAGCGTACTCTTACCTACGTTGGGAGCTCCGATGATGGCTACGGAAACGCCGTTCTTGATGGCGTTGCCAACCTTGAACGACTGACGCAGGCCATTGATATGCTTCTGTATGTTCTGTGCCGTCTGTAGCAGTTGCTCGCGCTCGGTAAAGGTGATATCCTGATCAGAGAAGTCCAGTTCCAGTTCCAGGAGGGATGTCAGCTTGAGCAGTTGCTGGCGCAGGTCTTCCAGATCGTTACGGAAGTTACCCCTGAGCTGGCTCATTGCCATGTTATGGGCAGCACGGTTGGTGGCAGCAATAAGGTCGGCAACGGATTCAGCCTGTGAGAGGTCCATCTTGCCGTTCATGAAGGCACGCTGGGTGAATTCACCCGGCAGAGCCTGACGGGCACCGCTCTCCATAAGCAGGTTCAGAATCTGCTGGACGATGTAGTATCCGCCGTGGCAGCTGATCTCTGTGCTGTCCTCGCCCGTATAGGAATGCGGGGCGCGGAAGACGGACACCAGGACGTGGTCTACGTTCTCCTTCACCTCGCAGAAGTGCAGGGTATAGCCTTTGGCCTTGGAGATATCCTTCTTAAGGATAGCATTGGTTATCTCTATAGCCTGCGGTCCACTGACCCTGACTACGGCAATGGCACCACCGGAGGCGGTGGAAAGAGCGCATATGGTATCGCTGTTCATGTTCATTTCTTCTTTGCCCATGTGTTAGCTAGAGTTACATAAACGAATATGACAATTAAGAAAATGGGGGAGGTAAGGTTTATTACTTCGTTGTCCCTGATGAATGGCATTACGCAAAAGAATATACTTGCTAAAAACAGCATGGCTGCAGTAAGCAGTCGCAGACGTTTAATATTGACTTTCTTACGTTTCTCTTCTGATGCCGTATTATAGCCTGCCATTAAACCATCGCCTTTGCCAGTCAGAATGACGATGGCAAAGAAAATGATGATTGCAGAAATAACGAAGCTTATTACTATCATATTCTATCCAGAACTGTTTGAATAAGTGTATCGATAGTGTTCTTGTAGTTGGGATTTGCCTCCTTGATAAGACGGTTGGCAATAACCATGCAACAAGTTGTAGCCTTGTGGCCCAGCAGACGGCTCAGACCGGCAAGGGCAGAGGATTCCATCTCGAAGTTGGTAATCTTCCAGCCTTCATACTCGAAGCTCTCCACCTTCTGGTTCTGGGTGGGGTCAGCAAGGGGGATTCTGAGCTCGCGTCCCTGTGGACCGTAGAAGCCGCCACAAGAGATGGTGACGCCACGTACCATATCATTGCAGGCTATGCGGTCTGTAAGCTCCTTGTCGGCATCTATGACGTAGGGAGCACAGAGCTGCGGGTTCCAGTTCATGTACTGGGTGAATGCTTTCTCGAAAGCCAGGTCGCAGACCTCGTTACGGCCGGCATAGAAATTCAGCAAACCGTCAAAGCCTATGCTCTTGGCACTGGAGATGAAGGTGCCGACGGGTGTGTTGGGCTGCAAGCCTCCGCAGGTGCCTATGCGGACAATCTCCAGCGAGCGGAGGGGAGACTTCTGGGTACGCGTCTGGAAGTCGATATTGGTAAGGGCATCCAGCTCGTTTACCACAATATCTATATTATCGCATCCGATGCCGGTGCTCAGCACGGTAATGCGCTTGCCCTTATAGGTTCCGGTGATGGTATGGAACTCACGGCTCTGGACATCGCACTCTTTCTCTGTGAAATGTGATGCCACTAAGGCTACACGACCCGGGTCACCCACAAGGATGACCTTCTGTGCCAGTTGCTGTGGGGTGATGTGCAGATGAAAAGCGCTGCCATCGGGATTGATTATCAGCTCTGATGGTTCAAAATATTTCATGGCTTTATGTGTTTATGGGTTAAGTTCTATGTTTCTGATTTCTTTCTCCTGATTGTGAAGATCCTGCTGCATCTGCTCAATCTTCTCTTCGTTGAGGCGTATCTGAGGTGCAAACTGTGCCTTCTGACCTTCAGCGGCAGCGGCATAGCGCTCGCGAAGTCTGGCAAGTTCCGTTGTCCTGGATGCAAGGTCTTTCTTGGTCTCCATCCACCACTGAACCTTCTTCCTTGCCTCGGGATTACGGAAGTCTGAAAGGGTATAGCAGGTGCGCTGGTCGTTGAGGATGAATTCAAAGTCATGCTTCTGCTGCTGGCTTTCCTTGGCGCTCCTTGTCTCAGCCAGTCGGACCTGTGCTTCCTTGACGGCAGCGGGGTTAGTCCACGTATCCTTTATACTGTTGATTTTGGCAAGGTTACGCAACTTTTCCTCACCAATTTCATCAATATTATAAATGGTTCTCTTGTCGTTGGGAATAAAGGTATAGAGGCATACGCTGTCGGCCGGCTGGTTGCGGTCGGAAACGAAGTATCCCAGATTGTTGAACTCGTCTATGGCATACAGATAATCATTGGCAGGCGAGTTGAAGGGCATGCCTATATTATCAGGTACCAGGAACTGCTGCTCGTCGGCATCATAACGTGTCATGAAGATGTCATAGCCGCCCAGACTCTCGTCGTTCTCGGCAGCAAAATACATGGTAATGCCGTCTGTGAGCATAAAGGGGTAGTTGAGGTTGTCATTCTCGTCCTCATCGAAGCCCTTGAGCGGAGTGGGGGCACTCCATTCGTTGGCAGTGAGCAGACTCTCCATGAGACGGAGTTTCCCGTTCTTGTTGGGCATGGCGTACATGCGCTTGTCTCCCAACTGGTTCTGGAAATAGCTGCTGTTGGTCTTGTCTTCCTTGACAAGGGTGTTTAGCGGATGGATGCTTCCGCATTCCGAGCTTATCCTGATGGCCTGCAGAACCTGTGCCTTGGGCAATACCAGGCTATCAATAATCATTACCTGTTCAGTAGCCTGCAGCTTGATGCGTCCCTTGCGGGCAATCTCCAGCAGTTCCTCCTCGTGAACGGTAGGCTGCTTCTTCTTCTGAAGCTGCTCTATGGCCAGCACGAGGTAGTTTTCGGCATCCTTGAACTTGTATTCGCTGATGGCCTCAACAGGGTTGACGTCAGGCAGGGCTTGTTCTTTCTGCTTGACTTTTCTGCGCTGTGCCGGAGCGGCAAGGCAGGTCATTAACATGATTATGATAAGCAGGGTCTTGTTCATAATTCCTTATTTAAAGATAAAATAAACGGCAAGTATAAGACAGAGGAATGCTGCCATGTGGTTCCAGTGAAGACTCTGCCCCTGGAACATGAGCTGTGCAATGACAGTGAAGATGATGAGTGAGAGCACCTCCTGGATAATCTTGAGCTGCATGAGATTGAAGGGACCGCCATTATCCACGAATCCGATGCGGTTGGCAGGAATCATGAAGCAGTATTCAACGAATGCTATTCCCCAGGAGAAGGCTATGACACCAATCAGAGGCCAGTTGCTGCTGACACCCGTCTGTGACAGTTTAAGATGCAGATACCAGGCAAACGTCATGAAAATGTTGCTGGCAATAAGCAGTAGAATTGTGTATAATCCAGACATCTATTAAGGTTTTATATGTAAGAGACCAAGAACGGCACGCTCGCGGGGGTGTCATCCTTGGTCTCTGAATTACTTTTATTACTTGCTCAGGTAATCGTGCATGGCAGCAGCAGCACGACGGCCGTCGCCCATGGCGAGGATTACGGTAGCACCACCACGAACAATATCACCACCGGCAAAGATGGTAGGAATGTTGGTCTGCATACCCTCGTTGACTACGATGGTGTTCTTGCGACCCAGCTCCAGACCCTCGATAGAGGTGGGAACAATGGGGTTGGGAGATACACCAACGGCTACGATAGCCTGGTCAATGGCGATAGTCTCTGTAGCACCTGGGATGGGCTGAGGACTGCGACGACCGGAAGCATCGGGCTCGCCCAGCTCCATCTTCTGCAGTACAACCTCTGTTACGTTACCTTTCTCGTCGGCATGATACTCGATGGGGTTATGAAGGGTGAGGAACTCGATTCCCTCTTCCTTGGCATGCTTAACCTCCTCGAGACGTGCAGGCATCTCCTGCTCGCTACGGCGGTAGGCAATGAATACGCGCTCGGCACCCAGACGCTTGGCGGTACGGCAGCTGTCCATAGCGGTGTTACCACCACCCACAACCATTACGTTCTTGCCACGACGGATGGGAGTGTCGTGATCTGCGCTGGAAGCATCCATCAGGTTGACACGGGTCAGGTACTCGTTGGATGACATGATGCCGTTGCTGTTCTCGCCGGGGATACCCATAAAGTTGGGCAGACCGGCACCAGAGGCAACGAAGATTCCCTTGAAGCCCTCATCCTCCAGCTCCTTGACGGTTACTGTCTTGCCGATGATACAGTCCTTAACGAACTTAACGCCAATCTTCTCGAGGTTCTGAATCTCGAAGTCTACAATTCTGTTGGGCAGACGGAACTCGGGGATACCATACTTCAGCACACCGCCAATCTCGTGCAAAGCCTCGAATACGGTTACATCGTAACCCATCTTGGCCATATCGCCGGCGAAGCTCAAGCCAGAAGGACCTGAACCAACTACTGCAATCTTCTTGCCGTTCTTCTCAGCTACCTCGGGCAGAGCAGTCTTGCCGCTATCACGTTCGAAGTCGGCAGCAAAGCGCTCCAAGTAACCGATGGCTACGGCGGGCTCGTTCATCTTGAGGTGGATACACTGGCTCTCGCACTGCTTCTCCTGAGGACAAACACGTCCGCAAACGGCAGGCAGGGCAGAGGTGCTCTTCAGAACGCGAGCTGCGTTCAGGAATTCACCACGCTCGATATTCTTGATGAATGAAGGTATATTAATGCTTACGGGACAGCCCTGCATACAAGAGGGGTTAGCGCAGTCAAGACAACGCTTAGCCTCTGTCATGGCCTGCTCCTTGGTAAGACCCTGGTTAACCTCCTCGGTACGTGTGGTAGCACGGTATACGGGGTCCAGCTCAGGCATCTTAACACGCTCAATCTGAGTACGCTCCTTAGCCTTCATGCTCTTGCGGAGCTCGTCGCGCCAAGCAGCACTACGGTCCAGAAGCTCAGAAAGGGGAGTGGTAGTGTCCATCTTTTCATTGCCCATTGAACATTGAGCATCGACCGTTTTATCTTCCTTCTTCTCTGTTGAGCAAGTGCAGGTCTTCCCCTCGAGGGCTGCCTGATATGCTGCAAGAGCCTCTGCCTCTTCGGGCTTGAAAGCTCCGGAGCGCTGAAGCATCTCATTGAAGTCAACCTGATGACCGTCGAACTCGGGACCGTCAACGCAGACGAACTTGGTCTTGCCTCCTACGCTGATACGGCAGGCACCGCACATACCGGTACCGTCAACCATGATGGTATTGAGGCTGACATCTGTGGGGATTTCATATTTCTTGGTGAGCAAGCAGCAGAACTTCATCATGATGGCAGGACCGATGGCAAATACCTTGTCCACCTTCTCGCGCTGAATCACTTCCTCGATACCTACTGTAACAACACCCTGCTTGCCGTAAGAACCGTCGTCGGTCATGATGATAACCTCGTCAGAGCTCTTGCGAACCTCGTCCTCGAGGATGATAAGGTCTTTGCTACGACCGGCCAGAACGCTGATTACGCGATTGCCTGCAGCCTTCAGGGCCTGGATGATGGGGAGCATGGGAGCAACACCAACACCACCACCTGCACAAACTACAGTACCGAAGTTGGCAATGTGAGTGGCTTTGCCAAGGGGACCTACAACGTCTGTGATGTAATCGCCTTCCTTCAGAGCGCAGAGCTTAGAAGTACTGGCACCAACGGTCTGTACCACAAGGGTGATGGTTCCCTCCTGAGGGTTACTACCTGCAATGGTAAGGGGTACACGCTCGCCTTTCTCGCCTACGCGAACAATTACGAAATGGCCAGCCTTACGCGCTTTTGCAATTAAGGGTGCTTCCACATCTAGGCGGAAAACTTTCTCACTGAACTGAATCTTTCTAACAATCTTGTTCATCTTTTACCTAAATTGTTTTTATGCTATCCTAGTTAAAAATGTTACTTGATGAGGTCACAACCCATATAAGGCTGCAACGCTGCGGGGATACGGATACCTTCCTCTGTCTGGTTATTCTCTAAAATGGCTGCTACGATGCGAGGCAAAGCCAAAGCACTACCATTAAGGGTGTGGCAGAGCTCGGTCTTCTTGGTTTCGCTATTGCGATAACGGCACTTCAGACGGTTGGCCTGATAGGTGTCGAAGTTACTTACAGAACTTACCTCCAACCAACGCTTCTGGGCTTCGGAATAAACCTCGAAGTCATAGCAGATGGCTGATGTGAAACTCTGGTCGCCGCCACAGAGACGAAGAATACGGTAGGGGAGTTCCAACTTCTGGAGCAGACCCTCAACGTGTGCCAGCATCTCCTTGTGGCTCTCTGCAGAATGCTCGGGCTTGTCGATACGTACAATCTCAATCTTACTGAACTCATGCAGACGGTTCAGACCACGAACGTCCTTGCCGTATGAACCAGCCTCACGACGGAAGCACTGTGTATAGGCACAGTTCTTGATGGGGAGATCCTTCTCGTCGAGGATTACGTCGCGATAGATATTTGTAACGGGAACCTCAGCTGTGGGGATGAGGTAGAGATCGTCCAGATTGCAGTGGTACATTTGGTCTTCCTTGTCAGGCAGCTGGCCGGTACCATAGCCGCTGGCAGCATTCACTACTGTAGGAGGCATAATCTCCTCGTAGCCGGCCTTGCTGGCCTCAGCCAGGAAGAAGTTGATAAGGGCACGCTGCAACTGTGCACCCTTGCCACGATATACGGGGAAACCTGCGCCAGAGATCTTGACACCCAGGTCAAAGTCTATGAGGTTGTATTTCTTGGCCAATTCCCAGTGAGGGAGCTTGGCAGTCTCAACAACTGGATTGGCATCCCAGTTTCCTACTGTATCCTTGCCAATGACGCATTCCTTGAGGTTGCTCTTGACAACCCAGTTGTCTTCAGCGCATGAGCCCTCGGGTACCTCGGGGTAGGGGATGTTGGGAATCTGGCAAAGCTGAGCGGTAAGCTCCTTCTCTGCAGCCTCCATTTGCTGCTTCAGCGCTTCGTTAGTTTCCTTTAATCCTGCAACCTTAGCCTTGATAGCCTCGGCTTCTTCCTTTTTACCTTGTTTCATAAGGCCACCGATTTCAGCAGCCATCTTCTTAGCCTCAGAGAGATTCTGGTCGAGGGTAGTCTGCGCTTCACGGCGCTTCTTGTCAGTAGCTATAACTTCAGCAATAGCTTCCTTGGCACCAGCGAAGTGCTTCTTTTCAAGACCCTTGATTACGAGATCTGTCTGTTCTGTAATGAGTTTTAGTGTCAGCATATATCGTGTTTTTATTACTTTTTCTAAATTGATTGCAAATTTAGTGTTTTTTTGTCAATAATACGTAGTATTATCTGTAAAAATAGTCATTAAAGCAAAAAAAAGGCTGCACAAATAATTGTACAGCCTTATTCTGTTCTTGAAAGTCTAATCTTATGCTTCAGCTACGGGGAGTACGCTAACAGTACTACGATCCAGACGACCCTTCTTGAACTGAACAGTTCCGTCGATGAGGGCGTACAGAGTATTGTCCTTACCCATACCTACGTTCAGGCCGGGATAGTGACGAGTACCGCGCTGGCGAACGATGATGTTACCAGCAACACACTTCTCTCCACCAAAAATCTTAACACCTAATCTTTGAGCTGCTGACTCGCGGCCGTTCTTAGAACTACCAACACCTTTTTTATGTGCCATTCTTTGTTCCTCCTAAAATTAAATTGTTAAGCAATAACTTCCTTAATAGTCAACTCGGTAAACTGCTGACGGTGACCATTCAACTTGCGATAACCCTTACGGCGCTTCTTGTGGAACACCAATACCTTCTCACCCTTTACAAGAGGAGAAACAACCTCGGCAGTAACCTTAGCACCATCAACAGAGGGAGCACCTACAGTGATGTTGCCATCGTTGTCAACCAATAACACTTTCTCAAACTCAACAGCCTGGCCTGCTTCTGCACCCTCGATGTGGTGTACGAAGAGCTTCTTACCAGCTTCAGCCTTGAACTGCTGACCGTTAATCTCTACGATTGCGTACATTGTTTAAACTTTTTATAACGGGTTTGACCGGGAGGCGAAGTCATTTGTTGACTCACTTTTTTGAGCCCCTTCGGCATAAATCGGCTGCAAAATTATAACTTTTATCTGTATTGAACAAATATTTCCCTGAAAACTTTACTGATGCTACTGATTTTGGCTTTGCAAAATGCTGTCAATAAGCTGTTCCCGTATCAGGCTGTCGGCAATCTGTTCTGCCCTGGCCCTCTCAATGGCTCTTTGCTGCTGAACATCTTCCTCTGCTTCCTGAGTCTGTCTTTCACGATTGCCCCAGGTAAGCTCGTAATAGCCCTTGTTGATTTCGCGCCTGTCTGAATCATAGATAAAGAGGAAGGTGTAAAGGTGACCTTCTTGCTGGTTTCCGTCGAACTCGGAATACTGCTGCGTGGGGTAGATCACGGCATAGGAAGGTTCTCCCTTCAGAGCATGCTGGTTGATTCGGACAAAGAAATACTCCTGTTGCTTATTGGCATAAGCATTGGTAATCAGGATGGTACTGTCTTGCTTGTTGACCCTGAAGCACAGATCGCTGCCTTCGCTTCCATACCAGTCCTTGACTACGTAGCTGCTGTCATCCATGGCTATAAGTTCCGTTGAGGTGGGGTCCTCATTGGTACAATTCCACATTGACGTCTGAACATTCCATGCAGGGGAGGGTTGGAACAAGGTAGTAAGATACATTATGGTTATGTAAAGCCAATGGGCGATGACACCTGCACCTATACCTCCGACAATCTGACTAATGAAGTCCTTTACAAGCAGTTTGCGGTAACCCATGGAGTCAAGCATAGCAGTATGGGTGGAAAGGAATCCGCTCCAGCACATACCCATTGCTGTAAACACGGCTACGGCATTATCGTTGATGATACCTTTAGCAGTAAACTCGGGAATTAGGCTTAAGGCTGCTCCTACAGCTCCCAAGGCTGTAATGGGGAAGGCAATAAGCTCAGGAGCCGTAAAACCGAATAGCCATTCAAATATGGTATTCAGCTTACTTGCCAACAAGGGTAGAAGTCCACAGCCCTGATATGCCTCGCCTGTATATACTATAATGTCATGTCCGTTGGAATCTACGCCTTCAACACTGCCTCCGAAGGTAAACATCATCACCATGGTACAGATGATGATAACGCCGGGGATGATGGCAAGACCGATCTCCACGCCAGACTTTCCTCCGTCTAACAGCGCATTGAGGGTTCTGATGAAAGTGTTCGGTTTTTCTTCCTCTTCCGTTTCCTGTTTCCGTTCTTGTTCAAGGATTTCCCTTTCCTCGGGCGAAATGGCATCTTGCGTACGATACTCGGGGTATTTCTTGCAGATGAAGTGCTGCATAAGACGGGTGGCTATGATGCCACCGCAGGCAGCGCCTATAAGTCCGATGAAGGGGGCAGCAAAGTACCCTTGTCCGATCATGAATACAACAACCAGAAGTCCCATGCCGAATGCTGTACCGAAGTTGGCAAGAGAGATATACTGATAAACCTTGAAGTATTTGGCGAACTGCTTGTTCTTGCTCAGGGTTATGATGGCAGGATTATCGCTCAGGAAGGTCATTATACTTGCCACAACAGCCACTCCAGGCATATTATACAAGGGGCGCATAACATGTCTTAGCATTTTCTGCAATAAGTCAACCACACCGAACTCTGTCAGAATCTTGCCAAGGGCTCCAGTAAGCACACACATACTCATGAGATAAAATACTGTATTGAGGAGCAGCCCATGAGCTGTCTTCATAATTGTATTCAGCATGTTTGTCATTCCCATGACACTACCCAGGTATCCAAATAGCGTTACGATGACAAGAAGGCAGATAATTCCTTTAGGTATTCTTTTCATTAAAATTTGTGTCTATTTTCTTTTGTTTAGATTCAAAGTTTATGCGATGCTTTATTCCTAACGTCAACACGCCTGTAACTGTTAGAAAATTTTACCGCAGATTCGGATGTTCAGGACGGGGTAGACCTTGATTTTGCTGATGACCTTAATTACCCCGCCATCCTTACCGTTCAAGTCCTGCTTTGAAAGTGAGACTCCATTATGGTCTATAACTTCGGGAGTACCCCAGAACATGGCACCAAGATCAAATTTAACGCCAACACGTCTCTTGGGAACAGCTCTTCCAAAGCCTAAGCCGACATACGGCTTGAAGGATTTTGTCTTTAATGTAGCCTTGATATTACCTTGGGCATCCGGGGTGAGCAGATAATCTCCCAGTTCAAGTCCCAATTGATAAGGTATATTGTTGGCCATCATGAATTCGTTTGCACGATTGACAGCCATCAATTGCTGGTCTTCGGTATTGTAAACTTCTATAACATCCTCTCCACCAAAATATGCACCTGCAGTAATATGAAAACTGCTGATGGGAATGGGGTAGAAGTTGACAAGTGCTTTGCCGTTTAACATAACCAGCTTACCTTGGATAGGTACATTGTCGATATTAACAGGTTCAGGAAGATACTGGTTTATGATGCTTGTGGGTAAATTAAAGTGTAAATCAGTATTATATTTGAATCTTGGCATGATGCTGACGCCAGCCTCAATATCAAAGAACTTTGTTACGGGCATTGCTATGTCAGCTCCAACGCCAGCTGTTCCTACATTTGCACCTACTGACAGGTGATTGAGCACCCTTAAACCAAGTGCGTTTGCTTCTACTGTGAATGCCATGGCGGCAATTACAACCAATAATGCTTTTTTCATATTACAGGTGAATGTGTTTATTTTATTGTTAGTCTGTAACTTGGAAGTAATCCTCCAGCTCTCTTTGTGCCTGACCGTCGCTATTGTCAATGTCCCTGATTATTACGCCATGCTCCAAAAGTGCGATTCTTGGACAGATATCAACGGTGTGCTGCAAGTTGTGGCTGCTGACCAGGATTGTAGCTTTGGTTTCCTCGTTGTATTTCTTGAGAAGGTGCTTGATAGCACTCTGACTGCTGGGATCCAGAAAGTTGAAAGGCTCGTCCAGAATTAGAATCTGTGGTTGCAGCAACATGGCTGCCATAATGCCCACTTTCTGCTTGTTACCGGCAGAAAGGTTACGGATGAACTTCTTCTGTCCCAGAATCTCGTCGGCCATGAAGTGTTGGAACTTATCAAGGAATTGCTGCAGTTCTTCCGGACTCTTTCCGCTAATACGGGCAATGAACTGGAAGTACTCGTCGGGGGTGAGATAGTCAATCAGGAAACTGTCATCTACAAAGGCACCTGTCCAGTCTTTCCATTCCTCTGTCTCAGCTACATTGATATCTAATGAGGCATCAGCCATTCTAACTGTTCCTTCATCAGCCTTAATAAGGTCAAGTATCAGGCGGAAGAGAGTACTCTTGCCGGCACCGTTGTTGCCTACAAGACCTAATATCTCGCCACCATGAATTCTGAAGCTGTCAATGTTGACGGCAACTTTCTCTCCAAAATTCTTTTTTAAGTTCTGTATGATGATGTCCATATATATACCTAATTATATTTATGAGTTTCTTGATGCTCTGAAGCCTTCCATGTTAATGTATCGACGAGTCATAAATCTCTGGTAAATGTTCCTGAGCCAGATTTTATGAGTGGCGATACCTATACTACCTAAGCAAATCAGGAAAATATATCCCCATGTCTCGCCAAGAAGTATGACAGAAAGTCTTTCTATTCCGATTGGCAAGAACATAACAAGCATTGAAACAATTTGTTGTGTAGCGTTACCTTGTTTGCCTGTAATTTTCTGATTCAGGGGTAAGGTGTCTTTGTTATATACAGCCATTTGAAATAAGATTGGATATAGGACACCTACGGTAAAGAAGAGATAACCAATATTCATCCATATGGATAGTTTGCCAATTGCTATTAACGGGATAAAGAGGATTGGAGGAATAATAAGTAAGAGGGAGTTGAAATAGTATTTTGCGCGTAACAATTGATAAATACTCTCTTTGCGGCTCATTAGTCCGTCTATGTAATTTCCTTCGTGACACATAATGCTGATTAGTGTCATCATTCCCAATACAATATAGTTGTACAAACAGACAAAGCTTTTTCCTAGTCCACTACTATAGGCATCGGTAAAGTACATCATAATGCAGAACATCAGCATTAAGCCGATTCCCATTGCAAATTGCATCTTAACGGTCTTATTACGCGTTCTCATGCGTACTTCCAACTTCAGGTACTCGCCAATACAACCATAACGGTCCAGGAAGGACATCTTGGCTGTTTTCTTAACCTCTACTTCTTCTTTCTTGCTTATCTCGTTGTAAACCATTGCGTTTTGCAAGAGAAAGTTTGCGTAATAGAGCATTCCTATAACAGCAAAAACTACCAAGAGATATAGTATCTTCCAATTAGCAAAGGCATCGAGAAGTATTGTGCAAGGCATGTCTAACCAGTTGTGGTCGGGTACAGCCATAGCAGCTATGACAGCTCCGTGTACAGCAATCGGTAACAGAATCCATGCCATGTGCTTGGTGAGCAAAGTACGCACGAACAGATAACAGAATCCATTAGCAATACAGAGTAGCCACCAGCCCAATAGCCATCCGGCTAATCTTACCCATCCGAATGGAACTGCAATTGCAATAAGTCCGAACGGGACAAGCATGAATCCCCAATACAGATTTCCAAGGCTGAAACCAGATCTGACAAGGTAGACATGCATAAGAAATGACCGGCGTATAGGCAATAGGGTATATGGCTTAGCCTGATTGACTGGTGTATCCTGCATGATGAATCGCACCCAGAAATCAATTAAGAGTACAATGGGGAACCATCCGTCTAATACATGGTATGCAGCTACACCATTATAGGCACCTTTCATGCCAATGGCCAATGTCACTCCCATAAACAGAAGAATGGCAGCATAATACAGCCACATGAAGATAAGAAGGAACTTCATGAACCTGTTCTTATCAAACATGGGATGCCTCCGCTCCTTCAGGCTCTCATTTTTGCGAAGTAACTTGTAGAGCTGGTATTTATTCATTTTCCTTTATGAATTTCTCAGCCTCCATAGCGGCTTTTGCTCCTGATGCAGCAGCAACGATTGCCTGACGATAATGTGGGTCGGCAACATCACCTGCAGCATAGATTCCGGGAATGCCTGTGCGTGGAGAATATCCCTCGGTGATGATATAGCCCTGCTCGTCGATTTTTACCCAGGGCAGGAACAACTCGCTATTGGGATGGTGACCTATGGCAAGGAAGAATCCGTCAATAGGTAAGTCGTATTTGCGTTCTTCTGCTTCACCTTTCTTATATATAAGGTGAGCACCTTCCACACCGTTTTCACCATAAAGGCCCAATGTGTTTGTCTCGAAGAGAATCTCTATCTTCTCGTTGTTCATTACCTTTTCCTGCATAATCTGACTGGCGCGAAGGAAAGGCTTTCTTACTATCAGATATACCTTGCTTGCCAAGCCTGCCAGATAGGTAGCCTCTTCGCAGGCCGTATCACCTCCACCAACAACGGCCACGACTTTCTTTCTGTAGAAGAAGCCGTCGCAAGTGGCGCAGGCACTAACACCTTGACCCATATATTTCTGCTCATCGCTCAGTCCCAGGTATTTAGCACTGGCTCCTGTAGCAATGACAATGCTCTTAGCCTGAATCTCCTGACCATCGTCAAGCCATACTTTATAGGGCTGTGAGCTAAGGTCTGTTTTTGTGACGATATTGCTTAGAATCTGTGCGCCAAATCTTTCTGTCTGTTGACGCATATTCTCCATAAGTTCGTTGGCATCTATTCCTTCGGGGAATCCTGGGAAATTCTCAACCTCTGTTGTGATTGTCAACTGTCCACCTGGCTGAATTCCTTCAATAAGGAGAGGAGCCAATCCGGCACGTCCAGCATAGATACCTGCTGTGTATCCAGCAGGACCGCTTCCGATAATAAGTAATTTAGTCTGTATCATGTTGTTCTTTGTTTGTTATCTTAAATCTATGATTTCAACATTAGGGTATTCACTCTTTGGAAATTCAAAATCAGCATCTTTGAAATGCTTGTTTCCTTGTATGGAGTGAATACTAATACGGTTCCAAGTGTTGTCTTGGCGTACTCTGATGCAAAGCAGGGAATAATCACTCTTTGCAACATCGACGTATATTTCCTGAGCATTTGAATTAGATGAACGGGCTGTCAGATGTATCTCATAAACATCCTTTCCGCGCAATTGGGTCTGACGTGCCTTCATCTTATATCCTTTTTTGTATAGGTTCAGGAAAGAGTAGGGGTTCATGCTTGTCATCTCCCTCTCTGTAGGAGTGCTCACGTTTACTTCTCCGCTCTCAGGAATCAGGCTCCATTGTGTCTTTCCATTGTACCACATCTTCATCTCGTCTGTGGAAAGGCACATCTTCTTGCCTTGTAGCAATACGGTGCCATTCGTTTTTGCCTGTTCTGTCGTTCCACTAAAGGATGTTGCTGTGAAACCGACCTTTACGTCTCCCATCTGCTTGATTCTTGCAGCGGTATCATCTAATATCTGTCGCGCATTCTGTGCAGATGCTGCCATTGAAAGCATGCACACAATGCAGGTAAGTATCTTCTTCATTTTTGTTTTTTTGAGTTGATTATCCTAAGTTATCCAATCTGAACTGCAGGTCTTCTTCGCTGACGCAAAGAACCTCGCGTGGTTTACTGCCTTTGGCAGGACCAACAATGCCAACCTTTTCCAACTGGTCCATTAGTCGGCCAGCTCTGTTATATCCGATGCTGAACTTACGCTGAATCATACTGGTACTACCACTCTGTTCAAGAACGACCATACGTGCCACTTCGTTGAACATGGGATCAAGATGATTCAAGTCCACATCCGGTCCGTCTCCGTCTTCACAGCCTTCCATAGGAACTTCAGGCAGGGGGAATGGTGCATTGTAACTCTGCTGGCAAGCAATATAGGATGTAATATCCTCCACCTCGGGCGTATCAACGAAAGCGCACTGCACACGAACAGGGTCGTTGCCAGAGAGGAACAACATATCACCTTTTCCAATCAACTGGTTGGCACCGGTACGGTCAAGGATGGTCTTACTATCGATAGAGCTGGCAACCTTGAATGCCAATCGGGCAGGGAAGTTGGCCTTAATAGTACCTGTTATGATGTTTGTGGTCGGACGTTGGGTGGCAATAATCATGTGGATACCTACGGCACGAGCCAACTGGGCAATACGTGCAATGGGTAACTCGATTTCCTTGCCTGCCGTCATAATCAGGTCTCCGAACTCGTCAATTATAACTACGATATACGGCATGAATTTATGTCCGTTCTCCGGATTCAACTGACGGTCCTTGAACTTCTGGTTGTATTCCTTTACGTTTCTCGCTCTGGCCTTCTTCAGCAAATCATAACGGGTATCCATCTCCACACAGAGGCTCTTAAGTGTCTGGATAACTTTGTTGACATCTGTAATGATGGGCTCTTCCGTACCTTCGTTGCCTTCTACCTGTGCCAGGAAGTGGTTGACTATTGGATTATAAACGCTAAACTCCACCTTCTTAGGGTCAACCATTACAAATTTCAGTTCAGCAGGATGCTTCTTGTACAACAAAGATGTAATGATGGCATTCAATCCTACAGATTTACCCTGACCTGTGGCACCTGCAACCAACAGGTGAGGCATCTTGGCCAAGTCAACCATAAAGACCTCGTTGGTAATGGTCTTGCCGAGTGCCATTGGCAATTCGAAATCCGTCTCTTGGAACTTGCGGCTGTTGATGACGCTTTCCATTGATACCATCTGTGGCTTTGCGTTGGGGACTTCTATACCAATGGTTCCCTTGCCAGGGATGGGAGCAATGATACGTATTCCCAATGCACTTAGACTTAGGGCGATATCATCTTCCAAACCACGTATCCTACTGATACGAATACCAGGTGCAGGAGTTATCTCATAGAGCGTGATAGTTGGTCCGATGGTTGCCTTGATACTTGAAATCTCAACGCCAAAGTATGAAAGAACCTTGATGATTTTGTTTTTGTTTGCCTGTTGTTCCTCCATGTCAACATTCGACTGGATGTTGTCATAGTGCTTAAGCAAATCAAGGGTGGGGTATTTGTAATGCTCCAAATCCAACTTCGGGTCGTATGGTTCAAGGGCACCTTCCTTGGTGGTATCGGCCTTTTCGGGGTCTTCTCCCACAACAACCTTCATGTCATCGGCAGGGTTTGCAAATTCCAGGGGCAATGCCTGTTCACCAAGTTTCAATGGAATTTCTGTCTCGCCAGTTGTGTTGCCAAAATCTATGGTGGTAGCCGTCTTTGATGGCTCGTCTTCAAAAGGAATGGTGTTTTCCACCTTTAATCCTACTTCCTCGCTTGTTGAGAGTGTTTCTTCTTCGTACTCTTCTTCCTCTTCATCGTCTCCTTCTACCCCTTCTTGGCCGTCAGATATTGCAGCTAGTTTGTTCTTTTCGTTTCTGTTAACAATCTTGCGAATTGCGGTTATAGCCTCATCGCTAAGATAAAAGACATACAGAAGAGCTGTGATAGCCAATGTGATTAATGCTCCGAATTTCCCCACCTTCTCTATAAGCAAGGAAATCTCGTTGTTTCCTATCATTCCGCCCCAATTGATATAGCTGTTATTCATTGTGTCGAAATGTATTTGCAGAAATGCCATAAAGGAGGAAATCCATATCATCAGGATCATGCAGTTCAGGAACCATTTGTGCAAGCGTACCTTTATGGTGCCCATGATACGTATTCCTGTTGCTATCAGCAATACAGGAATAAGTATTGATGCAACACCAAATGTGTTATCCATTAACCAGTACGCAATATAAAATCCAATATTTCCCAGCCAGTTCGTGGCAGGTAAATCTGGATGGTTTACCAGTTTCTGATCTTCTGCTCCCGTAAAAAAATGAGAAAATAAGGCAAGAAATATGCAGAGAGAGATACTCGCCAAGATAAATCCCCACACAAACTTTATGTTGTCTTTGTGCTCGGAATTTTTATCTGCATTTATGTCCGTATCGTTCTTGATACTTTTTTTGAACCAATTGAATGCGTTCGTAATAGAACTGCCATTTGGAGACGTGTTATTATTCTTGTATTTTTTATTGCTCTTCTTCGAGGCCATATTTGATTCTTTATAAAATAAAACGTCTGCAAATTTAGTGTAATTTCTTCAATTAATGCTTAATTTGGAGGTTTTTTTGTAACTTTGCAATAAAAGTTGCGAACTTACCTTGTCTTGGCAAAAAAAAGAATGAATTCTTTTGTTCTGCTCTTGACTTTTCGTAACTTTGCAGACAAAATAGAGTAATGTTTAAATGAAGAATAAAACAGAGAATCCCATATATTCGCATAACACATTGGAATTTGTCACAGTCTCTGCAGAATATTGTGCATATCTTGAACAGCTGGCGGGAAAAACAAGAAGCGAATTTATTGCAACTATGCAAAAACTTCTGCCTCTGCTTTACCTAAAGGCACAAATGCTTCCGCAAGTTGAGAGTGAAGGAAATTTCCTTCCTGATGATCAGGTTACAGAAGATGACTATAACTGGATACGAAATTCTGTATATGAAATTATGAAAGAGGCTGATGACTACGAGGACCTTGTTTATGACGAGGGAATGCAGACAGAAGAAAGTCAATGGAAGACTATAAGTGAAGGTGTAGCTGATATGTATCAGGCTCTCAGGAACTTTGTTTCTGCCTACCAACAGCGTGTTGAAGATTGTATGCTTGATGCACTATGGTGTGTAAAGGACAATTTCGAATTATATTGGGGACAGAATCTTGTTGACACACTTAAACAGTTGCACAAGATTCGTTATGTATTGAACAGCGGTTCTGATGAAGAAGATTTATAGTAAATTCGACAAGCAGAGTATTCCCAAACTTCCCCAAGCTCAGTTTAAGGGCAAGATAGAGACTATTCTTAGTGAGACTGAGGCTGAGAAAGCTGTTGATTATTTGTTGAAACAGGATATAATTGGTTTTGATACTGAAACAAAACCGATTTTCAAGGCTGGACGACAGAATGAGGTTGCGCTACTACAGGTGAGCAGTAATGATATATGTTTTCTGTTTAGGCTGAATCATATAGGTATGCCCAAATGTATTCTTCGGTTGTTATCTGACAGTAGTAACATAAAGGTCGGCCTTTCATGGCATGATGATCTTAGGATGCTGCAGAGAAGGGAGAAGTTTGAACCAGGTAAGTTTGTTGAACTGCAAGAGATGGCGTGTGAATATGGCATAAAGGATCTGAGCCTTCAAAAGCTATACGCTAACATATTTGGAGAGAAGATCAGTAAAGCGCAACGTCTTTCTAATTGGGAAGCAGATATTCTCACAGAGCCACAGAAACTATATGCTGCTACAGATGCCTGGGCTTGTGTAATGTTGTATCAGGAGTTGATTAGGCTTAAGAAGGAAGGGTATGATTTGGAGGTCGTTCCTGAACCAGAGGTAACGATTCCCAAAGAAGAGAAACCTAAGAAAGAAAAGTCAACGAAAGAAAACAAAAAGAAAGATTCTAAGCCTAAATCTTCAGCAAACAAGAAACGATCTGCTTCATGGCGATATAAATCAAAGAAGAAGGGAACTGAAAATAAAGAAGTAATACCAAATGAGTAAGTTAATAATACTCCGTAAAGGCAAAGAAGAAAGTCTCAAGCGTTTTCATCCTTGGATATTCTCTGGCGCAGTACATCATATTGAAGGCGAACCCGCAGAAGGCGATATCGTAGAGGTTCTGAATAACGAAGGTAAGTTTATTGCAATTGGTCATTGGCAGATAGGCAGTATTGCCGTTCGCATACTTACCTTCCAACGTCAGAAAATCGATTTTGAATTCTGGAAGAAACGTCTTGCTTCTGCACTTGATGTGCGTAAAAGCATTGGAGTTGCCGGAACAGCATATAATAATATGTATCGTCTTGTTCATGGCGAGGGCGACAATCTGCCTGGTCTTATCATAGACATCTATGGAAAAAATGCAGTCATGCAGGCTCATAGTGTAGGAATGCATGTGTGCAGAATGGAGATTGCCGAAGCCTTGAAAGCTGTTATGGGTGACGATTTGAAAGCCGTCTACTATAAGAGCGAGACTACACTTCCCTATAAGGCATCTTTGGGACAGGAGAATGGTTTCATCTTAGGCGAGAGTGATGATAACGTTGCCATCGAGAACGGACTTAAATTCCATATCGACTGGCTGAAAGGTCAGAAGACCGGCTTCTTCGTCGACCAACGCGAGAATCGTGCCCTTGTTGAAAGATATGCTCATGGCCGTAAGGTACTGAACATGTTCTGTTATACTGGAGGTTTTAGTGTCTATGCCATGAGGGGTGGGGCAGAACTTGTACACTCTGTAGATAGTAGTGCCAAAGCTGTTGATTTGGTTAATGCCAATATAGAACTCAACTTCCCTGGCGACAAGCGTCATCAGGCTTTTGCCGAGGATGCTTTCCGTTTCCTGGATGAGATGGACGGCAACTATGACCTTGTTATTCTGGATCCTCCTGCATTTGCCAAGCATAAAGATGCCTTGAAGAACGCATTGCGTGGATATACGAAGCTCAATACCAAGGCTCTTGAGAAGATGCCTTCCGGTAGTATCCTCTTTACCTTCAGCTGTTCACAAGCAGTCAATAAGGACCAGTTCCGTATGGCGGTATTCACAGCTGCTGCTATGGCCAAGCGTAAAGTCCGTATCCTGCATCAGCTACATCAGCCGGCTGATCATCCTATTAACATCTATCATCCAGAGGGTGAATACCTGAAAGGACTTGTCTTATTCGTAGAATAACCTAAAACTCTTTACATATGAATATCAAATTAAGACTAACATTACTGAACTTCTTGGAGTTTGCCGTATGGGGTGCCTATCTGACATCTATGGGCACTTACCTTGCTGGTGTGGGACTTGGGTCTCATATTGGATGGTTTTATTCTGTTCAGGGTATTGTCAGTATCTTTATGCCCGCTTTGATGGGTATCCTGGCTGACCGTTGGATGGAAGGAC
The DNA here is from genome assembly GCA_017619585.1 of Bacteroidaceae bacterium. Next base: position 33,663 of record JAFZSA010000023.1, read on the forward strand.
AGCGAGTATTGAGCCTTTGCCATACTTTGGCTGGTGCTTTCATGATAGCTGCTTCATGCTATGGTTATCAGGCTGGTCCTAATCCTGACTTTAGTATTTTGTTCTCACTTTATACACTTTCTGTCGCATTCTTTATGCCTACCATCGCTCTGAGCTATTCAGTAGCTTACTCTGCATTAGAGAAGGCCGGCATGGATACCGTGAAGGCTTTTCCTCCGATTCGTGTTTGGGGAACAATCGGTTTCATTGTAACAATGTGGATTGTTGACCTCTGTGGATTGCAATCAACTCCAGGGCAGTGGATGGTGAGCGGTTGCTTGAGTCTTGTTATGGCTGCTTATTCCTTAACAATGCCTCGCATGCCTATTAAGAAAGATGAAAGTCAACAGAAGACGCTTTTCGAGGCGCTTGGTTTGAATGCTTTCCGTCTTTTCCTGAAACCTCGTTTAGCTGTATTCTTGGTCTTCGCAATGCTTCTCGGTTTCTGTCTGCAGATTTCCAATGGATACGCAAATCCCTTTATCACCAGCTTTGGCGGTATTGTTGAGTATCAGTCGACCTTTGGCGTGCAGCACGCCAATATCCTTATTTCTTTATCTCAGGTAAGCGAGACGCTTTGCATCTTGCTCATTCCTTTCTTCCTCTCTAAGTTTGGAATTAAGAAGGTTGTTCTTATTGCCTTGTTAGGATGGGTTTTGCGCTTTGGATTCTTCGGATTGGGTAATCCAGGCAGCGGTGTATGGCTATTCCTGCTCTCAATGCTTGTCTATGGTGTAGCTTTTGATTTTTTCAATATATCAGGATCTCTGTTTATCAATCAGGAAACCGACGAGAGCATTCGTAGTAGTGCACAGGGCTTGTTTATGATGATGACCAATGGATTGGGAGCTTTTGTAGGAACACTTGTAGCTCAGGCAGTCATTAATAATTATGTCTTTACTCCACAGGCAGGTGGCGCATCCGGTGCAGAAATCATAGCCGGTTGGCAGACTTGTTGGTATATCTTTGCCGCATATGCCCTTGTTGTTGCCGTGCTCTTTGCAATATTGTTCCGTTATAAGCACGAGGCTAAAAAATGATTTGAATGAAAGAGACACGATTTTTCTTTGTTCCTGATGCTAAAGAGCACACAGAATTGCCTGAGGAAGAGGCCAAGCATGCAACGCGTGTACTCCGACTTACTGAGGGCGACGAGTTGTTGCTAATGGATGGTGAAGGTAGTTTCTTCCGTGCTGAGATTACTGCTGCATCCAATCATCGTTGCATGTACAAGATTCTAGAAGTTATGCCTCAGGAGCGTGCATGGGAAGGTCACATTCATCTGGCAATGGCGCCAACTAAACTCAACGACCGTGTTGAGTGGTTTGCCGAAAAGGCGACGGAGATTGGTATGGACGAACTTTCCTTCCTGGATTGCAGGTTCAGTGAAAGGCGTGTCATTAAGTGTGAACGTATAGATAAGATTCTCATTTCTGCTGCTAAGCAGAGTCATAAAGCCTGGAAACCTGTTGTGAATGAGATGACTTCTTTTGAGCATTTTGTAAAGCAGGATCGAAGGGGCGATAAGTTCATCTGTCATTGTTATAATCAAGAGGACATCGAGGACGGAGGTTCAAAGCCTTTCTTGATGGATGTCCTACAGCGTGATGTGGAAAGCACCGTGCTGATTGGTCCTGAGGGTGATTTCAGTATTGACGAGGTTAAAATGGCACTCCAGCATGGTTACAGAAGTGTTTCTTTGGGCACAAGTCGTCTAAGAACAGAGACTGCAGCCCTAGTGGCTGTACATATGATGCAATTAATAAATCAGAAACGATAATAAAATATGAAGAAGTATCTGATAATTCTTGTCTTGGTTGTTATTGCAATAGCAATTGGTGCTTATTTCTTTCTTTTCGACAAGAAGGATGTATGCAAGAATGTCATTCCCGAGGATGCAAAGGCCGTCCTTGTTATTGATGCCAAACAGGCACTGAAGCAGATGGACTTCAGCATCTCAGACATCTTCAAAGCCCTGAAGCATCGCCAGCAGCAAAAGGAGAATGATAAGTCCGACTGGGGCATAGACATGCTTGCGCCTATGTACGGCTTTGTGTCAACTGACAACTATGTATGTGGAGTTTTTGCTTTAAGTAATGCCAAGGACTTTGAGAAGAGAATATCGGAAGAGAATATTTCTGTTGAGTCACAACGTGGCTTCAAATGGGCTAATAAGGGCGAAATCCTTTTATGCTTTGATGATGAGAAAGCTCTGGCAATAGGTCCTGTTAATATGGCAGAATCTGACAGGATGCGTGGCAAGATGGTAGAATGGATGAAACAAGGCTCTCATGAGGTTCCTGTTTTATCTTCACTCAAGAAGGACGATGGAGTAATATGCCTGCGTTCAAGCCTTGGTGTTCTGCCTCCGGCTGTATCTAACCAGATTGCCGGTAATATTCAGAATGTTGACATGGATAACATCTTCCTGAATGCCTCTCTCAGAGTAAAGGAAAAATCATTCTTGCTTTCAACAGAATTGGAAAGCGAGGATGAGATTTTTACAAAATATACCTCTGAATTTGACAATCTGTTTCGTCCTATTGATGCTCAAAAGTTACCGGCTTGTATAGAAGAACCCATGCTCAGAGTAATAGCCAATGTAAAGGGCGAGGATGTGTTGCCTAAACTCAGGGAAAATATTGTTGTCAGGACAATGCTTGTAGGAATTAACCTCTGTGTGGATTTGGACATGATGATTAAGTCCATCGATGGTGACGTTATCATTGAATATGCTGGTCGATCTGCTTCTTCTCCCACTTTCGTTGCAAGTGCAAAAATCAAGAATCAGGATTTTCTGAAGAATGCCAAGGATTGGTGTACAGGTTCTTCAACATTCGGTTATAGTTGTCAGGCATTAGATGACAAGAATTTTGCCTTGCAGAGCGGTGGTAATAAGTATTTCTTTGGCGTTCATGATGATTTCCTTTACCTCTCATCTGATAATGGTAAGAACCTCCATTTTTCTACTCCCCAGTTAGAAAAAAATATTTCCCTAGTTAGGGAGCAAGTTCAGGGTAAGAGATTATATGCTTCTGTAGATATCGGAAAGATGTATAATTTCTTATTATCAAGTGCCGTTTCTCAGGATAACAAGTCTGTAACCGGACTGGATCATATTAATGTAAGTTCTACAGATTTCAAACATATACAATACGAATTAACGACGAGGGAGAAAACTACAGACTTTATAAAAAAGTTGCTGAAGTAAATGGATAGAATAGAATTGCATAACACTTTACCCTGCGTCTTCGAAGGCAGGGATATTCAGAGCGAGATATGGCTACAGGATGTCACCTTTCAGAAAGGTGAGACAATCCTTGTTGAGGCCAGTTCAGGAACTGGTAAGAGTTCGCTCTGTAGCTATATTATAGGATACAGAAAAGATTATTTGGGTAACATCCTCTTTGATGGTAAGGATATCCGTCAGCATAGTGTTTCTGACTGGACGTCCATTCGTCAGCACAGTCTTAGTTTGCTTTTTCAGGAGTTGCGATTATTTCCTGAGCTGACAGCTATGGAGAATGTACAGATTAAGAACGGCCTTACCAACCATAAGAGTATCAATGAGATAGAGGAGTGGTTTCAACGCTTGGGCATAGCCGATAAGATGTCCGCCAAGGTTGGACGAATGAGCTTTGGCCAGCAACAGCGTGTAGCTATGATTCGAGCCTTGGTTCAGCCATTCGACTTCCTGATGGTGGATGAGCCTATCAGCCACCTCGATGATGTGAATAGTGCAATCATGTGTGATATTATGATGGAAGAGGCTCGTCGCCAAGGGGCTGGAGTCATTGTAACCAGCATTGGCAAGCACATGAATATGTCTTACGATAAAACATACCGCTTATGATGTCGTTGGTTTGGAAATTGCTGCGTCAGCATATTAGCATAGCCCAGTTTGCAGGCTTCTTCTTTGCCAACCTCTTTGGCATGTTCATTGTATTGCTGGGACTTCAGTTCTATAATGACGTTAAACCCCTCTTCAGTCAGGAAGACGGTTTCCTGAAACCCGAGTACTTGATTGTCAGCAAGCGCATCTCTGGTATGAGCGTGCTTGGGGCAGGGGAGAGTTGTGGTTTCTCTGAGAAAGATGTTAATGACATAAAAAGCCAGCCATTTTGCAAGAGTGTTGGCGCCTTTACGGCCAGTCAGTATCGTGTGGTATGCAGCTTAGGCGTAAATGGGGTGGCTCAGATGGGTACAGACATGTTCTTCGAGAGTGTACCTGACAGATACGTTGATACAGATCTCAGTAATTGGAAGTTTAATCCCGAAGACGGCGTTGTCCCCATTGTCTTGCCTCGTACCTATCTAGCTATCTATAACTTTGGCTTTGCGCAGAGTCAGTCATTACCCAAGATTTCAGAAGGTCTCGTGGGAATGATTGATATGGTTGTTGTTTTGCGTGGCAACGGACAAGAAGAACGTCTGCAAGGTAAGGTCATTGGCTTCAGTAGTCGACTGAACACCATTCTTGTGCCAGAATCTTTCATCAAGTGGAGTAATGCCAAGTTCGCGCCTGAGGCTGACCTTACACCAAACCGTCTTATCGTTGAGGTGAAAAATCCTACGGACGATGCCATTGTCAAGTATATCAATGAGCATAACCTCGAGTTGGAGAACGACAAGTTGGATGCAGGAAAAGCCACCTATTTCCTCAAGGTGGTTACTGTTCTGGTAATGTGTATTGGTATGCTCATCAGTATTCTGTCTTTTTACATTCTTATGCTCAGTATATATTTGTTGGTACAGAAGAATACAGAGAAATTGCGTAACCTACTGCTTATTGGCTACAGTCCCATCAGAGTATCCTTGCCTTATCAGCTGCTGACGGTAGGTATGAATGCAGTTGTACTGCTTCTTTCCTTTATAATATTGTATCTGGTACGTGGATATTATATGAATACCCTATGGGTAATGTTCCCGCAAATGCAAGACGGAAGTATTCTTCCTGCCTTCTGTTTGGGTTTCAGCCTATTTATCGTGGTTAGTATAATCAATATTATAGCTGTACGTAACAGGGTAATGAAAATCTGGAATCGCAAGGAATAATATGGAAGAACTCAGGAAACTATATACCCAGCATACTGGCCAAGAAGTTGTGTCGTGTGACGAGATAGCAGGTTCTGGTAGCAATCGTAAGTATTATCGTCTGCACGGATCTGATGGAAGCACACTTATTGGTGTTGTTGGTACAAGCCTCGATGAGAATCACGCCTTCTGTTATCTGGCTCAACATTTTGTTGAACGAAAACTTCCCGTTCCTGCCGTTGTGGCAAAGAGTACTGATGGACTAAGATATCTTCAGGAAGATTTGGGTGACCTCTCGCTCTTCGAAGCTATCAAAGGCGGTCGTGATGCTGGAGGCCGTTATACGCAGGCCGAGAAGGAACTCCTGCACCGAACTATTGCTCAACTGCCTAATATACAGATAAAAGGCTCTCGCAGTTTGGATTTTAAACAATGTTATCCGCAGGAGTCATTGGATGAAACAAACGTTCTCTTCGACCTCAACTACTTCAAGTATTGCTTCCTGAAGACCACAGGGCTTGATTTTCACGAGCTAAAGCTTGAGGCTACTTTTCAGTTGATGGCAAAAGATATTGTTGCCATTCCTGGTGACACATTTATGTATCGCGACTTTCAGGCACGTAATGTTATGCTTGACAAGGAGGGAAATCCCTACTTTATAGATTTCCAGGGTGGTCGCCGTGGTCCTGTCCAGTACGATGTTGCCAGTTTTCTATGGCAGGCATCGGCTCATTATAGCCAGGCATTACGGCAAGAACTTATTAATACATATATCACAAGTCTGAAACAGTATGTCGAGGTAAACGAACTTCAGTTCCGTCAGAACCTGAAGCTTTGTGTACTTTTCCGTCTGCTACAAGTTTTGGGTGCCTATGGTTTCCGTGGTTATTTCGAGCGCAAGAAACATTTCCTTGAGAGCATTCCGCCAGCCATTCAGAACCTGCGCGAATTGCTTGAAGATGGAGGATGCCCTTATCCCTATATGCGCGAGGTTCTCAGTCAGTTGGTGGCTCTTCCCCAATTCGCAGCAAAACCTGAGAAGCCTGTTCAACGTTCCGATGGATACAAAACCACAGATAACAACCCCTACGTTTCACATCCAAAAGACGGCCCTGCAACTTTCAGTCGTTACGACGGCAAGGGGCCTCTTGTAGTTCGTGTCTTCAGTTTCTCATTCGGAAAAGGCATCCCTGCTGATACCAGTGGCAATGGTGGTGGCTATGTATTTGATTGTCGTAGCACCCACAACCCAGGTCGATACGAGCCATACAAGAAACTGACCGGTCTTGACGAACCTGTTATTCGTTTTCTCGAAGATGATGGTGAAATACTCACTTTCCTTGATAGTGTATATAAGTTGGCAGACGCCCATGTACAGCGTTACCTACAACGTGGCTTCACTGACCTTATGTTTTGCTTTGGCTGCACAGGTGGACAGCACCGTAGTGTGTACAGCGCCCAGCATCTGGCCGAGCATATCAATCAGAAATTCGGCATAGAGGTTCGCCTCTGCCATCGCGAACAAGGCATCTCGCAGACCTTCCAAAATAAAGACGAAACATAAACGAAAATAAAATATTAAACCTTTTACTAACATGAAAAAAATCTATTTCCTGCTGATGGGCATTATAGCCCTGATGTTTTCCTCTTGCGAGGATGAAGAAAAGAGAATTCGTGATTTTACGAATGATTTTGTTGATAAGGTGATGAACGAGGATATCCGCTCCCTGCATAAGATGATTCCAGGCTTGTCGAATTGCGAGTCCTTTGGCCTGGACGATTATGAGCCCGACAATGTAATCTTCGAGAAACTGGCCGACGGCTATCATGTTCAGCTGACTGAAAATAGTTCTATGGTTGTAAAGATGAGTCCGTTGGGTAAACTAATTGTGGTATCCACGCATGGTGTGGCAGTGTTCGACCACGATCTCTACGACTTTGCCATTCGCACCGGTTGGGTGAACCCGTCCATGAACGATGCCACCATAGACAGCCTGCTCTCCGAGAACGAGTTCAGGGACTACATGATTGAGCACATCATCCATGAGTTGCGCACCAAGATTACCGTTACTGGGGGCGAGACAGGCGGCGCCACCCTTCGAGGCATTGCCGTTACCGTACACAACAACACCGGATATAACATCCCTGGCGAGGCATACACTGTTGTTTATCGTACAGAGTTTGATGCCTTCCCACAGGACAATGAGACCATTACCTTCGACGGCGAAGATCTGCCAGCCCATAGCAACATCATCTTGAATGGAACCAAGCGTGGCGTAGGAATGGCCACATACACCGATATCCGCCTGCAATTCGACGAGGAATGCCTGCATAACCTATGTATGCTTCTCTACAAGGCCAATGGTCACGAATACCAGGATTGGAAGAATGAAAAGTTAAATTAAATAGATAAGGATGATACAAACAGCTATGATTTTTGCAGCCGGACTGGGCACACGCCTCAAGCCGCTCACAGATACAATGCCCAAGGCACTGGTTCCCGTTGCTGGAAAGCCACTTTTGCAGCACATACTCCAGAAGTTGCAGGGAGCAGGCATAACGGATGTGGTTATAAACGTTCATCATTTTGCCGATATGATAGAGCAATGGTGTCAGCAGCATCCCATGGGACTGAACATTCGTTTCTCTGACGAGCGACAAGAACTCCTTGAGACAGGCGGCGGCATCAAGCATGCTGCATCACTGCTTTCCGATGCCCAAGACGGCTTCCTGATTCATAATGTCGATATTCTCAGCAATGCCGACTTTAGCGCTCTCATTGCCTTTGGCAAGGATAGGGCAGCGACCCTGATGGTCTCCGACCGTAAGACCAGTCGCTATCTGCTATTCGATGATGATATGCGCCTCGTGGGGTGGACCAACATTCAGACAGGCGAGGTAAAGTCTCCTTATCCAGACCTGGACGTTAGCAAATGTCACCGCTACGCCTTTGCAGGTATTCATTACATGAATCCCTCGCTCTTCCGCTATTTTGGCGAGTGGCCTCAAAAGTTCAACATCATTGACTTCTACCTCAGTGTCTGCAATCGTGAATCCATCCATGGATACGTTCCTTCAAATCTTCGCCTGATGGACGTAGGCAAGATTGACACTATAGCAGAAGCTGAAGAATTCCTAAAATAGAAACAGAGCGGATACTTTATGGTATCCGCTCTGTTTTGTTATACATCAAATGAAAAATGAACTGTTATTTTTCTAATATCTCTATCTTCATTTCTCCACATTCGTTGATGATTCCTACGTTCTCTATGAACTCTGGCGTTTTGCTGTGAGCATCAAGCGATGCCTGGTCAGCCCATGTCTCGATAATACAGAAAACATCAGGACGTGTTGCACTCTCGAAGGCATCATATGAGATACATCCAGGGTGTTTCTGACTCTTGGCGACCAAGGCAATAGCTGCATCTAAAGCTCTGTTGTACTGGCCTTTCTTTGCTTGGAAGAAACAATTCAGTCTTAACATAATGATAATATTTAGGTTAGTATTTGTGTTTTTATATTACAAAGATAGGGAATCTGCATGAATTTTACTATCTTTGCAGACACAAAATAACAAAAATTAATCTAAATTTCACAATGAAACATTTATTAATGACCTTGAGCATGTTATATGCTCTGGTATTATGTGCATCAGCACAACAATTCGACAAAAAACAAGGATATCGCCTTGAGATTGGCGACGGTCTGGCCTTGGACTGTCAGAACGGTACCATAACCTTCAGTCCTTCCAACAAAAAGTCCATGACACAAGTATGGCAGATTCACCCCTCAGCACGTGAGGGATATTGGATTCTGGTGAACCCATACGGACAAATAGCCTTGGATAATGGTAATCACGGTGCCAACGAAGGCGAAGTGTTAACTTGGGAAACAAATGCCAATAATGCCAATCAACAATGGAATATCAAGAAGCAGACAGATGGTGTCTATACACTGACTTGTGCAGCTGGCGGTCTGAAATTAGGTTATAACGACACTTGCCAGCCTGGTGGACATGTCTGGCAGATTAAGGCTTCCGACAGCGATGTTAACGTAAAGTGGAATTTGGTGAAGACCGACTTGAAAGTCGTTGCTGAAGCAGAGGCTCAAGTCAGCAAACATGAATGGGAGAATCAATATATATATGGTATTAACAAAGAGCCTGGTCGCGCTACTATGTTGCTGTATGCCGATGAAACGGAAATGCACAAAGACGAAGCATACCACAAGCCCTGGCTATGGCCCAACAGCAGTCTGCGCCTGATGTTGAATGGCAAGTGGCAGTTCAACTGGGTTCCCAGCCCCGAGGAACGTCCTGCAGACTTCTATAAGACTAACTATGACGCATCAGCATGGAAGACGATTCAGGTACCCAGTTGTGTTGAAATGTTGGGATATGGAACTCCCATCTACACCAATATAACTTATCCATTTAAGAATCAGCCTCCTTTCATTCGCGGGCAAGAGGGTTACACAGTTGTAAAGGAACCTAATGCAGTAAGCAGTTATCGTCGTACATTCAATGTTCCCGCTCAATGGAACGGTCGTGAAATTTATTTGCATTTCAACGGCATATATAGTGCCGCTTATGTATGGGTAAACGGACAAAAAGTAGGTTACACACAAGGACCTAACAATGACGCGGAATTCAATGTTACAAAATATCTGAAGATTGGTCAACAGAATCTTGTTTGTGTGGAGGTCTATCGCTGGAGCGATGGCTCGTACATCGAGGATCAGGATATGTTCCGTCTAAGCGGTATTCATCGCGATGTATATCTTGAGGCCCGTCAGAAAGTACAGGTTCAGGATGCATATCTGACTTCACATTTTGGAAGAAGAGGATATCGCCAGGTAACAATGAACATAGACCTAACCTTACAGAATCTAGATAAGAAAACACAAGATGCCATAGTTGAGTGCAAGTTGTATGATCCTAAGGGACAGTTGGTTCAGATATGCAAGATGACAGCTGCCAACTTGCTTAAGGGCGAAAAGAGAACTATTCATCCTAATTTTCAGGTTCGACAGCCTGAACTATGGACTGCCGAGACACCAAACCTGTACACCGTTGACATAAAGGTAAACGGTGACATCAGTACACAGAAGTACGGATTCCGTAAGATTGAGAATCGCAACGGTCAGGTATTCATAAATGGCAAGCGTGTAATGTTCAAGGGTGCTGATCGCCATGACACACATCCTATCTATGGTAAGGCAATACCAGTAGAGAGCATGATTGAGGACATCTTGCTGATGAAGCGCTACAACCTGAATACCGTGCGTACCAGTCATTATCCCAACGATCCGCGTATGTATGCCCTGTATGATTACTATGGAATCTACACTATGGACGAGGCAGACGTGGAGTGTCACGGTAATCACAGCATATCCAAGAATCCTTCTTGGGAGGGTCAGTATGTCGATCGTCAGGAGCGTATGGTTTTGCGTGACCGTAATCATCCCAGCGTTATCTTCTGGAGTATGGGCAATGAATGCGGTGGCGGTAACAATTTTGTAGCCAGCAAGAAAGCCATTCAAGCCTTGGATGACCGTTTGATTCACTACGAAGGAATGAATGAAGTGGCAGACATGGACAGCCGTATGTATCCCAGTTTGGATCATATGATGAAACTTGACAAGCAAGAAAACTTACAGGGACGTCCTTTCTTCCTTTGTGAATATGCACATGCAATGGGTAACTCCATTGGTAATTTAAAGGAATACTGGGATTATATAGAATTCGAAAGCAAGCGCATGATTGGCGGCTGTATATGGGACTGGGTTGACCAAAGCCTATGCAAATATGGTGAACCTCAGACTAATATGTACTACGGTGGCGGATTTGGTGATTATCCCAACGATAACGACTTCTGCTGCAACGGTATCATCACCGCTGACCGTCATGTAACTCCTAAGCTATTGCAAGTAAAGAAGGTTTATCAGTATATCGACTTCCGTAAAACCGATGAAGGTAAGATACGCATACGTAACCGTTATTGTTTTCATGACTTGAGCGCCTATAATCTGAAGTATGAGCTACTGCGTGATGGCAAGATCATCAAAAGTGGTGTTACCAGCATGCCTGCTGTTCAGCCTACCGACAGTATAGATATAGATATGCCTGTTACAGTACCTAAAGAAGATGGAATGTACCATCTGAATCTATCACTAGAACAGAAGCAGGCCACCATTTGGGCTCCTGCCGGACACAGCGTAGCTACAGAACAGATTTGTCTCAGAAACAAGATAAAAAGTGACCTCGTTTTCAACACTAAATATGAGAATGGGGTTACAGCATCGGAAACCGATGACGTTGTTACCTTGAAAGGCAAGGGCTTCAGCTTCGGTATCAGTAAAAAGACTGCCGCCATCATTGATCTTACATACGATGGCAAACAGATGGTATCAGGCGATGAGAACTTCCTTTTCAACGGATATAGAAGTATCAACAATGATCGTGTAGGAAACCTGAATGTAAAACGGGAAGGTATCTTTGTTAAGCTGATTGAGAAGGATGGTGTAAACAAAGTCATAACTACGCAGATTGTGAAAGGTGGTAAGGACAGCCGATCAAAGGTTCCTGTAGTAACTGAATATGAGATAGCGCCTGATGGTAAAATTATCGTTACTTCTAATATTACAAATAACGAGACAAACGTTGACTTCCATCGTATGGGGCTACAGGCATTCCTTGACAAGAGTTTGGAGAATGTTGAATATCTGGGACGTGGTCCCATGGAGAATTACCCCGACCGTAAAGATTGTGCTTTTGTAGGTTGCTACACAACTACAGTAAGTGGAATGCAAGAAGAATATATCAAGCCCCAGAGTATGGGTGAACGTTGTGATGTAAACTGGGTGAAACTGACAGATAACAAAGGAAAAGGTATATGCATCACATCATTAGATAACACTTTCATGTTCAGTGCTCAACATTATACCGACGAGGATCTATGGCAGACAAAATATCTACATGAATTGAATAAGATTCACAAGTCGGAAGTAGTACTCCATTTGGATGGCGCAATGCGTGGTTTGGGTAATGCTAGTTGCGGCCCAGGTCCACTCAAGAAGTACGAAATGGAGAAAGGAATGCATAAACTTCATTTCTGCATTTCACCGGCAAATTAAAACTAAAAGGGGAGTCACGAGCTCCCCTTTTTTGTTTGTATATTGATATAAGTCAAAAAAAAGAGAAACGTATTTCGTACACTCGGGATTTTGTTGTAACTTTGCGCCAGAATTTAGACCATAAGATATTCATTTAATGGCAGATAAGAAGATTTGTCCTGACTTCATTTTTGAAAGTAGTTGGGAAGTATGCAACAAAATTGGCGGTATATACACCGTTCTAAGTACCAGAGCAAAAACACTTCAGGATTCTTTTAAAGACAAAATTGTCTTCATAGGTCCTGATGTATGGATGAACCATGAAAATCCATTGTTCGTAGAAGATAAGAAAATGTGGTCCTCATGGTTTAAGAAAGCTACCGAAGAGGGATTGCATATTAGAGTTGGCCGTTGGAACATTCCTGGTCAACCCTGTGTAGTCCTTGTAGATTTTACGCCTTATTTCGAGAAAAAGAATGATATTTATGGTCAGGCATGGAATGATTTTCAGGTTGATAGCCTGCATGCCTATGGCGACTATGATGAGGCAAGCATGTTTTCCTATGCAGCAGCCAAGGTTGTTGAAAGTTTCTATAAACATTCGTTGACAAAGAAAAAGAATGTGGTTTATCATGTTAATGAATGGATGACCTGTTTGGGAGCTCTTTACATCAAGAAGTATGTTCCTCAGATTGCAACCATCTTTACGACTCATGCTACCAGCATTGGACGTAGTATTGCCGGTAACCACAAACCCTTGTATGATTATCTTTGGGCTTACAATGGTTGCCAGATGGCACAGGAGTTGAATATAGAATCAAAGCATAGTATCGAACGTCAGACTGCCCACAACGTTGACTGCTTCACAACCGTAAGTGATGTTACAGCCAACGAATGCAAGGAACTTTTGGACAAAGAATGTGACGCAGTACTGATGAATGGCTTTGAGCAGGACTTTGTTCCTAAGGGTGCAAAGTTCACTGCTGCACGTAACGAAGCGCGAAAGCATATTTTCCGTGTTGCAAACGCCCTTATTGGTACGGAATTTACAGATGACACATTAGTTGTTGCAACAAGTGGCAGATATGAATATAAGAACAAGGGCATTGATGTATTCCTGGAAGCTATGTACCGTAGCCTTTACGAACAGAACCTGAAACGACCAGTTCTTGCTTTAGTTCAGGTTCCGGGTTGGATGGATGCTCCACGTGTTGACTTGCAGGACCGTCTGAAGCATGATATGGTTTATGACACGCCATTGATTGATCCCTTGTTCACACATACCCTGCATAATCAGGAGAATGACGATGTGTTGAACTATCTGCATTCGCATGGAATACGCAACAACAAGGAAAGCCAGGTTAAGGTTATCTTTGTTCCCTGTTATCTTGATGGTAAAGATGGCATCTTTAATATGCCATACTATGACCTTCTGATAGGTAATGATCTGGCAGTCTATCCTTCATATTACGAACCTTGGGGCTACACGCCATTAGAGGCAACAGCCTTCTATGTTCCCTGTATTACAACTTCACTCTCAGGATTTGGTTTGTGGGCAAATAAGGAAATGGGACGTCAGAGTAAGATAATGGATGGAGTAGAAGTAATTACACGAAACGATTATAATTTCAACGAAGTAGTTGACAATATCGTTAGCACCATTGCAGCATATTCCGCATTAGAAAGCAAAAAACAGAATACAGTTAGAAAGAAAGCTGCAAGTCTGTCAGAAAAAGCGCTATGGAAACACTTTATACAATATTATTTTGAGGCATATAACATTGCGTTAAGAAATAGAAACAAGAGATTAGGATAATAACATTTTAAGGATAAAGAAAATATGAAAATCAAGGCAAGTAATGCTAATAACCCCTGTTGGAAACCAATTACTGTTAAGAGTAATATGCCAGCAGAATTGAGACAGTTGGAAGAACTCGCTCATAACATGTGGTGGTCTTGGAGCCATAGTGCAAGAAGTTTGTTCCGTAGTCTTGATGAACCATTATATGAGGCATGTGACGGCAATCCCGTTCTGCTATTAGAACGTCTCAGCTTTGAAAAGATGGAGAAGTTGGCAAAGGATAAGGCCGTCATTAAGAAAATGAACGATGTATATACAGAGTTCAGAAACTACATGGATGTTGAACCTGACAAGAATCGTGCAAGTGTAGCATACCTATGTATGGAGTATGGTTTGAATCAGGTGCTTAAGATTTATTCCGGCGGTCTGGGTATTCTGGCCGGCGACTATCTGAAGGAAGCCAGTGACTCTAACGTTGATATGTGTGCCGTCGGTTTCTTGTATCGCTATGGCTATTTCACTCAGACTCTGAGCATGGACGGTCAGCAGATTGCCAACTACGAAGCTCAGAACTTTGGTACATTGCCTATTGAACAGCAAATGAACGAGGACGGTTCACCAATGGTAATTGATGTTCCTTATATGAACTACCATGTTCATGCTTATGTTTGGCGTGTCAACGTTGGTAGAATCAAGCTTTATCTGCTGGATACAGACAACGAGATGAACTCAGAGTTTGATCGCAGTATTACCCATTCATTGTATGGCGGTGACTGGGAAAACCGTCTGAAACAGGAGATCCTACTTGGTATCGGTGGCGTGTTGACATTAAAGAAGCTGGGCATCAAGAAAGATGTTTACCATTGCAACGAGGGACATGCTGCCCTGTGCAATGTACAGCGTTTGGTTGACTATGTGAACGAGGGTATGAGCTTTACAACAGCTCTTGAACTGGTACGTGCATCTTCACTTTATACTGTACACACTCCTGTACCTGCCGGTCACGATTACTTCGATGAGGGACTATTCAGCAAATACATGAGCGGCTATCCTCAGATGTTGGGCATCAGCTGGGATGAATTTATTGGCATGGGACGTATGAATCCCGATGATCACTCAGAGCGTTTCTGTATGTCAACCTTTGCATGTAACACTTCACAGGAAGTAAATGGCGTAAGTTGGTTACATGGCGAAGTCAGCAAGAAGATGTTTTCGGGAATCTGGAAAGGTTACTATCCCGAAGAAAGCCATGTAGGTTATGTAACCAATGGAGTTCACTTCCCAACATGGTGTGCTAACGAGTGGCGTAAGCTCTACGCTAAGCACTTCGACAGTAATCACTTGAATGACCAGAGCAACCAAAGCATCTGGGAGGCTATTTACAATGTTAGTGACGAGGAAGTATGGAAGACCCGTATGGCTCTGAAGACTAAACTTGTTGATTATATCCGTGAGCAGTTCCGCGATAGCTGGCTCAAGAATCAGGGTGATCCTTCAAGGGTAGTAAACCTGATGGAAATGATAAACCCCAATGCCTTACTGATTGGCTTTGGTCGTCGATTTGCCACCTACAAGCGTGCTCACTTGTTGTTCACCGATTTGGATCGTCTGGCTAAGATTGTCAACAATCCTGATTATCCCGTACAGTTCCTTTACACAGGTAAGGCACATCCTGCTGACGGTGCAGGTCAGGGACTTATTAAGAAAATCTATGAGATCAGTCAACGTCCTGAGTTCCTCGGAAAGATTATCTTCCTTGAGAACTACGATATGCAATTGGCTCGTCGTTTGGTTAGTGGTGTTGATATCTGGATGAATACTCCAACCCGTCCTCTTGAAGCATCTGGTACATCAGGTGAGAAGGCCGAAATGAATGGTGTTGTTAACCTGTCCGTTTTGGACGGTTGGTGGCTGGAAGGCTATCGCGAAGGTGCTGGTTGGGCACTGACAGAAAAGCGTACCTATCAGAATCAGGACTATCAGGATCAGCTGGATGCAGCAACAATCTATTCTTTGTTGGAGAACGAGATTATGCCTCTATACTATGCCCGCAATTCTAAGGGGTACAGTCCAGAGTGGGTTAAGGTAATCAAGAACTCTATTGCACAGATTGCTCCTCATTACACGATGAAGCGTCAGTTAGACGATTACTATAACAAGTTCTACAATAAATTACGTGATCGTTCAAATGCATTGAATGCTAATGACCGCCAACTGGCAAAGGATATAGCACACTGGAAAGAAACTGTTGCAGAGCGTTGGGATGCCATCAATGTACTGGAAATAAGAAAATCTGAAGAGGTAATGAATGGCAACATCGAAGCTGGCAAGAAGTACAATGTAGAGGTTGTTGTTGACGAGGCAGGTTTGGATAATGCCATCGGCATAGAACTTGTAACCTTACAGACAGACATTCACGGTGAAGATCATATTTACCACGTAAATGATTTCGAACTTGTAAATGTTGAAGGCAACCGATACACATTCCGTGCTTCACACAGTGTTGACAATGCCGGAAGTTTCAAGGTTTGCTATCGTATGTATCCCAAGAACGAGAACATTCCTCATCGTCAGGACTTCTGCTACGTTAAGTGGTTTGTATGATGCATCAACCCGGCAATATGCCATTTGATACAGCAAATATTAAGTTTGCTGTCATAGATAGCAATGTACTTACGTGCATAGGCCTACAGCATTTGTTAGGCCGTCTGCTGCCTATGGCTGAAATACAAGTATTCTCAAATACAAAGGATTTGATGGAACTCGGTGATTTATCTGGGTTCCTTCATTTCTTTGTGTCCTCTAACATCTATTTCCAACAGACCAATTTCTTCAGACAGTTTCCAAAGAAAACAATTGTTTTGGTGAATGGTGATATGCAAATTAAAGATATTCATACTCTGAATATTTGCCAAAACGAGAAGAAACTGGTTGGTGATTTCATGGCCTTGCAGCACATGGGGCATGACCATGCTATAAATATGGCTCGTCAGATAGATTCAAAAGAAGTTCTTTCTTCTCGCGAGATAGAGGTTGCCATACTACTTTGCAAAGGTTTTATTAATAAGGAAATTGCTGAACATTTATCTTTGGCAACAACTACAGTGATTTCACATCGCAAGAATATTATGGAGAAGATTCATGCTCGCTCGCTTGCAGATGTTATAATCTATTGTGTAGTCAAGGGTATCGTTAGCATAGAAGAGTTGTAAAAGTAAAAATAGCCCTCAAAAGTTGTTATCCTTTGAGGGCTTTCTTATTTATTCGTGATAATTATTATCAAATTTCTACGTTTGCGTAGAGGAATCGCTTGATGCTCTTCTTGGGAGTCTTCTCAAATTCCTGTTTCATAATTTTGATTCCCGCCAATTGAGCATAAGAGGGAAGGAGAGGATTAACATCCTTGCGGTTCTGTTCCATCAATTCAACCAAGTCATCTTCTGAAAGATTCTCGGCCTGAACCTGATCAGGATCTGGATATACAAGACCAATAAGCTTGTCGCCTTTCTGAATCACAACACACTCTGCAACCATCTTCATATTGCTGAGCTTGTCTTCAATCTCTTCAGGATAAATATTCTGACCGTTAGCACCAAGCAACATGTTCTTGCTTCTACCTTTAATGAACACGTTACCCTTCTTGTCCATTATACCAAGGTCACCGGTATGATACCAGCCTTCCTTGTCAAGTGTTGCTTCTGTTGCTTCTTCGTTCTTGTAATAGCCAAGCATCACATTCAGACCACGTGTTAAAATTTCTCCTGGGATTTTCTGAGGATCCGGACTTTGAATCTTCAGTTCCTGATGTATAACATTCTTACCACAGCTGCCGGGAACCATCTTCTTGTAATCCTCATATGTTATGATTGGAGCACATTCTGTTGCACCATAGCCAACAGTGTAACGGAATCCAATATCGTGTAACAGTTTTTCTATCTCCTGATTCAATGCTGCACCACCAATAATAACCTCATAGAAGTTACCGCCCAAAGCCTTGGTAAGTCCATCACAGATCTTGCGCTTGATAATTCTGTTGATGATAGGTGTTTTCATCAGGATACGCATCTTAGGCGTCTGAATCTTAGGCAGGACAGCCTTACGTACCACCTTCTCTATAATAAGAGGTACAACGATAAGAATGACAGGCTTGACATCTGCCAATGCTTTCATCAGAACCGTTGGAGATGCCATCTTTGTCAAGAAGTTTATATGTACACAGGAAAGGAATTCAAACGAAAACTCAAAGGCCATTCCATACATATGAGCCATTGGAAGCATTGAAAGGATATCATCTCCTGGTTTGATAATATCTCCCAAAACATGTACGGCAAAGTCATAATTGCTCCACAATGCACGATAGGGTAGCATTACACCCTTGCTGTTACTGGTTGTACCACTTGTATAATTGATGATGGCTAACTCCTCAGCCTCATCCTTATGATAATTCAAGTCAGAAGGTTGAATGCCGTTTGGATATTTCTGAGCATATACTTCTTTGATTGATGCGTATGCCTGAGCAAATTTATCTGTGTTACTGCAAAGAACACTATAATCAGCCAAAGAAATTATACCTTCCAAATCAGGCATCTCACTGGCTGTAAGTCCAGGCCATACTTTATCACCTACAAGAAGGAGTTTTGACTCGCTATGATTAACAATGTCATGAATCTGCAAAGGATGAAACTCGTGTAATATGGGAACAGCTACTGCACCATAGGTAATAATACTGAAGAATGCAGCACCCCAACGACTTAAGTTGCGACCACATATTGCAATTTTATCCCCCTTCTGAATACCAAGCTCAGAATACAGAATATGAAACTTCTCTATAATCTCAGCTACATCTTTATATTTAAATGTAAATAAACCATAATCAGACATGGAATTTTTATCCCAATATTTTTGGATACTTTCCTGTACTATCTGATTATATGATGGTATATTTATCTTCTCCATTTGCACAAAACCTTTAAATTTGTGCACAAAGGTACTCTATTTTATGCATTTTTGCAAGAAATCAGATTTGTTTTTGCACAAAATTAAAGAAAATGTGAAATTAATATACTCTTGGACCAAATATCTTGCTACCAACGCGAATCATATTGCTTCCATGGTTTATTGCAATAGGATAATCTTCGCTCATCCCCCATGAACGAATGGCAAAATAATCCTCATCGGCAAAGTATTCACTCTTCAGTTTCTTGAAAATGTTATAAGCTAGTTCAAACTCACTTGCAATTTGCTTTTCATCATCCACATTACTTGCCATGCACATCAATCCACATAATCTAATGTTGGTCAAAGAGCGCCATTCTCCCTGTTCGATATATTCATGGAGTTCTTGTGGCGCAAAGCCGAACTTGGTCTCTTCCTGAGCAACATGTAATTGCAACAGACAGTCAATAACCCTGTTGTGTTTCTCTGCTTGCTTGTTTATTTCAACTAAGAGTTTATGCGTATCAACGGCATGTATCAAATATACATATTCTGCAATATATTTTACTTTATTGGTTTGCAGATGGCCAATGAAGTGCCACTCAATATCCTTGGGTAGCACTTCATGTTTTTGTTGGAGTTCTTGCACATGATTCTCGCCAAACACTTTATGTCCACCGGCATAAGCATCTTCAATCATGCTTGCAGGATGAAATTTGCTTACTGCAACCAGTTTAACATAGGGTGGGAGAGTCTGCTTGATCTCATTGATTATCTCCTTGGGGCTCTTCATTTGGCTGAGATTTGAAAATATCCATTATCTTGGTTTCCGTGATGGAAGCAATTGCCCAATCACCAAGTGTACCGTGCATTCCTTTATCCAGATTCTTCAATGATGTACGGAAGTCTTTTGCCTGAATCAAAATAGACTGAATAGTACGTTTCTCTGTCCCTTTTTTCTCATCAATTGTGATATATGCCACTCTGGCCTTGAACCATTTGTCGTCTGTAAGGTCTTCGCTTTCCATCACTTCAGAGAGGCGGGCTCTCTTGATATCTGTTACAACAAACTCACCTACCATGAAGGGTTCAATCTCTTCAATGAAACGCTTTTCTGCCTCGGTAAAACTAATGGCGTCAACCAAATAAGTCTCTGTCGCACTCTTAATGAGACCATCCTCCATTGTCTTGTCATATTTTACCTTACATTCAAACCATTCTGTCATAGTTTTATTCTTTATGTGTTATTTATTGTTTTATTAATGAAATAATCGTTTTAGTAAATCCAGTCTTTTTATTTGCTTCAGATAGCTTTCGATGTTTCTACGCTCTTCTTTCTTGTACCAGAAGAAAAACATTCGCTGCTGTTGCTTGTCCTTAGGCGTCTTTGCAGAGAAAATGGGCTCTAAAGTATAAGGATGGTACCCCGTTGCCCAACACGTAGTGGCTACTGTTAGAGGAGTAGGGGTAAAGTCCTGAACCTGCTCCAACTGGAAATCCATATTCTTGGTTTCAATAGCCAATTCAGCCATATCCTGTGCATGGCATCCTGGGTGACTGCTTATAAAATAAGGTATTATCTGCTGACGCAGATGTTCTTTCCTGCATATATCATCAAAAACCTTCTTGAATTGATGAAATAAGCGGAACGATGGTTTACGCATTATATACAAAACTTGATCTGATGTATGTTCGGGTGCGACTTTAAGTCTTCCACTCACATGGTTTTTTATCAATTCATGTGTGTATTCCCTTGCCGCCTTATTCAATGTCTCGTCCTTCCAGTCGTGTAACAAGAGGTCATACCTGACTCCACTGCCAATAAAACTCTTCTTTATATTGGGAATCTTATCAACTTCTCTGTATATTTCAAGCAACGGCCTGTGGTCACCATTCAGATTGGGGCATATCTGCGGGTGAATGCACGAAGGGCGTTTACATACGGCACATGCCTTGGGGTTCTTGCCGTGCATCATATACATATTGGCACTTGGACCGCCCAAATCGCTTAGATATCCCTTGAAGTCAGGTTGTTTGGCAATTTGTCTTACTTCCCGAAGGATACTCTCCTTGGATCGGCTCATAATGAACTTGCCTTGATGTGCACTAATCGTACAGAATGCACATCCGCCAAAGCAGCCACGATGCATATTCACACTGAACTTAATCATGTCGTATGCAGGAATACGTTTCCCATTATATTTAGGATGGGGTAAACGTGTATATGGCAGATCGAAGCTATGGTCCAATTCTTCTTGTGTCAGCGGAGGGAATGGAGGATTCACCACAACCCATTTTCCTCTGGTTTCCTGCAATAGACGTTGAGCCTTCAACTTGTTGCTTTCTTCCTCTACATGACGGAAGTTGTCTGCATGCAGCTTCAGATCTGAAAGACATTCCTCATAGCTATGCAAAACAATATCATCCTTCTGGATTCCACCTGGAATCTCATGTTTGTCATATATTGATACCGTCTGAGGTACATTGTTCTGCTTCTGTATGACATCCCTGAATGCCTCTCTTGTTATATATGATTCT
The DNA here is from genome assembly GCA_017619585.1 of Bacteroidaceae bacterium. The sequence goes on from JAFZSA010000023.1 coordinate 55,123, forward strand.
CCATTCTCGTCGTAATATAGCGAGGGATGATAGTCGTTTAATGTCTCTGAGAGCAAATCAGAAAGCATGAGTGTGGGCTTCTCACCCATACCGTATGTGATAATGTCAGCATCACTATCCATCAGGATACTTGGCATGAATTTCTCCTTCCAGTAGTCGTAATGCATAACACGGCGCAAACTTGCCTCAATACCGCCAAGAACAATGGGGACATCTGGATATAGTTGCCTCAGAATCTTAGAATATACAATAGTAGGATATTCCGGTCTAAGGTCATGCCTGCCATCCGGACTGTATGCATCTTCGCTTCTAAGTCTTCTGGCTGCAGTATATTTGTTCACCATGCTGTCCATACAGCCTGGTGCTATGCCAAACCACAATCTTGGTCTTCCCAGTTTTTTGAAATCGCGGTAGTCACCATGCCAATCAGGTTGGGGCACAATGCAAACGCGCAGACCTTCTGCTTCAAGAAGTCTGCCAATAACAGCTGCCCCGAAAGAAGGATGGTCCACATAGGCATCAGCGCTGAATAATATTACATCAGCGCAATCCCATCCGCGAAGTTGCATTTCTTTTCGGGTGGTAGGCAACCAATCTGACAACTTGTGCTCCATTTGTCTTTTGTCAGATTATTCTTCTGCAATATCTTCTTTAAGAGTCGGTTTCAATGCGTCCAACTGTTTCTTTTCCCAATCAATATATAATAATATCAGTTGGTGTAATCCAAAGCATTTCATGTTGTTGTGGAAAAGAACATTCTGACATAAATCCAACAAATCAGAATCTGATGAGTTGGATTCAAGTAGAGAACGTACATTCAGTCTTAGCTTTTCCAACACACTCTCGTCAACTATACCGTTACTGTCCAGCAACTCGTTGAAAAGCGAATACTTTTCAATTGTATGTAGTTGCTCCTCAGTAATATCCATAGAACGAGAAGCTTTCATGTTACAGATAATCTTATACATATACACTCTATTTTTAGTTGTTACTTAACAAAAACTGGACAGATGCGGCTATGATATTCCTTCGCACCGTCTCATCCATGATACACTCTAATGGGAACCCAAAGGAAAGTGACCTTCTGTCAGCACCCTGATACGCAATAGCAGAGGGTAGGGCAGTCTGTTTGTACAGCATTGTGCAAAACGAGCCTTCCATGCCACGAAGTACATCTGCAGTTCTAACCCAGTAATGCTGTTCGTTGGGTATGTGATAAACCTGAACGCTGGTGTTCATTCCATCAATACCCAAGATACTGTCTAACTGTAATGATTGCTCGTAGTTATATTTGAAAACCGACTGCGTGAAATTACGTTCTTCAGCACTCTGCATGTCAGCGCCAACGAAAGAACCGCTAAGAAGCAGGTTTCCACCTCTTGAAGCATATGCAGAAATACTCTGCATCAATGCAGGCGTAAATGTCTTGTAGTCACCCAAAGAATATCCGTCTTGTTTTTGGGCTCCGAAAATTAAATTAATCAACTGGAATGTTGAAGTGTCCTGGGCCGGCAAAGATGAGGAAACGCAAGCGCTGATATTGTAATCCAATCCGCTTGAGATTATATCCTTGGTATACAATGTACAATAATCGTGTGTGTTACCTGCAAGAATCATCCCTTCTAATTCCGCACCACTTTCGCCAATAGTATCCCAGGAATTCTTACTGAACAGATACTGATATCCACAATACACTGGTGATTTTACATCAATTACTCCAGGATCAACATCCAATCTGAAACCACGTATTGAGTCGTTATCTACAGGAAGTGGTCCGGCAATGCGCTGGAATCCATCCACCATAAGTATGTTTTTACTGACAGGTGATGATAAATATGCACATACCTCTTGGTTAGACAGACTTCTGCCGCCAGCATTTACGGCACATACCTTATACCTATATAGAGTTTTGGGTTGAATAGACAGGGTAACAGTAGTCTCGTTGGCAGACACCACCATACCATTGTCATATCCCTTGTCTCCGACACTTGTATATATGATGTAATGTGTTGGTCGTGCAGATGGTTCCAACCTGTCCTCTGTAGGACTCCAGCTTAGCCTGACTTCATTGTTGTTTGCATTAACAATGGCAGAAAGATCTTTAACGGGGAGCGGTTGAACGCAGAAATCGGTATTCTGATGTACATGATTCAGATACTTCAATACACCTTTGTATATGGCTCGTGCCATTGTGAATTTAAAAGCAGGATCGTGTGCCATACGCATATCCTGCCAATTCTGATGGCTCAATATCTCAAGTATCATGGCTGGCACTTGCGGGTCTCGTGTCTCGCCGTAATTCTTATCGTACAGCTGTCTACGGTTCCATCTTCCATAGGTGTTGGTCAGGTCGTTTGTAACCTGAGTCATTACAATATCCGCAAAGTCTCTGCTTGTAAGCCTCGAGAGTCCTGCGCCTGTAACATTATCATAATATCCCGTTGTATAAATACCAAGTGTACCTATATACGAGAAGTCTTTTCTGTACCCCGCATCGCTATGTACGGCAAGGCTTAATTCCAGGGGGACATTCAGTCCGCTATCTCCAGGCAAATAGCCGCTTCCTCTGGTCAAATAGTTTTCCACATAGGAGCGGACTCTTATGTCATCCGAATAGTCATCCGCACCGGTTCTTGAATAAACTTCATATGGGAAGCCTGACCATTGTGCCGTATACCGGGCGCCCTCCAGACAGCGAGGCAAGCCGCTTTGTATTATAGGGTTTTGCATTAAGGTGTCACTTCTGGCAATATTGCTTATGCCACCACCCAATCTTACTGCATCAGCAGTTACAACACCACGGTAAGAACTTAGATTGGAAAGGAAAATGTAATTCTGGTCGTTTTTGCCTTTCTCAAAGAAGAATGTACCCAGATAGACCCATGTTCCTCCTCCCATCTGCTGGTTTACCTTATAACTTGTTGTAATACCCTGATGTACAATTGTATAACAAGCGTCACTTACACTATTTGGTAAGCTCTTGTATGAGACATATACAGCATAGTCTCCACTCTCTCTTACATCAGGTACCCATACGGCAGTACTCTGTGCGCGTTTGTTGTTGGTGGCTTCAATATAGCGATATGTTCCTTCCGTAAAAGGATTTTGCTTGTCAGTATACACGTCATGCGTTTTGTAATAGCCGTTGGAGCCGCTTTCCCATTCAAACTTCGAGTTATTTTCGCCATAGACTCCATATCTGTTGCCCATGTCGTTATCAACTATAATCTCGTTCTTCTGCCAGTCTCTCTCTCTGGGTGTGAAGACAACTGCCCCCGCATTCTCCAGCATAGGAATCAGATAAGGCACAACAATACTTTGTGTGAACAAGTCTTCTGTTGTACAATACAGATAAGGACGCTGGAAAATCCACTCTCCATTCCTTACATTATAGTATTTACCATGACTGGCCCATACACAAAGGTGCTTTCCCTTCAGGCCTTTATCGATGGAGTAGGGCAGACTTATTGGATTTACCCATGCATTCCCTTTATATGGATTTTTCGTATAAACCCTCAAACTGTCTCGTTCAGTAAGTTGGTCTATTGAAATCAATTGTTCAATAGGCACATCCTGAGCGTAAATGACAATATTGTAAGTGTTGTAAGGCGGCTCTAAGGTACGACGCACATCCTCATATATACGTTTTACAAGAGACGGCGTAAACGGCTGCGACTTGAATGCGTCATTCAGGTAGATTGAATAGCGCTTCTGCTCGTTATTGATATCCAGGTCTTCAATCCTTATCTTGTCTGCTGAAGAATAATTGGGATTCTGGTATTTTTCAAAGTATATTGCCAAAGGTGTCTTTTCGTTTTTCTTGCGCTGGGCATGGCAATCTGCAAATGCAGAAAGAAGAAAAAACAGAACCGCTATTAACCTGAAAAACATACCCGTAAACTATAAAAGAATTATAAAGCAAACTGTTTGGGATGTTTGCCTGTAAAACTTCGGAAGTAATCCTTGATTTCCTGCAACTGACTGTCAACATCCCCATTAGGGATGATTTTCTTCGTACATTCTATGGTCTTTGTCTTGAAATCCAGACCATAAAGCAGAATAGGAATGTTCGCTTTTAATGCAATATAATAGAACCCCTTTTTCCAGTCGGCATTGGCTTTACGTGTCCCCTCTGGTGTTACGCATATTCTGAATATGTCAGCTTGCCTGGCTTGCTCTGCAACAGAATCCGTTATCTTGGTTTTCTTGTTTCTATACACAGGAATTCCCCCCATACGTCTCATAATGATACCCAGAGGCCAGAAGAACCATTCCTTTTTCATTAAGAACATATTTGATTCTCCAATAGCGGATGTGTATAGCTTACCTATGATAAAATCCCAGTTGCTTGTATGGGGTGCTAATGCTATGACACACTTGTCCGGCAAGGGCTCAGTAACGTTCTCCCTAAACCCCAGCCAGTCAAACAGTATCTTTCTGCTTAGACATTGCAGCATATCTCTTTTAAGCCAATGCTTTTATCTGTTCAACAATATCTCCTGTTCTTGCCATCAGCTCCTCACGCATTTTCTTGAAGAAAAGCTTGGTGCTACCAGGCTCAACATGAGAAAGCCTACTTATCATATCGTTTTGCATTTGCATGATAGTAAGCATAACATTGTCAACGTCTTTCTTGTTTGTTGTGTCCTTGTATTGAAGCAATGCAACACACTCTGCGAACAGGTCGCCACACAACGAATTAATATCCTTCTTAATCTCTCTTCTTTTCATAATGCGGAATTGTTAAAAGGGTGACTAACAAAGCAAAGATAAGAAGAAAAGCTTAAACACGCCCAATCAAACGTTTATTTTTAATAAAAAAAATGAATTTTTATGGTTTCTTTCTTTATTTACCCCACATTTTTGTAATTTTGCGCTGCGAAAATAGTTTATAAATATTTTAATAAGATTCAAATTATGGAAAAAAGTGCATTGCAGGTAGCCCGTGCTGCCTATCAGCCTAAGCTTCCCAAGGCTCTGCAAGGTCCTGTAGTTGCTGTTGAGGGTGCAGCTACACAGAGTGTTGGTAATCAGGAAGAAATAAAGGCTATGTTCCCCAATACTTATGGCATGCCCGTTATTACTTTCAAGGCTGGCGAGCAGAAAGCTCTTGAGCCCTTCAACGTGGGTATCATCTTGAGTGGTGGCCAGGCTCCTGGTGGACACAATGTTATCAGCGGTCTTTATGACGGTGTTAAGTCACTCAATCCCAACTGCAAGTTGTATGGTTTCCTTATGGGTCCTGGTGGCTTGGTTGACCACAAGTATGTAGAGTTTACAGACTCTTTCATCGATGAATATCGTAACACTGGTGGCTTTGATATCATCGGCTCTGGTCGTACAAAGTTGGAGAAGGAAGCTCAGTTCGAGAGCGGTATCGAGATTCTGCGTAAGCTTGGCATCAAGGCTTTGGTTATTATCGGTGGTGACGACTCTAACACCAACGCTTGCGTATTGGCTGAGTACTATGCTGCCAAGAAGTATGGCGTTCAGGTAATCGGTTGTCCCAAGACTATTGACGGCGACTTGAAGAACGAGCAGATTGAGACCAGCTTCGGTTTTGATACAGCTTGTAAGACTTATAGCGAGTTGATTGGTAACATCCAGCGCGACTGTAACTCTGCTCGCAAGTATTGGCATTTCATCAAGTTGATGGGTCGTTCTGCTTCTCATATCGCTCTTGAGTGTGCTCTGCAGACTCAGCCCAACGCATGTTTGATTTCTGAAGAGGTTGAACAGAAAGAGATGTCACTTGACGATGTTGTAACATACTTGGCTAAGATTGTAGCTGACCGTGCTGCTGAAGGCAACAATTTTGGTACAGTTCTTATTCCTGAAGGTCTTATCGAGTTCATTCCTGCAATCAAGAAACTGATTGCCGAGTTGAACGAGGTTCTTACAGACCCCGCAACAGGTGAGAGCCGCGAGTTCGCATCTAAGGACGAGCAGGTTGCTTTCGTTAAGAGCCACATCGCTCCCGAGAACCTTGCTGTTCTGGAGTCTCTCCCCAAGGATGTAGAGCGTCAGTTGTGCCTCGACCGCGATCCTCACGGAAACGTACAGGTATCTCTCATCGAGACAGAGAAGCTTCTCTCTGCTATGGTAGCTACAAAGTTGGCTGCTTGGAAGGCAGAAGGCAAGTACAATGGCAAGTTCAGCGCTCAGCACCATTTCTTCGGTTACGAGGGTCGTTGCGCTGCTCCTTCTAACTATGACGCAGACTACTGCTATAGCCTTGGTTTCAATGCCAGCCGTCTGATTGCCAATGGCAAGACAGGTTATATGAGTGTCATCAAGAACACAACTGCTCCTGCAGCAGAGTGGATTGCTGGTGGTGTGCCCATCACAATGATGATGAACATGGAGCGTCGTAACGGTGCTATGAAGCCTGTTATCCGCAAGGCTCTTGTTGAGTTGGACGGTGCTCCCTTCAAGTTCTTCGCCAGCAAGCGTGAGGAGTGGGCTAAGAATACATGTTACGTATATCCTGGTCCTATCCAGTACTGGGGTCCATCTGAAGTATGTGACCAGTGCACTAAGACATTGGCATTAGAGCAGAAATAAAAAACAACAATACTTCCCCTCTTCTGCTTATATAGAGTAGGAGAGGGGATTTTAATTTTTAAAGGCATTGGCAAACAATTACAAACCAAGGACGGTACGGAGCGGTTCTTCTACACGTAAGAAATCTGCTTCTGCCAGAAAAGGCAGAAAACCCAAGGGAAAAAGCGGAGTTTTCGGCCGTTTCGGTATTGGTGTTTGGGTTGGTATCGTTTTGGTTGCCATTGCATACATAGGACTTTTCTATTATTTTTTTGTTGGTCCGTATAGTTTCAGATGGAAGGCTATTTACGGAGAGCCGACATATCCCGAGGGATATAATGTCCGTGGTATTGACATCAGTCATTACCAGACAAACATAAAATGGGAAAAACTCAGAAACGCGTCTATCAATAATGATCCCGTGCGTTTCGTCATCATAAAGGCTACAGAGGGTCAGGATCTCTATGACGATGATTTTAACGACAACTTCTTTCAAGCCAAGGAGAATGATTTCATACGAGGGGCTTATCACTTCTTTGTTCCTGGTGTAGATCCTGTCAAACAAGCCAATTTCTATTTGCACCAAGTTCATCTGGTTCCTGGTGATTTACCTCCTGTACTTGATATAGAGAAAGACGGCAAGCTTTCAAAAAAACAACTTCAGAAAGACGTCAAGAAATGGTTGGACATCGTAGAGGCAAAATACGGCGTTAAGCCAATATTATATACAAGCTACAAATTCAAGAAAGATTTTCTTGATGATCCGGTTTTCAACGAATATCCGTATTGGATTGCACATTATTATATAAATAAACTCGAGTACAAAGGAGATTGGATAATGTGGCAGCATACTGATTGTGGAAAGGTGGATGGCATAAAGGGATTTGTTGACTGCAACATCTTTAACGGTACGGTCAAAGACCTTGAGGCATTTACGATACAGGAAAAAGAAGAAGAGATTGAAGAGGAGATAGAAAATATAGATTAGAGAAAAGGTTATTAAACATAATCACGATTACGATTTAAATGGGCAGAAACATAACAGGAGAAGAATATTCGGCACAGAAATACATTGAGTTACCCGTCAGGGAACCTCAGGAACTGATGGAATTCTTGATGAAGCAGATGTCTGGCATCAGCAGAAACCGCGCTAAGGATTTGCTGGCAGGGCATGCTGTTACTGTTGACCGCAAACTTGTAACACAATATAATCACATGCTTAATGTTGGTGAGGTTGTTCGCGTTACACGTCACAAACGCAGTACAGAGCTGATAAACAAGCATATAAAGATTATTTACGAGGACAAAGATATTGTTGTTATAGAAAAACAGCCAGGCATTCTCAGTATGGCATCTTCTCCCAATCAGTTTTGCGTAAAATCCATTCTTGATGATTATTTCCACAAACGTCATTTCAAGTGCAAAGCTCATGTTGTGCACCGTTTGGACCGTGAGACTTCAGGATTGATGATTTATGCCAAGAGCATCGAGATGGAACAGATTCTCGAGAATAATTGGCATGACATAGTATATGACCGTCGTTACATTGCTGTTCTTTGCGGCAGTATGGGACAAGAAGGTGGAACCGTACATTCATGGCTGAAAGACAACAAGGCATTCTTTACCTATAGCAGTCCAACGGACAATGGTGGCAAGGAAGCCATCACACATTATCATTGCCTGCAAAAGAACAATGACTACAGCCTTGTTGAGATGCGTCTTGAGACTGGTCGTAAGAACCAGATACGTGTTCACATGAACGACCTTGGATTCCCTGTTGCAGGTGATACCAAATACGGTAATGGCAGAAATCCCATCGGTCGTTTGGCCTTGCATGCCTATCGTCTTAATTTCTACCATCCTCGTACGGGTGAGCCTATGAAATTCGAGACCCCCTTCCCTATTTCATTCAGAAAACTTTTCGAAACTACTAAATAATAACACGACATGAAAAAGAATTTATCCATTTTATCAGTTTTTGTGTTTTGTATTGCTCTGTCATCCTGTAAATGCTTTAATTATCAGAAAGATACAAAGACGGATGCGTCCACTCTTCTTGACAATGCAATAGCAGGAAATACATCCCAGACTACAACGGACCTCTTGGGACGTGTTCTCTCATACCTGCTTAATGGAAATACCACCAGCAAGGAAAGTATCATAGGAACTTGGAAGTATTCTTCTCCGAAGGTTATCTTCGAAAGCGAGAATATCCTGGCCAAAGTTGGTTCTGATATAGCATCAGAGAAAGTCGAGAAGACCTTGGGCGACCAATTGGAACGCGTAGGCTTTTCTTTGGGCAAGACTGCACTTACATTCAACGCAGACAATACTTGTAGCTTTACGTTCGGCTCTCGCACATATCCTGGCACCTACAAGTACGACAATTCCACTAACCGTATTACCATTACAGATGCCTTTGGCGTTGGAAATGTAAAGTGTACGGCTTGCAAGAACGGCAACGAGCTTTATTTGCTCTTCGATTCTGACAAGATTCTGACGCTTATCAACGCCCTTGGAAAATCTACCATTAGCAATACATCTGCTGCTTCTATACTCAACAGTTACAAGGGTCTGAAGTTGGGTTGGTCTATGACTAAGTGATTTTCTTACAGAAAATAAATATAACTTTTGGATGTGTGTCGAATAATTTGTAATTTTGCACCTCGAAAAAAAACAACTCTTTTTTTAAACAATGAATATATCTTATAAATGGCTTCGTGAATACGTCGAGACAGATCTCACTGCACAGCAGGTGGCAGATGCACTTACCAGTGCCGGCTTGGAGGTTGATGGCGTAGAGGAAGTTCAGAGTATAAAGGGAGGCTTGGAAGGCCTTTGGATTGGTAAAGTACTAACTTGTGAGGTTCATCCCAACAGTGACCACATGCATATCTGCACTGTGGATGTTGCACAGGGCGAGCCCCTTCAGATTGTTTGTGGCGCTCCTAACGTAGCCGCAGGTCAGAAAGTTATTGTAGCTGTTGTCGGAACCAAGTTGTATGATGGCGATGAATGCTTTACCATCAAGCGCAGCAAGTTGCGTGGTGTAGAGAGCTTTGGTATGATCTGTGCCGAGGATGAAATAGGAATCGGTAATGACCATAACGGAATCATCGTTCTTCCAGACGACGCAGTTGTTGGTACGCCTGCTGCCAAATACTACAACATAGAGAGTGACTATGTTATCGAGGTTGATATTACTCCCAACCGTGCTGATGCTTGCAGCCACTATGGTGTTGCACGCGACCTCTATGCATGGCTCATCCAGAACGGTTACAAGACCAGCCTGAAGCGTCCTTCTTGCGACGACTTCAAGGTTGATGACGAATCTCTGCCCATCGCCATTGATGTACAGAATGCTGAGGCTTGTCCCCGTTACTGTGCTGTTTCACTCACAGGATGCCAGGTTAAGGAGAGTCCTGAGTGGTTGCAGAACAAGTTGCGTGTCATAGGCCTGCGTCCTATCAACAATATTGTAGACATCACCAACTACATCATGATGGCATACGGCCAGCCCCTTCATTGCTTTGATGCAGATATGATTCTGGGCAAGAAGGTTGTTGTCAAGACAATGCCCGATGGCACTCCCTTCATCACTCTTGATGGCGAGGAGCACAAGCTCTCAGACCGTGACCTGGCTATCTGCAATGCAGAAGAGCCTATGTGTATTGCCGGTGTCTTCGGGGGTAAGGGAAGCGGTACTTATGACAGCACCGTTAATGTATTACTGGAGAGTGCTTACTTCAATCCTACATGGATTCGTAAGAGTGCACGCCGTCATGGTCTCAGCACAGATGCCAGCTTCCGTTTCGAGCGTGGTATCGATCCCAACGGTCAGCTTTACGCCCTCAAGCAGGCTGCTATTCTTGCTAAGGAACTGGCAGGTGCCAAGGTAAGCATGCAGATTGTGGATGTATATCCCAATCCCCTACCCGACTTTAACGTTTCTCTGAAATATGACTATGTTGATGCTCTCATTGGCAAGCACATTCCTGCAGAGACCATCAAGAGCATTGTCACTAGCCTTGAGATGAAGATTCAGAACGAGACTGCAGAAGGTCTTGACCTGATTGTTCCGGCCTACCGCGTGGATGTTCAGCGCCCCTGTGACGTTGTAGAGGATATTCTGCGTATCTACGGCTACAACAACATAGAGATTCCTTCAACCCTCAAGAGCAGTCTTTCCGTTAAGGGCGACCCTGATAAGAGCCACAAGCTGCAGAACCTTGTTGGCGAGCAGCTGGTTGGTGCCGGTTTCCGCGAGATTCTGAACAACAGCCTCCAGCGTGGTGCCTACTACGATGGTTTGGAAAGTTATAAGAGCGAGAACCTTGTCAAGCTGCTCAATCCCCTCAGCCAGGATCTTAACTCATTGCGTCAGACCCTTCTCTTTGGTGGTTTGGAGAGCATTGCACGTAATACCAACTACAGAAATGCCGACCTCAAGTTCTTCGAGTTCGGTAACTGCTATAAGTTCCAGGTCGAGAAGCGTTGCGCCGATATCATTCCAGGTGTCAGCAGCAGTCGTGACCCCGAGGTTATCAAGCACGTCCTTGATGCTTATTCTGAGGATTATCACCTTGGCCTTTGGGTAACTGGCAAGCGTGTTAGCGGCAGTTGGGCTCATGCAGACGAGGAAAGCTCATTCTATGAACTGAAGGCATACGTCCTGAATATCATCAGCCGTCTTGGTGTTCCCATGGGCATGTTGGTATTTGCTGAAGGCAACTCTGATATCTATGACAAGAGCATTCAGATTCAGAACCGTGGTGGTAAGGTGCTCGTCGAGATGGGTATTGTTAGCCACAAGATTCTGAAGGGCTTTGGTATCTCTGCTCCTGTTTACTTCGCAGACTTGCGTTGGAAGCAGCTCATGAAGACCATCAAGAATCAGGCTGTTACTTATACGGAAATTAGCAAGTTCCCTGCTGTTAGTCGTGACTTGGCTCTCTTGCTTGACGAGAGCGTTGAGTTCGAGCAGATCGAGAAGATTGCCTACCAGACAGAGAAGAAACTCCTCAAGGGTGTTAAGCTCTTTGACGTCTATGAGGGCGACAAGCTGCCTCAGGGTAAGAAGTCATACGCAGTCAACTTCATCCTGCAGGATAACGAGAAGACGCTCAATGACAAGCAGATTGATGCCATCATGCAGAAACTGATTCAGAACCTTACCACTCAGCTGAAAGCAGAATTGAGATAAAGCCCCCTCTATCTCCCCCCTTGGGGGAGGAAAGGCGGCCCAAAAAGATGTCGTAATAACGTAATAACGATATAACGTAATAACGAAAAGGCCGCCAATCGAAATAACGAAATAACGTAATAACGAAAATAAAATCAAAATATGGGAAGAGCATTTGAATATCGTAAAGCTACAAAGCTTAAGAGATGGGGCCATATGGCCAAGACATTTACTCGTCTGGGCAAGCAGATTGCCATAGCCGTTAAGGCTGGTGGTCCAGAGCCCGAGAACAACCCCTCACTGCGTTCTATCATTGCTGTCTGCAAGCGCGAGAACATGCCGAAGGATAACATCGAGCGTGCTATCAAGAACGCTATGGGTAAGGACCAGAGCGACTACAAGTCTGTAACATACGAAGGATACGGCCCTCACGGAGTTGCTATATTCGTTGATACACTTACAGACAACACCACACGTACCGTTGCCGACGTTCGTAGCGTCTTCAACAAGTTCAGCGGTAACATGGGTACAACAGGTTCTCTGGCATTCCTTTTCGACCACAAGTGCGTGTTCACCTTCAAGAAGAAGGCTGATATGGACATGGACGACTTCATCCTTGAGATGATTGACTGTGGTGTTGAGGAGGAATATGATGAGGAATACGACGAGGAGAAGGATGTAACCACCATTACTATCTATGGTGAGCCCACCAGCTACAATGAGATTCAGAAGAAGCTCGAGGCTGATGGTTTCGAGGATGTCGGTGGTGAGTTCACTTACATCCCCAACGATCTGAAGGACGTAACACCTGAGCAGCGCGAGACTATCAACAAGATGGTTGAGAAGTTGGAGGAGTTTGATGATGTTCAGACCGTGTATACCAACATGAAGCCTGAGGAGGAATAATCTCCCCTACCCTCACACAATAACAAACCCTTCCGGATTCTTTCTGGAAGGGTTTATTATTTGGTTAGCGGTTAGCGAAAGTTCCCCCTAAAGGGGGTTAGGGGGTCTTAGAATGGTGGATTATCCCCCGCCTGTAACTGGGCAAATGGCGGCTCCTCAGTATTCAGCTGCTGCTGCGTCTGAGCCAACTCCTCAGGGCTGAGTTTTTCTGAAACGAATCGTCCGCCCATATCACTTGATGTCTCGCCTGGCAAGGGGATGTGTGTCACCAAATCCTCAAAGCGGGCAAACTCACTCTTGAACTGCAGCTTGATATCACCTACCTGACCGTTACGATGCTTGGCAATAATGAACTGTGCAAGTCCCTTCCAACTCTGCCCCGACTGGTCCGTATATATGTGATAGTATTCTGGACGGTGGATAAAGCAAACAATGTCGGCATCCTGCTCAATGGCTCCTGATTCACGAAGGTCGCTCAGCTGCGGACGCTTACCTTCCTCACCCTCACGGTTTTCAACTCCACGGTTCAACTGGCTTAGGGCAATAATGGGAATGTTCAACTCCTTGGCCAGTCCCTTCAGTGAACGGCTGATGGTAGAAACCTCTTCCTGACGGCTGTTGATATTCAATCCGCTGGCATGCATCAGCTGCAGGTAGTCAATCATGATAATCTTTACGCCATGCTCACGTACCAGGCGGCGAGCCTTTGTCTGTAGCTCAAAGACTGTCAGCTGTGGCGTATCATCCACATAAATGGGCGCATCCCATAGTTGACGTACTCGGGCATCCAGCTGTCCCCACTCGTAGGGCTGCAGCTGAGCGCTACGTAGTTTCTCACCACTTATCTCACTTACGTTAACCATCAGACGTTGCACCAACTGCTCGTTGCTCATCTCAAGGGAGAACATAGCAACCGGCATACCGTTGTCAACAGCCATACGCTTAAGCATACTCAGCACAAAGGCCGTTTTACCCATGGCAGGACGGGCAGCAATGATAATCAAGTCGCTGTTCTGCCATCCGCTGGTCATCTTGTCCAGTTCCTCAAATCCTGTGCTCAGACCACTTAATCCACCTTCGCGGGCCGCGGCCTGCTTCAGCAGTTTATATACATTGTCAATGACAGGGTTAATCTGAGTATAGTCCTTCTTCAGGTTTTTCTGAGATATTGAGAAGAGCTGACTTTCAGCCGTTTGCATTAGGTCTGCTACATCAATTGTTGAATCAAACGCTTGTGTCTGAATATAACTGGCAAAGGTAATAAGTTGGCGTGCCAGAGACTTCTGGGCAATAACTTTGGCATGGTACAGAATGTGAGCACTGCTGGCCACTTCCGCATTTATCTGCATCAGGTAGGTGTTGCCACCTGCATCTTCCAGCAGACCCGTGCGTTCCAGCTGATCGCAGACCGTCATAATATCCACAGGCTTCTGCTCCACGTTCAGAGTCTGTATAGCCTGGAATATCAATTGATGGCGTTTGTCGTAGAAACTCTCCGGTTTCAGGATTTCTGCTACCTGTCCCCATGCTTCCTGTTCCACCATCAGAGCACCTATCACAGCCACCTCCATATCCAGGCTCTGTGGCTGCTTGTGACCGTACTGGTCCACGCTTGGCACCTCAACAATCTTCGTCGTCTGCTTTCTTCTCTCTGCCATTAATTTACGTTCAGTTTTTAATTCAACCATGCAAAGATACATAATTTATTTTTGTGTTGATATAGTAAAGGCGAAATTTATTTTTGATTCCTATTATACACATGGTATTAGGCGATTATTTCTTGTTAAACTTCTCTTCTTACTCCGCTGCCATAAGTAGGCATTATCAACCATTCACATTTTCTCGTCAATAGCAACATGCCGTTTCTCTCTGAGTGATACGGCATGTTGCTGTCAGAGAAACGGCCTTTCTCTGGTAGAGATACGGTAAAGAGGTCAAAAGTACCTAAGGAGTGCCTCATGTTTACCTCGTGTTCGAAAACAAGAGGTAAAACGCACGTTTGATAATAGGAATTATGAGCGTATATCAACGTTTCATCTACGAACCATCTCCGAGGGCATAAACTTCTCTTTAATTATTTGTCGCCTATCATCCTTCAGTACTCAGCCTAAAATACTCGAATACTCTCGTTGGAGGACTGGAGTACTCACGTTAAAGTACTTGAGTACTCTCGAAGGAGTACTGAACTTACTAAATCTAAACAGTTACTTCGTCTCGAAAAAAAAAACAAATTACTTCTTTTTGCTCTCTACTTTTCGTAACTTTGTCACGCTAAAACATAAAAGAAGATGTATAAGACGGTTGTTGAGATTCAGAAACGAATGGTGGAACGGGGGCTGACACTCTCTACGGCAGAAAGCTGCACCAGTGGCGGAATTGCCAGCGAGATTACCAAGGTGGCAGGCTCTTCTGACTACTTCCAAGGGGGACTGGTAGCTTATCAGGACAGGCTGAAGGAACAGTTTCTGGGCGTGAGTGCAGAAGATATAGCTCAATATGATGTGGTGAGCGAACCTGTGGTACGCCAAATGGTGCGTGGGGCGTGCAAGATGTTCGGCACAGATTATGCCATGGCTAGTACAGGCTATGCTGGCGAAGGATGCAACGGCATTCCATCAGGCACCATCTGGATTGCATGGGGAACACCTGAAAACATCCATACCAAATGCCTTACCCAAAACTTTGACCGTGAGACTAACACAAAAAATGCCATCATGGAAGCATTAAAAGGCTTTTTGCAAAGCCTGCTGAATGAAGAATAGCCTCCCCCCCCCGAAGGGGAGGGCCTTTAATTCAAAATTGGGCGGCTATAAATCCGTAATATCGATATATCGAAAAGCGGCCATAAGTGGTTAGCATAATTATGAACTATAAAAAACAAAGGCCCTCAAAAAAATGAGAGCCTTCGTTTTTAGATTAAAGTGAACTTTCTTATTTCAGAGAAAGTGTAATTGTCTTGCCATCTTCAGCAACATTCAGTTTGTCCTCACGAAGCAGCCAACCCATAGCCAGGTAAAGCTCCTTATCGCTCTTGAGGCCAGCAGCCTTCTTGACATCCTTAGTTGCCAGGGCTCCATTCTCGTTCAGTGCAGTCCATACTGCACCTGCAAGTGTACCTACTGTTTCAGTCATACCTATACTTTGTTTAATAATGTTGATGAATAAATTATTTTACTCGTGGCAAAGATACTTCAAAAGTAACAAACAAAGAGAATCTTGGATTCGGAATATAAGTTTGACACTTAGTTTCTTGACACATGTCAAGGAATACCCCCATTTTCCTATTTATAATCTTTCTTTGTAAATTTCTGAAGCATAAGCAGCTTGCCGCTACGATCACTATAGTACCTATAGCAGAAGGTTACGCCTGCATCCTTGCAGACCTTCAGAGCTATGCTGCCCTTGATACCAGAGAGCAGGTCTTCACGAAATGCGTCATGCAAGTCCTTTGTATAGAGTGAGTCTACGTCTAAATCGCCCTTGACAGTATAGTTATAATAATAGGTACGTTTAGGGATGCTGAAGACACAGCTGTCCAGCACCGTGAACTTATCTACTTGCTTCGGGCAGTTCTTCTGGGTGAACAATTGAGCTTCTGCCTGAATACGTTCCTCCATAGTCTGCCTTTTACAGGCTGTAAGGCCAAGAAGAAGGATGGATAAGATAATGATATATCTGTTCATATAGCGTGGAGAAAAAGAAAAAGACCCCTCCCTGATATTTGGAGGGGTCTATAATGAATGATGATTATTCTTTGACTTTATTGATAAGCGTTACAAGGTCAGCAATGGTAATCTTACCGTCACCGTTGACATCACCATACTCTATACCTGAGCCTTCGGAAGTCTTCAGTACAAGTACCAGAGCCAGAGTCTGGACGTCTGAGGCATCAATCTGCTTGTCTTGGTTGACATCACCCCACCCTGCTGACTTGGAACTGCTGACAGGAACAGCAGGAAGCAGAATCTGATCCAGCTTTTCCTCATCAGCCAACTTGGTAGTGAAGTAAGATCCCATAGCAGGCAGGGACTTGCTGGTAGTAACGTATTCAAAGGCAGTACCAGCCTCGTTCAGCGCATACACATTCTTGAGTGTTGGTTGGAAGGTATAGCCGTATTGGCTATATGTGTTACTGCTGACTACCTTCTTGCCCAAACCAGACTTGAAGAATGATTTGTTATAACCCTTGAATTCCATAGTCTTGCCCTTGAATATGCTGTCGCAGGCAATCATATAAGGTGTACCGCCATGCAATACGGTAGCAGGCTTGAATACAGGATTACCATTGTCATCAGTCTGGGCAAACTCATAAATCCAGAAATGGTTCAGGGTATCATTGAGCTGATAAGTGAACTCGCCTCTTACAATAGAATCCACATCAAACGGCATTGTAACAGACTGCCATGCCACCTCTGTCTCTAAATCGGCAGGGAATGTATAGGCAAACGTTGCTGTATCAGCCTTGAAATTGGTAGGAATAAAGTATGGATAACCACTTACAAGATTGAGTCTATCAGAATGACCCCCACTTACCACGTTGGATGTTTCAAGTCTTTGGGGAACATCCATCTTTGATGAGAAGGCATAGATAACATTTGGATTACGGGAACTGGGTACAAGACGAGAGATTTTCTTACTGGTATCACCATACATACCACAAATGTTGGCAGGTGTAGTCAGTGAAGTATTCCAAGCCTTGCTGGTGAGGGTACCATCCACCTTCCACTGATCCAATCCTGGCTTTGCTTCCCAGCCGCCTAAATCCCACACTCCACTATTGCTAAAGGTTCCGGTATGGTTGACGAAGCTGGCAGCAAGGTAGTACTTGTTATTCTCGCTCAGACCGTCGAATTCAAATTCTACTATGGCACTCCTACCCGGCTGGATATTAACCTCGTAGCTATGGCTTGAACCACCGTATGCACTACCTGAGCTATTGGGCTGGTTCCAAAGTTGCAGTTTAATCCAACCGACATATTCTTTGGAATCGTTGTTCTTGATAGTAGCCTTTCCTACAAGATTGTTACCATATACAACATTGCTTACGGCATTGCTAATGATATAACTGCTGACAGAAAGATTGGACTTTTCAGCCTGAGCATCTGGAATAATCTCGATAGTGCCACGACCAACCTCGCCACTGCCATTACTACTTGTACAGAACCACAGGTTGTAGGTACCGATCTCATCAGGCTCGAAGAAGTAGGAAACATCTACCTTATCGTCCTTACGAACGGCTACAATAGAGCGACTGTCTGTATAAACCTTCTGATCTGTCTGGCTGGCAAACATATGCACTTCCTTGAAGTACTCATTGCCATTGTTGCGATAGGTCACCTTCACCTCTTGTTCCTTACCCACAACGCGTGTGCCAGGGAAGGTGATTGTATCTATGCTGATAGAAGACCCTGCAGAAATATTATAGGGAGTAAGGGTAACTGAACCGTCCGCATCAACCACAGCTTCTATATACTGACTGCGCATATTATACTTGGGACGCCATACTGAACCTCTTTGTGCCTTGCTGGCAGGAGAAAGCTTGTAGGTACCTTCTGGCAACTTACCCTTGATGGGGAATGTCTTGAGAGGAGAAGTTGTGTTGTTAGACATATTAGTGATGCTTTGCGGACTGCCTACGAGAGCGATTGAACCATCATCTGCAATTCTGACAATACCTGTATGGAAGTTACCGGTAGCACCTGTCCTATTCTCGAAATATGCCTTGATAGAAGTTCCGGATACAGAAACATCCTTGGCAAAAAGATAGGTGTCATAATTATCATCGTCAGGAAGACGCAGGTTGAACAGCGCACGCTGGCTCATGCTATAGCCGTCACTACTGCTGCTGGCACCAATACCGCTGTTGTCACCAGGGTTAAGGATGCCGACCAGGAACCAGCCATTGCTTCCGCCACCCCATCCCCAGTTAACGTGGAAGAGGTTATCACCATCAAAACCATCCAACACAAAAGCATGACCACCACCTGAAGAGAAGCCTGAGAACAATACAGGATAGCCCTGAGATATCTCATTGTAGATCATATCAAACCAGTCATCAATACTATAGTCGCGACGCTCGCCCACATAGCAGCTGTTGTCAAAGCCGAAATACTTGATGTATGCCTCGGCACTGAAATTGGCACCAGAGGATGGTCCATAGTGCATATTTACAGCCTGACCACACATGTGCATCAGATTGGCAACAGCAGAGTCATGAGCATTTGCCACATGACCGCTCTCCCAACTATACTTGTCCTGCATATTGTCCCAGTCAATGGGTGTGTTCCTGGGAATAGCCGGCTGGGAAACGGTCGCTTTGGATCCGTTGGTCTTGGATGTGTATGTAATGCTGTATGCAGGAATCACATTCTTGGTAACTGCAGGGTGTTTATAGAAATACATCACCTGAGCCATGGCAGTAGCCGTACAGCCGGTAGCAGGACGACTCCTCCGGGGGAAGGGAGTCTGCTCCTTGGTATCGTCCTCCAGATAATAGTCGGGACAGGTAATATTATATGGCTCTCCCTGATTCCAACGGGTGGTCAGCAATTCCGGCACGCTACGACGTGTAGCCTGAGCCTTTGCCCTTGCGCGGACGGCATTCCTGTTTACGGTAATGTTGTTGTCTACAAGGAACTTAATCTGGTCTTCATACAACTGAAGCCATGACTTCATGTTCTCTGGGATATTGTCGGGATCAAAAGACCCTTCATCTACATAACCCAAGATCTCAGGTGTACGGTCGTCACCAGAGACAATTACATAACCGTTTCCGCCATCGGCATTGAATACATAATAGTATGCACTCTCAGGCTGTCCGTTGACTTTTCTGACAGAACGGAAAGGCGTTTTACTCTGACTAATAATCTTACCTTTGGCAAACATATACTGCTGCGCCGTGCTATAAGCCTCAGACTTGGTAACAGACTCAGCTTTTGCCACAAAGGTAACAAATGCGGCCAGAAATACTGAAATAAAAATTCTCTTCATAAAATATTGATATAAGGTTTTATCTTTCACACTTCATATCCGTTAGGATTGTTCTTCTGGAAGTTCCATGAGTCGCGGCACATCTCCTCGATGCCATACTTGGCCTCCCAACCTAACTCTCTTTTTGCCTTTGCAGGATTGCAGTAGCAGGTGGCAATATCACCCGGACGACGGGGCTTGATAACATAGGGAACCTTCAAGCCATTGGCTTTCTCGAATGCCTTCACTACATCCAGCACTGAATAGCCATGTCCTGTTCCCAAGTTATAGATGGCAAGGCCCTTGTTTTCCTGAATAGCCTTCAGGGCACAAACATGGCCACTAGCCAAATCCACTACATGAATGTAGTCACGGACACCCGTTCCGTCTGGTGTGTCATAGTCGTCGCCAAAGACACCCAGTTCCTTACGCTTGCCAATAGCAGTCTGGGTAATATAAGGCATCAGGTTGTTGGGGATACCGTTGGGGTTCTCGCCAATCAGACCTGACTCATGAGCACCAATGGGGTTGAAGTAACGAAGCAGGACAACGTTCCACTCGGGATCTGCCTTCTGGATATCCGTCAATACCTGCTCAAGCATAGACTTTGTCCATCCGTAAGGATTGGTACACTGTCCCTTGGGACATTCTTCTGTTATAGGAATAATAGCAGGGTCTCCGTAAACTGTGGCACTGGAAGAGAAGATGATGTTCTTGCAGCCATGCTGACGCATTACGTCAACAAGCACAAAAACTCCGTTCATATTCGTCTCGTAGTACATCAGAGGTTTCTCTACAGACTCGCCTACTGCCTTCAGGCCGGCAAAGTTAATCACTGCATCAATCTTGTGCTCTGTGAACACCTTGTCCATAGCAGCACGGTCGCGGATATCTGCTTCTATAAGTGTTACCTCGTGACCTATAATCTTCTCTACACGACGGATTGCCTCGGGTTGAGAATTATAGAAGTTATCTACTACTACTACGCTATGACCAGCCTTGTCTAACTCAATAAGGGTGTGGCTCCCAATGTATCCTGCGCCACCAGTTAATAGAATGTTCATTTCAGTTATGATCTAATTGTTAATTTATATCTTGCTATTTTATATTCCTATAGGTTCGGGGATTCTTACAAACCGAACAATGTCTTCAGGCCATTATCTACACCACTGAAGCCCATAAATGCCATTGCCAAAAGACCAGCAGTAACCAGAGCTATGCTCATGCCCTGCATACCCTTGGGGATGTTCATCATACTTAGATGCTCACGTATGCCGGCAAAAACTATCAGTGCCAGAGCAAAGCCAATGGCAGTGCTGACAGCAAAGACAACACCTGTAAGCAGATTGGGCTCAAGACCCTGAGCTGCATAAGTGCCGTTGGCTACCAGAATAGCCACACCAAGGATACAGCAGTTGGTAGTGATAAGGGGCAGGAAGACACCCAGTGCCTGATAAAGGGCGGGGGCTGACTTCTTCAGAATAATCTCTACCATCTGAACCAAAGCAGCTATCACCAGGATGAAGGCTATGGTCTGAAGGTATTCCAGTCCGAAGGCTTCCAGCACATACTTCTGAATGACGTAGGTAACAATAGTAGCCAACGTCAGTACAAAAGCAACGGCAGCTCCCATACCAATGGCAGAGTCAACCTTCTTGCTTACGCCAAGGAAGGGACAGATACCAAGGAACTGCGACAGGACAATATTGTTAACGAATATCGCTGTGATAAATATAAGAATGTATGCCATGTCTATTTTAAATTAAGAGTTAAGAATGAAGAGTGAAGAATTATGGGATAAATGAATTCTTTTTCTTCGCTATTTTAATTCCTGATTTTATTCACTAACGCAATGAGGTAACCTAATGCGATGAAGGCACCGGGAGCCAACACAAAGACAAGGGCACCGTAGTTCTCGGGGAAGAAGGTGAAAGAGAATATCTTACCTGTTCCCAGAAGCTCGCGTGTGGCACCCAAAAGTGTTAGGGCTATGGTGAAACCAAGGCCCATGCCGATGCCGTCAAAGATACTGCTCACGGGTGAGTGCTTAGAAGCAAAAGCCTCGGCACGACCTAGGATAATACAGTTAACAACAATCAGCGGGATAAAGAGACCCAATGACTCATATACTGCAGGAACATAAGCCTGAAGCAACATCTGAAGGATAGTTACCAGAGAGGCTATTACCACGATAAAGGATGGGATACGAACCATATCGGGGATAATGTTCTTGATAAGCGAGATAATGAGGTTGCTGAAGATGAGAACTGCCGTAGTGGCAAGACCCATACTCATGCCGTTGAAGGCGCTGCTGGTAGTACCCAGCGTGGGACACATACCCAGGAGAAGTACAAAGGTTGGATTCTCCTTGATAATTCCGTTCAGTAGAACTTTCATGTTATTCATATCTGTTTCCTCCTAACCTTTATTAATTATGTTGTTGAGTTGCTCCGCTTACGCCATCAGCCTCAGGAGTATCCTGCTGTGTCTGACTATAAGCCTGATAGGCAGCATTAACAGCACGCAGGAAAGCACGTGAGGTAATGGTGCTGGCTGTGATAGCATCCACATCACCACCATCCTTGCTGACTACCAGTTCTTTCTCTGTAAGGTTACGACCGATGATATCGCCCTTCTCGCCTTTCTGGAACCACAAAGCAGCCTTGGCACCAAGGCCAGGGGTCTCATGTGTCTCAAGCACGTTGTATCCCAGCACTTCACCGGCAGGACTGATACCTACCATAATGGTCAGTCCGCCTCCGAAACTGGCGTTCTGGGGGTCAACAGCCTTAACGGCAACACCCTTCTGGCCGGCATTCATAACGATATAGTTATTGTCGCTGACCACAACAGTATCAACATTCTGGACCTTAACATCGCCACCACCCAGAACCTGGGCAATGGCAGCCTGCTCTCTCTTGTCGTTCAACTCCTGAATGGTATCCTTCGTCATCTTGTTTACAGATGCAAGGGCAACACCGGCTACCAGTGAGATACCTGTCAGGACACAGGCCATATTATACCATGTAGATTCAAGCTTTTTCATTTCTTTACTACCTCCCCAAATCTTTTAGGTTTACAATAGGTATTTATAAGAGGTGTGAATGCATTCATGATAAGAATGGCAAACGACATACCCTCGGGGTAAGCACCCCAGTTACGTATGATAACCGTCAGCACACCAATACTGATACCGTAGATAATCTGACCCTTACCGCTCATAGGAGATGTTACATAATCTGTTGCCATGAAGCAGGCACCGAGCATCAGACCTCCACTGCACAATACCTGAGTAGGCATTGCATAAACAGGACTGCTGGCATGCAGTATAGCAGACAATACGGCTACGGTTCCCAGAATACTTACAGGAATGTGCCAAGTGATAATCTTACGCCAAATCATGAACAGACAGCCTAAGAGCAGAAGCAAGGCACTTACCTCGCCCAGTGAACCGCCCGTAGCACCAAGGAACATCTCCTTAAGGCTGGGAAGCTGGTTCAATACTGAGGGATCACCTGAAGTGATGGCATTCTGCATAATGCTCAGAGGTGTTGCTGCTGTGGTAGCATCTGTATATGCAAGAGTCTGACCAGCCTCAGGCCATGTTGTCATCTGAACAGGGAAGCTGATAAGCAGGAATACACGACCCACCAATGCAGGATTGAAAGGGTTCTGACCCAAACCGCCAAAAGTCATCTTACCCACGCCAATGGCAAAGAGGGCACCAATGATGATAATCCAGATAGGCAGATTGCTGGGCAAGTTAAAGCCCAACAAGAGACCGGTAAGAATAGCACTACCATCGCAGATAGTGCAAACGTTCCTACCAAGAATGAACTTGGTAATGGCCCACTCAAAGAACACGCAGGAGGCCACTGAAGTGGCAAGCACAATGGCTGCGCCCAAGCCAAAGAACCAAAGGCTGGCTACAAGGGCAGGCACCAAGGCTATGCATACACCATACATATTCTTCTGTACAGAGTCTCCTCCGTGAACATGTGGTGATAATGATATAATTGGTTTCATGTTAATTCAGAATTCTTAATTCATAATTCATAATTATTTCTTTGGCGCAGTTCTGCTGCGGATGATTCCCATAACAGTAGTCTTACCTACACGAATCATATCCAAGAGCGGACGCTTGCTGGGACAGGTGAACTGACAGCTACCACATTCAATGCAGCTGACAATGTCATTCTTTTCGGCCATCTCCCACTCTTCCATAGCAGAAGCCTTGCTCAGCAGGAAGGGCTCAAGTCCCATAGGACAGGCACCTACACACTTGGCACAACGGATACAGGGCTGAGGCTCGCTGCGACGGGCTTCCTTCTCGTTCATGATAAGCAAGCCGCTTGAGCCCTTGGTCATAGGAACCTCAAGGCTCAGCAATGCCTTACCCATCATAGGACCGCCACCAATAATCTTACCGGTATCCTCGGGCAGACCTCCGCACTCGTCAATAAGCTGCTGGAAGGGTGTACCCAAGCGTGCCAATAAGTTGCTGGGATTCTTGACACTCTTACCCGTAACAGTAATGATACGGTCTATGAGAGGTTTGTTTTTCATCACAGCCTCGTAGATGGCAAAGGCTGTTCCTACGTTCTGTACTACAGCACCCACGCTGATGGGGATAGCTGGAGGAGCAGGAACCTGACGACCAATCACAGCATCAATCAACTGCTTCTCACCACCCTGTGGATACTTAACCTTCAGGGGGACAACCTCTATATTAGGATACTGACTGGCCTTCTCTGTCATCAGCTTGATGGCATCAGGCTTGTTGTTCTCAATACCGATGTAACCCTTGGTAACATTAACAGCCTTCATGATCAGGTCAACACCTACCAGAATCTCTTCTGCATGCTCCAACATAAGTCGGTGGTCAGCTGTCAGATACGGCTCACATTCTACAGCATTGATTATAACACACTCTGCCTTGCTTCCTGGAGGAGGCGTCAGCTTAACGTGGCAGGGGAAGGTGGCACCACCAAGTCCCACAATACCAGCGTTCTTGATTTTCTCTACAATGGTCTTGCTGTCCAAATCAGGACGGTCAGAAAGACGTACAAGATCCTTTGAGCGGTCGATACTCTCTTCCCACTCATCGCCTTCTACATCTACTATAACAGCCATACGACGTGTGCCGCTGGCATCCAGAACAGCATCTATCTTATTCACCTTTCCGCTAACGGAACTATAAACAGGAGCGCTGACAAAGCCTCCTGCCTCAGCCAGCAGCGTACCTACCTTTACCACATCACCCTTCTGGACAACGGGCTTGGCAGGAGCACCAATGTGCTGGAACATACTGAAAACAGCCTGCTTGGGCAGGGCAGCCTCACGGATGGGACTACCGGCAGACAGTTTATTCTCTGCGGGATGAACACCGCCTATGTGAAATGTCTTCATAATTCTTATTCAGCTTTTGCGGGTTCAACATTCTGATTCGGAGTACTCTGAGGTGCAGGTTCCTCCGTCTTAGGCTTACGTGGAGGGAAGTTAAAGGCATGGATAGCACCCTTGGGGCAAGCCTCCTCACACTTACGGCACATCTTGCACTTCTCTGCATCAATGTATGCCAGGTTGTTCTCTAGAGTGATAGCCTCGAACTTCTCGCAGGTCTTCACACACTTACCACAACCAATACAAGATGCCTTGCAGGCCTTGTTGGCAATAGCACCCTTGTCCTTGTTGTTACAGAGTACCACTACCCTACGGCCCTTAGGACCTTTCAGACGTATCTCGATGATACCTCTTGGACAAGCCTTTGCACAAGCACCACAGGCAGTACATTTCTCCTCGTCGACAACGGGAAGGCCTGTCTCCGGATCCATGCTAAGAGCACCGAACTGGCACTTGGACACACAGTCGCCACAGCCCAGACAGCCGTAAGCGCAACCGGTATCACCCATACCTGTCATATTCTTAACCCGACAGCTTACAGCGCCATCAAACTCAGCGTTGCGGGGACGGTTCTCACAAGTACCGTTACAACGCACAACAGCCACCTTGGGAGCACTGGCTACAGCAGCCATACCCAATATGCCTGCCACTTGCTCCATCACATGCTGACCGCCTACAGGGCACAACTTGCCCTCCAGACTTCCTGCATCGGCAGCCTTAACACATGCAGCGGCAAAACCTGAACAACCAGGATAGCCGCAACCGCCACAGTTAGCCTGGGGCAGTACTTCTGAAACCTGCGCAATGCGAGGATCTTCATGTACAGCAAACTTATTGGAAATAATATAGAGAACCAGCGCTGAGACCAGTCCTATCACTCCCAAGACGATTACTGCAATAAGGATTACATTCATAGATTGATTGGTTATTAATTGTTTTAGTTATTACTGATTTTGTGAAGGGTAAAACCAAAATGATTGCCTATGCGGTTTCTAAACAGATACAGCACCACAAAATAGATGGCCAGCACACCCAACGACAAGAAAACGCCTAAAACATCTCCACCTACCCTTACCCCAAGGTATACAGAGAAAATGAGCAAAATCAATGGAGCCAAATAACATATATACACCGCACGAAGGCCCTGAACAACAGTGCCTTCGACATTTACGGTTTCACCCACCTGTACATTTTCCCCATTAAGCAATACCGTTATGATCTTTTCCTTGCTCTCGCTACTGTTACATAAACGTTGAGCAGAACAACCGGAACAAGCTGAATGCTGCAAGATACGGACATAGCAGTTGTTGCCATTGATGGCCTCAACAACACCTGTATGTTTAATCACATCCGTTACTTTATGCATCATTTTATTATTAATAGCATACAAAGATACAATTATTTTTGCTTCCTTAAGGATTATAAATAGGATGCCGCATTTCCTTTAACACTTTTTAAACATAGACACACCTTATCACATACTTCAAAGAAGTAAATTTGCATCATAATTCAGAAAAAGGTATGAAAATTAACGCTACAGCATGTTGTAAAATCAATATCGGATTGAATATCGTATCCAAACGGGAAGACGGATACCATAACTTGGAAACTATCTTCTACCCTGTACCCCTGTACGACCAGATTACCATTTCAGATGCAGAAGCAGACGGGATAGATCTGGCAGGACATAAACTGGAGGGAGACCCCAATGATAATCTGGTATTGAAAGTAGTCAGATTACTGCGCCAGAATGACTATTCAGTACCACCCGTTCATATTTCACTCAAGAAGAATATTCCAAGCGGTGCAGGCTTAGGAGGCGGCAGTAGCGATGCTGCTACTGTGATGAAGGAACTAAACAGACATCTCTCTTTGGGTCTTACAGATGCGAAGATGGAGCAAATGATTGCACGACTGGGTGCCGACTGCCCCTTCTTCATTCAATGCAAGCCCGTATATGCAGAAGGCATTGGAGAAGTTTTCTCACCCGTTAAAATCGACCTGACAGGATGGCATCTTGTGCTGATTAAACCTGATGATTATGTATCAACGAAAGAAGCTTATTCTTTAATTAAAGCAAAACCATCCAAATACTCTCTTACAGAAGAAGTTAAGAAACCTATTGAATCATGGAAAGAGAGCATAACGAACGATTTTGAAGAGAGCGTTTTTCCTAATCATCCAACCATAGAAGAAATACGTAATCAACTCTACCGTATGGGAGCTTCTTATGCCTGTATGAGTGGAAGTGGAAGTACTGTCTTCGCCCTTTTCCGTAACGAGGCTGACCTGACTGAATTATCACGCCAGCACTTTACTTTCCAGTGTACATTATAATGTATAAGGGGAATTCCTACCAACTAATAGGGAAAAACCATTTTAGGATTGCACAGAAAGCCATACTTTTGCAACAGAACCAAAAACCAAGCGTTATGAAAAGATTTATCATTTCCCTGATTCTGATATTTGCAACTTGGCAGGCAGCCTTTGCAATGAGTTACGAACGTGCACGTGAAGAGGCACTGTATCTGACAGACAAAATGGCCTATGAGCTGAATCTGAATGATCAGCAGTATAATGATGCATACGAGATTAACCTGGATTACTTCCTGGCGTTGGACTCTGAGGCTGACTTGTATGCCGACTACCTCTCCTATCGACTTTCCGACTTGCGTCATATCCTCTACGATTGGCAGTACAACCTGTTGTTGGCAGCCGATTACTTCATTCGTCCCGTATATTGGCGTGCCGGAGGATGGTACTTCCCTATCTATGCCCACTATACAGTAGGACATTTCTATTACAGCTATCCTACCGTATATTACAACTACCGAGGCGGCCACGGACGCCTTCATTACCACAGCGGCTTTTATGCCAGCAGACGTCCTGTATGGAACGGAGGCTTTAGAGGTCGCCAGCCCATTGGCGGTCCTGGCAGAATTGGCCACAGTTCTATTCACCATAACGGTGGTAGCGGATTTGGAGGCAGACATCAGTATGAGACTGGCAGAAGAGAATATGGGCGTACAGACCGTGGCAACTCCTTTGGCAATAGCAGCTCTCGTAATTACAGAAATGATAATTCCGGCAGACCTGGCTATGACAGAGAGCGCAACAACAGGCCTGACAATAACACGAATGACAACCGTCAAAGACCTGACAACTCTGATATGGGAAACAGAAACCATGATGGTATGCGTAACCCAGACATTCCCAACAGGAACAACGAGGCAACTGCCAGACCTGACATCAACAACAGAAATAATGAGGGTATCAGCAGAAATAACGGCGGTTCTTATAACCCGGGCATGAGCAGCCGTAATCACGAAAGCAGCAGCCGTAGTTACGAAGGTCAGCGCAGTTCAGTCCCCAGCAGAAGCGGAATGAGTCCTTCACACAGCTCTACTCCAAGCCGAAGCAGTGGAAGTTTCAGCGGTAGCTCACGTGGAGGAAGCGGCAGCTTCGGTGGCAGTTCTCGCGGAGGAGGAAGTTTTGGAGGCGGTTCTCGTGGAGGCAGCAGTGGTGGAGCCTCAAGAGGTGGAAGAAGATAAACTATCATAATCATTCAAATTGACAACATGAAAGAGATTTACCTTGCCGGAGGATGTTTCTGGGGAACAGAACATTACTTTAAGCAGATTGAAGGAGTAACAGAAACAGAAGTGGGATTTGCCAACGGGCACACTACAGACCCAACATACAAAGAAGTATATACCGACACAACAGGACACGCTGAGACTGTACGCATTCAATACGATCCAGATGTGGTGAGCCTTGAATTCCTAATACAGATGTTCTTTAAGGCCATTGATCCGACAAGCCTCAACAAGCAGGGACACGACGAGGGAACACGTTACCGCACAGGCATCTACTATACGGATTCTGAGGACCTGCCTATAATAAATAAGGTATATGCAGAAGAGCAAAAGAACTACCAGCAACCATTGGTAGTAGAGAAACTTCCCCTGAAGAACTTTTATACAGCAGAAGAATACCACCAGGATTATCTCGACAAGAATCCTGACGGCTATTGTCATCTGCCCATTTCACTCTTTGAATTTGCCAGAAAAGCCAAGGATACAAAAAGGTGAAGTCTTATACAATAGGGATTATTCCTCGTTGGAATAACCATTCCGAATGCTGGTTCATTAGCAATACGGCTTTTCTCTGGCAGCGAAACGCCATATCACTCAAAGAGAAAAGCCGTGTTACTAATAGAGAAACGTCCTGTTGCAATTAGCAACTACATCATAAAAACAAAAAAAGGGTCTTATGACCCCAGGAATTCTCATTTTTCAACTAAGAGCGATAGACGGGACTCGAACCCGCGACCCTCGGCTTGGGAAGCCAATGCTCTACCAACTGAGCCACTATCGCGTTAAGACAATGCAAAAGTATAGCATTTTCTGCATTTAAACAAGAAAACTGCTAAGTTTTTTCATTGGTAGCATGCGTCCACCAAGCATCATTCTGGTCTTTGGGCGAATGAGGCTGCTTGGAGGTATTCTGAACAGAACCATTACGAACACGTGAAAGCGTTTCAGGCGTCATCTGCAGGAAACTGGCAATATGAACCATAGGAGCACGCAGGATAATCTCAGGTTTCTCACGCAACAGACGCTCGTAACGCTCTGTAGCATTCTCGAATCGCTGACTGTCGGCATGCTCCTGCGAACTGATGGCTACATGCTCAAGAATCTTGCGGTAAAGCATGTCAATTTCCTGATTGCGGACAAGCAGGTTGTTAAGGTCGTCATACGGAATGGCATAGACCTTGCTATTCTCTAACGCCTCCACAATAAGACGACTAGGTTCCTGTTTAAGGAAACTCTCTATGCAGAAAACAATACGGCCTTCGAAACTGAAGTGTTCCGTAACATCTTTTTTGTTCTTATAATAATACTGGCGTACCATACCTTTTTCTACAAAATAAAGGTTACGGCATACCTGACCCTCGTGGAGAATGGTGTCACCTTTCTGGAACTTCATGGGCACAAGAATACTGCCCAAGATTTGTACTGCAGGCGGGGTTAGCGTGCAGTAGATACGGGATATCTCTCGTGCAATGTCTCTTCTTCTATCCATTATGGTAATTAGGTTTTAGGTAGGGTTCTTCTGTTATAATGATTTTGCTAATCTAATTTGAGCACGGCAAGGAAGGCTTTCTGCGGCACTTGGACATTTCCTATCTGCTTCATGCGCTTCTTACCTTTTTTCTGCTTCTCGAGCAGTTTACGCTTACGGCTGACATCGCCACCATAACACTTGGCCAACACATCCTTGCGAACCTGCTTAACAGTCTCGCGGGCAATAATCTTGGCACCAATAGCTGCTTGAATGGCAATATCAAACTGCTGACGTGGGAGGAGCTCTTTCAGTTTCTCGCACATGCGGCGACCGAAGGTCTCTGCATTGTCAACATGCGTCAGTGTGCTGAGGGCATCTACAGGCTCACCGTTCAACAAGATATCCATCTTAACCAACTTACTAGGGCGGAAACCTGACTGATGATAATCGAAAGAAGCATAGCCTTTGCTGATGCTCTTCAGCTTATCATAGAAATCTATCACAATCTCGCCCAACGGCATGGCATATTGGATCTCAACACGGTTACCGCTGATGTATTCCTGCTTCAAAAGTTCGCCTCGCTTACCCAAACAGAGTGTCATGATGTTACCAATATAAGCAGTATTGGTAATGACAGTGGCATGGATATAAGGTTCCTCGATATGATCTATGAGCGTTGCATCAGGCATTCCGGAAGGATTGTGTACCTCTTTCACCTCGCCCTGCTTATCGTATATAAGGTATGATACATTGGGGACTGTGGTGATGACGTCCATATTGAACTCACGGTCCAGACGCTCCTGTATAATCTCCATATGCAGCAAGCCAAGGAATCCGCATCGGAATCCGAATCCTAAAGCTACGGAACTCTCTGGCTGGAAAGTAAGACTGGCATCATTGAGCTGCAGCTTCTCGAGACTAGCGCGCAGGTTCTCGAAATCCTCTGTCTCTATGGGATAAACACCGGCAAAGACCATAGGCTTGACCTCCTCGAATCCGGCAATAGCTTCCTTACAAGGATTATCTACCGTGGTGATGGTATCTCCCACCTTCACCTCGGTGGCAGTCTTAATACCAGAAACAATGTAGCCTACGTCGCCACAATGTAGCACCTTACGGGGCATCATATCCATCTTAAGCACACCTATCTCCTCAGCTTTGTACTCCTTGCCAGTATTGATAAACTGCACTAAGTCACCGCTCTTGATACTGCCGTTGACAATCTTGAAGTATGCAATGATACCACGGAAAGAATTGAAGACTGAGTCGAAGATAAGTGCCTGAAGAGGAGCATTCTCATCTCCCTTTGGACAAGGGATACGCTCGACAACTGCATGCAGGATATCCTCAACCCCCATGCCAGTCTTTCCACTGGCACGGATAATCTCCTCGTGCTTACAGCCAATAAGTTCAACAATCTCGTCCTCGACCTCCTCTGGCATGGCATTAGGCATATCGCACTTGTTGATAACGGGTATTATCTCCAAGTCGTGGTCGATAGCCATATACAGGTTACTGATAGTCTGTGCCTGCACGCCCTGTGTGGCATCTACAACAAGTAAAGCGCCCTCGCAGGCAGCAATACTGCGTGACACCTCATAAGAGAAATCAACGTGTCCCGGAGTGTCAATAAGATTAAGAACATACTTCTCGCCCTTATACTCATATTCCATCTGGATAGCATGGCTCTTAATGGTAATACCACGTTCCTGCTCCAGATCCATATCATCAAGCATCTGCCCCTTAGTAACCTCAATGGTATGGGTGTACTCCAACAAACGATCGGCAAGAGTGCTCTTACCATGGTCAATGTGGGCAATGATGCAGAAGTTTCTTATATGTTGCATTAAAAAGTCAAATCAAATCAATACTATTATTAAGTTGCAAAAGTACAAAAAAGTTGTCAACCTACAAAAGATAGGTATCTTTTTCTTGGCTAATTCACAACTTTTCAATACCTTTGCATTGAAAATTTATTCACATAAAAAGACAAGAACATGGATGCACAGTTGATAAAAGATTGTGAACAGAAAGCCCTTGCATGGCTGAATTCACCCTATTATGACGACGAGACTAAAGCCGAAATCAAGGCTATGTTGGATAATGAGGACAAGAATCCACTTGTAGATGCCTTCTATCAAAGTCTGGAATTCGGCACTGGTGGTTTGCGTGGAATTATGGGCGCCGGCACCAACCGTATGAACAAGTATATTGTAGGCATGGCCACTCAGGGCTTTGCCAACTACATAAACAAGGCCTTTCCACAGGGAGGTATGAGCGTTGTTGTTGGTCATGACTGTCGCAATAACGGTCGTATGTTTGCTGAAAGCGTAGCTGACATCTTCAGCGCCAACGGAATCAAGGTCTATTTGTTCGAAAGCCTTCGCCCCACCCCGGAAATCAGCTTTGCCATCCGTCAGTTAGGTGCTGTAGCCGGCGTGAACGTAACAGCCAGCCACAACCCACGCGAATACAACGGATACAAGGCATACTGGAGCGACGGCGCACAGGTTTTGGCTCCACATGACAAGGGTATCATTGACGAAGTAAACAAGGTAGCCATCGAGGACGTGAAATTTGAAGGTAACAAAGACCTTATTAAGATTATTGGCGGTGAAATGGACTACGACTACATGATGGCCGTTAAGGAGGCTATGGTAGACCAGGACGTAATACTGCGCCAGAAAGATTTGAACATCGTTTACAGCCCCATGCACGGAACAGGACGCGTAATCATTCCCCTGTGTCTACGTAGCTGGGGATTCCAGAACATAAACGTCGTGCCAGAGCAGATGGTGATAGACGGCAACTTCCCCACAGTAGTTAGCCCCAACCCGGAGAATGCCGAGGCGATGACACTGGGTATGAAACTGGGTACCAAGTTGAATGCCGACCTGGTGATTGCCAGCGACCCTGACGCTGACCGTTTGGCCATTGTCTGCCGCGATCCCAAGGGCGAGTGGATCATCATCAATGGTAACCAAACCTGCATGATGTTCTGCTACTACATCATCAAGAACAAACAAGCCCTAGGTACCCTGAAGCCCACAGACTTCCTGGTTAAGACCATCGTAACAACAGAGGTTATTGCCAAGATGGCTGAGAAGAACCACGTGGAGCTGCGCGACTGCTACACGGGCTTTAAGTGGATTGCACGTGAGATTGCCATCAGCGAAGGCAAGCAGAAATATATTGGCGGAGGCGAGGAGAGCTTCGGCTTCCTACCATACGATAAGGTAAGAGACAAGGATTCACCAGCCTCTATCTGTCTGATATGCGAGATTGCCGCTTGGGCTAAGGATCAGGGCAAGACTCTGTATGACCTGCTGATGGATATCTATCTGGAGTACGGATTCAGCTATGAGCACACCATCAATGTTGTAAAGCCCGGTAAGACCGGTGCCGACGAGATCAAGGCTATGATGGAGAACTTCCGTACCAATCCTCCCAAGGAGATTGCTGGCAGCAAGGTGGTGCTTACACGCGACTTCAAGACGCTGAAGAAGTACGATGGCAACGGCAATGCCACGCCATTGGTTATGCCCGACACCAGCAACGTACTGCAGTACTTCTGCGAGGACGGTACAAAGATTAGCGTTCGCCCCAGCGGTACCGAGCCTAAGATTAAGTTCTACCTGGAAATCAAGGACACTATGGGCTGCGCCAATTGCTATCAGGGTTGCGTGGAACGTGCCAAAGCCAAGGTTGAAGAGGTTAAGAAATCATTGGGTATCTAATGATACGTTTTTTAGCATATTGCCAGGGGGATATTCTTCTCACAACAGAAGGGAATATCCCCTTTGGTTTAGAACCGCCCATACCTCTGAAAGAGTGGAATTACATTACCACATTACACGAGGGAGATACAGAAATAAAGATTATCCGATTGGATAATCCTATCACTGACGCAAAAGGGTTACAGATGGTTGGATTACGCAAGACACATGCCATATTAAGCCCAGAAGACTACCAACTGGCAGGCAAAGGTGCAGAGCTGTTGTATTGGGACCAAAACACCCGTTATTGTGGCGTTTGCGGCGCCCCTACCAAATGGATGACGGACATCAGCAAAAAATGCCCAGAGTGCGGCAAGGAGTGGTGGCCGTCTGTCTCGACTGCCATCATAGTAAGGATAGAACGCGGCGACCAGATTCTGTTGGTACGTGCACGGTCCTTCAGAACAAATCATCACGGTTTGGTGGCAGGATTCCTGGAGACAGGAGAATCACTTGAACAATGCGTAGAACGAGAAGTTCGTGAAGAGGCTGGCATAAAGATAAAAAATCTACGTTACTTTGGCAGCCAACCATGGCCCTACCCCTTCGGTCTGATGGTAGGCTTTACAGCAGAATATGCCGAGGGTGAGCTACACCTGCAGAAAGAAGAACTATGTGAAGGCGGATGGTTCACCAAAGACAATCTACCCAACATACCAGACAAAGCATCTATTGCCCGAAGACTTATTGATGATTGGGTATCGAAATCGATTAGCGCTTAAAGGTTAGCGGTTAGCGTAACATCAATGTCCCTTAACCAATAAGCCGTAAACGGCAAACAAGTTATTTGCTAACCGCTAACCACTAACCGCTTAAGGGAGTTATCGCCAAAGGCTTTTCTTTCCATTCTGGACAATAATACCCTGTTGTGTTCTTGAAGTCTTATAACCTTGTATACTATATGACGAAGAAACTCGCTTTATACCTTCCTTTGCAGTACTAATACCGGTATAGAAATCAGGTAAGGGCTGATAGTAGATAGTGAAGTTATCAAAACAACACCAGCTTTCATTACCGCCCTTGTCGGTCTTAAGCCCAATCTGTAGCGATCCCTTTGTTGAGAGTGTATATTCAATCTGATTCTGATAACAACCTTCCGCAAAGCGAAGACCTGCTGCATACATACTATGAGGATAGCCTTTCTGGTTATCAACAGATCCATACTGAGATGCCTCTGGCCATGGTTCGGAATATAACGATTTAATCTTTACACTTTTATCGTTTACATAAAGGTAAGCCTGAATATTCTCCCTGCCAGCCTTATATGCAGCACCACCATCATTGCTTCCTGTTCTGTACAATGCATTACAACAGATAGTATAGACACCCGGACGCATGCTGGTTAGTGTCTGGTACATATCAAAAGACTTATTGAATTCCTCGCCACATCCGGAACGATAAGTAGGTTCTCCTTGCCAGCCGTTTATAGCAGAAAAATCAGGATTAGTCAGGAAAAGGGTAAAATCAAACACTCCGCCTTCCCTTGGAGCAGCGCCATCAGACTTCAGGTAAGTCGTTACAGCTGATTTCAGGTTAGACAAAGCCCTTTCGGTTGCCGTCTGGGTATTTGACTGTGAAAGTGACTGGTCGGCTCTGGCAACCTTACTGGTAAACGAAGATAAAGAGGTTGATTCTATGCTGACATCAATCAATTGTTGAGCAGTTTCTTTCCATACCTTGTAATCCTCGCATAGAGGCAGTATCTGTTCGGCTATTTTCTGAAAATTTCCTGCATCTGTTATAAAAGTCTTTTTGGCTAAATACGTAAGATCATCCGAAGTAGCAGCCTTGAGCTTATTCTCTATATTCTGATGCATCTTTTCTGGCAAAAGACTATTGTGATTCAATACCTCGAGGTGATGCAGAGCCTCATCAAACCTGCGATTCAGCACTGTCTTCTCCCCCACTTTTTCTATACTGAGATAGTCGATGTTGGGCATCCATCCATTTTCATTATATATCTCAATACTGTTAGAACCAGCCTTGAGATGGAGAGTCATATCATACTCTTTGAATGATGACCAACTATTGGTCATAACACTAATAGTACCACAATCTTCGCCATTTAGCACGACCGTGAACGGACGCGTCTCAGCAGAAGTAGCACTGAAATGAGCTACGTAGTCAGCTTCCTCTATCACATATACATCCTTCCACATAAGTGAGTTGCTGCGCTTTCCACCTAACCATCCTACAAAAGCCCCGCCACTGGCAGCGGAATTACTCTCGTAATCTGCTGTACCCAAAGACTGATTGTTGTAAATCTCCTGATAGTCATGCAGGAAAGCTGTCTCTGCCTCATAGATATAACGATCCAAGCGGTTTTCTGCCTCTAACTTATAGATACGTGTGGCATGAGCAGGCACAATAGCAGACAAAGAACCCTCATATTCTCCCATATCCTGATGTTCGAAGAGATCACGCACCTTGACCTTTCCTCCCAAATCAACCTCACTAAAACTAAGACACATTTCTACTTCCTTGTCGGAAGGGTTATATAGTGCCACGGCTCGTGTCTTACCATGCAGGGTAAGAATATCCTTAACCAACACATAGGTCTCGCCAATATGTTGGACCACATAAGCCTGCAAACCTAAAGGATCCTGGTTCAATGCAATGAGTTCTTGGTTCTTCAGCAAAGCCAACGGACGCTCCTTGATGGTAGACATATTACAGCCAATAAGCAAGGGGCTGGACATAATACACCACATACCAAAGTGGGTTTTGTCCTCTTCTTCAGACATCGAACGTCCAACCTCAAGCATATCCATATCATTAT
The DNA here is from genome assembly GCA_017619585.1 of Bacteroidaceae bacterium. The sequence continues at coordinate 91,748 of JAFZSA010000023.1, forward strand.
AACAACCATCATAACAATATGCAGAAAGATAGAGATTCTCAGCCAGAATTCCCTTTACGGAAGCCCATCCATCATAGATATCGCCCGTTGTACGCCATGACGTAGAGATGTCATGACACCATGTACCAGGGTAAGCCCAACGACAAAGGTTATAACGGACATCCTTACCTGTATTCACAATAGCATTATGGATGGCAGTGTACTGTTCCTGTTCGTTCAAATTGGCATGCCTGCCACCACAATAATCAACCTTTATAAAGTCGAATTCCAATTCCTTGAAGTAATAGTCGGCATCAATCTGCTCATATCCATAGAATCCAACATTGGTATTCTTGGTATCACCATTGCTGATGCTTCCACAAGTACAGTCACCGGCATCGCTGTAGATTCCTGCCTTCAAGCCTTTGGAATGAATATAGTCACTTATAACCTTCAAACCATTGGGGAAACGTTGCGGATGAATACGTACTTTCCCTTCTGCCGTACGACCATACTGAAAGCCGTCATCAATATTGATATACTTGTAGCCCACATCCTTCAACCCCTGAGAGACCATGGCATCTGCCTGTCCCTTTATAATATCCTCAGAAATATTAACAGAGAAGGTGTTCCAAGAACTCCATCCCATGGTGGGAGGCTCGACCTGAGCATTCAAGTATAATGAACAAAATGCGAATATGGATAGGATATAAAATTTCATTATTTCAAGAATTATTTAACCAAATACTTTGTGCCAGTCTCTTGGATAATCTTCCGACGATAGGTTTCAGGGTAGCCGGGACGGTTTACAGGACGCTGATTACCACCAGGCGTCTTGAGATACTGACCGTTACCGTCTGTCTTCTTGACAGCCATATCATTATACTTGACAATAATGGTCTGAGCCAGCTGATTCCACTCGTCCATCATGGCCTGAGCTGTACGATGTGAATAAGCCGTAAGGAACTTACAAGCCTCTGCCTGAGACATGGTAGCAGCCTTCTGCTCTGTTTCTGCCTGAAGAGAGTTATAGTCAGCCTCCAGGCGGTCGCGAACTGCTTTCACCTCGGGGAAGATAGTAACATAGCGCAGATAGGTCATATTGCTAACCCAGTTCTGGACCCAATAGGCAGAACGCGTAGAGAAATGGAAGGGGTCTGCAACACCGTGCGCATAGCACTCGGGGACACTTTCTACACAACAATAAACAGGAGTCAGAGGCACCATGTTGGCATCATCATTTCCCCACCATACTACACCACCTATATAATCAGGCAGCCAAGAACGCATCTGGGAAACATAAACATTAGATGACTGCTGAGTGCTGATAGGACGCTCGTTGAAATATTTCTTGCCGTCGACCTCGTACGTTAGAGGTGTAGGACGGTAAGGCATCTCCCAAGGGCCCATACCTAAATCATTCTGGATGGCAAGAGGTGTACCCTCGTAGTGGTCGCGCATCATATCTTTGACATCCTGTACGCTAAGAGGTGCCTTTGGCTTAACATACAGAGGCATGGGATTGTCTGATGTCTCGCCCATTGCATAAGAGAGATAAGGGGTCATATCCTCTGCTGCCCACTTGTTGAAGAAACTCCATACACGGGCCTCACAGAAACGCTGAGCGCCAAAATCTGTTGGGGAATAAGCCTCTGAAAAAGAGAAATCTGCATCTTTGCCATTAAAGAATCCCTTCTCACGAGCAAAAGAGATAACATCCTTGCTAAAAATACAGTTCTCCTTGTCCTTGAGAGGGAACTTACGGATACGGCTTTGGTTGGCATGAGCACAGATACAATCATCGGGCACACGAACAGCAACCCATACAGCGCCCTTTCGACCGGGGCCCTTACCTATCATCTCCATGATCCAGGCCTCGTTAGGGTCGGCAATAGAGAAGCTCTCTCCTTCACTTCCATAGCCATACTCCTCTACCAACTTGCCCATAACGGCGATGGCCTGACGAGCAGTTTTGGCACGCTGAAGTGTTACATACATCAGACTTCCGTAGTCAAACAAGCCGCTGACGGTATCGCAAAGTTCCTCGCGACCGCCAAAGGTAGTCTCGTGGATGCTAAGCTGATGTTCGTTCATCAAGCCTACAACAGTATAGGTCTCTTCTGCCTCGGGAATCTCACCCAGATAGTTATTGGACTCATAATGATAGAGAGCACGCATCTCGCCCTTCTTGTGTTTTCCGCCTGGAAGGAAGTTCATATAGCCGTATGCACCGTAGTCATCACTGCTATATGAGATAATAACACTACCGTCCTTACTGGCTTTCTTACCAACAATCAGATTGGTGCAGGCTTTGGCTTGGCCAATTGAGAATTGAAAATCGAGAATTGAGAATTGAAGAGCGCCTATCAACAAAAAAGCAAATATAAATAGTCTTTTCATATACTTTATACCTTATTCTATATCTTCAACTTATCGCTGCCTGCAGCCTTAAAGCTCATATCCAATCCCTTAACACTATGAGTGAGAGCACCAAAAGAGATGAAGTCAACACCAGCCTTGGCATAAGGAATCATATTATCAAAAGTAATGCCGCCACTGGATTCCGTCTCGCAACGACCAGCGACAATCTCAACAGCCTTCTTTGTGTCCTCTGGCGTGAAATTGTCAAACATAATACGGTCACACCCCTCTGCAAGAGCTTCATCAAGTTCCTTCCAATTACGAACCTCGCATTCTATCTTCAGATTCTTCCCTTTCTCCTTGCAATACTGCTTAGCACGGGAAATAGCATTATGAACACCACCACAGAAGTCTATGTGGTTATCCTTGAGCAGAATCATATCAAAAAGACCTATACGATGATTTAGACCGCCACCAATTTTAACAGCCTCTTTCTCAAGCATACGCATACCTGGAGTAGTCTTACGAGTATCCAGAACACGAGTTTTGGTACCTGCGTCAATAAGAGCCTGTTGATATTTGTGCGTCATAGTGGCAATACCACTCATACGCTGCAGGATATTAAGCATGAGGCGCTCTGTCTGCAAAAGGCTCTGCACCTTGCCCTTTACGCTCATCACAATATCTCCGGGCTTGACGTGAGCACCATCCTGAATATAAACCTCGACCTGCATAGTGGGGTCGAATCTATAGAACACCTGCTTGGCAATCTCAACGCCAGCAAAGATACCTTCCTGCTTAATGAGGAGTTTACTCTCGCCCATCTCTGTATCTGGGATACAGCAAAGGGTAGTATGGTCACCATCACCTATATCCTCGGCAAAGGAGAGGTCGATAAGTCTGTCGTTTAATTCTTCTACACTTAACATATTGTATAATTCAAAATTATTAATTCATAATTAAACACTCCACCTCGGGGGAGTCGGAAAGGGGTCATTCGTGATGATAGGGCTCGCCATTCAGGATGGTCATAGCCCGATAGATCTGCTCTGCAAAGAGAAGACGAATCATTTGGTGGCTGAGTGTCATTTGCGAGAGTGACACTTTCTCATGGGCTGCATTATAGACAGTTTCTGAAAAGCCGTAGGGACCTCCAACCACAAAAACAAGGCGCTTGGGACCTGCAGACATCTTCTTTTGAATCCATTGCGCGAACTCTATACTACGACGTTCACGACCATGTTCATCAAGAAGCACTAAATAATCACCCGGTTGAAAGGTCTTGAGAATCAGCTCTCCTTCCCTATTCTTCTGTTCCTTCTCGCTTAGATTCTTGGTCCCTTTCAGTTCAGGAATAATATCAAGTGAAAACGGCACATAATGGTTTATGCGCTGTATATACTCATCGATACTGGCAATAAAATGCTTATCGGTTGTCTTACCTACAACGGCGAGAACTATCTTCATTATTTCTGAGGCATTATATATTCATAACAACCGGCATCAGGAGCATCGTCCGACAGACGGTTTCGACCTAAACGATCTGTCTTTAATCCATTCATTAAAAGGGGGTCAGCCATATTTCGAATCTCACTTAAAGAATCCGGAGTGAAGTCATAAACGAAATTATGCGTGTCAAAAACCTTAAAATTCTTCTCTCCGCGAAGTTCCATATCGTCGTTCTCGAACTTACATGCCACATAATGATTATCGTCATTTTCCCCAACAGTACGTAAGAAACAATTCTGGAAGTAATAATATTCAGAATCTTCGTAATCCTTAGGAAGGAATCCCTTAATCACATCTTCAGCATAACCAGTAATAACACTATTGAGGAACTGAACATATCTGAGTTCGTGATGCACTTTATTATCGTTTACATTAGTAACGTACAAGGCATCACCCCTATCATAACTTAATGGGTAATATTGCGCAATGGTACAATGGCAGAATGTATATGAACCACCATAGATGGAAACACACTCACCAAGTGTATTACTTATTTGAGTATTAAGGATTTCCGCATTACAATTAACAAGTTTCAGGCCATCACCTCCAACATTATGAATAATACAATTCTCCATAGTCATAGTTAAGTGGTCAAGTGATGTGCTATCAACCTTAATGCCCCAACGACCGCTATGTAGGTCGCAATTGAAGAACTTATTGTTGTAACTACCTTCGTGAATGGTAATACCCTTCCATCTACTAGGCATATTATCATAGAAAAGATAATCAAACATACGGTCTGTACGTGCGCCACGAAAAACAACAGGTTTTTCTATAGTTCCACAGGCATTAATACGCCCATAAATATCCACTGCCGTACTGTCATGCATCAGCAATCTAGTACCAGGAAGAAGATTCAAAGTTGCGCCTTTGGCTATTACCAACGAGTCATATATAAGATACGGTTTGTCTGTACTCAGAGTTAAATCCGACTCGATTTTCATACCGTGAATAATATATGCATCTACAGAACCAGCAGTAAGCAGGACATGTTGCTGCACACCATTTTCAAGACTGAAGACTAACTCGTCTGAATAAGATATGGTATCCGTGGTACCACTTTCTGGAGTTGTAACCTCTATGCGAACAAGTATGCTGTCTTTCTTTCTAATCAAGTAATCATTGCCAGAGCCTTGAGCTAAGTACTCGCCATCAACATTAACGCGAAAAAGGCTCTCACTACCCTTCTGTAATCGGATATTAGAGACCCGTACTCCGTTTGAATTCTTATTGTAAACATATAGCGTCTTTGTCGGGCTGGCAATGGTTGATATCAACGTATCAAAACGCACCGTATCATCGGAAAAGACCAGTTTGAAAAACGGATCAACAGAATAAGAATCGTAATCGGAACATGAATAGAACAATGCCGATAATACAACTGCAAAAATATATAATAGCCGATTTTTCATTATTTCTCTTCGGGAATATTCTTAAGAATTGCCAACAACCAATCCCATACAATCTGAACAGTTGGTATTAACAGTTTCTCGTCTGGACTATGAACACCACGCATGGTAGGTCCAACGCTAATCATATCCATGCCAGGATATTTCTCGCTGAAGAGTCCGCACTCAAGACCAGCATGGATACCCAATACCAGAGGCTCCTTGTTCATCAGTTTGCGATATTGGTCAACAGCTATACGCAAAATCTCGCTCTTGGGATTCATCTTCCATCCGGGATAGCCCTCGCCTATATCTACCTTGGCACCGGCCAATTCAAATACAGCAGCTATGGTGTTGGCCATATTGACACGTGCACTATAAATGCTGCTTCGCTGAGAACTGATAACCTCAATAACATTCTTCTCGGGTTTCATGTGAATGCTTGCCAGGTTGCTACTGGTTTCAACCAGGTCAATATCCTGACATATAGCAAATACACCATTGTCAACAGCCTGCAAAGCTGTAATGAACTTAGTGCTGGATTCTTTATCAATAGCCTGTGAGGCCGCATCCTCGGAAGAAAGAAGGAACTCCATGCTCTTTTCTGTCACGCTGTATTCCTCCTCAACATCAGCAGCATAGAGATTCCAGTCGACACGTATCTGCTCCTTGTCCTTCATAGGAATAGCACAAAGGCAGGATGCTTCACGCGGAATAGCATTATGCAAACCACCAGCCTGGATATCAATCAGGCGAAGGTCGTATTTCTTCTGACTAAGATAAAGGAAACGAGCCAGCAACTTATTGGCATTGGCACGACTCTTGATAATATCGTCACCGCTATGACCGCCCGTCAATCCTTTAATACAGAGAGAGAAAGTAAAGAAGTTCTGAGGTAAGGCTTCAAGTTGGAAAGGCATCTCGACAAGCGTGCGGCACCCACCGGCACAAGAGACAAAGATCTGACCTTCATCCTCGCTGTCGAGGTTAACCATCAAACGGCCCTTCATAAAATCATTTCCCATACCAAAGGCACCGGTAAGACCAGTTTCCTCATCACGAGTAAAAACACACTCCAAAGGACCATGTTCAATATCAGTACTTTCAAGAAGTGCCATCTGCATGGCAACGCCAATACCGTCATCAGCACCTAAAGTTGTACCTTTAGCCTTAAGCCATTCACCATCAACGTATGTCTGAATAGCATCCTTGTTAAAGTCGAAATCAACATCCTTATTCTTCTCACATACCATATCCATGTGACTCTGAAGAATCAGAATCCTACGATTCTCCATTCCTGGAGTTGCAGGCTTGCGTATTATAACATTACCGACTTCGTCGCAATCAGTCTCTAAACCAAGTTTTTTACCAAAGTCAATCAAGAAAGAAATCATCTGCTCCTCTTTTTTTGAAGGTCTAGGAACAGTATTGACTTTTGCAAAACAATCAAACACACGCTTAGGTTTTAACTCAATTTCAGTCATAATATTTGGTTTATTTTATCATTTTCTGTATCTTTGCAGTTGCAAATATAGTAAAATATGTTGAAAGTAGCATTATTAACCGTAGGAATTGTTGCTATATCAATAACACTTTTATGTGTTAAATTGATTGTACAGCCAAATGGGAAGTTTGCAAGTTCGCATATTAGCGACAACAAGGAAATGCGGAAACGTGGAATCCATTGCGTTCAAAGCATGGATAAGATGATGAGAAAAGAAAATCCAAACAAAGTAAAAGAAAGAATATAAACAATAATTAAGATAATGTATATGAAAAAGTATTTGCTTGGCATCGGACTGATGTCTTTAGGAATGACAATATCAAGCTGCAACAAAGCTGTAGACGAAGAAACTGAAACAACAGAAACAGAAACAACCCAGTCAGTAGGTGTCAAGATTGCATACGTAGAGTTAGATACACTAATGAACCAGTATCAGCTCTATAAAGATTACAGCGAAGTACTTACACATAAAGGCAACAACATTCAGAATACACTAGCCAAGAAACAGCGTGCTTTGGAGAGCCATGCTGCTGCTGTACAAAAGAAATACGAGAGTAATGGATTCACTACCCGTGATGAACTGGAACGTGCTCAGGCAGGAATCCAGAGAGAGCAGCAAGAACTGGCCCAGTTGGCTGACCGTTTGAATAACGAGTTTAACGAAGAGCAGGCTCGCATCAACGCCGAAGCAAAAGACAGTATACAGTCTTTCCTGAAGCGATATAATAAGACTAAGAAATACGACTATGTCATGGTAAAAGCAGGAGACAATCTTCTGATTGCAAATCCAAAATATGACATTACCCAGGACATTATAAAGGGGCTTAATAAGCGATACAAGCGAAGTGCAGAGGTAGACCAGCAAATCAAGGCAAAAACAGAGGCTGAAAAAGAATAAGGTATTATATCTTAACCTGTAAGTATTTCCTCTTTTCTCTTGGAAAACAAGAAAAAAAGCAATACTTTTGCAACGTGATTAATCTATCAAGGCATATAGAATATCAATTGTTGTATCATGATATTGTTGTGATACCGCAATTAGGTACGCTAAAAGCAACATACGTACCAAGCAAATGGATAGAGGAAGAAGAGATTCTTCTGCCTCCTTATAGGGCTTTGTCATTCACGCAAGAAGTGAATGATAAGGATACCCGTTTCATAGAAACAATATCTGCAAGCTATCAAATCTCAACAGAAGAAGCCTATATTGTTACACTGGAATTTACAGAAAACATACAACAGGAATTATCTGAATACGGCAGTTACGAGCTAGGCAGTATTGGCGAATTTGTTTTGGATGAAGCCACAGGAAAGATTCGATTTATCCCCTGTCAGGCTGGCGCAGCATCTCCATGGCTCTACGGATTAGACGCCATACACGTCCACCCTTCTAAGGAGAACATTTTAACTATCAGCCGGCAGAAAGACAAAAACAAATCTGATAAGGATGCAAGAAAAATAACCATCAGTATTAACAAGCGAATGCTGCATTACGTTACTACAGTGGCAGCCTCAATAATCTTATTCTTTGCCTTCAGTACACCTGTTTCCGAAAACTGTTCGAATCAGAATCCAGAGATGCACTCTGAAATATTCCTGCCCTCCGCTCCTATTTCAAAAACTCAGCCCAAAACCAGCAAGGTCGAGGTAAAGGAAGAGAAAAAAACAACTGCTGATAAGAATATGGATTCTGAAGTGATTCTTGACGAAATAATAACTGAGCAAGAGCAGAAAGAAATTGCACATCTATCATTCTCTGTCGTACTATGTTGCGGAGTGCCAGTCCAAAATGCTGAAGCTTACTGTCAGAATCTAAACGAGCGAGGAATTAAGGCCATTGTCGATAAATCTGGAAAATTCATCAGAGTTTTAATACCAGGTTTTACATCTAGAGAAGACGCTTTGACAGAGGTTCATACTTTACGTAGCATAAGTAAAGAGTTCTCCAATGCTTGGATAATGGAGAAATAATAAACTCAAGAATCCATAACGAATGAAAAGAGTACGTTGCCCCAAGTGCGACAATTACATCACCTTTGATGAGAAACAATACGAGGACGGACAGCAATTGGTGTTTGTGTGTCCGGAATGTAGTCGTCAGTTTGGAATACGTCTTGGTACCAGCAAGGTCAAGGAAACAAGAAAAAACGAAAATCTTGACGAGCAGGAACACAGCCAAGAGCTAGGAAGTATAGTCGTAGTGGAAAACGTTTTCCATTACAAACAGATTATACCTCTAGAAATGGGAGATAACGTATTCGGCAGATATGTTAAAGGCTCAAATATAAATAAGCCTATAGAAACCGTTGATCCCAGTATAGACACAAAACATTGTATTATTAGAGTTCAACGAAACAAAAAGGGTGAACTACAGTATATTCTACGTGATGCGCCAAGCAATACAGGCACTTTCTATATGAATGAAATTCTACGTGATCAAGATCGTATATATCTAGAAGATGCATCTATAATCACCATTGGTGCCACAACACTCATACTACGGAAAGCAAATTCAGAAGAACAATAATAAAACAACATATCCCCTAATAATATAATGTATAAAATTCTTGCACTCGACTTAGACGGAACACTTACCAATAGCAAGAAAGAGATAACACCTCACACTTTAGAAGTACTAATACAGGCTCAGCAAAAAGGATTACGTCTTGTACTTGCCAGCGGAAGACCCACTGCTGGCATTAGGCCTTTGGCAGAACAACTACATCTGAAAGATTATGGCGGCTATATATTAGCCTTTAACGGAGGGTTAATCATTGATTGCGCAACAGGGGAAATAATATACCAGAATGTTCTTGAAACATCTGTTTACAAACACCTGTACGAAGTTGGGAACACAGACGACTTCAAGATACTTAGCTATCTGGATGATTATATAGCATGCGAGGACATCGATAATGAGTATGTACGCTACGAAGCAAAGCTCAATAAGATGAAGTTGAAGAAGCTGAACAGCTTCCTTGACGAAATCAATTTCCCCGAACCCAAGTGCCTGATTGTTGGAAACGAAAAGAAACTGGCAATTCTAGAGAAGGAACTGAGTGAATACTACGAGGGGAAAATGAGTATTTACCGTAGTGAACCATTCTTTCTGGAAGTTCTCCCTTTAGGTATAGACAAAGCTAAACGATTAGAGTTCTTACTGAATCATCTTGGCCTTAAAAGAGAAGAACTTATGGCTTGCGGGGACGGATTTAACGATTTGAGCATGATAGAATACGCAGGTCTTGGCGTTGCAATGTCCAATGCCCAGCATGTAGTAAAAGAAGCTGCAGACTACGTTACATTAAGTAACGAGGAAGACGGAGTAGCAGCAGCAGTAAAGAAGTTTATAGGACTGTAATTAAAAAGGAGAAAGCGCCTTCTTGATTTTCTCCTGCAATTCCTGTATTTTTCCTTTTCTGATAGAAAGAGTCATACAGCAATCCATATCATATGACTGACTAACAATACGGGCATCAAGATCACGAGCGACCTTCATCACACTATTCATCAGTGGGTATTCAAAATTGAAGGTAAACTCCTCGTCAACAGTACGTGTTTCTATTTCTGCATTAGCGATAGCTTCAGCAGCAGCAGTTTTATATGCTATAATCAAACCGCTTGTTCCCAACTTAACTCCGCCAAAATAGCGAACAACAAGGATTATGATATCAGTCAGTTCGTTGCTATTGATTTGCCCGAGAATAGGCTTACCTGCTGTTCCGCTGGGTTCTCCGTTATCATTACTTCTGAATGTCTCATGCTCAGCCCCCAACATATAAGCCCAACAGACATGTCGTGCATCATAGTATTTCTTCTGGTATTGCTCTACCAAGGCCATAGCCTCTTCTACAGTAGTAACATGATGAGCAAAAGCGATGAACTTACTCCTGAGTTCGGAATAAGTCCCTTCGCTTTTATCTTTTATAGTTTTGAATTCGTCAATCATGAAAGTTTGTGAACAACCAAACCGCTACGCAATTTTGGCTCAAACCAAGTAGCCTTGGGAGGCATGATATTTCCGCTATCGGCAATATTCATGATTTGCTGCATGGAAACAGGGAAAAGAGCTAAAGCCATTTTCATCTCGCCTGAATCAACACGACGTTTCAGTTCTTCCAAACCGCGCAAGCCACCCACGAAATCAATACGCTTGTCACTTCTCAAATCTTTAATTCCGAGCAACTTGTCAAGAATTAAATCACTACTGATACTAACATCCAAACTGCCAATAGGATCTGCCTCATTGCAAAGTCCATCTTTCAGATCCAGACTATACCATTTGCCGCCAAGATATAGGCTGAACTCATGCAGGTGCTTTGCCCTATAAGGTTCTGCGCCTTGGCATGAAACGACAAAGTTGGTGGAGAGAGCTGATAGGAATTCCTCTTCAGTCATACCATTAAGATCCTTAACAACCCTATTGTAATCCAGTATAGTCAACTGACTGGCAGGGAAACATACAGCCATGAAGTAATTGTATTCTTCATTGCCCTTGTGATTCGGATTGTTTTTAGCTTTCTCTGCACCAACAAGGGCAGCAGCAGCACTACGATGATGGCCGTCAGCAATATACAGATAAGGAATCTTTGCAAAAGTATCTGTAATAGTTGCGATATCAGTAGCATCATTTATCAGCCAGAATTGATGACGGAAACCATCAACAGGTGCAATGAAGTCATACTCTGGCTCACATTTAGTAACACGCTCAATCAACGAATCAAGAGTTACGTTATCAGGATAAGCAAAGAAAACGGGCTCAAGGTTTGCATCGTTAACGCGTACGTGACGCATACGATCCTCTTCCTTATCACGACGAGTCAACTCATGCTTCTTGATAACGCCGTTCATATAGTCCTCAACAGCTGCAGCAACAACCAAGCCGTACTGTGTCTTGCCATTCATTGTCTGCGCATAAACATAATACATCTCCTGCTCATCCTGTACAAGCCATCCCTCCTTCTGGAACTTGGCAAAATTCTCAGCTGCACGTGCATATACACGCTCATCATATTCACTGGTTCCAACAGGGAAGTCTATCTCAGGCTTAATGATATGATAGAGGGATTTCTCATTATTTCCAGCCTCCTGACGAGCTTCTTCAGAATCAAGCACATCATAGGGACGACTCTCTACCTGTTCTACAAGATTTTTGGGAGGACGAAGTCCTTTAAATGGTTTTATAGTTGCCATTACTTGTTAACTTGAAATTTGGTGATACCGTCACGTAAGAAACCTACAATTTGATTGGCTGCAGCAATACCAGCATTTACATTAGCCTCAGCTGTCTGAGCGCCCATCTTCTTGGGAGTTGCAAAGTAACGTCCGGCAAACTTCTCAGAGAATACAGCATCAGCATCAGGCTTAATATCAGTCAGATACTTCAGATCTGTTCGCTCTTCCATTAGTTTAATCAGACCGTCCTCGTCAATAACCTCCTTGCGAGCAGTATTAACCAGAATGCCGCCCTTCTTCAATTTGCCAACCAAAGCATAATTGATACTCTGCTTGGTCTCGGGAGTTGCAGGAATGTGCAGAGAAACAATGTCACATGTCTCAAATAGTTCATCCTGACTCTTTGCAGCCTTAACACCTGCAGCCTCGATAGCTTCTGCAGGACAGAAGGCATCATAGGCAACAACTTCCATTCCAAAGCCCTTAGCCACACGAGCGACATTACGTCCCACATTACCAAAGGCTAGGATTCCCAACTTCTTGCCTAGCAATTCTGTACCACTGGTTCCGTTGAAGAAATTACGGACTCCATATACAAGAAGACCGAACACAAGTTCAGCAACGCTATTGGCATTCTGACCAGGAGTGTTCATTGCTACAACATTATGAGCAGTAGCAGCTGCAAGGTCGATATTGTCATATCCGGCACCGGCACGGACAACAATCTTCAGATTCTTTGCTGCATCCAACACCTCTGCATCAACCTTATCTGAACGAATTATCAAAGCATCAACATCACCTACAGCATCCAGAAGTTGCTTCTTCTCAGTATACTTTTCTAATAATGCCAACTCATATCCAGCTGCATCAGTAACTGCCTTAATGCCATCTACAGCAACCTTGCTGAATGGCTTCTCTGTTGCAATAAGAACTTTTGCCATAGTAGTAAAAGTATTAATGTTTAGCTTCGAATTCCTTCATACAAGCAACCAAGGCTTGACAACCCTCAATAGACATGGCATTATAACAGCTAGCGCGGAAACCACCAACATCACGATGTCCCTTTACACCAACCATACCCTTCTCTGTTGCGAAGGCCATGAACTCGTCTTGTAAATCCTCATATTCAGGCTTCAATACGAAAGTAAGGTTCATCAAAGAGCGGCTATCCTCCTCTGCTGTACCAACAAACAACTTGTTACGATCAATCTCGCCGTATACAATTTCGGCACGCTGCTGAGCCAACTTAGCCATGGCCTCTACACCACCCTGTTTCTTAATCCACTTCAGGTTCTGTAAAGCGCAATAGATGGGAACAGTTGGAGGTGTATTGAACATACTACCCTTCTTTACATGGGTACGATAATCCAACATGGTAGGAATAGGACGACTAACCTTACCCAACAAGTCTTCCTTGACAATAACAAAAGTAACACCTGCCATAGACAAGTTCTTTTGTGCACCACCATAGATCATACCATATTTGCTAACATCTACAGGACGAGAGAAAATATCACTACTCATATCAGCAATTACAGGAATAGGTGAATCCAAATCCTTACGTAATTCAGTTCCATAGATGGTATTATTGCTAGTAATATGCAGATAATCCGCATCGGTAGGAATCTCAAAGTTTTTGGGAATATATGTAAAGTTCTTATCCTTGCTTGAAGCAACTTCTACTACCTCGCCAAACAACTTAGCTTCCTTCATAGCCTTTGTTGCCCATACGCCAGTATTCAAATAAGCAGCTTTCTTCTCTAGAAAATTGTAAGGAATCATACAGAACTCAAGACTAGCACCGCCACCGAGGAAAATTACGCTGTAACCTTCAGGAATATCCAACAATTCCTTAAAGAGGGCAACTGCCTCATCAACTACAGGCTGGAAATTCTTTGCACGATGGCTTGTCTCCATCAAAGATAAACCGCTGCCTTCAAACTCAAGACATGCAGCTGCTGTTGCCTCCATTACCTCACGTGGAAGAATAGATGGTCCGGCATTAAAATTGTACTTTTTCATTTTGTAATTTGTAAGTTGATTTTATTGTTAATCCTTTGTCTTTGTTACAATCATTTTACATGCAAAAATATACATAAATAACAATATACCTATTTATATTTTAAAGAAATTAACAAAGGGAAGTAAAAAGGAAAAAAAACAACAAAGTTTCTTGCACAATTGAAATTAAAGAAGTACCTTTGCATCGCTTTTCACGAGAGCGTGGAAAGTTCCGGGGTGTAGCGCAGTTGGTAGCGCACCTGGTTTGGGACCAGGTGGTCGCCCGTTCGAGTCGGGTCACCCCGACAAACTTAATGAAATTCAAAAAAGATGCAGCAATATTTGGTAAATTGCAATAAACATTGTACCTTTGCATCGCATTTGAAAATTTGGTGCCTTGGATGAGTGGCTTAGTCACCGGTCTGCAAAACCGTGCACGGCGGTTCGAATCCGCCAGGCACCTCTAAAAAAAAGAACTCAGTTTTTCCTGAGTTCTTTTTTTTAGCAACAATCTCCTGACGAATGAGTAAAATGGTGCAGAATGTGACGCAGGAAATCACTTCGCTTAGTTAAATGAAAAACACTAAACGAAAGAGAGATCACAAATGCAATGCCGCCAAAGAAATACTTCAGTTCAAGATTTGATGTTACACAGAACAGAAATGTAACAGACAGGCATATCAACTGAAATACAAAAATCAGCCAAGTATTACGTTTAACCCTGACTTTGTATCGGTATCCGCAAACCAACAAAGCAATTACAATATCATACAAAGCACCAACAGAAAGGGCTATACCAGCACCCACCAGTCCATAGGCATTGTAAAGCAACCATATCAGAACACCAAAGAAAATATTATATGCAACCTCCATTGCCAGGAAAACCACACTATCACCTTTGGCCAAAGTAGTATACCCTAAGGGTAACGACAATGCTCGGAAGAAAGTATAGAAACAGGCACATAGAGACATATTTAAAATAACCATGAAGGAATCACCAAACTGCAGACTTATAACTGTCGGCAAAAACAGAATATAAAGAATCAATAAAGGTGTAAGAACCAGCAAGCATACATTTATCTGTTGATTGATAGTCTGATTCATACGCACATTATCCTGATTAACAGATGAAAGACGTGGAAAATAATCCGCCTCTAATGCCACAAATGCCATTCCCGCATAACTGACCATTAGTGTCCAACCGGCTCGGAAAAGTCCTACATCCCCCATGGTAGTATTACCCGAATGCAAGATATATGCAGGAATAAACAGCCCCAATCCTGTAGCAGAAACGCCAGCAAGAACGTATGGAATACCTCTTTTAACCATAGGCAACCCCTCAAAGAAGATTTTCTTGTTAAAAGGCGATATTTTATACGAGACTAATCTGAAAGAGAAAAAGCCGTGGGTAATAAACGACGACAATGTACTAAATATAAGACCTAGGACAATTCCCTTCAATCCCATATAATAATAAAATGGTACTGTAAGGGCTATCGTTAGCAAAGCAACAGTTCCTTCTATAATTGCCACTTTTCTAACCTGCCTAAGACCTTTCAGAATTGCACATTCACCCTCTGCTAACAAAAAACTAACTGCAACAGGAATCATCAACAGAACATGATAATCCCATTGGTTTTCAAAGAAAAGAGAGCTTAGGATGGGGGATGCACATATACACAATACTGTGGCAAGGATAGCAGTCCATAGAACCCACGTCCTGACCACCATTACAAAATGCTCTATCTCGCTAGTCGAACCTTCATCAAACAATTCACCAGCTCTCTGGGTGGCATTCAAAGGTACGCCTAAATTACTCGCACTAACCAGAAACTCCGAGATGCTATTGTAAACGCCAATCAAGCCCATACCAAAGTCACCAAGGAATTTCGCCGTAAGTTTATTACGTGCAAAGGATACAAGCATCTTCAGACCTTGTACCCCGCCAAAAACACCCGTGTACTTTAGTACATGATCGTAAGAAGTATCGTTTGTTTCTTCGTTATGTAAATTCTCTAATTCGCTCATGAAAGACCTTCTATTTCTCCGTTTACAAGATCTATACGCTCAGCCTGTGGACTTTTGGGCAAACCTGGCATACGCAATATATCTCCTGCAATAAGGACTAACATCTCAGCTCCGCAATTAATAACAATGTCACGTATATTAATCTTAAAACCAGTTGGAACCCCATAGGCTTTTTGGTCTGCAGAAAAGCTATATTGAGTTTTTGCAATACAAATAGGATAGTGAGATATACCCATCTCATTAATCTTATCTATCATACGTTTCGCTGCAGGACTGAAGGTAACACCGTCTGCACCATATATTTTTCTGGCAACAGCATCTGCCTTCTCCTCAACGGTATCATTATCGTTATATGCCATATGAAGTGGCTTGCTAGGATTAGATTCTATAGTATCAACAACCAACTGAGCCAATTCTACAGCACCAGTTCCGCCTTCATTGAATGCATTATTTACAACAAATCCCACTCCCATCTCTTTACAATGCTGTCGCAAAAAATCGATTTCTTCCTCAGTATCTGTAGCATAACGATTAAAGCAGACAATAACCGTCTGTCCGAAACTCTGAATATTCCGAATATGACGGTCCATATTCTTTACGCCTCGCTTCAGACCCTCCATATTGGGCTGCTTAATTTCGTCTATAGGAACACCACCATGCATTTTCAATCCATGAGAGCCAGCTACCAATACTGTAAGTGAAGGCTGAAGACCGCTCTTGCGACACTTAATATCATAGAACTTCTCCGCGCCCAAATCTGCACCGAACCCAGCCTCTGTTATTACATAATCGCCATAGGTAAGAGCCAACTTGGTTGCAAGTACACTGTTACACCCGTGAGCAATATTGGCAAATGGACCACCATGTACAATAGCTGGCGTCTGTTCTGTAGTCTGTACCAAATTGGGATGCAAAGCATCCTTCAACAAAACACAGATAGCTCCGGCAACCCCCAAATCCCTAACGTAGAAAGGCTTGCCGTCTATAGTTGTTCCTAATAATATATTCTCTATTCTACGACGCAAATCATTCTGATCCTTAGCCAGACAAAGGATGGCCATAATCTCGCTTGCAGGAGTAATATCAAAACCACTCTCCATTGTAACGCCATCTGTCTTAGCACCTAACCCGGTAACCACATAACGCAGATTACGGTCGTTCACATCAAGAACGCGTTTCCACAAAACCTCACGCATAGCAAAGCCATCGTTCCTATGCTGGTAAATATAGTTATCCAACAATGCGGCTATCATATTATGCGCCGATGTAATAGCATGGAAATCACCTGTAAAATGCAGGTTGATTTTCTCCATAGGCAATACCTGGGCATATCCGCCACCAGCTGCCCCACCCTTCATACCGAAACATGGACCCAATGATGGCTCACGTAAGGCCACAATGGTTTTCTTACCTATTTTGGACATTCCTAAAGCCAATCCAACGCTTACTGTTGTCTTACCGATACCAGCTTTTGTAGACGAGATGGATGTAACAAGGATCAGCTTATGCTGTTTTACTTTCTCTTCATCAATTAAATCTTCGGGGATCTTGGCACAATAACGGCCATAAGGTTCTAGGGCATCTCCTGGCACTCCCATTTTCTCAGCGATAGCTGTTATGGGTGCCAATGGAGTTTCCCTTGCTATTTCTATGTCAGATTTCATTTATATGTGTTTTCTTCTTCGATTTAAAATTATCATTAATATTATTTAGCCTGATGTTGAGGACGAAGCAAATCGTTGACTGTCTTGACAGGATTAAAAGTGCTCAAAGGCACTTCCACCATAAGAGTGCTCCAATTACTCATAGCGCCATTCCACAATCCAGGCAGTTCAAGGGCTTTCAGCTCCTTGCCCCCTTTACTCTTATATGATATGAAACCTGTGGCAGGATCTACAAAATCAGGAAGATTGAACTTCTCGCCTTTATAGTTCTTAACGGCGCAGACCAAATCAACGGGATTGAAGTGAGTTCCCTGAGTAAACATCTTTACGTATTCTGGGTTATTCTGATCTATCTGACTACTCTCAAGAATCTGGAGTGATACACTTCCATCCGGATTAAATGCCAGGAACGGTCCACCGCCAGGCTCACCCACATTCTTCACAACGCCGCAAACACGGATAGGTCTGTTCAACTTGTTCTTTAAGAAAATATGCAACTCTGTATCTTCCAAATCCTTCAGGCCGGGAACATCGGTATTAAGGGTGTGACGTACAAAACGAATGATATCCTCCAAGTCATCATGAGTAAACTTGCCACTATCCAACAGATTCAGATATTCAAAAGTTTGCTTCTGTACATTTACTAATACACCGGCAATCACCTGTTTCCACAGGACCGTATCATCTTTTAGTCTGTCAGGTACAACATTATCTATGTTTTTGATGAACACAACATCACAATCCAAATCATTAAGGTTCTCTATAAGAGCACCATGACCCCCAGGACGGAACAAGAGCTTACCGTCTTCTGTACGGAAAGGTGTGTTATCCATGTTGGCAGCAACAGTATCTGTACTTGGCTTCTGTTCGCTAAGGCTGACATTATATTTAATATTGTAACGGTTGCTTGTATCTGGCAAAACACGCTCTATCAGTTCCTGAAAGAATTCCCTATGCTCTGCACTAACAGTAAAATGTACGGCAGCCTTTTCCTGACTGCTGGCATACAACGCAGCCTCCACAAGATGCTCTTCCACCGGAGTACGGGCACAGTCATCATAGCTATGGAACTGCAATAGTCCCTTGGGCAACTGTCCGTAACCCAACCCTTCCTCACCAAGCAAGTTGGCAACAACAGCCTTATACTCACCCTCTTCTATCAGGGCATCTACGCCTTCCTCTTCATTAAGGAAACAAGCGTCATTCAGCGCATCAAAGAAAGCAAAGTTATGAATCTCAGCAAAAAACTTCTTTTCAAAGTCCGTAGTTGGCACATCATAGTCTGCATCAAGGAACTCAAAAAGATTCTTGAACATTCTACTGGCAGCACCGCTGGCAGGAACAAACTTAACAATGCCATGTCCTTCTGACTTATAGTCGTTCCAGATCTTGACATACTTTCCAACCTCATCCCCCTTGGGAGCTATGATACCATTACCCACGGAGGCAGCTGCACGCAGTTTCAAGAAAGGAAAACCTTGTTCAAAATCCTTCAGTTGTACTTCAATTTGACTTTCGCTTATACCCTTCTTCTTGAGAAGTTCCTTATCTTCGTTTGTTAACAACATAACCTGTAGAAATTTGCTTTTGTTATTTTGGTGTACAAAAGTAAACAAAAATAATCAAATATCGTAATGAAACCCAGAAAAATTCATACCTTTGTGCAAAATAAAAAAAAGTACACACATGATAAAGGACGATTTCTTTACTGCAGAAGAGAAAACGCAGATTACAGAATTATACAAGCGTCTTTATACTGTATCAAAGGATGTTCTGCTACCGGAAGATGACCAGAAGGTTCGTTACTATATACGAGAGGCTATAGAGAAAAGCCTGTTACGTCGAGACAATTTCAACCTGAACCCCATCATAAACGATGCAGAGACTGCCCTTATTGTGGCCGAGGAGATAGGATTGAACCGTGCCTCCATCTTGGGCGTCATGCTGAATGGTGTTGTTCTTAGCGGAGCTGCATCTATAGACGAGATAAAGAAGGACTTTGGAGAAGACGTTGCCAATATACTGCATGGCATGTTACGCATTCGCGACCTCTACGCCAAAAGCGCCACTGTTGAAGGCGAGAACTTCCGCAGCCTGCTGGTTACCTTTGCCGAAGATTTGCGCGTTATCCTTATTATGATAGCCAACCGTGTGCTTATCATGCGCAAAATCAAGGATACACCTTATGTGGAAGCCCAACGAAAGGTTTCCATGGAGGCAGCCTATCTCTACGCTCCCCTTGCCCATAAATTAGGACTTTACAAGCTGAAGAGCGAGTTGGAGGACCTGAGCCTCAAGTATCTTGAGCATGATGCCTATTATCATATCAAGGAAAAACTCAACGAGACCAAGCGCAGTCGTGATGCCTACATAGCAAACTTCATTGCACCTATCGACGAGAAGCTCCGTGCAGCAGGTCTTAAATTCCACATGAAGGGACGTACCAAGAGTATCCACTCCATTTGGCAGAAGATGAAGAAACAGCAAGTGGACATTGAGGGGGTATTCGATCTCTTTGCCATCCGTATCATCCTGGATTCCAAGCCCGAGAAGGAGAAGCAGGACTGCTGGCAGGTCTTCAGTATCATTACTGACATGTACCAGAGTAACCCTAAGCGTATGCGCGACTGGCTCTCTGTGCCCAAGAGTAACGGATATGAGAGTTTGCACATTACGGTATTAGGACCAGACCAGAAATGGGTGGAGGTTCAGATACGCACAGAACGTATGGATGACATCGCCGAGCATGGTTTGGCTGCTCATTGGCGTTACAAAGGCGTTAAAAGTGGACAGAGCGGCATAGAAGAATGGCTTGCCAATGTACGCGGCGCCCTTGAGACAAATGACGACATGCAACTTATGGACCAGTTCCGTATGGATCTGGTAGAGGATGAGGTCTTTGTCTTCACACCTCGTGGTGACCTATTCAAACTTCCTGCAGGCTCAACAGTACTGGACTTTGCTTACGCCATCCACACCAAGGTAGGTAACTCATGCGTAGGAGCTAAGATCGGGAATAAAAACGTTACCATCCGCCAGAAACTACAGAGTGGAGATCAGGTAGAGATTCTAACCAACGCCAACCAGACACCCAAGCAAGACTGGCTGAATATTGTCCAAACCAGCAAGGCTCGCAACAAGATACGCCAAAGCATCAAGGAGATGGAGAGCAAAGAGGCGCTGATGGCTAAGGAGGAACTGGAACGGAAACTCAAGAACCGTAAGCTGGAGTACAACGAACCTACCCTCATGCACACCATAACCAAACTGGGCTATCGAATCGTTACAGAGTTCTATGCTGCTTTGGGCTCCGGGATAGTTACCATGGAGCAGGTGCTGGATGCCTACGCAGCGCAGTTGCGACATAGCAAGGGCGAGGAAGAGCGCACTACGCCACAGATGAGCGCCCAGGAATTCGTGATGCAGGAAAATGAGAAGAACAAACTTTCCGGAGGAGGCGAAGACGTTATTGTCATCGACCAGGAACTGAAAGGTCTCGACTTCCAGATGGCTCGCTGTTGCCAACCAGTCTATGGTGATGATGTCTTCGGATTCGTAACCAGCGGAGGAGGCATAAAGATTCACCGAGAGGACTGCCCCAATGCCCCACAGATGCGCCAGCGCTTCGGATATCGCATCGTCAAGGCTCGCTGGGCTGGCAAGCGTGGTAGCCAGTATCCCATCACCCTCCGCATCGTAGGCAATGATGATCTGGGTATTATCAACAATGTTACCAGCATCATCAGTAAGGAAGAAAAGATTCAGCTTCGCAGTATCAGTATCGACAGTCACGACGGACTCTTCTCCGGCACGCTTACCGTCATGCTTGACGATATCAGTCGCCTGCAACAATTGCTCAAGAAATTAAAGACCGTAAAAGGTGTAAAGAATGTAACACGTTCATAAATCCAAATGAAAAAAATATGTATTCTAATGGCTTTGGCAAGTTGTCTGTCAGGCCATGCACTCGAGATTCAGAAACTTCGTATCAGTAACCCTATCCCCCTATCCGTCCCTATCCTTACGGATACTACAGACGTCAATGGCAAGAAGATAGAAACAGAGGAACTGCTGTATGCCTCACCACAGTCTTTTAAGTTATGGATGAGCGGAACAGAAAACACAACGGGAATCCTTCCTGCCCTTCCGCAGACCAGTCTTTTGCAGGCAGGTTTTACCATCCGTAATACAGGCTTTGTGAAGGCTGATTTCAAGGTCGAATGCAAGAGTCGCCATACCCTATATGTTGATAATTCCGAGGTGAACGGAAACACTCAACTTGTACCGGGAACTCATCAGATAGTAGTTAAACTATTGCAGAAGAAGGATGAGGTTGACACGCTGAAAATCAGTATATCAAGCGAACAAGAGAAGTACATTACCGTGAATCCTGAAGATAAAAGATACTGGACACTTAAAGACCTTATGCATGGCAAGCGTCTGAGCAGCGTCTCACTCTCCAGTTCTGGCAAATATATGATGCAGAGGTTTAGCACAACATTTGAAGACGGTCATTCTGAACGCTCAGAACAAATCCTGGAAATTGCAACCGGAAACATTCTCTCCGCACAGAATTTCTCACATTGGGATAAGACAGGAGACCGTTACATTCGTTACCGCCAGACCACAGATGGAGCCTGGCAGACTCTTTCCGTTGATGTCAAGACAGGAAACACCACCGTACTTGCCACATACAAGGGACGTGGTAGCGCCACCTATATAGGCAACAATAAGTTGCTGATATCAGACCAGGTAGAAGGTCCCAAAGAAACCAATAATGATGTGCATCAGATTCTGGAACCAGACGACCGTCAGCCTGGCTGGCGAACCCGTCGCGTCATCTACCTTCAGGATATGACTACAGGTGTAACCCGCCAACTGACAGCCGGACAGCACAATGTCTATGCCCAGCCTTCAGACGATGGGCGCAAACTTCTCCTTAACATCTCTACAGCAGATGTCACCAAACGACCCTTTGGCTTTACTACCGTGCTGCTGGTAGATACAGAGACTTTGCAGGCTGACACTATTGTAAAGCAGGATGGCTTTATAAGTGGTGGCACTTTCTCCTACGATGGCAAATATATCGCCTTCAAGGGTAGTCCTGAAGCGTTCAACGGCATAGGCAATACCCTGTCAGCAGATAAGATTCCCAATTGCTTCGAGTATGAACTGTTCCTTTATGACATCGCATCAAAGCAGATAAAGTGTCTGACACGCGACTTTGACCCATCCATTATAGATATAGCATGGAGCAAGTCCGAGGGATGTATCTATGCCGTGACAGAAGACAAGGACCTGCAGACACTTTACCGTATCAATCCTCAGAACGGAAAGATTACTCCTGTCAAGACAACAGACAACTTTGTCTATAACAATTTCAGTATTGCACGCGATAAGGCTATCATGGCATATGTCAGCGAGACCACGCAAAGTAGCGACCGTTCCTGGATTATGGACCTCAAGACCGGCAAGGAACGCCTTGCATTTGACGTGAACCCAGAGCGTACAGCAGACATACAGTTGGGCGAGTGTCACGACTGGAACTTCCGTGCCGAACGTGGCGACACCATCTATGGCTGTTATTACCTGCCTCCTTTCTTCGACGAGACAAAGCAGTACCCCATGCTGGTTTATTATTACGGAGGTTGTTCACCAGTAGGACGTTATCTCGACAGCTACTATTGCTACCAGGAATGGGCAGCTATGGGATATGTCGTTTATGTTATCCAGCCCTCAGGCTGTAGCGGATTCGGACAGGAATTCGCATCACGCCATTCCAACGCCTACGGAGATTATACAGCAGATGATATCATCCAGGGAACCAAACAGTTCTGCAAGGAGCATCCATACGTCAACGAGAAGAAAATTGGCTGTATGGGAGCCAGCTACGGAGGCTTTATGACCATGTATCTGCAAACACAGACAGACATCTTTGCTGCTGCCATGAGCCATGCCGGCATCAGTAATCCTGCCAGCTACTGGGGATACGGATATTGGGGCTATTCTTACAGCGCAACATCTGCCGCCCACTCTTATCCTTGGAATAATGTTGAGCTATACAGCGGACATGCGCCCCTCTTCAATGCCGACAAGGTGCATACCCCCATCCTGTTCATGCACGGAAGTGCTGACACCAATGTTCCTATCAACGAGAGCATCCAGATGTTTACTGCCCTGAAGATTCTGGGCAAGGAGACGGCATTCATTACCGTAGAGGGCGAGAATCACCACATCCTCGACTACAAGAAGCGTATCCGCTGGCACGATAGTATCATGGCTTGGTTTGCCCGTTGGCTACAAGACGATCCCACTTGGTGGAATACTATGTACCCTGCTAAGAACCTATAGCCCATGATATATCCACAACATTTCGAGCAGAAGATAGGTTTCTCTGAGATACGCCAGCTCCTGATGGGGCATTGTCTCAGCACGCTGGGACGCAATCGCGTAGAGCAGATGACTTTCCTCACCAACGTAGAGGCAATCCGTCTGCTGCATCAGCAGACAACCGAATTCCGTCGTATCATAGCAGAGGTATCGGAATTGCCCGAACAGGACTTCTACGACCTTCGCCCTACCATTCATCGCATACGTATCGATGGCGTACATCTCGACGAGAAAGAACTCCACAATCTCTACCTCTCCTTGCGCACGCTCCATTCATGGATCGAGATTCTGCGTAGCGAGGAGGAAGTGGAACAGCCCACCTATCCTGCCCTTCATAAGCTGACGGAAGGTGTGTTTACCTTCCACGCCGTAACCAAGCGTGCCGAGCAGATTCTGGACCGTTACGGACGAATCCGTGATGATGCCACCCCCGAACTGGCAAATATCAGACACGAGCTACGCCGTCATGAGGGCAGCGTCAGTCGTACCCTCAACAAGATTCTCAAGGCTGCACAGGCCGAGGGGTGGGTAGACAAGGATGTAGCGCCTACCATGCGCGACGGACGCCTTGTCATCCCAGCTGCTCCTGCCATGAAGCGTAAGCTCAAGGGAATCATTCACGACGAGAGTTCAACAGGTAAGACCGTCTTCATAGAACCAGCCGAGGTAGTAGAGGTCAATAACCACATTCGCGAGCTGGAGGCAGAAGAGAAGCGCGAGGTTATACGTATCCTCAAGGACTTCACAGAACTCCTTCGCCCCAACATCCCCGAGTTGGTACGTGGCTATGAGTTCCTGGCAGATGTAGAGTTTGTACGTGCCAAGGCTCATCTGGCAGAGCAGATAGGCGGTATATCGCCACAGATTGACAAGAATCCGCTCATCGACTGGACATTGGCCCAGCACCCTCTCCTGGCTCTGAACCTGAAGAAGCAGGGCAAGAAGATTGTTCCGCTTGAGATTGAACTGAACAAAAAGCAGCGCATCCTCATCATCAGCGGTCCCAATGCTGGCGGCAAGAGTGTCTGCCTGAAGACCGTTGGCCTGTTGCAATATATGCTGCAATGCGGTCTGGCCGTCCCCATGGGCGAGAATTCCAAGTGTGGCATTTTCCAGAGTATCTTCATCGATATCGGCGACGAACAAAGCATAGAGGACGACCTCAGCACCTACAGCAGCCATCTGCTGAACATGAAGAATATGATGCGTGGATGTAATACGCATAGCCTACTGCTCATCGACGAGTTCGGAGGCGGAACAGAGCCCACCATTGGTGGAGCCATTGCCGAGGCAGTGCTCCGCCGCTTCGTCAAGCAAGGAGCTTATGGCGTCATCACCACCCATTATCAGAACCTCAAGCACTTTGCTGAGGATACGCCTGGTGTGGTAAACGGAGCTATGCTGTATGACCGCCACAGAATGGAAGCCCTCTTCCAACTTCAGATTGGCAACCCCGGCAGCAGCTTTGCCGTAGAGATAGCACGCAAGATAGGAATACCTGAAGAGGTCATTGCCGATGCCACGGAGATTGTTGGTCAGGATTACGTCAATGCCGACAAATACCTTCTTGACATCACACGCGATAAACGCTACTGGGAAGGCAAACGTCAGACCATCCATTCGCAGGAGAAGCAGATGGAGAGCACCATCCAACGCTACGAGAATGAGATGACCGACCTGAAAGAGAAGCGCAAGGAAATTATCCGTGAAGCCAAGAAACAGGCCGAGCAGATCATTCAGGAGAGTAACGCTATTGTAGAGAAGACCATACGCGAGATTAAGGAAGCGCAGGCCGAGAAGACCCGTACCCGAAAGGCTCGTCAGGAGATGGATGAATTCCGTGCCCGACTTGAGGAAGAGCAACGTCATGAACACGACGAGATGATAGAACGCAAGATTCGTCAGATTCAGGAACGTCGCAAACGTAAGGCAGAACGCAAGGAGCAGAAGAAAAACGAGGGGACAGCCCCAGCTACTACAGCAAACACTACCACGCCAGTTGCTGCCAAACCCGTTCCACAGGCATTGCAGAAGGGCGATAGCGTAAGACTGAAGGGGCAGACCACCGTTGGCGTCATAGAAGAAACAGACGGCAAGAAGGCCATAGTCACCTTTGGCAACATACGTACAACGGTACAAGTGTCAAAGCTGGAGCGTGCCAAGAATACTGGAAAGGACAAACCACAGGCAACTGTCGTTTCCTTCGTCAGCCGCCAAACGCAGAACCAGGTCAGGGAGAAGCACCTCAACTTCCATCAGGATATTGATGTACGTGGTATGCGTGGCGACGAGGCCCTGCAGGTGGTAACCCATTTCATAGATGATGCCATACTGGTAGGTGCCGGCAGGGTTCGTATCCTGCACGGAACCGGTACAGGTGCCTTGCGCCAGTTGATACGCCAGTACCTGAATACCGTATCAGGTGTCACCTCCGCCCATGATGAACATGTACAGTTTGGCGGCGCCGGTATTACCGTAGTAGAATTAGCTTAGACATCAGCGGTAAAGGCGTTCACAGCATCAATCACACGCTTTACCTGATCATCTGTCATAACAGGCGAGATAGGAAGGGACAGGATTTCCTGATGGATTCTCTCTGAGATGCGGAACTTCTGTCCATTCCACTCCTTGTATGCCTTCTGCTGATGAGGTGGTATGGGATAGTGAACCACCGTCTGGATATCCTTCTGCTTCAGGAAGGCAGCCAGTTCATCACGCTTAGGACATCTTACCGGATAGATATGATAGACATTCTCCTCGGCATTCTCAGCCACAATGGGTTTTGTTATCAGAGGATTCACAATACCCTCGTCGTACATAGCGGCAATCTGTCTGCGACGCTCATTGTCGTTATCCAGACAAGGCAGTTTCACACATAGCACAGCAGCCTGAATCTCGTCCATACGGCTGTTATGCCCCTTGTATTCATTCACATACTTCTGGGCGCTACCGTAATTAGCCATGGTACGTACAATACGGGCTAGCTCAGCATCGTTGGTCGTCACACAACCAGCATCACCCAGGGCACCCAAATTCTTGCCAGGATAGAAACTGATGCCTGCAGCATCGCAAAGGTTACCGGCAACCTTACCCTTATAGCGTACGCCATGAGCCTGAGCCACATCCTCTATCACCTTCAGACCATGCTTCCTGGCAATGTCGTTAATGGCATCCATATCACACACCCTTCCGTACAGGTGAACAGGCAGGATGGCACGCGTCTTTTCCGTTATTAGAGGTTCTATCAATGTAGCGTCTATCAGATAGTCGTTCAGATGAGGCTCGCACAATACAGGAGTCATGCCAGCATAGCTTACGGCCAGAATGGTAGCAATGTATGTGTTCGAGGGCACAATCACCTCGTCACCGTCCTTCCACCCCAGCATCTCCTTATAGGCCTTCAGAATCAGCGCCAAGGCTTCCAGCCCGTTGCCCACGGGCACACAATATTCGCAGCCGCAGTATTTGGCAAAGAGACTGGCAAAGCGTTCATTCTCCTTTCCCAGCAGATACCAGCCACTACGTACCACGCGTGTCACCTCGCTGCTCAGTTCAGGTTCAAACTTCTCGTTCACCAGTTTAAGGTCCAGATACTTCACCGTCTCGCTTTGCGTACTGCGAACGTTTCCTGCCATCTTGTCAATCTGCGAGTTACGTAAATCAACCTCGTAGGTATCGTAGCAGACGGCCCTGCCGCCAAACCCTTCCTTCTGGAATATCAGGCCCTCGTTCAGGAATTTACCGTCGTTCTCGTTGCTGGTACCCATATCCAGGTACTCAAACTGCTTATAACGTTCGTTTATCAGATGCTTAAACAGAAGGTCCAATGCACCGAACTCCCTACCCTCGTCGCCAGAGGCGATGTACTGAACGTGTGCCACCTGTCGGCTTTCAAATATCACCGTACCGGCTACTATGCGGTCCTCGTGTCTGACCACATAGACCTTTATATTCTTGGGGAACAGACGCATCAGACGTTGAATCTCCTGGAACGTATGCACGGGCTTACTGTTATGGTGCACCATCAGCACATCCTCCAACAAGTCCCAGAACTCCTTCAGTCCCACCTCGTCGTTTTCAGACACATGGTCCAGATAGCAGCCGTGGTCAACGGCCTTCTTAGCCTGACGCATACGCAGGGTACGCATCTTCAGGGTATTACGCTGGTTGATGGCCGTACTTACCAGCCTTCTTGCCAGCTGCGCCCCGGCACGGAACAGCGCATACA
The DNA here is from genome assembly GCA_017619585.1 of Bacteroidaceae bacterium. Next base: position 119,975 of record JAFZSA010000023.1, read on the forward strand.
GATCCTCGTCGCTGGGGATGGCACTATAGATATAAGGTATAGGCTTGTAGAACACCTTCAGCGCCTGCATATAGTCGCGATAGTAGCACAGAATCTCCTGCATAATGGTCGTAACCTCCATCTGCGTCACCTCAGGCAGCACTATCAAACCGCCATACGTAAGTCCCTGATGCGAATACACGCATTTGGTATGCTCATCGTAGTTGGCAGGGAACACGGCCACCAGGTCCTTTGTTGTCAGATGGCTCTCCTTGTACTCATCATCAGGCGATACTCCGTCATAGACCAAAAGCGAGCAGTCAAAGAACCTGTCACTATGATAATCCATGAAATTACGTTGCAACAGGAATGTCCCGTTCTTGGAAGCTTGTACAAAAGCATCCCACGTCTCTTTCCTATTTATAGAATAAGGTATTATTGTCACTTCTTTTCTTAAATTATGAATTGTGAATTATGAATTATGAATTGTGAATTATGAATTATGAATTAAGAGTTCACTAACCGCAAAAACTCCCCATAGTCATGAATATAATCATCCGCATCGTAGGGTTCTGATGCCAGGCTCACGCAGGCGGCATCCTTGGTAAAGTCATACAGCTTGCACCACACCAAGGGCGGAATCAAGATACCGATGTGCGAATCATTCATCTCCAGCACCAACTGATGCTCCCCGTCATCCACCTCCATCTTGAAGCTACCCCCTAATGGGAATATCACCATCTGGCAGGTTCTGTGCGCATGATCCCCGCGCACGTGACCATCTTTTATATTATAGGTCCAGAACACGCGCTCAATCTTAAAGGGAATATGTCTCTCGCACTCACCAAAAGCCAGCGAACCGCGTTTGTCGCCAATCAGGGGTAATTCTATCAATTTACACCCTTTTGGCATCTTATTTTCCGGCTTATTTGTCATTACTCTGTATTTTTTATGCAAAAGTACAAAAAAAATCTTGAAAGTGCTTGTGGGATTCAAAAAAAAGCTATACCTTTGCATCGCATTTGAGAAAAAGAGCTGGATAAACGGTTCTAAAACGGAATGCCGGAAGGAAGTTTGGGTGAGTGGCTGAAACCACCAGTTTGCTAAACTGACGTGCGGGTTACCGTACCGGGGGTTCGAATCCCCCAGCTTCCGCCAGAGACCTCTCAAATTGCATATGGCGCTTTCGTCTAGCGGCTAGGACACATGCCTCTCACGCATGGAACACGGGTTCGATTCCCGTAGGCGCTACTGGGATATGGTAGGAAGAGTTCGACACCAGTAATTGGCTCGAGCTCTTCTTTTTTTATAACATTCCCACCGCCACCTCACTATTGCACACATTTCCCATCGGTCTTTGCCGTTACAATTCAACGCCACAACACATTTGCAATCAGGAGAAAGGCCGTTTTACCAAGAGTGACACGCCGTTTCTCTTGAAGAGAAAGGCCGTATCTCTTTCACAAAGAGGAAGAAGCATGCGGACAGGAATTCCATGTGCCTTCAATGAACAAAACAAAAAAATAGAGCCGACATAACGTCAGCTCTATTTTATTTGTTTTCTCTCCACCCTGCATTAGAAGGGAAGATCCTCACCCTCTGCCTGAGGAGTGAAAGGAACAGTTGCGTCAGCAGGTGCGGCTGCAGCTGCAGGAGCCTGAGTGGGCACTGGAGCGCCACCGAAGGGGGCTGTATCTGGAGCTACGGGAGCGGCTACGGGACCGGCCTGAACGTTACGATCAACACGGAAAGCACGGACGCCGTTGAACCAACGACCCTGATACTCGCGAGCATCAATATCGAAGGAAACGGTCATAACCTCGCCCATCTGGATATTGAACTGCTGCATGCGATCAGCACCGAACACCTCGAAGAAAAGCTTACGGGGATACTGGTCCATAGTCTCCAATACATACTGACCACAAACCCATTCACTACCTGTTCTGCTTGATGTACCCCTGCGTGGCTCGAGTACAGCAATGATTTTGCCTGTTATTTCCATTATCTAATAGTATTATTTTTGAATTCGTGCCACAAAGGTATGAAAAAATAACTTACTGTAGCTTTTTTTGTGAACGTTTTTTTTGATGTACAAGAAAAATCAGTATCTTTGTACCATAATAAATAACATTTTAACAATATGGAATTTAAAGTATCAAGTTCAGCTCTTTACAGCCGCCTGACTGCGGCCAGCAAAGTTATGGGTTCCAAGAACTCCATGCCTATCCTTGACTGCATTCTGTTTGACGTGAAGGATGGCAAAATCACCATCACTGCCTCTGACAGCGAGAAGTACTATATCACCACCGTTCCTACCATTGAGCAGGACGGAGAGGCACGTTTCTGCATCCCCGCAAAGACCATGATAGACTCTATCAAGGAACTGGCTGAACAGCCTCTGAACATCAGATTCGATGCCGAGTCCATGGAGGTTAAGGGCGCTCACAGCAGCGGTTCATTCAGCGTGATGGCACAGGATGCAGCACCCTACCCTCTGGCTAAGCCTGTTAGCGAAGGCGCTACACGCCTGAACATGCCTGCCGAGGTATTGCTGAACGGTATCAACCGCTGTCTCTTCGCCACAGCTAATGATGAAATTCGTCTGGTTATGAACGGTATCTACGTTGATATCAACCCAGACTACCTTATCTTTGCCGGTACAGACGGTCGTAAGCTGGTACGCAACACCATTCACTCCATCAAGAGCGGCATCACAGCAGGATTCATCCTGCCTAAGAAGGTATGCGCCATCCTGAAGAACGTCCTGAACAAGGACGAGGAGCAGATAGAGATACTCTTTGATACGGACAAGGCTACCATCAAGTCTGAAGACATGACCATGCACTTCCGCCTGATAGAGGGTCGCTACCCCAACTACAACGCTGTAATACCTCAGAGCAACCCCTACAAGGCCAACGTAGACCGTATGGCTTTGGTAAGCGCCCTAAAGCGCGTGTCTGTATTCTGCAACCAGAGCAGCGGCCTGGTAAAGGTTGAGTTGAGCAACAACAGCATGAAGTTGACCGGTCAGGACAACGAGTACGCCACCAGCGCCGAGGAGTTCCTGGTTTGCGACTACACAGCCAATCCCATCAGCATAGGATTCAGCTGCCAGTTTCTGTTGGAGATTGCCACCATCATGGAGAGCGACAACGTCACATTGGAAGTTGCTGATCCCAGCCGTCCAGGCGTCATCCGTCCCGCAGAGGAAAATTCAGAGGACGAGGTGCTGATGCTGCTGATGCCCATGCGTGTAGAAGACTAATAAGGATTTGCCGGCATGAAGCTAAATCTGAAGAATCCTATCATCTTCTTCGACCTGGAGACAACAGGTCTGGACATAGCCAAGGACCGCATTGTAGAACTGTGCTATATTCGCGTAGAGCCCAATGGCAATGAGGAAGCCAAGAGCATGCGCATAAACCCCGAGAAGCACATTCCCGAGGAGGCCAGCAAAGTTCACGGTATCACAGATGAGGACGTCAAGGACTGCCCCACCTTCAAGCAGGTAGCCAAGACACTATGGCAGACCTTCGAGGGTTGCGACCTGGCAGGCTTCAATAGCAACAAGTTCGACATACCCATGCTGGTGGAGGAGTTCATGCGTGCAGGAGTGGATATTGACCTGAGCAAGCGCAAGCTGGTGGACGTACAGAACATCTACCACAAACTGGAGCGCCGCACCCTGATTGCCGCCTATAAATACTATTGTGGCAAGGATCTGGAGAACGCTCACAGCGCCCTTGCTGACACGCAGGCAACCTACGAGGTGCTACAGGCACAACTGGACAAATACCCCGATGAGCTTCAGAACGACATCCAGTTCCTGGCAGACTACTCTAAAATGAGCAATAACATAGACTTTGCCGGCAGGTTTGTCTATGACGAGAACGGTACAGAACTGGTAAACTTTGGCAAATATAAAGGCAAACCCGTGAAGGAGGTACTGCAGAAAGACCCCGGCTACTACGGATGGATTATGCAGAGCGACTTCACCATGAACACCAAACAGGTTCTAACAAAACTAAGGTTCAAATATGCTGCAGGGTAAGAAAATCGTACTTGGCATAACCGGAAGCATAGCTGCCTACAAGGCATGCTACCTGATAAGGGGCCTGATAAAGCAAGGCGCCGAGGTGCAGGTAGTGATAACACCCTCAGGAAAGGAATTCATCACCCCCCTTACCCTGAGCACACTCACAGGCAAGCCCGTGGTAAGCGAGTTCTTCGACCGTCGGGACGGCTCGTGGCATTCACACGTTCAGTTAGGACTATGGGCTGATGCCATGGTAATAGCCCCAGCATCTGCCAGCACCATAGGCAAGATGGCCAACGGCGTAGCTGACAATATGCTCATCACAACCTACCTGAGCATGAAGGCACCCGTCTTCATTGCCCCTGCCATGGACCTTGACATGTACGCCCATCCCAGCACACAGAAGAACCTGGATACGCTACGCTCCTATGGTAACCACATCATAGAACCCGGAACAGGCTTCCTTGCCAGCAAACTGGAGGGCAAGGGACGCATGGAGGAGCCCGAGAAGATTATAGAGGTACTGGACAGTTTCTTCCAGGAGCAGACAGACCTGCAGGGGAAGAAAGTCCTCATCACGGCAGGCCCTACCTACGAGAAGCTTGACCCCGTCCGTTTCATAGGCAATTACAGTAGCGGAAAGATGGGCATCGCCCTGGCAGAGGAATGCGCCTGCAGAGGTGCTGAGGTGGAGCTAATATGCGGCCCCGTAAGTATCAAGACCAGTCACCCCAACATCCATAGAACGGATGTAGAGAGTGCTGCTCAGATGTACAAGGCTGCCACGAAGGCTTTCCCCAACGCCAATGCTGCCATCCTGTGTGCTGCCGTGGCTGACTTCACCCCTGCCAACGTAGCAGACAACAAGATCAAGCGCGAAGGCAATAAGCTGACATTGGAACTGGCTCCTACCCAGGACATAGCCAAAGCCTTGGGAGAGATGAAGAAGGAGAGCCAGGTGATGGTAGGCTTTGCCCTGGAGACCAATGACGAGGAGAACCACGCCAAGGAGAAACTGCAGAAGAAGAATCTGGACTTCATAGTCCTGAACAGTCTGCAGGACGATGGCGCAGGATTCCAGCATAACACCAACAAGGTGACACTCATCGACAAGGACGGTCAGGAGAAATTCCCCCTGAAGTCGAAGAAGGAAGTGGCAAAGGATATCGTAAACAAATTGGTGACCATCATAAAATGAGAAAATTACCGTTCCTGCTTGTTTTCATAGTCTCAGCTCTTGCCAACGTCCAGTTGCAAGCTCAGGAGCTGAATGCGAAGGTGAATGTGAATTACGCCAAACTGGAAAATACCAAGACGGACATATTCCCCAAGCTGCAGACAACCATCGAGGAGTTCCTGAACAACCACAAATGGACGGAGATAGCCTTTCGCGAGAACGAGAAGATCCAATGCACCTTCAACCTGACCATCAACGAGTACAACGTAAACGAAAATACGTTTAAATGTACCCTGCTGATGTCCAGCAACCGTCCCGTTTTCAATAGCAACTACAACACGGTATGCTACTCGGTAAACGATAAGGAATTTGTCTTCAGATTCACGGAATTCGACCAGTTGGAGTATCAGGAGAACCAGATTGACAATAACCTGGTGGCCTTGCTTGCCTACTATGCCTATATGATTATAGGAATGGATCTGGACAGCATGACACCCAAGGGCGGAACGGCATGCTTCCATACAGCAGAGAACATCGTATCAGCCGGTCAGAACCTGGAATTCCCAGGCTGGAAGGCTTTCAGCGACAACGGCAACCGATTCGGATTGCTGAACGACTATCTGGACGGTTCCATGGAACCGCTGCGCGACTTCCAGTACATCTACCACCGCAAGGGATTGGACAAGATGGCAGAGAACCCGGACACAGCCAGAGCCGTCATCACAGAAGGTCTTGACCTATTGCTACAGGCTTACAAGGCCAAGAACATGAACAAGATTGCACAACTCTTCACCGAATACAAAAGACCCGAACTGGTGAACATCTATTCAGGAAAGGGAACAACAGAGGAGAAGAACAAAGCCTACGATGTGCTTTTCACCATAGATGCATCGCAAAACCAGGAATGGGAGAAAATAAAGAAGTAAGTCTTTATGCTAAAACATCTATATATCAGAAACTTTGCCCTTATCAAAGAGCTGGATATAGACTTCCAGACGGGTTTCTCTGTCATTACAGGTGAAACCGGTGCCGGAAAATCCATCATGTTAGGGGCTATCAACTACCTATTAGGACAAAGAGCAGACATAAAGAGCATACTGCCCGGTGCCGAGAAATGTACCATAGAAGCCACCTTCGGGATAGAAGGATATGACCTGAAGGACCTGTTCCAGGAATATGACGTTGACACAGACGGACAGGAATGCATCATCCGACGCGAATTTACCACCAGCGGCAAGAGCAGGGCTTTTGTGAACGACAGTCCTGCCAATCTGGCATTCCTCAAGGAACTGGGTTACCAGCTGATAGATATACACTCCCAGCATCAGAACCTACTGATTGCCAAGGAGAACTTTCAACTGCATATCCTGGACGTTATGGCACAGGACAGCCAGCAGTTGGAGGAATACCGCACCAGTTTCTCTGCCTACCGAAAAGCCGAGCAGGAACTCAGAGAGGCAAAGGAGATTCTAGCACAGTCAAAGGCCGAGGAAGACTACTTGCGCTTCCAGTTGGAACAGTTGGAGGAGCTGAGCCCGAAAGCTGGAGAGGACGAGGAGCTGGAGGAAGAGCAGAACGAGCTGAGCCATGCCGAGGAGATTAAAAGCATCCTGTATCAGGCAGACAACCAGTTCAGCAACGACAGCGAGCCAGGTGGTGTGATAGAGATGCTGAAGCACATCAGCCAGGGTATCCAATCCCTGACCCGCATCTACCCTGCCGTCGAGGAATATGCCGAGCGTATAGACAGCACCCTGATAGAGCTGAAGGACATCAGCGCCGAACTCAGCAATATGGCAGAAAGAATAGAATACAATCCTGCCCGACTGGAGGAGGTGAACAACCGCATGGACAAGCTTTACACCTTAGAGAAGAAACATGACGTGAAGACCGCTGCCGAGCTGGAAGCCTTCATGCTGGACGTCAGGAAGAAGCTGGATGTCATCAGCAACGGAGAGGACAAGATAGATCAGCTGGAGAAAGAGGTTCAAGAAAGACTTTCCCAGGCAACGGCATTGGCAGAGAAGTTGAGCCAAAGCAGAAATGCAGCCGCAAAGGAGGTGGAAGCCTCCATAGGTCAGATGCTGACGCAGATGGACATCCCCAACAACAAGTTCGAGGCAAGGATAGAGAAGAGCGCCCAGCTCACAGAGAACGGTGCCGACCAGGTGACCTTCTACTTCTCTGCCAACAAGAACGTGGCCCTCAGAGCCATCTCAGAGGTTGCCAGCGGTGGTGAGATAGCCCGTCTGATGCTTGCCCTGAAAGCTATCACCAGCCAGAGAGAGAACCTGCCCACCATCATCTTCGACGAGATAGATACAGGCGTCAGCGGCAAGGTAGCCTCATCTATGGCCAACCTGATGAGGGAGATGACGTCAGACAACAATCATCAGGTAATAGCCATCACCCACTTGCCACAGATAGCATCCGTGGGCACCACGCATTACTGGGTTTACAAGGAAGATACAGAGGAACAGACATTCAGTCATATTAGGGAGCTGACACCCGACGAGAGGGTTACCGAAATAGCACACATGCTTAGCGGCAACGAAATCTCCGAGGCAGCCATCCTGAACGCTAAACAACTATTGAAACAATGAAGAAATATCTGATTTTACTCATCTATACATTATTTATTATACCATGTCTGGCACAATCCCCTAAGTGGCTCAAGAAAGTCAGAGGTGCACAGGTAGCCATCATGGCGTACAACAAGAACGGTGAGATGACAGAGACACAGGGTGTCTTTGCCGACGATAAGGGTACCATCCTGACAGAATATGATGCCCTAAAGTATGCCACACGAGCCGTTGTGGTGGATGCCGCAGGCAAGGAGTATCCCGTCAAGGAGATTATGGGAGCCAGTGCCATGTACAATGTGGTGAAGATGCAGGTTGAATTGGAGAAGAAGAGCAAGATAACATTCCTGACCCCTGCCGGCGAACAGAGTCCCGTCAAGAGCCTTGTCTATATCCTGCCCTATGCCAAGGCAAGCAAGAACGCCTTATGCACAGAGGACACCATAGCCAAGGTAGAGACATTCAAGGACAGCTACAACTACTACACCATAGGCAAACCCACCAACGACCGCCAGAAGAACTGCGCCGTACTGAACGAGGAAGGCCAGATGATAGGCCTCTTGCAGTTGGCAGCAAAGGAGGGTGGCAATGCCTATGTCATTGATGCCAGGTTCATTGCCGACATGAAGATCAAACCCATGGATGCAGGCAACAACGACCTCAAGGCCATCTACATCCGTAAGGCCCTCCCTGAGGCTGAAGAGGATGCCCTCACCTATCTGTACCTGTTGGACAGTAAGGACAGCACCAACTATATGGCCACTATGGATGCCTTCATTCAGAAATACCCCCTGAACACATCCGGACGGGTGCTGAAGGCCGAGAAACTGATTGAGGCAGGCAATTACCAGGAGGCTGACAGAATCTACGAGGAAGCCCTGAATGCCGAGGGTATCAACAAGGACGAGGTATATTTCTCAAAGTCGAAGGCTATCTATGCTGTTAATCTGAACAAGGCTTACAACAAGTACAACGACTGGGATATGGAGAAGTCTTTGGCAGAAGCCCGGAACGCCTATCAGGTGAATCCCCTGCCCATCTATACCCAACAAGAGGCTAACTGCCTGTTTGTGCTGAAGCGCTATGACGAGGCCCGGGAGAAATTCATGGCCCTCTCTAAGACCAACCTGCGCTCTGCCGATGTATTCCTGAATGCTGCCCAGTGCAATATCGTTCAGAACAAGGAGGAGGGCGTCCTGGAGCTGTTAGACAGCGCCTTGGCCTGTTATCCCACACCCTACCCCGTAGCAGCCGCCAATACCATCCTCATTAGGGCCGACCAGTTGGCTAAGGCTGGTAAGAACAGGGATGCCGTACTGGGGCTGAATGAATACGAGCGTCTGGCCAACGGTAACCTGAATGCCAACTTCTATTACAGAAGGCAACAGCTGGAGATAAAGGCCAGAATGTACCCACAGGCTCTTGCTGATATAGAGAAGACCATCATGCTGGAGCCCAAGGAACCCCTGTACTATGCCGAGGCAGCAGCCATGAACTACAGGGTAGGTCAACTGGACGATGCCATCGAATATGCCAAGAAGGCCGTCGCGCTGGACGATAAGTTTGCCGACCCCTACCGTATCATCGGGGTCTGCTACAATCAGAAGGGAAACAAGGCAGAGGCACGCAAGTACCTGCAGAAGGCCGTCGACCTGGGCGATACCCTGGCAGAAGGCATGATCAATGATATAAAGTGAAAGAGAGAGTAAGGAAATACATACAGGCCAACAAAATCCTCACCTCCGAAGGGCTGGTGCTGGTGGGTGTAAGCGGAGGAGCAGATTCTATTGCCCTACTCATTGTCTTACAACAACTGGGCTATAGCGTTCAGGCCCTGCATTGTAATTTCCATCTCAGAGGCGAGGAATCCGACCGCGACGAGAGATTCGTCTCCGATTTCTGCCGTCAGAAAGATATCCCCCTGCTCATCAAGCATTTTGATACCAAGGAATATGCTGCCCGTCAAGACATTAGCATAGAGATGGCAGCCCGTGACCTCAGATACAACTGGTTCTCAGAGGTGCTGGCAGAAACCAATGCCCAATGTATTGCCGTGGCGCATCACAAGAATGATCAGGCAGAGACCCTGCTGCTGAACCTCATCAGGGGAACAGGCATCAGAGGCATGGCAGGGATGTATCCCCTGCGTAACAATATTGCCCGTCCCCTACTCTGCGTAACTAGGGAGGAGATTCTATCCTACCTGAGTCAGTTGGGGCAAGATTACGTTACGGACAGCACCAACCTTGAGAGGGAGGCTACGCGCAACAAGATACGCCTGGATGTATTGCACCTTTTGGCAGAAATCAACCCCAACATCATCAGTACCCTCTCAGACACCTGCTCCATTGTAGCAGCCAGCATTCCCCTTTACCAAAGGGGCGTAGATGAGGAGTTGCAGCAGGTTGCCGCCAAGGCAGACACGCTGAACATCCCCCTGCTGCAAGAGAGCGGAAAAGCAGACATCCTGCTCTATGAATGGCTTAGGGAAGATGGCTTTACCAATACGCAACTCCGCGAGATTTCTGAGTCATTAGACAGCACTTCCGGCAAGATTTGGGAGAGCCGTACGCATAGGATTCTCAAGGACAGAGACACCCTGATTCGTCAAGAAAAAGGCAGTCAACCAGAGCAGATGGAAATCACTCAGGAAGAGGTCGATAGCATCACAGAGACGGGTGCTGATATTGCCTACTTCGACAGGGACAAACTCACCCTCCCCATTACCTACCGAATGGCCAGGGAAGGCGACTGGTTTATCCCCTTTGGCATGAAAGGACGCAAACTGATAAGTGACTATCTTACAGATATTAAAGCCACAAGGTTTGAAAAAGAACATCAACTACTTGCCCTATCTGGTGAGGATATCATCTGGGTGGTTGGTCACAGGTCAGACAACAGGTACCGGGTGGATGAGAATACCCGTCGGATTTTACGTTTAAGAATAGAAAGAACCAATTAAAGATAGAACAGATATGAGTATGATTAAATGTCCTGAATGTGGAGAGAGAGTATCAACTATGGCCGGTACATGTCCACATTGCGGAATCAATATTGCAGGAAACCTCAGGCAATGTCCCAATTGCAACGAATATTGCCTGAACACACAATCCCAATGTCCCTATTGCGGAACAGGACTTCCAGCCCTTACAGAAGAGCCCGCTGAGCCTCAGGCAGAACAGACGGCACCAGAGACGGCAGAAGCCCAGCAGAAGCCAGCAACAAAGAGCCGCAAGCCCCTTATCATTGCCATGTCAGTCGCTACGGTTATCATGGTTATCATCTGCGGCATCTATTATCTGGATTACAAGAACAACAAGGACCGCGAGGAACGAGAGTATGCCATGCTGGAGAACACCTCCAACCCCGAGTACTACAACGACTTCCTTGCCAAATATCCCAAGAGCATCCACTATCAGGAGGTAAAGGAACGCCTGAAAGTCCTGCTGGACGAGGGAGAGGAATGGGACAAGATGATGCAGAATCTCAGTCGTGCTGAAATAGAGAAGTTCATGAACGCCCACCCCTACTCCATGAGGCTGCATGACTGTCAGGATCTGATAGACTCCCTCGACTGGAGCGATGCCAAGAAGCTGAATACCGAGGAAGCCATCATCAACTACCTGAACACCCATCCCAACGGCAAGTATGCCGAGGAGGCCGCCCAGAAGAAAAACGACCTCAGCATGATGAAGATTACAGATCAGGACAAGGCCATCATCAGAGGAGCGCTGGAGAACTTCTTCACCGCCGCTATGAGCAAGCAAGATGTAGCCCTTATAGCAGAATCCATCCCCGAGAAGATGGAGAACTTCTGTGGCACACAGGATGCAACGCCCGACCAGATTGTAGCCTTTGCCAAGAACAAGATGGCATCAGACGTCATGGGTCTCCACTATACCATAGAAGGCGACTTCGATGTCCGCAAGCAGACCCTCTCAGACAGCACAACAGGCTATGCCGTAACCTTCGGCCTGCAAGAGATTATCTCACGTTCAGACACCAACCAGCCCAGCACCAAGACATACCAAGTATCTGCCCTGCTGAATGCCGAGCACAAGATTACCAGAATGTCCATCCGGTAAGGAATAATGCCTACCTCCAAGGAAGAACTTCTGCGCAGAGGAATACAACCACACGATATCCACCACACCCAACACCGTCGCGCAGAGTGGCAGAACTATGGGGAACGTGGGCTGTATATGGTCACCCTGTGCATAGATGGGCGTCAACCCCTGTTTGGAAACCTAGAAGGCAACATAAGAGCACAACGCGGAACGGCAGACTTCCCGCATATAGTACTCAGCCCTCTTGGCCGTACTATTCTAGAAGAGGAACTTCCCAAGATACACCATTTGTATCCCCAGATAGAATTGTGGCAGGCAGCAATCATGCCTGACCACCTTCACCTGCTGTTCTATATTAGGGAGCCCCTGCCACCGGGGAAACACCTGGGGCATATCATCAGCAGCTTTAAAGGCGGTTGCTCACGTGCATGGTGGGCCCAAACTGCGCCAGATAATACCGCCGCCAAAGCGACGGGCACACCAGCCGCAGCCACAGTTCCCACAGCATCAGCAGCCGCAACGGTTCCCACAGCATCAGCAGCCGCAGTTCCCGTAGCATCAGCCGTAGTTCCCGTAGCATCAGCAGCCGCAGTTCCCGTAGCATTAGCAGCCGCAGTTCCCGTAGCATTAGCTACGGTTATAAGATCAGCATCAGCTACGGTTATAAGATCAGCATCAGCTACGGTTAAACACCCCGCCCTCTTCGAAGCCGGCTACCATGACCGCATCATCAAACGTCCCGGCATGCTAGACACCATCAAACGCTACATGGCAGACAACCCGCTGCGTGCCCTTATGCGAAGGCAGCTGCCGCACCTGATGGAACGACGCCTGCACCTACGCATCGGCACCCATGAGTATGCCGCTTTTGGTGCCCTCTTCCTGCTGAAACGTGCAGAAAAGGAACAAGTATTCTACCACCGCAGGGACAAAAAGACAGGCATCCCCACAGAACTGACAGAAGGTTACAAACGCCAGAAGGAACGCCAGTTGGCAGAGGCCCGCACAGGCGTAGTGCTTGTATCCCCTGGCATTTCTACAGGAGAAAGTCTTGTGATTGATGCCGCTATCACAGAAGGGTTACCCGTTATACATCTGCAGAAGAAACCAATAGAACGCTATTGGAAACCAGAACGCCGCCGCTTCGAGGCTTGTGCACGTGGTGCACTACTTATCCTATCACCTTGGGGATTGGATGAAGAACTAATGAAGACCACCCCCAATGGCACGGGCACCCCATCTGACTACGCCCGCTTCCATCACCTGAATGATCTGGCAGAAGAAATCTGCAACACCACAGACGTCACCCTTCTGAACATCACAACCCAGCAGTAGTGTCCGTAGCGTCAGCTGCGGTTATCCACACACCAAACCACAACCGAACAGTAGTGCCCACAGCATCAGCTGCGGTTATCCACACACCAAACCACAACCAAACAGTAGTGCCCACAGCATCAGCTGCGGTTATCCACCCACAAAACCACAACCAAACAGTAGTGCCCACAGCATCAGCTGCGGTTATTCACACACAAAACCACAACCAAACAGTAGTGCCCACAGCATCAGCTGCGGTTATTCAGCGTGCAAACTATCCGGATTTAACGAAGCTTTAAAAAACAACCTATTTAGGAGAAGAAATCAACTTGCAAAAAAAATTATTTAAGTTGATTATGAGCGGAAATCAACTTAGAAACGAAATGTAGTTAAGTCGATTCTTTATATAGATAGGGAATCCCCCTTCTTTACGTCCTAAGTATAGAAGACGTTTCCGCTTCTGGCAAATTATTCTGGGTATTATTTTGTTTGTATTTCACTTGTTCACGTAATCAAAGAACCGTCCCCTGATCCAATTTCTCGACAAACTTTTCTGGCCAGTATTCTTCAGGTTGCGGAAAATAATTGGGAATATACTTCCACTTAAAAGGTAAGTTCATTTCATCTAGTTCCTCTAAATGCTTTTCCATCAAATCGTTCTCTACGCTATAGAGGTAAATGTTTCTAAGATAATGCACCATTACGTTAAATGGAGGCCATTCATGACGAACTTCATTATACCACTCAAATAAATCTAGGTTTCCCTTGGAAGAGTTACAAGTCTTGCAAACCATAATAATATTATCCATCTCGTTCGCACCACCTTTACTTCTTGGGAATACATGATCTTTCGTCAGTTTCAACGGATCCATCTCTTGGCCACAATACCAACAGAAATTATTGTTCTTTATCTTTTCTATATTAAACTCGAACAAATCATGGATGTTCCATCTCCCCTCTTTGTAAGCCTTGAATGCTTTGGCACGAATCATATAACACATCCTGTCATACCTACGCACGCCAGCATTCAATGCATAATGCAACATCTGAATGTTAGCGTAAGACCAAAATAGGTACTCGCCAAAATTAGCGTATGTTCGTTCCTTCTTTGTCATTAGCGTTGTTTATCATTCTATTTCATCATCAAACCACAACTCCTTACATTTGATGCGGTAGAGAGCCGACGTTGTTTATCATTCTATTTCATCATCAAACCACAACGTTGGCGACCAAGACGTTTAATGAGACGAAGTTGTTTATCATTCTATTTCATCATCAAACCACAACGGAACTGTTTGTTTTGCGCCTTGATATTCGGTTGTTTATCATTCTATTTCATCATCAAACCACAACTTCTCGCACGCGATTACGTCGGCACCGTTGTTGTTTATCATTCTATTTCATCATCAAACCACAACACACACATACACACTCACACACACAGTTGTTTATCATTCTATTTCATCATCAAACCACAACCTATATGGCGTATTATGCTTATTTTTAGCCATTTATAATACTTCTTACATATAAGAAGTGGCGTGATAATTATCTTATCTGTGGCAAATATATCAAAAAAACTCTAATTGTACTGGCCTTTTCTGTACTTTTTGTTCAATTTCTCCCCATATATTGATAATTCCTGAGTATTGTTTATCTGTAATTGTAAGAAGACTTAACCTACCTTTATTTGGCATAAACGATTTAACACGTTTTACATGGACATCTCTCGCCTCTAAAGATGCACAAAATCTGCAATACACGCTATACTGATGCATAACAAAACCGTTCTTCTCCAGATTTTTACGAAAGACCGTATAGTCATGACGTTCCTTTTTGGTCTTTGTGGGCATGTCAAACATAGCTATGAGCCACATTATTTTATATGCATTTAGACGAACTTCACTCATTTAAGCATAGGTAATGTAAGCGATTTTTGTTCTCCAGCATAACATTTGGCCAAAGATGCCATCGTAATAGACAAACCAATTTGTAATGGGCGCATCACTTTAGGGAAGTATGTGTCACACAAAACAATCCCTAACAGCTCACCCTTGGTTTCCTTATTCAGTTCTAACTTTCCTTCTTCACATAAATGATAAACTATTTCATCGACAAAAGGACGATACGGTTCCATCAAATCATCTGCTAAAGGAAAAGCGTTGCTCCTATTATGATGAAATATGCCTAATGAAGGCGTCAGTCCTGCAGACACTAATGCCCGAGCTGTTGCTGCACGAAGTATTGTATATCCGTAATTGAGTAGTGCATTGATACCCGGTTGTTCTCTGTCTCGTACAAAATCATCCCCAAACATAGCACCCCAATATAATCGGGCAGCAATACCTTCTCTATTATCACAGTCTCCGCTTTTCACATTCATATAATGGGGCTTCAGCAAATCACCCTTTTTGTGAATCTTTTCAAGCAAGGCTGACTGATTCTTAATCTTAGCCTCAACTATTTGCTTCCACAATTGTTTACGAAGTACTTCGCCTACCTCCACTTGATTACGAAGAAACTCCCCTTGGAGATTGTGGCCATCCATATTCTGCAACATAGCATGAGGCAAGCCTTTCCTATCACAGAATACAACTGCTACTCCTGCATCAACTAACTCGTTCAGCAATGGCAGAGTAACAGAAATCATCTGATTCTCTATTATCACCATGCCAATATCTTCTATAGGAACCGTCTTGGTTTCCGTTGGCATCTCCTTGAATGATATCACTAATTGTGAATTCTTCAGGGACAATTGAAGCGGGTTAGTAAAAACTAATGTACGTTTAAGCATAATCAGTGTTTTAATATAATCTCGCCTGTTGGTGTAATTCTGAAATCGGTTCCTTCCACAAGGAATTTAAACTTTGACAGACTTATACGAATCATTGGACGTGTGGCATCTTTCAACATAAAGGGCTCTGCATTAAGAAGTTTGTTAACTTCTGTTGCAGGACGTGCCTCTGCACTATGCCTAAGCGTTAATCTTCCGTCCTTTTCCAATTTGGTAATTGTATACAATCTCTTGAAAAGTTCTTTTGGATTAGCTGTCGAAACAAACTCCTCATCTTTCTCTAACATTAGAATCTGAGTACCTTTCCTAACAAGGTATTTTAGTTTCTTACCCTTATATTCCTCTTCTACAATTGTGGGATATGCATTTCTATCTGTACTCTTTTTATAGAAATTGACAGCATCAAGTGCAGTTATCATTTGCATTTTACCGCCTTCATAGATTGCCATCATGTAGTTCTCGTCATTTACGACATAATAGGGACGCTTGTATTCTTTTATACTAGAATCACGCCGTTTGCTTTTGCGAATTTGAAGTGGTTTTGTAACAGTAGGAGCATAACAACGAACCTTCTTAATAAGTACACCCTTTTCCTTATTCATATAGATTGGTTCGGCAATAGCCTTCTTGAAGTCTTTACCATCAACAGCGTCAATAATAGTCTGTCGTACAGCATCATCTACGATATTATCCAGATCCTTAATGCTTGTGAAGGAAGAAAGAGGTTTGCGTACAACGTACCTAATATCACCATCCCGCTCTATAGCACCATAGTATGTGTCTTGATGTAGGCTACCACGAGCACAATCACCCTTGGCAACCTTCTTACCTTGCTTGGTATCTATTACACGTGATGCCTTTTTGGGCATATTGTCTGGCGTATCGTGCACAACAAGGAGTTCTTCTGTGATTTGTTTAAGGTCTTGTGTGAATGTTGGCCAAGGTTTACTGAATACCGGTTTCTCTCTCTTGCCCTCATAGTAGTTAAATATATCACGATAGAATTCGCCAATCTTGTTAAATTCATTCTTACCTATACATGCAATAACGATAGCATCTATGCAATGGTGTGTATGATTATCTCTTGATTCCTTTTCATATTCATTCTGAATTCCCCACATTTCACGGAATTCTTTTGTTATTGTTCCTTTAATACTATACACCTGTCTATTTTCAGGATGGAGAGTATCATGGAAATAACTCTTTAAATATAAAGCCGCGTATTTGGAAACCAAACCAATTCCCGCTCCCTGGCGACGGGCAAACCCTTCAGGAACCTCAGTCATAGTAAATCGGTCATATTTCCCTTTCCAATATTTAAGCTCCATCTTCAATCGATTTTTCCTTCTGATACGGGCATCTTTAGTGGCTTTATCAACGACATTCCTTGTCCTGATTTGATCAATCAACTTTGTCAGCTCATCAATGCGTTCTTTCCAAGGTTCAATACGAGTCTTTATTGCATCATATTCTGCCAGGGCAGTTGGCAACTGTGCTTTCTTTACATATCTGTTATACTGATTATCACAGAGCGTCATATTCTCTTGGGTACTATCACCGCCAACGCTCTGAGGAATGGTGTGCTCAATATCAAATTTAGGAGCAGCCCCAATAAAGTCCGTAATACCAATTTGCTTGCCTGTATACAAACATTTTTCATTCTGTTCACGCCATAATTGGAACTTTAGGATATCCGTTTCCGTCGGTTCTATGTCATTGCCTGTTTCTGCTTTGTACAGCTTACGTATCTCATCAGCATATTCTTTATGCTTCTTGTCTTTTTCGCGTTGCAAATCATTAATAGCAGCACGCATATTGGCATTGTTTAGCTCTCGAGCATATTCAACATGAACCTCAGTATCTGGCCCAATTTTTCCTTCTTTTATCAAGGTATTCACAACCTTACGTACCTCATGTAAGGAACGCATTGCCATAGGATTCTTAATGGCATTTGTGCGAGGACTGCCTAACAGGACTACGCCATCCTTATTTGGCCTTGCGTCTGGATATGTCTCTATCATTGAAGGATGATACATTTCATTAAGTTTATCCTCCTCTATACCATATTCCTTAGACAAAAGATCTTTAATACAAATATCCAACGTTTGACGTAGACCTTTCTCTTTTTCTATTGGCATATCTGCCATTTTGCATATCTCATCTATGATATGGTTACGCTGCTGTTCATTATTCCAGATGGTAGAACCAACAATCTTAGGAATATTGGCCATAAACACAGCATGACTGTATAGCATACCCATCTGCAAAAATGGAAGAATATTCCTTATTGCTTTAAGTGACAAGGAAGCGTAATCGTGACTTAAACGAATCTTAGAGAACTTCTCCGCCTGCTCTTCATCTAATTGCAGGTGAATCTGTCCGAATTCCTTAACCTTATCCTTACTATCGAAAGAGAAGAGAACATTCCACACATCATTAACCATCTCATCAACAGTCTTCAGGGAACCATCCTTCTTTGTATTCAAAGTATATGTTTCTGCAATATTCTGTTTCCAGTCATCACCAAAGACCTCACGCAGCTGAGCTATAGTTGGGCATCCAGAAACGCCCTGCGTCATACGATAGTTGAACTTATAAGGAAGATCCAACATGGTTTCTCCTTTCCATTGATAATGCTTGGGGCCAGCTATCTTCTTGGCAATGTCTTCGAAATCGAAATTGGACTTGCTTTTCCTATAAAACAAAGGCTCTATTTTCTTTAACTCCTCCTCATTTAACGGACGATATCCGTTCACATCCCATGGCCCTTGAACCCTTACATTATTAAGAAAGGATAGCATACGATACTCCTCGTACATGGGATGTGAATCACTACAACGTGGTTTTCCCTTCTCAAAAGTACACTTACCCACATTCTGGCGTTGGCTTTTAAGAGGACGTTGAAAGTATAAAGCACGAGTCAGTTCATCAACCATTTGTTTGGGTAAATTCTGTTTTTCGCAGATGGCAAAGAACTCTTTCTTATAATGATCTTCTCGATCTGTATATCGTGTACGAATACGTACAGTATTACTCTTTTCCCTGTACAGCTTATAGAAATATTCACCCAGGTACTTACATCCACTTTCCTCTATTTCCTTATTTAAGTCAGCAATACCACTTTTAACCGCACCATTCTCTTGCTCCTCCGTAGTATCTAATCTGTTGCTTAGGAATCCTCTTCGCTGAGCCATATGGTAGAATGCCCTACCTAATGTGTATCTATCTGGCTCCTTATCCAAATTAAGAACCTCATTTAGACATATATAACGACTATGGTAAGGATTAACATCGTCATTATCACTTGTACGCTGCCATAACATAAAATCATCCTTCTTGGGATAAATCTTACGCAATTTCCACAGTTCTAAATCCTCTTCTGTAAGAGCCGGACAAAGATTATATCTTATCAGGACCTTTAGCACCTCTATCTTACGCAAACGCCTGCGAAAATACTGCCTACGAAGTGCTCTATGTCCTGTACGTTCTGCTGCTTTGCTGGATTCTATACCTTTTTCAATCTTTACTCCTTCTTGAAATATTATAACACCCTTATCCACTAAGGTATATTGTCCATTCTCTTCATGATCAACAATTGCCCATCCAAGACTATTTGTGCCGGTATCTAGACCTAAAATGCGCTTTTTATCCATTTTTATGTTGTATTATTTGTTAGTTTCAGTCAAAAGGCATACTTTTGCCACAGAAAGTTATTCATCATCTTATCACAATAAGGCTATATGCCGAAGGATGAATTCCTACTGCCTCTCTTCGGAGAGGCTTTTTTATTGCCTTATTTTGAATACAGAAGAATAGCATCTGGTACTAGTTTAGTTTAATTCTAAAGACAAAGATACGATTAAGTGAGAGATAAACGAAATAAATCGCGATTTATTTCTTTATCCGAACGAAAGTATTTTCGAGACGGAGTCTCAAATTTACGATTAAGTGAGAGAAAAGCAAAAGAAAAGCTCGTTTTTCTTTTCTATTCCGAACGGCAGTATCTTCAACCGCAAGTTAAAGATACGATTATGTGAGAGAAAAGCAAAAAGATTCATGAAAAAGTTCTTCTGTGTTCCTTTTCATCTACTCCGACCTGACTGCCAATCAGGCCGAACTAAACGGGCAATCAGCTCCGAGCTGACTATCAAGCCCCTCCCATGCCCCTTGCTACCCCCTTGCCCCCCCCTTGCTATGAACCATAGCTATAGAATGTAGTTCGCTGATTTAGGTTGTCAGTTTCCTGTCTTACGACTGGATAGAGTTGACTGGTTATTAAATCTCGACTGCTCTCTGTTGTCAGTCTTTTTGCAATATGCCGTTTCTCTTTTAGCAACACGGCCTTTCGTTGATAGAGATACGGTAAAGAGGTCAGAAGTACCTAAGGAGTGCCTCATGTTTACCTCATGTTTACCTCATGTTTACCTCATGTTTACCTCATGTTTACCTCATGTTCAGAGACAAGAGGTAAAACGCACGTTTGACAATAGGAATTATGAGCGTACACCAACGTCTCATCTTCGAGCCATCTTCGAACTATCTCCGAGGGCATAAACTTTCATTCAAATATGCATTGCCTTCTATACTTCAGTACTCAGCCTAAAATACTCGAGTACTCTCGTTGGAGGACTGGAGTACTCACGTTAAAGTACTTGAGTACTCTTGAAGGAGTACTGGCCTCATCTCTATGACACAGTTCTACCCTTTCAGGTACGAGTCGGCAAACTGGAGGGGGAGCAGGGCATCTATACCATCCACTACGTGGGTGCCGGCAGTACCATACAACAGGAGGCGGATGGGCTGATGATAACGTTGCTCTACGCCGGAGATGACCTGACGGCAGGCACCGCACGGGGGAATGGGCTGAGAGAGGAAGCCCTCAGCGTTACGGGCTGCTATGGCCAAGGAGAGGACCGGCTGGTCGGGGTACTGGGCGTTGGCAGCAAAGAGTGTGGTACGCTCGGCACACAAGCCTGAGGGGAAGGCTACATTCTCCTGATTGCTGCCAATGACAACGGTACCGTCCTTCAGTCGGGCTGCCGCACCTACGCAGAAACTGGAATATGGGGCATAGCTACCTTTGGTAGCACACTTTGCCCGCTCTATCAGGATTCGGTCTTCCTGGGGTAATTCTTCCCAATCATAAACCCTTACTAGGCTCTGAATAGTGTACTCTTTCATCGTTTAGCTCATTTTTTAAGCACAAATATATAAGTTTTCTTCATAAAGCGGTAATTTTTAGCTAATTTTGTGCCCGAAATTGAAGAACGGGAAATGAAATCAAGACTATTCTCTACATTTGCGCTGCTTTTGTTCCTGCATTTGTACCTCTTTGCGCAGAGAACAAACCAAGCCTATTGGGCTTACATAGACCAGTACAAAGGTATTGCCATAGAGCAAATGCACAAATACCGCATTCCGGCCAGTATCACCCTAGCTCAGGGCTTGCTGGAGAGCGGAGCAGGTAGGAGTACGCTTGCCACCAAGGCCAATAACCACTTCGGCATAAAGGTGAGCGGAAACTGGACGGGCCCCTACGTGCTGAGGAACGATGATGCGCCCAACGAGAAGTTCCGCAAATACAACAATGCCAGGGAGAGCTACGAGGACCATTCCCGGTTCCTGCAGGGAAGACGCTACCAGGGGCTCTTCCAGCTGAAGATTACCGACTACAGAGGATGGGCAAGAGGGCTGAAGGCTGCCGGATATGCCACATCACCCACCTATGCCGAGTCGCTGATAAGAATCATTGAGATGTACAACCTGTACCAGTTTGACAACGGCAGCTACAAGCAGGACAGGAAGAAGACGGCTGCTGTCTTGCCCGTTACTAATACACAGAGCTCGTTCTTCCAGACGCACACGCTATATGCCCACAACAAGAACTACTTCATCATAGTGGAGATTGGGGACAACATGGCTACCATCAGCAAGGAAACGGGTATCAGCCTGAAGAAGCTGTACCAGTACAATGACCTGCCACTGGATTACGCCCCCACGCAGGGCGACCTGATCTACCTGAAGAAGAAGCAGAAGTGTGCCAGCAAGCAGTTCAAGAAGAACCCCATACATATAGTGGAGGTGAACCAGAGCCTGTTTGACATCTCACAACTCTACGGCATCCGCCTGAAGAGCCTGTACAAGCTGAACAACTTTGAACCCTCACACGAGATAAAGCCAGGAGATATCCTGAGAATCAGGTAACAACGTAAACGAGAACGTAAACGTAAACGAGAACGAAAACGTAAACGTAAACGTAAACTTCTTGAATTTTGAATTTTGA
>JAFZSA010000024.1 GCA_017619585.1 Bacteroidaceae bacterium
GAGAATGGTCTATCGTTGCCTCACAATAATGCGATATGTTCTCTTTTATCACATCTATCTACCATTCGGTTATAGGGCCACTCATAAAGTTCGCCCCAAGATAACCGGCCAACACGCCTTTGAAGTATTGTTCTCCCATATTAATCATTCACCATTCGCTCGGCTCTGCCGCTTGGCTCGTCCAAGAACCTTGAACCATGCGCTCGAACTTGTTCGCTTGCCTTATCAAGAACATAAGTGTGCGACCACCTTGAGTTATGGCACATTCAAATTACTCTGGGCCTTGAACGGAACTACAGTGAAAGTTGTGGTTCCGTTTTTATTACCCCTGCAAATCCTTCAGCGGTATCGTAGTCACTGGATAAATAGGTAGGGTCCTCGCTTCAATATCTGCTTTTCCAAATTCCATCCATTCTTTCCAGTCTGCTGCTAAATCTGCCTCTTCAAAAACAGCGATAGGCGTACTGTCTTCTCTTATCTTCCATCCTTGCTTCTTACACACCTCATCCATATAGGCCATATCCCTGTCATAGCAATAATGCTCTAAACACAGTTTGACTGCATCTCTTGTCACTTCATCCGACAACTGTATCTTCCTTGCCAACTTTGAAACTTTGTCTTTCGGGATAAACCGATTCTGTCTATACGACATATCAAACACCACCTTTGAGACCTCAATATCGTGACGGAAGAACACTTTGTCGAAATAAGGGCACTCATTGAAGTTCTCTCTCCACGTCATTCCATAGCCAAATGAAGACTGCTTTGTGGGTCGAGCAAAATACTGATAGCCTATCACTACGTTCTTGTCAAAGAAATCCTCTGGTAGGTTATCTTTGATATAATCCTTTGAGATATACATTACGCCATAGCCGTCACCATAGTCTCTCCCCACAGGATAATAGGTATCTGTTTCCCAATCATAACCGGTTGAAGCAAAGAACGCAGCCACCCATTTGCTATTGGTAATATCCAAATAATCTGTTGAAAGTCCGTAATGTTGAGCCAGGGCCACTGAATTTACCATAGTATTCTGCCCAACCACAATATACACGGGATGCTTTCTCAGAAGCAATACGAATTCACAAACCTTTATCAGTTTTGCGATCACCTCTTCATCCGTAGGTTCCTCACCTTTATTCTTGCCTCTGAAGATGGTTGCCAAACAAGGCTCGTAATAAGTACTCTGCCCCCTGTAATACCTAAATGGCGACTGTGACATAGGCATCAGATGCACTGCATTTCTATTCTGTCTTTCCGAAACAAAACTATACCGTCCTTCATCCAAATGATCTGGAGATGGAACTTGTGTAATGAAAGGACGCACCAATTCATTCTCAATTGCAGAAATCTGCTCTACCACATCCAAGATGGTGGGTAGTGCATCTATTTCTTCGGGGTTAAACGGGGGATCTTTTCTCATCCTATCTTTTGCTCATCCAATGTCAAAATCAGGTTCTTTGCATCCTCATCGCGTCCCATCTTATATAGAATCTTGGCACGTCTGATGGCACATCGCTGAAACAAATCAAAGTTTCTGCTCTCTTTAACGTAACGTTCAGCACGATACACTTCGCTCAATGCTGTTTCAAGCTTACCCATCTTTGCAAACATGGCAGAAATATCCAATATAATCATAGCCAGGTCGGTTAGGCAATGCGCCTGCTCTGCCTTTTCTGCCGCCAAGGTCATCAGTTCAATCGCTTTTAGATAGTCACCTTCGTTCCCTGCAATCGCCCCCTGTATCTGATAGGGTCTTGATTGCAGTTCGGGTGCCTTTGCTGTAGCAAATGCCTTCTCTGCATAGTCTTTAGCCTCATTATTCTTCCCTAATTGCAAGTAATATGTACTGATAAGCTCTGCGACAGCAGCCTTGTTATCATCATCTTCAGTACACTCATAGCATTGTATCAGATAATTGATACCTTCTTCCATCTTTCCCATTTGGATTAGGCAGTCAGCCAAAAGCCTATATACAGCAGCCTTTACTGGCGCCTGAATATCATTCCCAGCCAATTCCCCCTCTGCCCGCTTAAGCAGGTTATAGGCTTCCAACGAACGATATGTCTGAAGATAGAAACCAGCCTTTCCAAGCAGTCCGTCTATCTCTTTCTCTATTGAATTCAGTTCCATTTAGACCTCTTTCTTATATTTCTATCCTCCAATCATTTTCCTCCAAATACGGTTTCCCAAACACCGTCATCATACCAGCATCCATCTTTCGCCATTTTCCATCCATGTAGGGATTATGCTCTTGTGGTCTGGGCAAGCCAGTATAGTTTCTCCATACTGCCCCGTCCATTTTTGATGGTTCCGCCATAAACATCAGCATTACCGTCTCTCCCATCTTTTGCAGTGTTAGATAGTCATGTCGATCATGAATGCCAACTATTTGTTCCGTTCCGTCAGCGTTCTTCTCTGTTCCCTCATGCAGAAACCACGGCTTTCTGACTATTATCTTGGCCATCTCAGTTCCAAGGTGGTCATTCCATTCTTCCACAATCTCACGGCGCTCAACCTCCGTGAAGACCACATCTGGCACATTCTTCTCCAAGGTCACGCCTCTTAGTGCAGCCTTAAGTTTCGTCTTCGAATATCCCTTTGGTCTGTACAGTGCATATGTTTCATCGAAAACATTGCGTGAGAATACCGTTTGCTCTGCGATTGCTTTCGACTTGCTAATCATCCGGTCTTTAATCCACAAGACCTCTCCGGCTTTGAATTTTTCGTAATATGCCTTAGATTCTTCTGCCGTATAATTGAATTCAAACATCCAACTCTTAGTGCTTGCCCCCTTCCCGATTCTCAAACCGTAGCCAAATTGTACGCCTGGTCTAGGGAACGCTTGCAGTCCGATGGGCTTGATGTTTCCGTTCATATACCTGTCAAAGCGTAGTGAGGGCGAAGGTTCATTATCCAGTATTGGGTCAAACACATAGAGCACTGCCTTCCCGTCCTCACGAAAGTAATCGTAACTATCCGATTTTTGATTGTACTTGCAGATAGCAAAGAATATAGCCACGTCCAGATTGCTCGTCAGGTCAAGTATCTCCGTTCTTAATCCGTAATGTTGTGCCAGCCCTTCTTCATTCACCACAAAATGATGGCGTTTGAAAAAGTGTTCCACTACAGGGTGAGACGCCAATAGCCGCTTGAATACTGTCAACCGCATCCTGTCCGTAAACACCTGCGACTCGTCTGGCGCTCCTCTGTAGATGGTAGGAATGCACGGAGCCTTCTCCATATTCTGTCCACGATAGAGGAAATGCACCGTACCCACCTCAGGAATCAGGTATTTCTCCTCCCCGCGTCCCGACTCCACCGCCTGGAATGTTCCGAAGTGCTTTGACAGCAGCTCATAGTTCGCAGGGGTATGTTCATACATGAAATCCCTCGCCTTAATTGAAGCTGCTATCGAAGCCTTTACTTCCTCTAATGTCATCATACTCCTTATATCCTTCATAATAAATAGAGAGTCCAACAGACCTCTGGGGGTCATTAGTGTGTGGAGCGAACTCCTCGGATTGGTTTTGCATCTGCCGCAGCATGGAAAGCTTTTTTGCGCCTCAACGCAATAGGCTTCCGGTGCAGCCCCAGCCCGTATATTCCTCTGCCTCTTCCGTCATGAGTGAAATTAGCCTTGGACTGTCTCTTCGGGTCTGCCGGGCTCTCTAAAGTTTTATTCGTAAGGTGAATGATATTCTTTCTTCTCTAAATATTCTGTCAAGTCGCGGGTCTTGTCCCAGTCAAAGAACCAACGTTTGGGTTTGGCCAGTCCCGCCCTCTTGTTACCCGCCTGCCCTCTATTGTTAATACCCAGGCACTGCTCAATAATCGTCAGACAGGTAGCCCTGCTTATGTATGGGCATGTGATCACATCAAAGAACAAGCAGGCATTGTCTGCTTTGCGAAGACACTTAGGTTCCGACAGGCGCGACAACAGCTCCGTTTCTATTCCATTAAGTACAGCAGAATACTCCGCATCATTCTCAATGAGGTATAACAGCGTACATAGCTGGAAATAGTTCAGACGCTCATACCCCTCGCCTTTCCCAGTATTCAGCCCAAACAATGAGTCAATTTGACTGACTGGTATCTTGAATCCGATAAGCCTGTGCAAAGTGATAAGCAGGTTGAGCACTTCCAGATTGGTATTCTCAACTGCAAGATCAGCCTGATAAATATCTATCACGCGTTTTGCCTCGCGACGTATTCTTGCCGTAAGTTCCTGTTTGGCTTCTGGCTCTGTTGCTGTATCCGACCATCGCACCAGACAATCCAAAATGGAGCACAAGCGGTATGAAGCCGTAGTGTGCATATCCAGAGAGAAAAGGAAGAATGCAATGTCTGCATAGCCTGTCAGCAGATTCTGACTAGGTATCATCATCTTCTTCATTTCCCTTCTTAGCTGGTTCAGCAAGAGTGTAAGCGAATATTTGTTCAAGTCGCCATAATGCTGCTGGAACTGATGGGCGATAGAGCGGAAATGCTTCACAAAAGAGGTAAAGAGACTATAGTCGCTCCGTATGGCTGAGGCATAGTGCTTTTCTTCTCCTTCGCCCTCTTTTCTCTTTAGGTGCTTCTCCTTGAACTCCGCCACCATCTTGTTCACCTGCCGCTTGGCATCGCTCACACCCGAAGTAAATGGACGGTCAAAATATTCGCGCTTTTTCTCATTGATATCCAGCTTATAGAAAGCAAGCTGTTCTTTGTAGGCAGAGCAAATATCATCCAATACCTTGCGAGAGTTGGCATAGACGTATGAATCGTCCACATAGCGACGTATCTCATAGTCACGGCCAAGGGAGTAACCCATCTCTTTCAATTGACGCAGAATGGCCAGGTCAACGGCTTGAAGGATAATCTCTGCGAAGATGCGTGAGATTTCCGGCCCCACAACAATGCCATTTGTCTCGTTGTAGTTGGTGTGCTGCATTAACTGGTCAAAGTTCTTTTCAAAGGTGTCTGCATTAATATTATCCTTTGCGATTTCTTTTCCTTTTACTGCCCACGCAACAGTATGAGTATAAATGTGATAGAAACAGCCAGTGATGTCAAGAGTCATCATGTGACTGAACTTTTGTTCCAATCGCAGGTTATCGCCGCTTTCAAAGAACTTATACGCCAAGTCATATTTCTTGTAACTGAAATAGGAACGGTAGCGCTTCTCAATCGAGTTATTGTCCAATTCTATCACCTTACCAGCTGCTTCTTCCGGTAGCACTTCGTTATCATCTTCAGCATCTTCCTCTGGTGGAAATACACACTTGGCCTTCTTACTAATATAGCGGATAGAAAAAGGACTATGAGAGCACAGGTTAATCATATACTCATCATACTTCTCGTAATGATCCACACAATCTAACTGGGTAAGTGGATGTACTAAACTAAGTTTACGGCTCTTCTCACCACCAACCCTACGGACATTATAGTCAAAAGGGATTGTCCAACGTTCTTTGTTCGTAATAATGTTGTTGAAGACACCCACAAACAGATTATGAAGGTTATCATCCTGCATATTCTCATAGAATGCCTCGTTGTTGAGTATAAGAGGCAATTCATATGGGAGTACTTCTGTCAGCAGCACCCGGTATTTATTATTCAAATCGTTCGCCTGTTTCATCTCCAGCAATTTGCAATCTTCGCCATTTGGTCGGTGGTGAAGTGATGATTCACATGATGGTAATATCCAAAGTCGAAAGAATATTTCTCCAAATCCTTCACTTGTGGCTTTGTAAGTGCGATTGCCCCGCCCAATCTACCTGTACGGCAATGCAGCAACCGCTGATAGTAAGCATCAATATCTTTCAATGCACTGACATCGTTGGCCATCTTATAGTTGAAGTAGATACCCACTTTAATAGGCAGGAGTGTATGCGGGTTATAAAGTGTGAAATTACCCGTCAGGAATTTGACACGCAGTTTCAAAAGGTCAAAGTTGTGATCTTTGGAGTAGCGTACAAATGTCCTTGTCAGACGGGTCTTGATAACTTTCAGTTTCTTTTGAGCTATGGTCACGCTTAAGCGGTTCCCCATCTTCTTGAAGGTATAACCTAGGTATGTGAACTCTGCACCTGGCTGGCTAGGGTCAAGGCTGTATGACTTTTTTTCATTCAACTGCAAACCTATCTTATTCAGTTCCTCGCCAGCATATTTCCACGCAAGTTCCTTGCTTGCCTCACTGCTACAAAAGACAATGATATCATCCACAAATCGGGCATAGTAATACACACCCTCAATCTTCTTGAAGTCCAGGTCAAAGTACTTCAAATATAGCTCTGACAGCACAGCACTGATGCCTAGGCCACGGGGAAGACCTGTTCCTGCAACAATAGCGGGGTCTCTGAAAAGGGACTGCAAAAGCATTAGTGAGTGGTAGCTCAGTCGGGCATCGTCTACCAACTTTGTCAGAATACGCTGACGGTCTATGGACTCATAGAAGTGACGAACATCCAAGCGTACTATCCGCATCTCTACATTTTCCGCAAGCAGCAGTTTCATCTGCTTTACAATGGTATTGCGGTCTGTCTGTTGCACTGCGTAAATGCGCTTGATGTTCTTGTGCAGTTTGCGAAGAACAAGGTTTTGGCATAGATATGCCATAGTTCTCTTGCCTTGACCGTTAAGATACAAGTCCCAGTATTGCTTAATCTGGAAATTGTAAGTCCCTTCTGCTATTGTATTACCCAATTCAGCCCCAATAGCCTCTATCAACTCCTCTTTCTGCAAGCCGGAGTTGCGCCGCTCTGCCTGAGTAGCACAACGGTATAGTTCTGTTGGTGTAAATGATTGGGAATACATCTTCTTTTCCTTTGAAACTATTCAACCTTTGCTAGTACCTCATCCTCCCCATCCCCCTCATCTCATCTTTCACACCTTGGATATAGACTTCCAGACTTTGTTTCATTTGGCACTTTTGTTCTTCCTTCTCTTGATATGAGAGCGGAGAATGGTCTATCGTTGCCTCACAATAATGCGATATATTCTCTTTTATCACATCTATTTGCCATTCGGTTATAGGGCCACTCATAAAGTTCGCCCCAAGATAACCAGCTAACACTCCTTTGAAGTATTGTTCTCCCATATCAATCTATCCATTAATCTCGAATCATGAAACGTGAATCTTGAAACTTCAGTGCCTGCTCTATTTCATTGAGCGGCACTTTGCCTCCCCACATACGATACACATATTCAGGCGTTACGCACCCAAAGTCCATGGAGCACGAGCGAGCTTCGTTATCTATGAACAGCTTTATTCGAGTATTAAGATCCATAACATTAATCGTTGTGTCCACTTGTCAAAGCTGCTCTAAAACCGTTATACATCATATATGGGAAAAAACGCATTGATTCTATAGGGAAAATCAACGTGTGCCGTAGGACATCACTGCATCTTTTACTCAATGAGATCGCTTTTCTGATTAAGAAAGGCTTGGTATAATAGCTACTATTGCGGTTATGACCGAAATTGCCGACTTCCAAGATAAATGAACATATCCGGTTGGCCTTGCGTTTCATTTTTCTTTCTGGGGAATAGAGGGGCATTGCTTCAGAAGGCATCCCAAGGTATTCAACAGCAAACGCACCAAATGCTGTCCACACACGGACCAGTCCCATTTTCTTTAATCTTTTTTCTAATGAAACAACATTTATTTTATCTCTATATACCCAAAGCAACCTGCACCAGTCACAGAATTGTCTTAATCCTATTCCTCCGCCGTAGAAATGGCTCAAAATATGTATGAAAATATAAACAATATCATTGTCAGCCCCCAACAAAAAAATTTGTGTTTTTCCATTCAACCAAGACCTTACATTGCCACCATAAAAAGTATCATCTTTTATATCATCAAGAACTTTGTTGACTTTTTTAGATAATCCACGACGTAAATAGCCATGAAGTTCTACTTCCCAGCAATCTATTGTAAGACCTAAATGCTTTTTAAACTGATCCTCCTGCCCAGTATGACTGGCCTTAGTAACAAGTAAAGATTTTGCTTTCTCATAGTTCTCTTCACTTAAAAATAAATCAACATCACCACACGATCTCCATAGCGGCCTCTCGTAACACTGAGCCACACCTTGCCCTTTAATCAAAAGAGTATAAATGCCATCATTCCTCATACGTTCTATTAACGTACTTATAAAGGTATTCATAGCCTGGTTCCGTTGCTCTAATTGTAAGGCTTGTCCAACAAACTGTAATACTACTTCTTGTGGAGCCTTGGTATCTACGACATGTTCTAAACCAGCCGCAACGAGACCAAACACAGATTGTTCATCAGCCAGGCGGTAAATCTCTTCATAACTAAGTGTATTAAACTGTGAGAGCAGGACGTCCTTTTCCCATAGACCAGCTCTCAATAGTGACAAAAAAGCCAACTGGTTATGATTAAATTTCTTCATTTTTAGAATCCAATGAAGCTTAATTTATTATAGTTTTTTTTCAATTTCTTGATGATATTTCGTGGCAAAAAGCAAAAGATGCATACAAACCAAGCTTTTATCGCATTCATATTTAGTACCGTCTCATACATCTTCACAACAGCTTTCATCTGTTTCCATTTATTGGATGTTTCTGAACCTGGAATATGGCGGTACTTCCATAAAGCTTTAGGACAGGTTACTAAATAGCTGGTATCTCGAAGATACATCATCCATAATCCCCAGTCTTCCGCCCTTCTTAAGTTGGGCATTTTTTTCTTTCCCAAAACGAGAGTGTCTATCATTACGCCTGGAGTACCTATGTTACAACCATTAATCATATCATTATAGGTCTGCTTCTCAGCCTGTTTCATAGTGTAGTATGGTTCCAGCTTTTCATTAGCATCTTCATACCATGTACAAGTAAAGGGATAGCCATACTCATTCATAAATGAAAGCTGTTCTTCCAGTTTTGTGGGATACCACCAATCATCACTATCGCAAAATGCCAAATAGCGCCCTTGAGCCGCTTCTATTCCAACATTGCGAGCAACACCAGCCCCTCCATTCTTTTCGGTTTTCAGAATCGTTATGCGACTATCTTTTTTTGCAATCTTCGTAAGAATATCCTTTGTCTCTGGAGCAGTACTACAATCATCCACTATGAACAACTCCCAATCGTTAAAAGTCTGTGCAATAATTGAATCGACTGTCTCAAATATGTATTTAGCCGCATTGTAATACGGCATAATAACAGATACCTTTATTTCCATTTTAGATACTGTTTATATAATCCTTCACTTTAATTCTTTCTTCATTAAGGACTTTCTCTGAATACACAAAACTTATATTACTTAACTCACCGACAGCATCTACTGGCTCAAAGCGATCTTCCATTTTCATCATCTTTAGTATTGACACCACCCTGCTATTTTGAGATTCCGCAGTACCATAGTTCCTTCCGTATGTATAGAAAGGTGTATGAAGGTTTATTGAAAAGGCTGTTCCATGAAAGGAATCAGTTATGACGCACTTGGCATTATTCACTAGTTCAACAAACTCAAATGGTCCCGATGGTACTATTTCGTCGCAATAGGTCATATCATTAAAACGATAAGGGATCCCTATCACTTTACAACCTAGAGCTTCTTTTAAAAGTTTTATTGTATTCTTTGCTTTTTCAGATGGTTTATCCAGAAAGTACGCAAGTATATAATTGTCTTTTTTATATTTGATATCTAAGCGTTTCTTCCAAGTTTCTCCATCAACCATCAGGGTTGGGTCTATCAGTTGTGTTGCCTCTCTACCTGTCAGCTCCTTTATGATTCGTACTCCACTATCCTCGCGAGATGACAAATGTGCAAACTCCGAAATCCATTGGGCCATCTTTTTATTATTATACCTAGCCACAAAATCTCTACCTAGGCTTGGCGCGAAAGCAATCCTTTTTTCAGCAGAGGCGAAACGCAAATAGTATAACGGATCAACATACAATGTTGAGGAATTCCAAATCTGGTCACTTCCCGCAAAACAGGTATCACATTGTTTAGCCATTCTTTTAAGTTCACTCCAAGAGCAATACTTAGGCTTCAATTGTTCCTCGGTAAACTTTTCAAAACGACTGGCAGAATCACCTATTAACTCTTTTCGATAACCGCTCTGATAAGTTTTCAAGGACTTCCCTCCCTTTTCTTTTCTCAGCATTACGGATCTAAATAGAATAGTGATAAGTTTTTTTAGACGAATATCACGCCCCTTTACTATACTCTTCAAAGCCACGAGCTGACAATCATAGCCAACACTCTCTAAGATAGTCTTTCCTGCATACGCTTGGAGACTGGAGCCAAAATTATAGCCAGTAAATACTGTAGTCAATAATGCCTTTTTCATCAGTTTACGCTTTTATTGGCAATTCGTTTTCTCCTCCACATATCGAGCCTGCTAACTAACCCGGGACAGACATATCCGGATATCAGTAATGCTTTTCTGTAGAACGATACATTTCTTGATAGCAGTAATTTCCCCATGTAGCTCCTGATAATTGATCTCCAATGTTTGCAATCTTCTTTATGCTCTTTTTGCAAATGATGTGCGTATGTTTGTGATAATGCACCCATACAAAACAGGCTTTTATGCAAAGCAAACATTGTTTCAATCCCTGTAACATTTAGAACAAGATCGTTATGAATCTTATCTAACGATTTCTCTCCGTTATAATACTTATTGATATTGTATTTTGAAGTCGCTGAGACTTCATTATTACGCCTGTAATAATATACTTTCTTATTTCCACATGCTACATGATTAGCTAATTGTGCAGCTCTGGTTATAAAATACAAACCCTCGCCATAATATAAATCCGTCAAAAATGAAAGTTGAAACTTGTCAATGAATGACTTCTTAAATATCTTGTTCCAGCAACCAACAATAACTCTTGGAGACAAAAGCAGAGCTGTAGCCTCAGAAGGGTTCAGTATATCTAACGATTCTTCTTTTACCTGTATTTCTTGACCGCTCGTAAAACAATTCTTAGATATGCACATGTCAGCCCCTGAGGCCTGGGCCATGTCTAGCATGTATTCCACGAAATCAGGAGCCAAATAGTCATCACCATCTACAAAGACGACATAGTCTCCCTTCGCTGCCTCAAGACCAGTATTTCTCGTCGAACTGACTCCCTCATTTCTTTTATGAATGACACGAATTCTCTGATCATCTTTGGCGAGTTTATCTAGAATCAATGACGTCTTATCAGTTGCGCCATCATCAACAGTAATAATTTCTAAATATCTATATGTCTGAGAAGAAATAGATTGAATACATTTCTCAACGTATTTTTCTACATTGTAACAGGGAACAATGACTGATACTAATTGTTTACAGGACATACCTCTTGTAATAATTGTTTGAAAATATTCGAATTACGGATTGCGTCATGATTGTTAATTGCAATACTTAATGCATTTTTCACTATCGTTTTACGATAATCGTTATCTGTCAGAATCCGTCTTAAATTAGTCTCTAAATCTTTCTGATCATTTACAACAACGGCAGCATTATGTTCGTGTAGATAGTTCATACCGACATTATTTATAGGGCCGTAAGCAAGAATTGGAATCCCAGAAAATAAATAATCTGTGATTTTGGTTGAGAAGCCATACGATGTTGACTTAGAGAACTCGGGATCCAAGTTTTCAGTTAAAATGAGTAAGTCACTTTCACTTATAACTCGCAAAGCTTCTTCATATGGAATGACACCCTTATAATCTAAACCAGGAGTTTTATCGAACAGGATTTGGGCTTCCACATCTTTAATCATTCCATATACTGACAAATGCCAATTCTCGTTTATTGAATTAATAGCCTCCGCAATCTCGGACAAAGGCTCATACCTCCGAAATCCTAGGCTACCAACATAAACGACACGAGGAGATGAGTGGACATTCTCATGATAATCTACTGGTTTCGACTCTGAAGATTGGTGTATTACAACATTCTTTGTGTTAAACTCTCTATCATAATAGTTTTTCATCCATTCGCTATTATGTATAGTTAAAGAAGAATATTTAAAAACCTTTTTGACTTTTCTGCATAAAATCCGTTTATATAGACGGAATAAAAACTTGGGGTCTTTATCATTGATAAAATTATCTTCCTCAAAATAATAGAATTCCGTATTGAAAATAACGATTGGAATATTAAGGAATTGTGAAATACGATAAGCGATTTCATACATAAAAGGAGCATCTCCTGCCTGAAAGACCAATACATCCGCTTTCGTATCTTTTAACCATCGCTCAAAATCTGCATTCCACCATTTAAAACGAGACCATATAAAATTTCGGATTAACATCGTTAATGAAGACCGCCCGTACTTAGCCCTATGTTTGGACATTTTTTCAAGTTTCCTAGCTTCTCCGTCCTTTTTGCTTTTACATTCTCCTATTACATCCTTCCTAATTAATGACCTTATGGCCATTGAATCGTTGACCAAATAGTAATTATTACATACACTAAAGTCATTTGACCCATCAACTATATAAAACTGGGAAACATCTTCCAATGGAATACTATTAAACAAACAGCCTAGTATCCTTCCATTTGAATTGTTTTTTGCGAAGCAATTATTACTAACAACGAGTATTTTCATAACTTACAAATAAAACATCAAGAATGTATCTAATTAGTACTATAATTTATAGGATGAAGGGGTATTATTCTTTTTGATTTATTTTGTTTTATCATTCTCATTGAAAAGCCTAACAAGAATGCCCATTGACTGTCTTCCAAGAACGAACCTGAAAACATCAAACCCATGAAGGTTGCTATAAGTATTATGAGAAAGTATTTCTCTTCACTTGTGCGGCATATATGAAATGCATAAATACAAATAAATATAAAACCTATAATAAGGATTGAGCCTATGAGTATACCAAAATCCGCAAATACTTCAAGAAAAAAATTATGTGCATATATTGCACCAGATACGACTCTGTCGCCGCACAAGCCATAGCCCAAGAATGGACCGTTCAAAATAGCATCCACTAAAGATTGTCTAATGCTATCACGGCCGTGAGAAACAAGAAACTCATCAGATAGCATCATCTCTAAAACGCGATTACTCATACCTAGTTCTTTGAGATAATCCGATAGGAATAATGATATCTGCTGGGATTTAACAACTATTATTAATCCCAAAATAAGAACAAGAAATTTTGTAAATTTCATCCCTTTATATGAATCAGAGGCTATCAAAAAGAGGATAAAAAAGACTGCTAAACAAACTATACATCCTCTATTGCCTAAAGACAAAAGGAAAAAAGTACTTAACACTGAAATAACAATAATAAGCAACTTTCTGCTTCTTATTGCAGACCAAATGAGATAAAGGACATGAGGCAATATCATATAGGCGCCAACCATATCCTCCATTAGCCCCGTACGCGCAACAATCTGCTTTGCATACCAAAACTGGTATAATGCATGAATTCCAATAGACAATATAGATAGAATAGTAAAACTATTTTGAAATTTATTTATGTCAAGCAATAACCCTACAAAAATAAATGGAAGAACTCGAAAGAAGAATTGCGAAAACTCTTTGTCCAAATATTGGCTATTCAAAGGGTAAAATACATACGTAGCAATATATGCGATAAGAAATAGAAAATAAACAAAGAAACCCCACTTATTTATCTTATGTTTTAATTCATGGAATGAAAGTAAAACTAACAGGATAAATACAGTCGGGACTACAAAACTCCCCTGAATGCCTAAGAAAGACTTCTTTGAAAAAAAGATATTTAAATAATAAAAGATTGGAGAAGAGACCCAAGCCGCCATCATTAGCAAGCGGGAGGACGTATATTTCTCTCCATCGTTGATTATGTCAAACAATTTCATTGATAAGCTTTTACAATATTAGTATAGACCATATTTAATTCATTAGCAATTTTGACTGGAGAATATTTTTCTCTAACCATCTTCATTAATTGAGGTTGGTAACTTTTTTCACCACCAAGAAATTGCATAATTCCTTTTCCTATGCTGTCAACGTCGTAAGGGTCTACTTCAATACAACAACTCTTATAATACTCTTTAGGCCCCGGAATATTGGTTATTACTATCTCACATCCTAATAAAGCAGCATCTAAAGCCACAATGCCAACGCCTTCGCAAACACTTGGCAGGGCGAACACCTTTGCTCGCTGGTATAACGAAACCTTCTCTTCCTCCGATATATAACCCAGAATGTGTATTTTGGGATTGTCTCCAATACTTTTTTCTAACTCTTTTCTTTCTGCATCTGTACCAGGATTCCCTGCCAGAAACAATTCAAAATTGTATTTTTTTGCTGCCTCTATTAGTCTTAATACATTTTTCCGTGGTTGTGATAACGAACTAATGTGTAAGCATATGTTTTCTCTTTTATCATTTACAAAAGGTATACTCTCATATTTTTCAGTAAAAGAAAGTGGTACAATCGCTACCTTTTCTACGCTAATGCCATAACCTTTGCAGAATAATTCCTTTTCAGCCTCAGAACGAGCCAGAACTTTTGTCATTGATTGGCATTGCTTAAAGAATCTTGTTTGTTTCGTTCTTCCTTTTATATATTGAAGAATATCACGCCAGACATTATTTGGAGAATAATCTATTATGGGCGAGAAAAATAATTTCTGATTTTTACTTGACAAACTTTGCGCGACATTGCATACCCAATCACCTGCTCCAAAGAAATGAATAGCATCATATTCGCTCCAATTATAATCTCCCCAATTATTTACAAGATCAACCTGGTGTCCTAATCTCACAAGAATTCTCGCCCAACTCTCAGCTTGACTCCTTATACCATTTGATTTATTAGAGACAATTACACCCGGGTATAATACAAAAGCTATTTTCATATTTATATAGTCTTTTTTAGTGCACTTTCGAGAAAGTCTAAACTTTTTCTACGAAGTGAATCTATTTTTTTATCAATATTTGCCCAGTCTATATGGGTTGAATTGAATGTACTATATTCGAAACCTTCATTATAGATACCACTCTTGACTCCTAAGTAATCGAACAAGTCCAACACACGATTATTACCACGAGAGTACTCACCCTTCAGGGGAACATATACAAAAGGGGTATGAGCCAAAAGGCAAAAAACAATTCCATGAAAAGAAGTAGTAACAACCAAACGGGCATTTGCAATATTGCTTATCCATTGTGGTATTTGAGAATATTCGTAGCGTGCTTCCTCAAATAGCTCTTGGGCAGCAAAATACCCACTAGCTGGTGTGATTTTTAGTTCTTCACCTGTTCTTTCTGCATAGTTCTTTAATTCTTCCCATCCTATTTCATCTGCTTTTCTTATGTTTAGCACATAAACATAAATGCCTTTTCTTGCAGCATTAGAAATAGAAAAAATCTTTAGATATTCGTCAAACTGCAACAACAATGTCGGATCGACCACCAATTCTGCTTCATATCCCACATCTTTGCAAATCTTCACACCAGTTGATTCTCTTACAGAGATTGAATTAAAAGCAGACAAAGAATGAGCAAGTTTGTTTTGAATCGTCTTTGGGTATGCGTCAAACGAAAAACTAGCAGCATATGAAATCCTCTTCACTTTTCGTTTTCCAAAATCCAAAAAGAAAGCCTTACTTTCATCAAAATAGAGTAATTTTGACCACACCTGATCACTACCAACAATATAACAATCTGCCTCAGGTGGCTGTCTCCGTAGATCTTTTATTGACAAGTACTCGTTAGAAGACATAAAAAGGTATTTACTTTTGAATGACTCAAAATCACGCTCTAAATCTTTGTCAGACAATGGTGGTAATATAGTTCGTTTCGGAAATAGTCTACTAAATCTGAATCTGATAAAGTTCTTAATAAAGTTTTTTATAGAGATTTTAAAATTAAAGTCGAATGCTTCGGTATGTCTATAGCGGATCAGAAAAGGTTCATGCCCCATAGCCAACAACTGAT
Source organism: Bacteroidaceae bacterium (assembly GCA_017619585.1). The sequence continues at coordinate 15,913 of JAFZSA010000024.1, forward strand.
GTTGCAATGCCCAGCACTGTAGCATCTGACCATAGTTGTCCCGCGTTTGCCAGAATGTAACTATTCCTATTTTCATTTAAATGCCTAATAAATATGATTTATCTTTGAGTAAACGCTTTATGATTTCTATTATAATTATACTTATAACTAGATAGCACGCAAATAGAATAATTGAACTGCTAACAGTATGGTAGGATGGCAACAACTGATTCTTTAGCATTGGATGAAAAAAAGCAATATGTACTAAATAAATACCAAGAGAGTTCTTGCCTAGATATGCCAAGGGTTTACACAACCATGACTGTTTGGAAACCACATTTGAGATATTTTTCAAAACCATGAAAGCAATAATTGTACACCATATTCCATCTATAATCCTTTGTTCAAGTGTATAGTCAAAAATCCATCTACCCCATGAAAGCCTATCATACACAATCCCTGCTACTGCAAGAGTGAGTATCAGAAAAATGCCCCCCCCAGTCAGTTTTCTTCCATATAAACAATACAAAACACCTAGGCCAAAGACAAGTGTTTGCCTTGTTATCTGACAATATTTCAAGCAGAACCAAGGTAGGTCATCAAAAAAAATCAAGGAAAGCAGCCATGCTAGAAATAGAAACGCGACAACCGCTATATGTATTAATTTCTTTTTGTATAAATCCTTCTTGAATATAGGATAGTAAAACAATGTCAGTACAAACACACATATAAGATACCAGAATGTTTGGAATTCCTGAAACAGTATAGTGCCCTTTTCTCTTGTTGACAAGCTGAAAAATGTCTCTTTCTGTATAATACACATCGCCACGACAAGTACAATCGACCATATTAACCATGGTAGCATTAGTCTCTTCGATTTATTTACTATCATGTCATGGAAACTCCTCCTTGTACAAGAATAAAAGAAAAAGCCACTTACAAATACGAATAGCGGCATATGAAAGGTGTAAATGCCATCAAACAAGGGCTGATGCCAACAATCCTCCTGGTACTGGTATTGAAGTGCATGCCCTAGAACAACTATCAGGATTAGAATACCTTTCAGAACGTCAAATGATTGATCACGACGGGTTTCAACTTTACTATTTGTCATTTCGAGAATAGATGTATTCTAATGTAAGAAACTATTTTCATTGGCATATTAAGGAATTGCTTCCACATAGGAGGATCTAACAGTTTCTTCACAATGTGCGTTATATCAGCTTCACCATTATTGACAAGCCTAAAAAACTCTTCCCGCTTTGGATGTGGTTTATAACTTTTAACCAGTGCAGCATTGTGTTCCAATAGAAGAGAATAGTTCGACTGCTCTGATTTGTATATTATTTGACTTAATAGAGCCTTTCCCTTTTCAGTATTTACGAGGATAGAGTTGGTTCCGAGGTCATCATAAATTGCCTTATGTTCCAACTCTGCTCCCCAACAGTCTGCCAAGGTTATGTCACTATGTGATCGGCCGGCTTTTGCTTGACACGATGAACAAGAAGGCCTCAGGTCTAGATTGTTAAGAAAAGCCCTCATATAAGAGTTTTTATAGTATATAGAAGAGAGCGAAACTGTATTTTTCTTGCCATCGGCTGTGGCCTCGGCAAGGGTGAGAGTGAAACTGTATTTTCGCCAGCCTAACCTCTTGTCTCTGAAAAAGAAGCCCTCTATCTCAACTCTTTCTTCTTGTAAGAGGGTATCACCCTCAGAGACAAGATGATTAGGGAGAAGTGAAACTGTATTTTCGCCCTTACGGGCTTTCTTTATTTCCTGATTAATATACAACTTCCACACCTTTGGAGAAGGTACACCATGACATATCACGTCAATGGTATATAAATTATCATAAGCCCTTCTTACAAAATGTTTTAGTCCGGCTATCTGACAGGGCGTCCCACTAAATAGAACAATGCGCCCTTCCTTTAAGAAGCGGAGAGCATCGATATAGGCTGTATCAGTTCTTGCCTGAACATATTTGGACCCTCTAAACACCTTTAAACCTTCAAGCGTCTCCGCGTAATCTAGTTTACATTGCCAGTTTTCATCAAAGCGTACCCCAAAAACAACGCCCCCGTTTTTTATACACTCGCTAGCTAAAAGAGAAAACAGGCCGCCAGAGGAACTGCTCCGCCTAATTTCATCATCGTAAGACTGTCCGGCAAGGACTTCTATAGGTAAATGTTCGCCATAGGGATGCAACTCGTGGCATACTTTTTCACACAAACCACAGTTAACGCATGATACAGCATCGACTTTCGGATAAAGGAATCCTTCTGTATCCTCCACCATAGTGATACATCGTCGGGGGCATGAGCTGACACATGCTGCACAACCGCAACAATATGACTTATCGGTTATATCTATCATTTAATCTTCAAAACACGTTTTACTGGTGTTATCACCAAGTCTCTTTCGTATTGGTTCAAACTGAACTTATAATAAAGCAAGCAATAAACCACACAATAGACAAAGGCGCACCCAACAAAAGACAATATGGAGTCAACAGACCACCATTTATTTGTAATCACAATGAAAGCTATGGTTACAAAAACTGGCACAATATCCATTTTAAGTATTTCCATCCAGAACCGAGGAATGTCTATACCTTGTTTCACATGGTAATAGATATTCATAACCAACCCTTGACCCAACAACAAAGCACCCGACACGGCTATGGCACAACCCAAACCACCCCACATTTTCGCAAAGATTATTTCAAATGCAAGTGCCACCATGGCTATGATAATATACGCGATACTCCTAAACTTCATTTGATTCCTAGCCTGAAGGATAGTTATGCCAAGGTTCTGAATCAAGGGTATATAGAGAGAAATAAAGAACAACAATGTCATCAGATACGCATCTTCATAATCTTTACCAGCCCATATGACAATAAACTGACGTCCGAACACAATAAAGCCAAAGAGTAAAAGGCTCATCACGATATTTTGAATTCGGCCTGTTCGTATAAATAAGTTTGATATTTTCTCACCACTCTCGTTTTTAGCGACCATTGCCGTTACTTTTGGCAGAAACACAGATGAGATTGCTGTCGAAAACTGTAAATAGAGTGATTGGAGATGAATGGCTACAGCAAATACTGACACAGCGATTGTCCCAGCTACGGCTCCGAGAACAAACTGTCCAGTACTCCAATAAACGCGATCCATTATTGCATTCAGAAATATCCATAAAGAGTATATAGTGACCTCCCTAAGGAAATCCCACTTAAAATAACCGAAATGCAGTTTTATTCCAAGTTCCTTTTTGCAATAAAGAAAATTAATAAAAAGCGTAATAATATTAAACACTGTTTGGACAATTACCATTGCAAGAGCTTTATAACCCATCTCTAGCAACACAATCATAACCACCGTGTTTAGTATTACGCGAATGATGCTAATTACTTTTGGAAAAACGAAACGCTCGTATGCTGTAATAATTGAGCCAAATATGCTCATGGGGAATGTTACGGCAACATTAGCTACCATTATAATTACCATAACTTTTGCCCTTGACAGCTCATAAGCGGTCATAGTCTTCCCAAACAAGGATTCTGTGTTCGCAAGCAAAAAGAGACCTGCAATAAATGCAATTAATCCCATTACAACGTAGAGCAAAAAGAACATACCGAACATCTCATACTGTTCTTGTACTTTTCCTTCTGCTCGAAATTTTGCTGTATATCGGACAATGGCATTGCCGAAACCTAGGTCAAGAACCGTCAGATAGGCTATTACTGAAGCCACGAGTGAGTATAGGCCATACTCGCTCTGCCCCAACATTCGAAGCATGTAAGGCGTGTACAACAATCCAACCAACGAACTTAGGATTATTGTACAATAGTTTAACGCAGCGCCTGCTTTTAGTTGATTAACAGCCATATTATTTCTTTCTTCTTAATATAGAATTCATTTTGCGCAGCAAGTTCTCCCTTGTATAAGAATAGACATACTTATACAAGCTACAGATATTCAATTGCCGTATGTGATAGTACGCCAAATTTGTTGTGTATTCTTTATCAGCAGTCTTGTTATTGCCATTTTCCGTATCGTATAGATAAAGACCTTTTCCTGGCAGATCATACTTTATGTTAAGTTCGATAGGACGTAATGCCAATGCGAATTCTTTTACAACTTTATATGGATACTTGTATGGTGAAAGAATATACCGACAATACTTGTTGTTGCCATTTGTACCATTAAAATCAACACAAAGTTCCTCTTCAGTCATCTTCATCCATTCATATACATCATGATTTGTACCGTAAATGTCATAATTTGTGAGTGTCTCAAAGGGCTTTAACTCATATTTTTTTTCTCCAGAAAATAAGACAGTTTGACCTATTGTGGACGCAAAACCATGCTCACCAGCTTCCGAAAAACATGTAGTATGAGAAACTGAAGGGTAAACAAAATAGCGACCAGTTTCAATTTGAAAAGCCATATAAAATTTACTCCATGCCTTTTTCCATTTTTTTATGTGCTCTGGCATGTCAACATTTGAGAAGTCATGTTCAGGTGTGTCTTTATACCATTCTCGAAATTGATTCCACATGCGTTCTGTCCAGCACTCCCCCCATGATTCTACATTCTGATATGCAAAAGTATCCTTGCCGTCTTGAACATAATCTATTGGCAAATTGCCATCCATCGCGGGCCTATATAACGATATTCCACTTACACGATCATCAGAATCATATTTATCAACACAAGCTAAAGCAAAATTGTAGAAATAAGGACTAACGAAAATATCGTCTTCCAAGATAATTACGCCTCTGAAGTATTTTGTTAAATCACCACAAGACAATATATGATCTCGTAGTCCCATCCTTTTCTCTTTAATGGTGACATACTTCGCTCCATGCTTCCATTCGAAAGCATTGACGTAATCATACAACTCTTGACATCCACTCGCGTCTATGCTAATTACCAATGGGACATCACAAGTATAAACTGCATTGTCTAAAGACGTAAGTATACGCTTTATTGAATCAATTCTGTTGTAACCAACAACGACAATTGCCAATTTTTTCTTATTATCAGTATCTATTATATTCACAGTTCTACCCATTATTTGATATCAACTTGATCCTTTTTGTAATACAAAGACCGTGGAAGTATATGAAAGAAGAAGTCAACGAAACCTGCTTTAAGGAAATATTGTGCCTTTCCCAATAATAATTGCTTGCGTGTTTTTTGACCTAAAGCCGGATGAGTTTTAATAAGGCAATCGACATTGTACTTTTCGAGAAGAAACAACTTTATCTTCTTTATTCTACTCAAATACTCTATGTAAAAGATATTGACTAACTTATCATCAATACCCCATCGAGAGTAAACATGAATATCTGCATGATCATTTGAATCATAAGTAATTCCTTCAAAATGATAAAATAAAGGCGTGTATTCCTTACCTTTGCACTTGACAACAAATTGGCCTTTAGGATTATACTTGACTAAAGTATACTGCGGTATATTCCATGGGGCAATACCTGCGCCATAATTTAAAGATTCTATTACATATGGATAATCATCTACCCAATTGTCCATATATTTTTGATCACCCCAATGAATACCATCATCTTTTTGACTACAATCCTCTAAACATTGATTTATCCAAATATCCAATAGTTTACGAGCTTTAACATCATTTTTGAATGTATTACACTCCACACAATAACGTCCTATCTTTTTCTCAGATTTTTTGGCATACCACCCAAACCTATGTCCTATAATGCTGACAGATGCGTTCTTCCTTTCCATCTCATCTATTAATATGATTGGATCAGAATAAAAAAACATGTCAGCATCAATATAAGAACAATAATTTGGTTGGTAGGTATCCAGTACATATTTAATGAGCGAAGAGGAACATGTCCAGCAATATTGTCCAAAAGGTCTATCTTTTTTTGCTTTCAATAATTGTTCGTTCTCAAAATCAGCAAGCCTTATTGGAATCAAATGTTCATTTTTCAAATCCGCAAGAACCTTATAGCACTTTTCGTCCATACAAAGAACGTAAAGAATGAAGTCTGTGGCTACTTCAGAGAGCGACTGATACAATACAATACCTTTGTCTAAATATACACTATTGAATAATGTACACAGGACATGTTTCTTATTCTCCATTCTTCTCTATTCAAATGCATTCAATACGTTAACAACCTCTTCTGCTTCAGCGGCAGATACCACTTGATTCATAGGAATTGACAGCTCCTGATCATGAATCTTTTCTGTGATAGGATAGCTACGGTCATTCCAATCTTTATAACACTCCTGCTTGTGAGGAGGAATAGGGTAATGAATCAAGGTCTGGATTCCATTCTCTTTCAGGTATTCCTGCAACTCATCTCGACGTTCGCATAGAATCGGGAACTGATGATAGACATTATTCTCATCAGGGATACGTGAAGGCAGAGTAATCAACGGATTATTGATCTGCTCATAATAGTATGCAGCCAGTTCCTGACGCTTCTTATTATCCTCATCCAGATACTTCAACTTAACATCCAGCACAGCAGCATCAGGCTCAGACATACGACTGTTCATGCCTACATACTTGAACACATATTTCTTCTGGCTGCCATAGTTTGCCAAAGCACGGATGACAGATGCTAATTCTGCATCATTGGTGGTCACAGCACCTGCATCACCAAGAGCGCCAAGGTTTTTGCCAGGATAGAAGCTATGTGCTGCCGCATCACCAAGAGCGCCAGTCTTAATTCCCTTCCATGCGCAACCATGACTTTGAGCACAGTCTTCCATCAGCTTCAAATTGTGCTTCTTGCAAATCTCACCCAGCTTGTCATTGTATGCCACACGACCATAGAGGTGAACAATCATCACTCCCTTTGTCTTGGGTGTAATAGCCTCCTCAATCTTATCAATATCAATCTCGAGATTCTCCCAAGTGGGCTCAACAAGTACAGGAACAAGGTTGTTCTTTGTAATGGAAAGGATGGTCGCGATATAGGTATTTGCAGGAACAATAATCTCGTCACCATCGTGCATTATACCCATTTCCTTGTAACCTCTCATCAGCAAATAAAGGGCATCAAGTCCATTGGCAACTGCAATACAATGATAGGTACCAATATAATTGGCATAATCTGCCTCAAACTGCTTATTCTCGTTTCCCTGCAGAAACCATCCCGAATCTATTACGCGATTAACGGCTGCCTTATACTCATCACCATGCATTTCGGTGATAGCCTGTAAGTCTAATAACTTTACCATATCGTCATTATTTTACTTTTCTCAAATCTTTAACATAATTGTTTGCCTTCAAAATACTGTCAATTGAATTAGTATCGAGCCACTTATAATTATCAGCAAGCACTTGAACCTGAAGTTTATTATTTTCCAAATACATTTGATCCAAGGTTGTTACCTCATATCGTCCTCTTTCAGATTTCTCAATAATCTTAGCATAATTTGTAACACCTTTGGGGAACACATACATACCTGTTATGGAATACCATCCACCTGCTCTTGAAGTACCTTCTATCATCTCACACTTACCATCCTTGTCAAGTTTGGCTACCCCATATTGAGCAGGATATTTATCTTTAGAGACAAAAATCGTTGCTTGGGCGCTGTTCTTTGCTGCTCTAATCGCCTTTCTAAGCTTCACTGCTCTGTCATTACCAATGATAATACAATCACCAGTTATTAAGCACACAGGCTCCTTTGCAAGGAATTCTTCTCCTATAGTTAGTGCTTGGGCTACACCATCCGGGATTGCTTGTGTTGTATATGATAGTTTTGCGCCAAATTCTGAGCCATCTCCTAATGCCGTTATGAAATTTGATATATACTTTGGGCAAGTTATGATTAAGATATCCTTGATACCGGCCTCAACCAATGTCTCTATTGGGTAATAAATCATTGGTTGGTCATAAATTGGTAACAACTGCTTCGGAATGCCCTTTGATAGTGGAAACAGTCTCTCCCCTGAATCTCCTGCTAATACTATGCCCTTCATGTTTATAAAAGAATCACTTTCTTTTTTGGATATATTTCAAATAATCATCATAGTTACGGATGTAATCATCAGCATCATAACCATGACTGGCCAGTACCAAACAGATACTGCCGGAAGAAAAGCCTTGTTCTGATGCCCAAATACCTGGTGGAACATGCAAGCCCCAGAAGGGTCGGTTCAATAAGACAGTACGCTTATTGATACCGTCATCAAGGACAACTTCAAAACTCCCGCTGGCAGCAATTAAGAACTGATGACACTCTTTATGTGCGTGTGCACCACGGTCTTCACCACCTGGAATGTCGTAACTATAGAATACACGATTGATAGGGAAAGGCACGTGTACGTTCTCATACATATAGGTAAGGTTACCTTCCGTATCGTGCATCTTGTTCAGCTCGCACAATGAGCAATCAAACACACTTTCACCTTCGTCCGCCAGATTCTTACCAAGTGGATTGTTTAGTTTAACAGATGTTTTTGCGTCCGTGATAGTAGGAATCTTTGAACTATCTTTTCTCCATGCCACAAACTCCTTGTAGTCTGATATGTAGTCTTTCTCATTGTACTCTGTTGAGGAAAGAACCAATGCCAAGGAATTGGTAGAGAAATTAGTCATAGTACGCCACATTCCTTTTGGCACATAAAGTCCAAAATAAGACCTATTTAGCTGAAATGTTTTTTTCTCAACCCCATCATCTACTACTACATCAAAGCTGCCAGAAAGAGCAACTATGAACTCTTCTGTCTCAAAGTATGCATGACCTCCTCTGTCAAAACCACCAGGCACATCATACACCCAATGTACCCGTTTGATTTCAAAGGGAATCTGCTTTATCTGCTCTATGATTGACAGATTCCCACGAGGGTCTGCAATCTTTGGTAACTGAATAATCCTACTATCGTTGACTGTCATATGCGCGAATTATTTGCATTCTCTGAATGAATCAGAGGTTATTTCCTCCTTCATCTCATCAATTACCTTCAAAAGATATTGGCCGTACTGGTTCTTCAGCATAGGTTGAGCAATCTCACGCATTCGCTCTTCAGTGATCCAACCATTACGGTATGCAATACCTTCCAAACAAGCAATCTTTAATCCCTGTCGCTTCTCAATAACCTCAACAAAATTGGAAGCATCTGCAAGGCTGTCATGAGTGCCCGTATCTAACCATGCGAAACCACGACCCAACACTTGAACCTTCAATTCACCATCTTTCAAGAACTCCTGGTTCACTGTTGTAATCTCCAACTCTCCACGTGCAGAGGGTTTGATATGTTTGGCCACATCAACCACCTTATTGGGGTAGAAATAGAGTCCTACAACAGCATAGTTACTTTTTGGCTCCTTAGGTTTTTCTTCTATGCTCAAGCAGTTACCTTGACGGTCAAATTCCGCAACGCCATAGCGCTCAGGGTCGCTTACCCAATAGCCAAACACAGAAGCTTTCTTATTCTTCTCAGCATCCTCGACTGCCTTGCGCAATAAAGAAATAAACTCGTTGCCGTAGAAGATATTGTCTCCCAGAACCAAACAGGCACAATCTTCGCCAATGAACTTCTCACCAATGATGAAAGCCTGGGCCAAACCATCAGGTGAAGGCTGCTCTGCATACTGGAAGTTCACACCATAGTCTGAACCATCACCCAGAAGTCGTTTGAAGCCTGGGAGGTCGTATGGCGTTGATATGATAAGAATATCCCTTATTCCTGCCAGCATCAATGCACTGATGGGATAATAAACCATTGGTTTATCATAAATAGGTAGCAACTGCTTGCTAACGCCCTTGGTAATAGGATAAAGACGGGTTCCTGATCCGCCAGCTAAGACAATTCCTTTCATGTTATATCATTTTATTGTTATTTCTTTCAAAAGGGCAGGGGCACCAGGACTTATTGAACCTTTTTCTTTATAAGAGACCTTTGGGATGTAAGATAGAAGAAGGAAGATGTAAGAAAATTTTTCTTTTCCACCAATAGAACCTAAAGATTTTCTAACAAAGTGTTAACACTGATTCAAAATATAAACTTACGCTGCCACTCTCTTTATATAGTCAATTAATTCTTGCTATACATTAGAGTATGGAGAAAGAACGCTCATAATGTTGTTGAATTGAATATTCACAACCCTTTTACAGGATCACAGGATCACAGGATCTGGGGAAGGTTCTTTGATTCGCCAATTTTGTGTTCTATCGTTAGAATGAAGAAAAAATAATATCCATTACCAAAGATGCACCTTATTTCGTTTATAATCGGAACTTACAGATAAAACCGACACCAACTGAAATAAATATTGATGTTTCAAGTTGCTAAAGAGAGGAAAGACTAAACATCCTCCGGGAAAAGTGTAAGTTGTGTCATTTTAAAATATTCCTTCAATATTATGCGCCCCCAATCTTCAAGGTCTTCCTTTTGCAATTCGTCTGCGGACAAAAATCTCCCACTCTTTGAAATTCCTTTTTTTTGTATTAATTCTTCTGCATCTAACCACAGCTTAATGTCATCATCTACAGTTACAGTAAAGCAAATTGCAATATGCTTTCTACTCTTTTCAACAGTAGGAGTATAAATAATATTGGGGAGTGAGTCATCTAATGACACCGAGATTCCTATTTCCTCCTGAATTTCCCTTTTTAAGGTTGACTTACATATATCAAGAAAACTTTCTCCCTTAACCAAAATAACATCTTCCTTACGTGTATGTCCACCAACATATGGTAAAAGTCGATCCTTTTCTGGAGATTTCTCTGAATTAGCTATATTACTTTTCTTAACAACTAGAACTCTATTCTTCGTGTTCGTAATTACAGCAATTGGTATAGGCTGCAAATAGGCGTCTTGATTCTCGACATCTTCACGGTAACCAAATTCTAACTGGCATCTATCAAACAAAGGTTTAATCTCATTAAACTCGAAGAAACGCTTGCTATTCAAAACGCCCATAAGTTCATCATTTTTTTCGAAGTAGCCAATCCGTTCCATCAAGACATCACGTAACGTGTTTAGTGTCTTCTCCGTGACATCCTTTCCTACTTCATCTTGATTCTTGTGGGTTGTATCAATAATAAATATTTTATGGAACTTTTTCTCATTTTTTTTGTGAGTTCTTTCTATCGCATCAAGATAAGATCCCAAAGCATTAACATTCATGATGGAGCCAGGCTTGTCTGTGAGCAAATTGGCATATTCTCTTTCAATTGATGTCATAGGATCAGCACGGAATGCAAAGACAATGTCTATGGATTTTACTAATTCCTTTTGTAAAAGAAAGAGTTCCAAACTTCCTCTCAGTTGTAAATCCATTTTCTTACAAGAGCATAACCATTCGAACCAGCATAAGGCATCAAAAATACCACGGTCGAGAATTAATACATCTATCGAATTATCCTTATCTTCTATAGTGCCTATCATTCCTGCAAGCGACACACATGCAGTCCATATATTAAACATAGGACTCTGTTTATCTGTAACAGGACATACGCTTGCTCTCTCTTGAACAACTTTAACCTTAAAACCATTTCTTTTCAAAAATAGTTCCAAAGAATTAATGCATGACGTTTTGCCTGCTTTGGGAGAACCACTGAACTCAATAACAATAGGACGTTTTTGCCGATGCTGTTCTTTAAGAGAGCGGACTGTCTCCGCCAATGTTTGTAGTTCTTTTATGATTTTACGTCTTTCCTCCTTACTTATCATATATTACAAAATCTTCCCTATACGGTCCTTACTAACAAGCTCAAACATATCCATCACATTGCCTATTGAGAAACCGACAAAACCTGAAACGATAGCAGACAGGTACACCATACGCTCGTTAATAGCGCAATCCAAACCTCCACTAAGAAACAATAATCCGCCCATCAAACATACAACAAAAATAACAGAGAAAACCACTGAATATGCAGGACGCAACAAGAAATAGAACACATTTCCGACAAGCACAGACTTGTTAGTATTTACAGGAGAAACTCTGCCGTCAATACATGCTTTGTACAACTTCTGTGAATATCGAACACTTGTCATCATAGCTGCAGATGTCATCGAAACTAAAAATGTGTAGGTGCTAACATCATCCCAATCAAGTTTATTGTTTATTTTACATATCATAAGATACAACAAAAGGCTCAACCCTGATAGTATTATAAGAATATAGAAAACAAACAGGAATATTATCCATCCTTCTTTCATATGATATTCAAGTGGCTTATTCTCCATTGTTCTGTTTATTTACATTTGACATATCATCCTATCATCCGAGCGAGAGTCTCAGCACTTGCTTTTATATCTGCTTCGAACATGCTGATCTGGCGGAAGGTCACACTATCAGCTATAAACTTATCTAAATTGAACATAATTATACTTTTTCAAAATAAGTGTCAGGTTTGTTGGGGTCAAAGATCTCGTTGCAGTACATAACGGTCACAAGATTCTCAGTCTCGCTCAGATTGATGATGTTGTGGGTGTATCCAGGCAACATGTGGATGCACTGGATGTTATCTCCGCTAACCTCAAACTCTATCACCTCATCTGTACCCAGCTTGCGCTCCTGTATCAAGCCATGACCGGCCACCACAATGAAGAACTCCCACTTGGTGTTGTGCCAATGCTGACCTTTGGTAATACCTGGTTTACTTATGTTGATGGACACCTGACCACAATTCAGGGTGTGAACTAACTCAGTAAACGACCCACGATCATCCACGTTCATCTTCAAAGGGAAAGCGACTTTCTCCTTGGGCAGGTAGCTGAGATACGTGCTATAGAGCTTCTTTGCAAATGAGTTGTAGGGTATCTCCGGTATCATTAACGTCTGGGGCTGAGCAGCAAATGACTTGAGCAGTTCTACAATCTCACCCAATGTCACTTTGTGCGTGATGGGGCAATAGCGATAAGCCCCCAAGCCCCCTGAAGGGGAGTGTTCAGCCCCTTCCAAAGTCTCCCCTTTAGGGGGATAAGGGGCTGGAATTACTTCCAAACCGTTGAAATCACACCTATGCGACTTTCCTTCCAGAAGTCCTATCATCTCATCCACGAGGTCGTCAATATACAGTAACTCCAATTCCACGCTGGGGTCGTTAACCGTATAAGGCAGATCGTTGGCAAATGCGTTGCAGAAGGTGGCTACAGCACTGTTGTAGTTAGGGCGGCACCATTTGCCAAACAAGTTCGGGAAGCGGTAAACATGTACCTCTGCACCTGTTTCCTTACCATACTCCAAGAACAAGTCCTCACCAGCCTTCTTAGAGCGACCATACTCGCTGTTGCCAAAGCGACCGGTCAGCGAAGCCTGCTGCGACGAACTGAGCATCACAGGGCAATTGTTCTTGTGCTTCTTCAAGGTGTCAAGCAACGTACTGGCAAACCCAAAGTTGCCCTGCATGAACTCCTCTTGGTTCTGCGGCCTATTCACACCCGCCAGGTTGAACACAAAGTCCGCTTTCGCACAGAACTCATCCAACAAAGCAGGATCAGTATCGAGGTCATACTCGAACACATCCTCAATACTCAGCTCAGGAAACCTCCTGTCCTTGCCCTCTTGTATATTGCGCAGGTTTGCGCAGAGATTTTTCCCCACAAACCCTTTCGCGCCAGTAACTAATATACGCATATTCTTTTTTCTTTTTTGAACACGAATCTCACTAATAACACGAATTAAAGAACTTTCCGTTCATACTCCAGTTCGTCTGGACAACCGAAATTAAGCAAAAGCCCCAACTTGTAGTTGGTGGCATGAAGATAATTATAGACCTGAGACCGGTGAGCATCGTCTAACGCGCTTACCGCCTTCAGTTCTACGATTATCTTCCCAAAGCACACAAAGTCTGCTTTGTAGGTTTGCTTAAGTTCTGTGCCATCGTAGTATATCTTAAGTTCTTTCTCACGTTCATAAGGAATACCTTGCTTTTGGAATTCTATCTCCAATGCCTCTTGATAGACTGCCTCAAGGAACCCGTGCCCAAGGCCATTATAAACCTTGAATGCCGCTCCCATTATCATGTACGCCTCTTCCTTATAAACTATCATATTTGTTTGATTCGTGTAATTCGTGTTCGTTACACTTCTTTACGCCAAACCATTTTGTTAACAACACCCACATAGCTCTGGATAATGCGAACAACCTTTGTGCTCACGTTCTCATCCACATAGTCGGGCACAGGAATGCCTGGCTTGGCATCTTTAATCAACTCTACAGCCACATCAACGCTCTGCAGCAATCCCTTGGTATCAATACCGCTGAGGACGAAGCAACCTTTGTCCAAAGCTTCCGGACGCTCGGTGCTAGTGCGGATGCACACAGCAGGGAACGGATGCCCCTGGCTGGTGAAGAAGCTGCTTTCCTCCGGCAGTGTTCCAGAGTCGGATACCACACAAAAGGCGTTCATCTGAAGGCAGTTGTAGTCGTGGAATCCCAGGGGTTCGTGCTGGATAACACGTTTATCAAGCTGGAATCCGCTGGCCTCCAGACGCTTACGGCTGCGAGGATGGCAGCTGTAGAGGATGGGCATATCGTATTTCTCAGCCATCTGGTTGATGGCATTGAACAGGCTGAGGAAGTTCTTCTCCGTATCAATGTTCTCCTCGCGGTGGGCAGAAAGAAGAATATACTTCTTCGGTTCAAGGTTCAAGGAGTTCAAAATGTTTGAGGCCTTGATTTCATCAAGGTTATTGTGCAGTACCTCTGCCATAGGTGAACCAGTGACGTAGGTGCGCTCCTTGGGCAGACCTGTGTCGGCCAAGTAGCGTCTTGCATGCTCAGAGTATGCCATGTTCACATCACTGATGATGTCCACAATACGGCGGTTGGTCTCCTCGGGCAGGCATTCGTCCTTGCAGCGGTTACCAGCCTCCATGTGGAAAATGGGAATATGCAGGCGCTTTGCGCCAATCACGCTGAGACAAGAGTTTGTGTCGCCTAATACAAGGACGGCATCCGGTTTCACCTCCACCATCAGCTGGTAACTCTTGGCAATGATGTTGCCCATGGTCTCGCCCAGGTCATTGCCAACGGCCTCCATATACACATCAGGGTCAGCCAACTTGAGGTCTTTGAAGAAAACTCCATTCAAGTTGTAATCATAGTTCTGACCCGTATGCGCCAGCAAACAGTCAAAATACTTACGGCACTCGTTAATCACTGCCGCCAAGCGGATAATCTCCGGGCGTGTACCCACTATGATAAGAAGCTTCAGCTTCCCGTTATTCTTAAATTCAGCCATAATATTCGGCCCCCAAGCCCCCTAAAGGGGAGCGTTTTCGTAGAGGGCATTATTTATTTTTGTTAATACTAAATCTATCCCGTTAAAGAGTTCCTCGTTCGTGAATCGAATAACTCTATATCCATTTCCTTGTAGATTCGCAGTACGTTGTTCGTCACTTATTTGTTGTTCTGGAAAAGAATGATACCCACCATCCAACTCAATAATAAGCATTTTTTCCAAACAGGCAAAGTCAGCGATATACTGCCCAATGATGTGCTGCCTACGAAACCGGACGCCAAGCTGCTTATTGCTCAAATAAAACCATAACAGTCTTTCTGCCTCCGTAGGATTATTCCTATTCTCTTTAGCAAACGCCCATAGCAATGGGTACTCTATCACATCTACAGAATGTCTAACACTACCCTTCACACGCTTATCTACCATAAAACTCCCCTTTAGGGGGTATGGGGGCTTTACACTAGATTAGGAATACCATTAAGTTCGTTCTGAATGTACGTAAGGTTTGCAATCTTTTCCTTAGTTTCTTCCAGATTCAGGCGCTTGGTATTGTTAGAGTTGAACTCTTCAATCGTTGCGCGCTTCACGTCACCCTCCTTGAAGTACTTATCGTAGTTCAGGTCGCGGTTGTCAGCGGGAACTGCATAGAAATTGCCCATATCAATAGCCTTGGCAGCCTCTTCCTTGGTCAGCAACGTCTCGTACATCTTCTCACCATGGCGGATGCCGATGACCCTGATTTCAGGACCATCAGGGTTCAAGGTGTTTGAAGAGTTCAAGGAGTTCAAGGCTTCGCCATACTGATGCTTGAACAGTTCTACCACAGCCTCAGCCTGCGTCTGGATGGTACAAGCAGGGGCTTTCTGCACCAGGATGTCACCATTCTTACCGTTCTCAAAAGCAAAGAGCACAAGGTCAACAGCCTCTTCCAAACTCATGATGAAGCGCGTCATCGAAGGCTCGGTGATGGTGATAGGATTGCCCTTACGGATCTGGTCAATCCAGAGAGGAATAACCGAACCTCTTGAGCACATCACATTACCGTAGCGGGTGCAACAGATCTTGGTGTCGCCACTCATACGGCTCTTGGCCACGGCAATCTTCTCCTCGATAGCCTTGGTGATACCCATAGAATTGATAGGATAAGCCGCCTTGTCTGTACTCAGGCAAATCACGCACTTCACGCCTGCATCAATAGCTGCATCCAATGTATTATCAGTACCTATCACATTGGTCTTAACCGCCTCCATCGGGAAGAACTCGCAAGAAGGAACCTGCTTCAGGGCGGCAGCATGGAACACGTAGTCCACACCCTTCATTGCATATTTCAAAGTAGACTTGTTACGCACATCTCCAATATAGAACTTAATCTTGTTGGCCACCTCCGGCATACGCGCCTGGAAGTCGTGACGCATATCGTCCTGCTTCTTCTCGTCTCTACTAAAGATTCTTATTTCACCTATATCGGTGCACAAGAATCTATTTAAAACAGCGTTACCAAAACTACCAGTGCCTCCAGTGATCAGGAGGACTTTGTCCTTAAATACTGACATGATTTATATTGTTTTTATTTTATTTGCTTTGTTTTTATGTTGATTCAACTTTAGAGTCTAGTTTGTAAAAAACCTTTTTGTCTTGTGAGAGCAGCGAGGCAAAGTCTCTTCATCGGTCAATCAAAATTCGAGTCTCCGAAATATTGCTTTAATTCATCCAGCAGGTTTCCAAAACTATCTGATGATTTCTTCAATTCATAGAAAATCTTTTCCTTTTCCGGAAAGAAGGTCGTATCATACACTGTAATGATAACGCTATCACCCTGAGGACTATACTGTAACTTTTCTGGGTGTTGTCTAGACATCGCAACCATAAAGCCTATCCAATAATTCCCAATTGATTTTTCCAGCACCTTAGTTGGTATCTCTTTATTCGTCAATTTGGACATGCATAAAGCATACAATGCAATATTTGCAAAAGTAGGATAATTGCTCAAATTGTATTTATCACCAAGGGAAGAAGAAATATGGCTATCACCTAATAAAGATTTTAATTCTTGTATCTCACTCCTCGTTTTTGTCTGATCTTCTGTCAACTGATCAAAACGATTTTTGATGGGATTCAATTTTTCCGATATAGATTGTTCTATATGTGAGAACCCCTGCAATTGTTCATCAATTTTACGTTCAATATTTGCGATTCCTGTATATTGATTATTAGACTTTTGTCCAGACCATAGAGAATAAACTATCGACACAACAGCTAACACAATAGACACAATGGTCGATGCGAACGAAAAATTCTGAAATGCTTCATTTGATACACATCTTGGAATTACACACAATGTACAAATCATTATTATACCACATATAATAACAATGTAAACCAAATGAAGCCTATAAACTGTCTTTATATGCAACACATCTTTTACGCAATCGTTTGGTTTTGTAGCTTTCTGATCTTCCATATTCAATATTCCAGATGATCTTTTATCCAATTACTGACCTCATTGGGTAAACCAATCCATGCAGCAGGAGCTTTGACAACACCAACATATAACATGTCATTATTATCTATTGCTCGTCTGTATTTATCCCTTAAGGCAACTGCCGTTTCGTCACTATCAACCAAATATGCAGAACCTCCCAACCTAGCCCATGCAGGCTCTTGCTTTATTAAATCAAGCAACTGTTCATATTTTTGACCAGGTTCGACTAAGTCATAAGATACTATATATATCATATCGGTATCTATTATCAGATCAATTCAATTATAGTATTCCTTGCTAACCAAGCCTGCTATTCCGAAAGCCAACAAGCCTAGAGCACCTAACCCGGCAAGGCATGTGTATTTTATCATCTTGTCTCTATTCTGAGCCAATTCACATGCATTCACCTGAGCAGGAAAATCCTTTTGTAACTCTTTCTCATAAATATACAGATACCTATACCGAGCCATCTGCCCGATATTGAGGAATGTTTTCAGACTCAACTTCGTCAATTCCGCAACATCTTTTCTTTTCGTCGTATCCATCGTTCTCAGTATTATTCTTATTCAACTATTCAAACAGCTTTTTGGCCTCTTCCACACTCTGCGTAAGGTTCAGGAGTATATCGCGCTTTGTGAGGTTAGTCTTGTTGTTGCACAGGTCTTTTCGCATCTCCAAAACGAAGTCTAAAAATGCTTCAAACTGTTTTTTTTCGTTATTATTCCCAGCTTCAAGCAACCATCTATTGAATGCCTTGAACACCTTATCCGACCCGTACATAAATATATATATCTTGATATCGATCATTCTATCCATCATCTCTTGATTGTTGATAGCACGATTAGATTTGGTGTCCTTCAAGACTGAGTAAAACATCTTTACCGCATCAGCATAGGCCTCACACTTTTTCTCAGACAGTTGCTTCCTCACAGTTCGCAGTTTCTCCGTCTGACGCACTATAATGATACCTGCAATGGTAACTATTGCAGATATTACTATTGACAGTATTGCTATGATATTCTCGTGAGACATTGATGGATATATTATTTATTTAGAATAATTTAGGTAGGATCATGGAACGGTTGACTTTAATCCACCTTAATTCTCTTAAATTACCTTAAAGGTTTGGGGCTATATTGTTTATTATATTTTCAATCTTAGAATATTTGCGGTCAAAGGATTTGACCAAAAATAACGTAACCTTCTGGAAAATAGTTCAAACGCAAAACATATTACGGGCCTAATGGCGGACATCACCTGAGTGGAGTTCGTCAAAAGCACGCGTCAGGCTTTCCTTGACCATAGCCTTTTGCGCCTTTGTCTTATCGTGCTCAGCAATCAGGCACTCAATAAGTACCTTCTTCACAGCCTTTGTATGACCTTGAATCAGAACCCGCAATGCATCCACTGTGTTTATTTCTGTTGTTCTGCTGTTATAATCATTTTTGTTTGTTGTTTTCTTTACTTATATCTCACCGACCGAATCGGTGAGCGCGGGAGGATACTCACCACTAAAGTGGGGAGAACCGAACGAAGAGGAGAACCAGCGGGAACCGCGGCACTGGAGAAAACCGGTGAGAGCGGGAGGATACTCACCACTAAAGTGGGGAGAACCGAACGAAGAGGAGAACCAGCGGGGACCGCGGCACTGGGGAAAACCGGTGAGAGCGGGAGGATACTCACCACTAAAGTGGGGAGAACCGAACGAAGATTTATTTTTTTATACAGGGGACAGCACTGCTGTTCCATGTTGATTAGTTTATACAGGTTAGAAGTTGAGGCTGTTGCCAGGGAGCCAATCAGTATTCAAGGTGAAAGAGGCGGTGGCGGCAGCGGGGGAGTACATGGCTCCGGTGAGGGTGGTGACACGGTTGCGCCTCAAAGGTACGTTGTTGACTGTCTTGCTGAACAAGACAGCGCCGTCTGCATCCAACGTCTCAACAGTTACATCTACTGTCTGCTCATCAGCAGCGAGGAACAGGAAGTTGATGGCTGTGGTCTTCTCGCCTGCCTCGCCCATACCAACAACGGTATTGCTGAAGCCGGCATTGTCTATTGCCAGACCAGTGCTGGGGTTGAAACTCTTTCCACCAGCAGAGAAAGTTGTGCGGATCTTGGCAACGTCAGCGGTTTTGTTATCAGTGGAGTTGACTACTACCTGAGCCACAATACGATTAAGTGTGGCACTCAGCTCAACAGCATCACAATTGGTGATATTGACAGCCTGAGTGCAGGTGAAGGTCTCACGCACATGCTCGCATGAATAAACGGCTGAGGTGGGACTGTTCAGAGTGAACACATCATCAGTGAAATGACCACGACCAATAACTACCATGGTATAGCTACCAATAGGGAGGGAGAGTTCCAGCTCTCCGAAGGTCTTGCCTGCGGGCATACTGCCCTTCATCTGTGTTATAGTGTATTGCTCCGTTCCGTCTTCCGCATAGAATGCCAGGGTAATGGCTTGTATCCCGTCATAGGAAGCGGGGGCGGTAGCGGCACGTGATCCGGAGAACTCATCCTGACTGACGGAGAAGCCACTGACACGGACCGTTACGGGAACAAGGGTGTGGTCGTTGATACTGTTATCTGTATCATTGCTGCAAGCAGCGAAAAGCAGGGCTATACCTGCCAGAAATAATCTAATATTATACATTCTTTCTATAGTCTATATTAATATTACTATTACTTTTTCGGGTGCTGTCCCCTGTAATAGTGGAATGGTATTAAAGACTATAGAAATTTAACGTTAACGTAAACTTATTTATTGAACACGAATCTCACGAATTCACACGGATTTTAAACAAAAACCGAGAAAACACTTTTGCTCTAGTTGAGGCTACGCCTCTGATGCTGAATCTGTGTTCTTTTCCTTGTAAGCGAGCTAACAGATAAAAGCCCACAGAAACACCATCAATCTCTATGAGATTTCAACCAGACCAAAAGAAAAACCCCGCTTCGCTCGAAAACTGTTTACTGTTTACCGTTTATTGGAATCGGTTAGCGGTTAGCGAACTTCTTGAACACTTGAACTCTTAAACCTTTAAACTGACTATCAACTCTCCTCGGGGAGGGCGACTTTGATGACGACTTTCTTGACCTTGGTGGGGGTGGTGAGAGTCAGTTGGGGCATGTGGCCATCCTGGGGATAGAGGATGGCGAAGTAGCCGGGGAGAAGGGTGAGGTATGAAGGATGAGGGATTAGAGATGAGGGATTAGGGATGGTGACGGCAGAATACAAAGCACAATCGTATTCCTGACTGTAGGGCTTTGTTTCTGTCAACCACTCAACAGGCAGGCAGGCTATCCTTTCCTCGCCGGTGATGAGGTACTGGATATCTATATTCTGACGGTGAGCCTCATAGCCGTTCTCATTCTCCGGTTTGGTCTCGTACTCTGAGACGATGGCCTTTACCCTGGGATTGAGTTGGTAGATGCCTCTCTCTGTGTCGGGCGTGAGCTGGCACAGGAACTCGAGGCCTATACGGATGTCCTCGGAAAGACCTTTGTAGGTTTGTATGTTGTTTATACTATCGTAAATCATGATTCAATTTATTTGAACACGAATTGCTCGAATCTACACGGATTTTTAACAAAAACCCCAAAAACTCTTTTGCCCTAGTTGAGGCTACGCCTCTGATGCTGAATCTGTGTTCTTTTCCTTGTAAGCGAGCTAACAGATAAAAGCCCACAGACACATCATCAATATCTGTGATATTTTCAACCAGATCAAAAGCAAAAACATTAAAAACAGTTTTATGTGAACAGTTGACGAGTAGACAAGTTAACGAGTTAACAAGTTGTCACGCTTGCTTCTAACCTTATCTCCCCCTAAAGGGGGCCGGGGGGGGGCTTTTTTCAGCCCATAGGGTGGTGTTTTTGCTTGGCTGTACAGCTAAGCCGTAGGCTGTCTGTGGGTGTTAGTCAAAGACATGGTTAAGCTTGTTTAAACAGGGCTTTGGCTAATGCCTATAGACCAATGCTCATAGAGCATGCAGCACAGACAAGGGTTTTCTCTGTTTTTGTTTAAAATACGTGTTAATTAGTGAGATTAGTGATCGACTATCGACTAATGGTTAGTCGCGCTTGAAGATGTCGCGGGTGTAGACTTTGTCCTGGACATCATCCAAGGCGGAGTCATAGCGGTTGGCGATGATGGCGTGAGACTGAGCCTTGAACTCCTGGAGGTTGTTGACCACACGGCTACCGAAGAAGGTGGTGCCGTCCTCGAGGGTGGGTTCATAGATGATGACCTTGGCACCCTTTGCCTTCACGCGCTTCATGACACCCTGAATGGATGACTGGCGGAAGTTATCGCTGTTGGACTTCATGGTCAGGCGATAGACGCCAATGACACACTCCTTCTCAGCTGAGGCATCGAAGTCGCCACGGTTGTAGTAGTCGTAATAACCTGCCTTCTTGAGCACCTGGTCGGCAATGAAGTCCTTGCGGGTGCGGTTGCTCTCCACGATGGCGGACATCATGTTCTGCGGCACCTGAGCATAGTTGGCCAAGAGTTGCTTGGTATCCTTGGGCAAGCAGTAACCACCATAACCAAATGACGGGTTATTGTAGTGTGTACCGATACGAGGATCGAGGCAGACACCATCTATGATAGCCTGGGTGTCGAGACCCTTCATCTCGGCATAGGTGTCGAGCTCATTGAAATAGCTGACACGGAGGGCCAAGTAAGTATTGGCGAAGAGTTTCACAGCTTCAGCCTCAGTGGAGCCCATGAAAAGAACGGGAATGTTCTTGTCATTGAACATTGAACATTGACCATTGAACATTGGCTGTTGGCCATTGGCTAATGGGGAATTGGGGGCGGAGCCTATGGCGCCTTCGACAAGGAGGGAGGCAAAGGTGTGGGCGGGGGCTTCGAGAGCGGGGTCGTCGTAGCCGACGATGATGCGGGAGGGGTAGAGATTATCGTAGAGGGCCTTGGATTCGCGAAGGAACTCAGGGGCAAAGATAATCTTGGGTGTGACCACCTTGAAAGAGCCGTCTGCCAGACGCTCGCGATAGCTGTACTTCTCGCGCACAGAGACCGTGTAGCCCACGGGAATGGTGCTCTTGATGACCATAACCGCATCGGGATTGACGCTCAGGACGAGGTCGATGACATCCTCGATATGATGGGTGTCGAAGAAATTCTTGACAGAGTCATAGTTGGTGGGAGCGGCAATGACTACAAAGTCAGCATCCTTATAGGCTGCCTTACCATCAAGCGTAGCAACGAGGTTCAAGTCCTTCTCCTTCAAGTACTTCTCGATATACTCATCCTGAATGGGGGAGATCTTGTTGTTGATCTTCTCCACCTTCTCGGGGATGACATCCACTGCCACAACCTGGTTCTTCTGGGCCAGGAGGGTAGCTATGGACAGTCCCACATATCCTGTTCCTGCAACTGCTATTTTGCTCATATATTTATTGTTTACTGTTTACGGTTATTTTTTTGAACACGAATCTGTCGAATTAACACGAATCTAATTTATATAGATGACAATCTTCTTAAGATTGCTTTGTTTGGAACAAATGTTTTAATTTGTTGGAAGTGTATTGAAAATGCATTTTCATAAGCACTTCAACCAAAATAAAACGTATCATCTATATAAATGATTTTATTCGTAAAATTTGTTGGATTAGTGGTCTGTTATATTACTATTCGTTCTTTCTCTAACTCATCAGAGCTACCAAAGTTAAACAAAAGTCCCAGCTTATAGCCCGTGGCTCTGAGATAATTGTAAACCTGAGACCGGTGAGCATTCTCCAAGGAACTTACCGCCTTCAGTTCTACAATGATCTTCCCAAAACAGACAAAGTCTGCTTTGTAAGTTTGTTTTAACTCTACTCCATCGTACTGAATCTTCAGTTCCTTCTCACGTTCAAACGGGACACCCTGCTTTTGCAACTCAATCTCGAGAGCCTCTTGATAGACAGCCTCAAGGAAACCAGGTCCAAGACCGTTGTAAACGTTGAAGGCTGCTCCAACTATCTTATAACTCTCTTCCTTGTAGACTATCATTGCTCTTTTTTTGAACACAAATTACACTAATCTTTCGAATCCTATTTATGTAGATGACAATCCTTTGAGGATTGCTTTATTCCTGAATAAAGGTTGGTATTGTTTGGAGGTATCTTGAAAGTGCACTTTCGGAAGTACCTCAAAATAATATCAACTCATCATCTACATAAATGCTTTTTATTCGTTTAATTCGGAAGATTCGTGGTCATTTATATTACTATTAAAACGTGAGGTGGGTTTCACCAGACCATGCTGTGTTGATGGTGATATTGATATTTGCTGAGCCAGTATTACCTCCGAAGCAATCACCTGAGAGACTGGTGATGTGATTCTGCTGCATGGGAACCTCGGGGAAGGTATGCTGGTACAGAACATTGTCATTACTATTATAGACCGTGACCCGCAAGTTGATGGTGCCTTCCGTATCGTGCAGGAAGGTGTAGAGGTCGAACTGCTTCTGACCAGATGAAAGGTCAAAGGTCACATCCTGCTTGCTATTGACACATCCCAGACCGGTCTTGGCATTGAAAGCACCGGAACCGCCAGTATAGTAGAACCTGATCTTGGCGGCATCAGCAGGGTAGCTGTCGGTTATCTCAAACCGACAAAGGGAAACGTTACGCTTGAGCGTCAGATTCAGATTTACCGGTTCCGCCCCTATTGTGAACTCTTCCCTACAGAAGAAAGTATCCGTGAAGCCCTGTGCATTGGTGAACTGTATCTTGGCAGGGTTGGTCATGGTGGGATTGCCATTGCTGCTATGTGCCACAGTAACCAGTTGGTAGTCGCCTTCCTCGAGTTGGAAAGAGGCCTGTCCGAAATCGGCCATGCCTGACGTCTGGTTCACCTGCTTGATGCGTGCCCCTTCCATTGTATAAACGGCAAAGTTGAGACGCGTAAAGGCATCTGTGACCGCAGAGCGGGACAAATCAGAGAATGGGGTCTGCTCTATCTGGAAGACACTGACCCTGAGATTGCCGCTGGGTTCTGCCTCATCATCTATGATGGTGGGGTTCTCGCAACTTACGAGCAGGGCTAATATATTGAGAATTGAAAACCTATATTTCATTGAAACTTCGTTTCGAGCCTGCTATCGTTCGGCAATAATCAAGCGAGCTTGTTATTGCTCTCACTTAAACGCAGCCTTGAACATTATATGTCACGCAGAATACGCAGATATTCGCAGAAGTTTTTAACAAAAACCAAGAAAACACTTGTCCGTGCTGCATACTCTTTGAGCATTGGTCTATAGGCGTTAGCCAAAGCCCTGTTTAAACAAGCTTAACCATGTCTATGGCCGACACCCACAGACAGCCTACGGCTTAGCAGCACAGCCAAGAAAAACCACGCCCTTCGGGCTGAAAAAAGACCCCCTAACCCCCTTTAGGGGGAAATAAGGTTAGCGGTTAGCGAAGAACCAATAAGAAGCTACTAAGCTAATAAGCAATTAAGCCAATAACGTTTACCGTTTATTGGAATCGGTTAGCGGTTAGCGAACTTTTTGAACACTTGAACTCTTAAACCTTTAAACTTATTAAACTGACTATCAACTCTATACTTTCAACTTTACACTTTCTTCCCCTAAAAGGGGAAAGTTAGCAGCGGATCTGCTTGGCGATAGACAGGAAACGGCGGATGGCAAGGGAGCAGTCGGGATGGTTGTTGCGCCATGCCTTGGCGGCTTTGCGATACTCGGGATTGTGAGTGACTATGAATTGTGCAATCGTTAGATAGCAATCTAACTCAGATTGAACATTGAACATTGAACATTGAACATTAAGCTCTTGAACTTCCTGGAGGCGACGGTCAATGTCGTCCTTGTTGTCCATGAGATAGGCACAGATGAGCATGAGGGCTGCAAACTTGGTACGATTCTCAAGATTATCCTCGAAGACGATATCGGAATACTGGTAGAGGAACTTGAGCTGCTTATGGTCCTCCTTGTTGAGAGCCTTGGTGCCCTTCTTGCCATGCAAGTGGCAGAGCAGCTCGATGAGCTCATCCTCGAAATGCCCGATAACGGGATCCTGCAACAGCTGCTGTGTCTCGGGGGCGTTCAGTCTGACATCTGCGATATTGACACCCGGAACAGCAATGCACATCTTATTCTGGAACATGGTGAACTCTATGGTAAGAAGGATCTGTCCGTCGCGTTCGCGAATCTGCGTCACCTTACCCTCACTGCCAGCCATAGGACCACTGACTACCGTCACCTCATCACCCTCGTGGACATCACCAGAGGGTTCACCATTCACAATCTGGAAGTCGTAACGCTTGATAACGGTCTTGAACCGCTCCATCTCTGCATCGGAGATTTCTATGGGAGTACCTTTCTCGTTCTTATAGACATACAGTCTGTTGCGGAGCGCCTTTGCCCATGGGGCATCAAGGATGCTGAGTATCTGCTCCTTGGTAACCTGTATGAAAATAAAGTGGTGAAGATCATTGCGAAGTGCCCTCTCATCCAACATGGCATCATAGGGCTTGTAATCCTCTGCGTCAGAAGCATTCCGCACGAGCGGCTTCTGCTTCAGATCTTCAAAAGGGATGAAATGCTCAAATGGCGGCAACGGACAAAAATCGCCTTCAGAGGCATTGTAAACCTGTCGTTTGCCACTGAATATCTCACCTATAAGGTCGGAATCAGCATGACGGAGAATACACCAACGTTTCTCCGGGTTTGCAGATTCACGGTTTTTAGTTTCTTCCATAATTAAATCTTAGCGGTTAGCGATTAGCGGTTAGCGAAAATGCCCAATGAAGTTTAATACATACGCTCCGCTATGTCCCTACAGCTGTTTTTTAGCCGGACATCACTACCTTAGTGTAGTTTAACACTTTTACCACTGGCAAACCAGACTATTGCGTAATCCCTTGTAAATCTATCAGATAGATCTTCAGTACGGCAGCCCCGTTTCCCTGTCTTTGCAAAATAGCGACTGCAACGGCCCGCAAGAGCCTACGAATACAGACACTATTTGCTTTGCAAAAATATGAATTATAATTATAAGAACAAAATATTATTAGGAAAAATGCGAATTATGGCAAAATATTGCTTAGCGGCCTTATCATTATCAAAAATAATATTATTTTATGTTAATTTCATTCTCAACGGGAACGATAACGTAAACGTAAACTTATTTATTGAACACGAATTGCACACGGATTTTTAACAAAAACCACGCCCTTCGGGCTGAAAAAAGCCCCCCTAACTCCCTTTAGGGGGAAATAAGGTTAGCGGTTAAGCCTTAGCGGTTAGCGAGGAACCAGTAAGCTACTAAGCTAATAAGCAATTAAGCCAATAGTTTATTGGAATCGGTTAGCGGTTAAGGGTTAGCGGTTAGCGAACTTCTTGAACCGTTTACAGTTTAAGTATGAACTATCACACTTTAAAGGGGGGGGGGGGAAGTGTAAAGTGGATAGTGTAGAGTTTAGAGTCAGTTTAATAAGTTTAAAGGTTTAAGAGATTAGAGGTTCACGTGTATAACTATCCTCTTGCCCCTCGCTCCATGCCCCTAAATTTCAATAACAGCCCTCCCTAAGGAGGCTCACCGACGGAATCGGTGAGCACTGTGGCGCTGTGAAACCGGGAAAACCGGTGAGAGCTGGAGGAAACTCACCACTAAAGTGGGGAGAACCGAACGAAGCGGGGAACGCATGAAGTACCGCTGGAGAACCAGCGGGAACTGGTGCACCAGGAATACCAGTAGACGCGGGGCTAACTCACTACTAAAGTGGGGAGAACCGAACGAAGCGGGGAACTTACCTCAGGTGCTTTTTATGATCCTTTATGTAAACCTTATTAAATTGAACATTGGGGACTTTGCGGCCGGAGAGGTCGTAAATAGCATTGCCATTGAACATTGAGGATTGACCATTGAACATTGGCTGCGGGGGTCTTATTCCGGTGGGATCTGAGGGGGTGAGGGGCTCTATGGTGACACCCTCGAGCTGGAAGGCATGGATGCCAAAGCTGGACTGACCGGTAAGGTTGACTATGATACCCAGGGAAACCTCGGTCTCTTCAGACAGGGTGAAACTGACGGTTCCATCCATGAGCTTGCACCATGCAAGGGCTTTCTCTTCGCACTCGGCATCACTGACCATCTTCCTGCCTTCGCAGACTACCAAACGGCTAGTCTGCATATCATCTACATCACCAGGGGTGATGCTGAAGCGGTACTTGCCTGCAGGCAAGGTAACGGCCTGCCAGAGACGATAATCAAGAAGAGGTGTGGCAAAACCGCTCCACTGGGTCTCGAACTGGATATCACTATGATGAGAAGTATCTATGTGTGCCCCTGTGATGATACTACCAGCGGTAATGGCATTGGCATCCAGCCACTTGGAACGAGTAGTCTTCATGGCCAGTTTGAGGAAACGACTGCTATTGTTGGGATTAACAGTACCGGAAGCCGTGATATAGGGGTTCTTGTAATTAGTAAGGTACGTGGCGGAGATATCTCCGTGCATCAGTGCCTGCGTATCGAGGGTAAAAACACCCAAGGCTGAGTTCCAGGCATCACCATCAGGACCAAAGCCTATGCGCTGGGCATTGCAGCCCGATGAAGTACGATCCAGGACATCACCTCCGTTCTGATTGAAATCATAGTACAGCAATAGGTTATCAGCTGCCTGAGCCTCCTGTACATCAGCAATATGCTGGTTGCAATAGGCGTTTATCTTATCTTCCGTAAAAACAGTGCCCCAGAGACGGACCTCATCAATCTGTCCCTTGAAGCCATCCTGACCCATAGTAATGGTTCCCAGTGCTGGCATACGGGTTGCCAACTTGACAGAAGAGGTGTTGACGGGCAAACCATCGCGATAGAACCTGACAGTGCCCTGATTGTAGGTCACAGCATAATGGTGCCATTCGCCCGTGATGATAAAGCCCTCTGCAGACTGTGCCGTCTTGGTACCCAATGTAACACTGAGCATACCTTTGCTATCAACAGAAGTAGAGAAACTGCCTTGCGAAGAAGACAGGCTGACACTACCCTGATACTGCTGCGGACGCATCCACCAGTCGAGAGTGAGGGTTTTCTGCTCCTCGGTAAAGGGACAAGGAAGCAGCAGGGTTTCCGTACCTGTGAAGTTGAGGCAGGAAACGGGATCGTCATTGCTGACAATCAGGTAGCGCTTGCGCGTAAGGGTGTTATCGCCCAAAGGATTGGTGACATGCAGACTGACATCATAGATACCCGGAGCGGTAGGAACAATGTAAGGAGATTGCTCGCTGACCGTCAGGGCACGACTGCCATTGTCCAGCTCCCATTGCCAGGTGAGTGGGGTATAACGACTGCCATCTATCAGCTGCACTCCCTCGCCCAGTCTGATAGCTGTAGATGAGAGATCAAAGCGGGCATCAGGAGCAGACTCACGTACCGTAACCTGCTTGGTGATGCTGTTAGATCCATAGGGATTGGTAACGGTAAGGGTTACAGAGAAGGTCCCGACAGCGGGATAGAGTGCCGTGGCATTGGTACCACTAGACTGCTCCACCTCAGCACCAGGCATACTCCACTGATAAGTACAGCCCGTGCCCTCGCTACGGTTGATGAAGCTGAAACGGTCGCCAGCGGGTAACGTATCATTCAGGATAGTAAAGTCCGCTACGGGGGCTTCGCCCTGCTGCACAGTCACATCCTTTTCTTCCGTCAGCGTACTGCCGTCAGCATAGGTGGCGGTGCAGGTAACTGTGTATTTTCCCGGCTCAGGGAATTGAACATTGAACATTGAACATTGAACATTGTTCTTTGAACCATTAACCGTCCATTCCCATTTGGTGGCGGTGAGGGAGGTGTTGGCTTTCAGGCGGAAGGGGATGCCGGCATAGTGGGTGGTCTCATCCTCGGTGATGTTGAGGACCGGTGCGGGGGAAGTACCAGTGAAAGGTGCCTCACTCTCCTCGACCTGCCAAGTACCGATTTTCTGGAACCTGGCATGCTTGCCGCTGACATACTCGCGCAAGCGGGTCTCGCCATCCACCTGGATGGTTTCCATGGGCAGATAAACCAGAAGATCAGGCTGAAGGGCAGGAGCCGCAATACGGACACGCATATTGTTCCTAATCTCGTTCTGCGTACGGGCAGTCCGCCAGACACGTATCTCGTCAAGACCGCCTATCCACCACTGGTTGGAATCGGAAGTACGGCCAAACGGGAGGTCGCCAAAGGCAACCAGTCCCGAATATGATGCGGAGGTAATAGATCCCTTCTTGACACCATTGACATAAAGGGTAAGGATGTTGCCGTTTATGACAATGGCTATGTGATTCCATTTGTTGAGCGTAGAGAAGACACCAGAGACATTCAGACGGTCTGAGCCGCTGCTATCCCACCCTACGGAGAGGGTTCCGTTACCGCTGTTATGGAAGAGGAACGTACCCCAGCCGGGGCCCACCTGATGGGTATAGCTGACATTCTTGTCGTTACGCATCCAGAACTCTATGGTAGCCTTGCCCAAGATCTCGGAGACAGCATTGGGAATGGTGATGCCACTCTCGTTGAGGATAGCCACCTTGTTGGTTCCCAGTTGGTATGGCTGTAGCACAACAACATTGGAAGGAGCGGACTCCTGGCCGTACTTGCCAGCCTGATATACCGACCTGACGGTAAAGGCATCCGAAGCCTCATCAGAAGGCGTGAAATACGTCTGGCTTGTAGGCAACTGAGCCACAAGTTTTGTACCCTCATAGACATGATAGCCTGTAAGGGTAAGACTGGAAGTCTGAGGAGTCGACCACATCAGCACACCATCCTCTACAGCAAGGTTGGTAGGAGGATAAAGCTGCTCACCCGGCACTATGACGCTGATAATGGTCTCCTTACCATTGTTCTTGATCTCAACATCCTTGCTATCGAAAGGAATCTCAACACCATCGTTCTCGAACTCATAATTGATAATAGAGGCATTGTAGATATGTCCGCTGCCTATGGCTGCCGTCTTGGTCTTGACGATAAAGAAGTACTTCAGGGGCTTTGTACGGTCCATGGTAGCCGTAAGGTCAGTAAGGTCATAACCGAACTCCATAGGTTCGTAGTGCATACCATCCGTCCAACGACCCAGCATGGGAACTTCGGGAGCCGGGTCAGCACCCAGGGTATTACCTGCATAGCGGAAATGCTCGAAGGGGATAGTCTTCTCAGGTCTGGTAGCACTAAGATTCTGGGCTATGCCGGCAGAGAGCAACAGCTCGCTGCGACGACTGTAATCCATCTTCAACTTGATGGTACGCAAGGGGCGGTAATCCTGCCTGACGACAAAGGCACCTGGCGACCACGTCCAGGTATCGTTATTAACGGCAAAGCTATACTTATAAGGGCAATAGATGAAGCCCTTGTTCTCCCAACCATCGCCCCATGAATTGGCAATAATCCAGGCGCCAACCTCATCCTCGTCCACCTCGCCAATTATACCATCGCCATCAAGGTCAAACTCTATACGGTCATCATATCCACAGACCGTGAGCGCATGGTTATAGGTATCACCCCATGCCTGTACGTATTTCATGCCCACAACACCAGCAGCCTTGTTGGCTTCAGAATTAGGGATTGCCTTCCAGGTACCATAGGCAGCAACGCCTATGCCTGCCACGCCACCACCATGCATGGTCTGGTCTCCGCAATGATTGTAGAGCCATTCCTTGAGTTCCTGACGTCCCTCGGGGGTATTGGTGGGTCCCAGGCTGAAACTATAGGCTGTACGGTTCCACATGGCACTGAACCACTTGTCGTACCCCTGCATCCAACCATAGTCAGGGTCATCATGCGTCTGTGCGCCAAAAAGTCTGCTATAGGTTCGCCCGCCATACGTGGGAACATTAGGGATACCATTAGCCTTGGCCATACCCTCTGTGGTACTGGTCTGATATGCCATCAGCCAGGTGAAATGCGAGGGATACTGGTTCTCGGGCAGAGAGGCATCAAGGTCGCGATAGCAGTTTATCTCGTGCGTAAACTGATAGCCTATAGCTGCTGCTGAGCCACAGGAACCGCCATCCTGGTTGAAGATAGGCGGGAAGTACTTGTCCTGACCATTATATATATAAGGTGGCAGCTGCGGCTTTGCCTTACGTGCCTTGCGACGGGCCACATAGTCAGCGGGCTGAGCCTTGGGGGTAACTTCGTACTTCAGGTTGGGAAAGACGCTACGGTCTATCTTCACCACCTTGCCGTCTGGCAGGGTATAGTCTTCTATTTGGGCGTGGCCATTCATGGTGTAAGCCAGGCATGCAATCAGCAATAAATCAGTTTTATTCATGGAACATTGAAACTTTGTTTCGAAACTGCTTTCGACATTACGATATATCGTTATCACTTTATAACGACAACCGTTTAATTCATTGAGAATTGAAAATTATGAACTATGAACTAAAAAAAAGACCCCACCCCGGACCTCCGCAGGGAGGGGGAATGGGGAAGGGTCTTTTTTAGATTAAATTACTTAACCAGTACCTTTACTCCATTGAGGATATACATACCCTTGCCCAGAGACTTCAGGCTGTTGAGGGTAGCATTCTTGCGGAGCAACTTGCCGTCCATGCTGTAAACAGCACCGGGCTGGCTGATCTTCTGGATAGCAGTAGTGACATTCTTCATGCCGTCTGTAGTATCACCCTCGTTGTTGAGACAGATACTAAAGTCATAATCAACATCAGGATCAACAGAAGGAGCAGAGAGCAGATCCACTACTACACCCCACTTGGGAGAATAAACGTAGTAGCCATTCTTGGTAATACATACTGGATAATTGGCAGAGAAGTAAATCTCGTGAGGCAGGAGGGTATGCTTGCCAATAACACCGATGGTACCATTGATAGTATCACCCTTCTCTATCAATTCCTGATCACCAGCCATAGTGAAGAGAATAGGCTCTTCATCATCGACATCGCTCACGTAGTCAGCAGTATCAGCGTAGATATAGAAGGTAGGCTGACCGGCAACGATATTCTGAACTTCCTTCAGTGCCAGGAAGTCGCCACCATCTTCTGTCCTATATCTGCCAAGACATGTGTAGGCTGCAGCATCATCCGTAGGAGTAGGTGTAACGGTAACGCTATTGCACCAGTTGTAGATCTTACCAGGCTTGATACTCTTGTAGAAGGTGAAGTCTGTAGGCTCGGCAGCCTCTACCTCGCGGATAACAAGACCAGAGTTAGAGTTGGGTTCCGTAGAATTCCATGTTACAAAGCGATGGTCGAAGTTCTGAGAGTGCAGGTATGAGCAGTCTCCGGCATAGAGGTCAGTACCATGTATCAGGCTCCTCTGGAAACCGATAGCCTTGTAATCGAAGAAGGTGGGAACAAGTTCGAGTGAGTTGTTGGCATTCTTAGCACCCTTACAGTTAACAAAGAGACCTGTAGCCTTGTTCTGGATAGCATAGCTGGGAGCTGCCTTATCTGCGCCCTTAGGAAGAACAGGCTTGCCAGCCTCGACATTGAAGTCTGATCTGTAGGCCTGGTATGCCTGAGAGATAGCAGTCAAGTCTTCTGCGGTAGCATCCTTCAGGATAACCTTGTTGGCAGTTGCATAAGCCTGCTGCAGAGCCTTACCACTCTCGCTCAGTTCCTTATCAGCTGTTACAGGATATATCTGGAACTCAGCAGCATGGAAGTAAGTCCACTTCTGATTATACTCATCCTCACTGGTAATTTCTGCGAATGGATCAAACTCTGTATTACCACCGCCATCAGTACCATATCTGTAAGTCATGGTGAAACGCAGGTAGCCGTAAGAACCGCCCAAGTCAACGGGCAGACTGGTAACAGACTCGTTCTGGTTAGTGAAAGGAGTCTCGAGGTAACCAATTCTGGTCCAGTTTTCTCCATCATTGCTACCCTGGATGTACATACGTACAATGTGGCCGTTAGAAGCGCCCTGACGACGAGTCATATCCACCTGGATAAGACCTGAAACGGGCTCGTTGAGCTTCACCTGAATATAACCGGGCTCGAGATACTTCTTGTGATAATCACTATGCCAGAAGGTATTGGGATTACCATCGATCAGATATTCAATGTGGAGACCCTCACTTGGGTCTGAAGCATTACTAGAAAGCTGAGAAGCATCAGTAATCAAAGCCTCACCCTTGGTATAGGTGGTGCTCATATCAAGTGCCATAGAGACATTCTCTTTCACCTCTGAGAATACAGGTGTATAATTAGCACCGTCCTGCTTGCGCTCGACAAAGCGGAACAGACTTACACTGGGATCCTCTAATTCCTCAGGATCTGCGAAGTACAGATACATACCCTCGCGAACATCATCCTTCTGGGCAAAGTTCAGGAAGTAATTGCCTGTAGCCTTGTCTTCGCCACCATTTTCGTCGGGTCCCATCTCATCTTCTCTGACACCGGGAGCAACACAGTAACCAAACTGATCGGGATAGCCAATAACCTTAGAATCGCCGCCTGCACCCTTAGGATCAAATCCGTATGCTGTGTACATTTCCGTTGTTGGGAACATAATACGGTACCAAGTATTGGTCTTGATGCCATTAGCCATCTCCATAACGCTCTTAGACATAGCCTTCAGCATTACGGCATACTTGTGGTTCTGTACGGCATTGTATCTACCAGCCTCGTCATAGTCCTTAACCTCCTTGTAGAGAGCGTCAAAGGCTGTAGCAATATCAGTACTTGTCCACTGACCAGGATTTGTACCCTCTACAACACCCTTTGTAAGGTCTGCATAGGCAGCCAAGGCATTACGCAACTCGGTAGGATCAACCATACCGCCCAGGAATGCTCTGTATGCATCATACAATGCATTATACATTTCAGGAGTGATGTCCTTATCGGCAACAGCCATATTCTCGTTGTAGATATTCTCCAGATTCTCAGCAATCTGACCAAGGGCAGCAAACTGAGAGTTGGGGTTAGGTCTTACGGTGCGAATCTGAAGTTCTGATGCATGCCAGAACTTAGAATGACGTGGCTCTGTATCAAGAGCAACCAAACGGATATAAGGATAAGGAGTTGTAATATTGAAAGGAATTGTGTTCTCCTGACCAGAACCTACATTAGGAATAATCAGCGAATCAATCATTACTACCCAATCTTCATCCTCATTCTTCTGATTATCAGTACCCAACATACGGAATATTGAAGGATGGTCATTGGTTGCAGTTCTCTGACAGAGATAAAGCTCGCAGTCATCTACCATACCCTCCATACCAGAAATCTGAATATAGTGATTTCCATCATCAGGAACGGTACTATAAGAACTATGCCAATAGGTGCTCTTGTCACCATCAATAAGGACACCGTCAATAAGGTTACCACCATCTTTTCCGCCTGTAAGATCATTATAGCTGTAGGGTGATGTCATCTGCTCACCAGAGGTAATCAAATCCGTCTTGATGGCATCCTTGGCAACTGTCAGATCCACCAGCACCTGAGCACGCAGTTCGTTGTTCTTTGCTACCAAGACATCATGATTCATGATCAGGTCAAATTGATCCATAAGATCCTGAGCCTCCTCGTCAGTAACAGGCTCGAGGTACCATTCACTGGTCCAAGTATCAGACGCATAGTTTCCGTCTTTGTCAGGTGTTCTAGTATAGGTTCTTGCCCAGAACGACATTTCCAAGTCAGAACCGCTATCAGTCTGATAGTAACCGAAAGGAGAATTACCATCCTTAACAGGATCTCCGTGACCATACTGGTGAAGATAGTAGCCGCCCCTTTCCTCACTGTAAGGACGGATGGCAAAGATATGTCTTTCTTCATTCTTAATTGTACCATCCGCAGCTGCGAACTGTACCTCATGCAAACCTGCATAGTCAAATACGAAATGACCGACTTTGCTCTCATCATCTGTCATGATGAAACGACTCTCATCCAAAGAAGAGGAACTGACATATGTCTTCATACCAGCATTCTGGAGCATAATGCTGTCTCCATGCATAGTAAGCTTCCAAACGAAATTGGCCTTGTCCCTCTGAACAGTACCATACACGCCCTTGTTCTCATGACCCTTCTCGTATGAGGCAGCAATGGCCTTGTCAACATAGCCACTCGCATCAAATTTAGATTTGTAGCGCTCGGCAGTAAAAATACGATAATAGCCATCCAGAGGCTTATAGGGAACCTCACTTTCAACAATCTGTTTCCACATAGAATCTGCGGCAACTGTCATGGCCTCAGCCTCAGCTAAAGTAGGACATTCATCAGGCTTGCCAGTCCACATATGATCTTCAGAGTTATCAAACTTCTCACAATAACCGTAAATAGTCTGAAGCAGATTCCAGAATTTACTCCAAGTCTCTACATCTGAATACTGACCATAATTCGGGCCTATATTCGTACCCTCACCAGTTTCATCATCCCAGCACTGGTCGGCATATCTTTCAATTGTAGTATTTAACTCAGTAAAAATCTTGACTGTTTCACCTGGGACTATCAGTTCCCAAACATAAGTAACATCAAAAGAATAGCCGGCAAGGGGACCAGTGGCACCTTCCTTAACAGTCCAGAAAGACTGACCACACCAGTTCCAACCACTGGTTGCGGTAGTCCCCTGAGCATTGGTTGCACGAACAGCATACTTGCCATTTTCGCCCAAGAAGAACACCTGTGCCTCCCAGTCTTTACGAGAGCCATCAGAAGCATTAAGATGTTCATCATCTATACTATTTGAATCATAAGGATTGCTAAAACGCGTACTTCCAGCGTCAACCTGGATACCATACGTTTTAAAACCTCCGCCATCCACTTTCTTTAGGGTGAATACAGTTGCGTATTCCCTAAGGGATATCAGAGAGCCTCCGGCATCCAAATAATACCTAGTGCCATCCACCTCCGTTGCGATGAAATACTTGGCACCGTCCTGTATAGCTGCCATTGCAGCATCATATTCAGCATCGGTCTGCGCATGGACACGACTCGATGACAATATTGTTGCTAACGGGAACAACAACATCAATAAGAATAAGTAACGTTTTCTCATTGCTTAAAAAAGTTTTAAGGTTTGATTTATATTAATAGTTGGTTGTCTAAAATAGTCGGTTTGTCTTCAATAGTTAGTTTTAGCTCGTCATAGTTGATTTATAGTTGTTATATAGTTGATTAAATTGGTTAAACACTAGTTTTATCTTGCAAAGTTAAAGTTTAAGCCGAAACTTGCACCATAAAAAGTAACAAAGTTTCGGTTTAATAAACATTTTTTAACTAAAAGAAAGAAAAAAAGCCCCTTTTGGGGGCCTTTTTCTATTGGTTAGCGGTTAGCGAAGATCCTTCACTTTTCAATTTCCTTAATCAGGTTATCAGCCTTGCCCCATTTATCAATAATGAAAAGAACGAAGCGGATGTCAACACCTATGCATCGCTGCAGAGAACTATTGAAACTGATATCGCCCGACATAGCCTCCCAGTTACCATCGAAGGCCAAGCCAATGAGTTCACCCTTGCCATTGAACATAGGACTGCCTGAGTTACCACCTGTGATATCGTTGTTGGAAATAAAGCAGAGGTGCATGTCGTGGGTGTTCTTGTCGGCATACCTGCCCCACTTGCCCTTCTGCATCAGTTTGACGATATCATCCTCCAGTTTATAATCCTCTATCTCTGCCTGCTTAGCAGCCTTGTCCAACAGGCTCTGGGCATTGGTATAATACTGGAAATGCTGACCCTGAGCCGTGTAGTCCTGAATGAATCCGTAGGACATACGCATTGTGAAGTTGGCATCGCTGTAGTGAGGGGTCTCCTGATCCATCTCCAGCAGAGCCTGAGTCAGCATACGCTCGTTGTATTTGATGATATTATTGTTATTGCGCTGTCTCCGATAAAGCTTCTGTGATATTTCAGGAACCTCCTCAGACAATCTCAGAACAGGATCCTTCTCGCGAAGCGTGCTGTCTGCCAGCAGCTTGTCGATACAAGAGACATCCTTACAGATGGTCTTACTGAAGATATCATGGGCAAAAGCCTTACAGTCGCCATTGTAGAGGCTGTCTATCTCCTTGTAGCAAGAAGGCCAGTACTTCTTGTCTGTCACCTGCTCGCGATAGTTCTGCAAGAGAGCAGCTGTGGTAGCCTCATCAAGTTCCGCATCATAGTCCTTGAAGAAAGACTGCAAGCCCTCGCGGACAACAGCAATCTGGGCAGAATCAGCATCCTGAGCCATACGGCAGAGTCTGCTACCAACAAGACCTATCTCTATACCCCTGTTGAACGTTTCGTTATAGAAACCCTGGGCATAGATATCATTCCTACGGTTGGCATACGCCTGCTGCAGTTTCACAAAAACGGAATCAAAACGCAACTTCAGGTCCTCTCTGCCACTATACCACTGACGTATCTGCTGCTCCAGTTGCTGCTTCTGTGCAATGACACCCAGATCGGCAATGGCTTTATTCATACCTATGGAGTTCTTCCAGTAGTTACTGCTACTGGCCCACTTGCTGGCATACTTGATAGCCACAGCACGATCAGCATCCATGAATTTCTTCCAGACCTCCTGCTTCTTGCCACGAACCTGAATAGTACTTACATTACGTGCATTCACACGTTCGTCGATACCCCAAGAACTGAGATACCTGCTGGTGCTGCCAGGATATCCCACTGTCATGCAATAGTCACCTGGCTGATAGCCATCCATACACACCTTGGCATAACGCTTGGGATGGAGAGGCTTGTTATTGGGACTGTAGTCAGCAGGCTCGCCATTCTCATCAGCATAGATACGGAAGACACTGAAGTCGCAGGTCTGACGGGGCCACATCCAGTTGTCCGTGTCGCCTCCGAACTTACCCAAGGTGTTGGTGGCTGTGAAGACCAGTCGGATATCACGGTATACCTTATATATACTAACATAATATGCATTGCCCCCATAGAAACTCTTCACCTGACAGTCCATACCAGGGTTAGACTTCTCGTAATCCTTCTCTATAGCATTGCAGATGCTGTCTATATTCCTCTTGTCAAGTAAACGAGGTTCAACATTGGGATTAGCACGATAGATACTGTCAAGCGTCAGCATAACACGGGTGCTACACTCCTCGGTCCGCTGCAGGAAACGTACAAAGAGTCCTTCTGCCGGTCGCTCCTCAGCATAGGAATGAGCCACAAAGCCATTCTTGAGGATATCATCCTCGGGGGTGGAAAGCTTCTGGATAGCTCCGTATCCGCAATGATGATTGGTGAAGACCAAGCCGTTGGGGCTTACCACTACGCCAGAGCAGAAGTCACCAAAGTCAACCACAGCATCCTTCAGGCTGACACCATCAGGGTTATATAGTTCACGAGGCGTGAGTTGCAAACCCAGTTCCTTCATAGCCTGAGCGGTCTTCTCGTCTATTTTATTGAGCATCCACATGCCTTCGTCTGCTTTTGCGTTGTCAACGCAAAATACAAAACTCAGGAAAGTTATTAAAAACGAGAGTTTCTTCATATTATTTCAATTTAAACCTTTTATTTCTTTTTTGGCCTACGTCTTGCCCAGCCTTCTTCGGGGTGAAGGAACTGCATCCAGTCAGCTTTCTCAAACTTCTTGGTGCTAGAGGACTTTTCTTGCTTTCGTCTTTCTTCTCCCTTCCTGCTGGCTTTTTTCTCCCCTCCTTTGGAGGGGCTGGGAGAGGCTTTTCTCTTGCCCCTTTTCTCCCCTCTCTCGGAGGGGCTGGGGGAGGCTTTTGGTTCACTCCTATCCACCACTACGCTACGCCCTTTGATGGTCACACCATGCTTCATGGATTTGATCACACGGTCGGCATCTTCATTCTTCACCTCGACAAAGGCAAAGCTCTTCATGAGGTCAATACGACCAATCTCAACTTTATCGCCCTTGACATTGCTGTTGATGAGACCCATTATCTCACGAGCG
Organism: Bacteroidaceae bacterium; assembly: GCA_017619585.1. Next base: position 55,435 of record JAFZSA010000024.1, read on the forward strand.
TACATCTTATCTATCTTGCCCACATTCAGGAAGAGACGTGTATAACCCTCTTCTGGAGTGTGGTCATTCCCCCTTCGGGAATTCTTCCCCTCCCCTCGGGGAGGCTGGGAGGGGGTCTCCTCTATTTCCGGTGCATTGGCGTAATATTGCAGGAAACGACCGAACTCACGGCTCAGGACACGCTTGATAAGGTCGTCCTTATCCAACCACGCCCAACGCTTCTGCACCTCGTCCATAAAAGGAGCTATCTCCTCTTCGTCCACCTCAACACGTTCTATATCATCTATCACATGATAAAGCTGCTTGCTGCAAATCTCGCGAGGCTCAGGAAGGGTACCTTTTTCGAACTGCTTCTGAATCACCTTCTCTACCTGACGGATACGACTCTTCTCGCGCAGATTGACAATACAGATACTGGTCCCCTTCTTGCCGGCACGACCCGTACGACCGCTACGATGGGTATAGTTCTCTACATCATCGGGCATACCGTAGTTGATGACATGCGTCAGGTCATCCACATCCAAGCCTCTGGCTGCCACATCCGTAGCCACCAGCAACTGTGTACGATGTTTGCGGAACTTCTGCATGGTCAGGTCGCGCTGCTGCTGAGAGAGGTCGCCATGCAATGCATCAGCATTATAGCCATCACGAATCAGGTTGTCTGCCACCTCCTGCGTCTCCATACGGGTACGGCAGAAGATAATGGCATAGATGCGGGGGTAGAAATCCACCACTCGCTTTAGGGCTAAGTACTTATCCTTGGCATGCACCATATAATAGATATGGTTCACATGCTCGGCACCTTCATTACGGCTTCCCACCTGAATCTCGCGCTTCTCTTTCAGGTAATTCTGGGCAATGCGCTCTATCTCCTGACTCATAGTAGCGCTGAAGAGCAGGGTGCGGTGCCCCTCAGGAATACCCTCAAGGATAGCATCCAGTTCCTCCTGGAATCCCATGGAGAGCATCTCGTCAGCCTCATCCAGCACCACGTACTGAATCTGCGAGAGGTCAGCAGCCCCACGTTTCATCAGATCCACCAAACGACCAGGTGTAGCAACAATAATATCCACGCCCGCTTTTAAGGCACGAATCTGCGGTTCTATGTTGGCTCCACCATACACAGGCAGGATGGTTAGGTTAGGCAGATACTTACCAAAACCCTCCATGTCATCGGAGATTTGTATACAAAGCTCGCGTGTTGGACTCAGGATAACAACGGAAGGAGACCCCTCTCCGTCTCCCCTGAGGGGGAGTGATTTTAAGCCTTCCCCCGGGGAGGTTTGGTGGGGGTCAGACAGAATATGCAATAGCGGTAATCCGTATGCGGCTGTCTTACCCGTTCCAGTTTGGGCAAGGGCAACCAAGTCAGCACTCTCCTCTTTGTTCAGCAAAAAAGGAATCACGGCTTCCTGAACAGGCATAGGATGCTCATATCCCTGTTCCTCAATAGCTTGTAAGAGCTCTGCACAGAGCCCCAATTCTTTAAATGTACTCATAATCGGGGGCAAAGGTAGTAATTTTAATTCACAATTCACAATTCATAATTCATAATTGAGATACTAATTCTCAATATTCAACAGTTTAGAGAAAATGTTCAATGCTCAATGTTCAATGTTCAATGTTTTTACGTATTTTTGCAGTCATGAAAAAAGGATTGGTATTAGAAGGCGGGGGCATGCGGGCACTTTTCAGCGCAGGCGTCACCGATGTGATGATGGAGAACAACATCCAGTTCGATGGACTGATTGGTGTCTCTGCAGGAGCGACATTCGGGTGTAACTACAAATCAGGACAGATAGGTCGTGCCTTACGCTATAACATTGCCTTTAAGGATGATCCCAGGTATATGAGCTGGCGTTCGTTTTGGAAGACTGGCGATCTGGTAGGTGCTGAGTTCAGCTACCATGTTCTACCCACAGAGCTGGATATCTTCGACAACGAGGCTTTCCGTCAGAATCCCATGGAGTTCCATATTGTATGCACCGATGCAGAGACAGGTGAACCCGTCTATAAGCAGTTGGATGATATGGATAGCGAGGGGCTCGACTGGATTCGCGCTTCTGCTTCTATGCCCATTGTCTCAAGGCCTGTACCCCTGGAAGGAAGGAAGCTTTTGGACGGTGGAATCGTCAATTCTATTCCCCTGAAGCATTTTCAGGAGCTGGGCTACGAACGCAACATTGTGGTGCTGACCCAACCCAAAGGTTTCTTCAAGAAACGTACCAAACTGATGCCGCTCTTCCACCTGACCATGCGCAAATACCCAGCCATCATAAAGGCTATGGGGCGACGCCATCTGATGTACAACGAGCAGCTCCGTTACTTAGCAGAACAGGAGAAGAAGGGCAACGTCCTGCTCATCTACCCAGAGAACACCCTTCCCATCGGTCGTACAGAACAGAACGAAAAGAAAATGAGAATGGTCTATCAAATGGGAAGAAAGTGCGCTGAGGATAATTTGAAAAGAATTAAAGAGTTTTAACAAAAACCGATAAAACCCTTGTCTGTGCTGCATGCTCTTCGAGCAACAATCTATAGGTATTAGCTAAAGTTCTGTTTTAAGGCAAGCTTAAACAATTCTTTAACTAACACCCATAGATAGCCTACGGCTTAGCAGCCCAGTCAAGAAAGGACCCCGCCCTATGGGCTAGAAAACATTTCCCAGAGGGGAAAAGGTTAGCGGTTAGCGAAAGACCCCCTACCCCCCCCTGTGGGGAATAAAGTTATCGTTATCGTTGACTTTATCGTAAAAAGGTTTTCTTGGTTTTTCTTTTTGAAAGCTTTGATATCTGAAAGATATGTTATGGTATTGACAGGGAGATGGTGGAAGCCTGCTTACAACCAGATTCATGGCAATAGCAGAACAAAGGCACAAAAGTGCCAAAGCTTGCAAAAAGTGGTTTTTAAGGTTTTTATTATACTTCTGCGAATATCTGCGATTTCTGCGTGACATTTAAAAATATAAATTATGAATTGTGAACTAAGAAAAGTGGTAGGTGTGGGAGAAACCATTTTGGACATTCTCTTTAAGAATAATCAGCCGGCAGCTGCTGTACCTGGCGGCAGCAGTTTCAATAGCATCATCAGTGTGGGAAGGGCCGGTGTCCCCTGCGCTTTTGTAGGCTATACCGGAGCAGATGTGGTGGGACAGCAAACCGTGGATTTTATGCACAAAAATGGCGTATCCACCGAATTTTTCTTAGTAAAGGAAGAAGAGAAAAGTGCTATTAGCCTAGCCTTCCTGAACGAAAACGGAGATGCCAACTACGCCTTCTACAAACAACCGCCTTTCACCCCAGAAGGTTGGAAAGCCCCAACCCTGGCAGCAGGCGATATTCTGCTCTACAGTTCCTATTACGCTGTTTGCAAGGGCACACGCCCCATGATAACAAAGTTATTGGAGGAAGCCAACAAGGTAGGTGCTATTGTGTACTATGATCTGAACTTCCGTCGTAGCCACGCTCACGAGTTGGAAGCCCTAAGACCCGCTATCCTGGGCAACTTCAGTCAAAGCAGTATAGTAAGAGGTAGTGCTGACGACTTCGAGATTATGTATGGCACCCGCGATGCCAGCCTCATCTACCAACAACACATAAAGGATTCATGCCCCATCTTTATCTGTACCGCAGGAGCAGGACAGATTAATGTGTGCACACCAACGAGAAGCTACACTTTCCTGGCTCCACGGATTGAGAATGTAGTCAGCACGGTAGGAGCAGGCGACAGTTTCAATGCCGGCTTCACCTGTGCCCTTATCTGGATGGGAATAACAAAAGAAATGCTCCCCAACCTGTCTGAGGAGCAATGGAAAAAACTTATAGATATTGCCTGCCAATTTGCCGGCAATGCCTGTCAGAGTAAGGAAAACTACGTTAACGAGGGGTTTCACCCCGAGGAGAGAGGTTATTGGTTATAGGTTATTGGTTATTGACGATAGTCTCTAGACGTTAGACCTTAGTAGTTTTCGCTTAAAAAGGTAATTTCAATAACCTATAAACAATAACCTATAACCATTAAATAGCTATTTCATCCAAACTTACCAACCCATTCACCAAAGCGTAGATGGTGAGAGCAGCAGGACTATGGATCTGCAGTTTACGACTGATATTCCTACGATGCGTCATAACCGTATTTACTGATATGAACAACGCATCGGCAATCTCCTTGTTGGAAAGGCCCTTGGCTACCTGCACCACGATATCCTTCTCGCGTTCGCTGAGATCGTTGGATGATGAAGCATTCTTATCATCATCCTCCTCTTCGCTCTCAACTTCTGTACCACCTGCCTGACGAACCTTGAACTCCAACCTGCGCACACACTCGGCAAAGAGCGTATCCTCCATGTGGCAATGGGTAAGCAAATCCTCTTCCGTCATAAAGATGTCCATCAGCACCTCGCCCATCAGCTGGGCAGCACTATCATTGGGATAGTACTTGATGATGATGTTCTTCAGTTCCGCAATACTCTTTTCCAAGGAAGCATGATTATCCTCGTGCTGACGGACAACCACATCAAATGTCTCGCTCCCCACCTTGCCGTTCAAGAGATTCTCTACAAAGGGGTGCACATGAGAATCCTCGTATTCCATATGACGACCTACCTCGGCAGCGTATTCATCATAGAATTTGAGTATCAGCAGGGCTATCTGGTTAGAGGAAGAACAATCAATAGCCTCCAGCAACTTACGACGGATATTAGGCAGACGGAAGTCCACAAAATAGGTGTGCGAATTCTTGAGGTAACGCATCAGGCAGGGCAGGCTGATTTGCTCCACCATCTCGTTGATATGCGCATGAGCCGCATCCTTTACGTAGTTCACCACCGTCAGGAAGGTGGTTACATCTACACCGGCAGCCTTACAGGTTTCGCCAACCGTCTTGTTTCCAAATCCCAAGGTGATACCAAAACGCCCCAGCATCTGCAACATGCGGTAATCATCGCTGATTACATCGCTCATGGGGTCCATTTCGTGATATTTCTCTGTCATTGTCTTTTATGTTTTCTGCTGCAAAGGTACAACAAAGTTCAAAACCAACGTCATTATTTGACAAGTTGTCTTATTCCAAAGACCTAAAATCATCAAAAGTGGGTATTGGTAAGACGGTAGGAACCAATAACTACACATAATTATTATGTTAGCATTGAAACCACCCTCTTTTCATCAAAAATGAGTAACGATGGGCTTGAGAAGCATCAGCAATTTCATAGAATTTGTGTATTGCGAGACCCAGAAACACACCGTACCTTTGCACCCGGAAAACAAAACACATTTGCACGATGAAAAGATTACTACTCACATCACTTTTGATGATTGGCTTAACGCAATTCACAATTCATAATTCACAATTCATAATTGGAGGAATAGCGTATGCTCAAAAGAATCAATGGAACAACGATTCTACAGAAATGGACTCGTATACCCGTTACCGCGTTGGTGGTTATGGCGAGATTCTGGGACAGTTCAAGAACTATGGCATTAACCGCTTTAATGGTACTGCTCAAGGAAATAGCGACTTCAAGCGTAACACCATCTCCATTCCCCGCTTTGTGGCGGCTGGCGACTACAAGTTCAACAAGCACTGGAACCTGGGCGTTGAGGTGGAGTTTGAGGCTGGCGGAACAGGTACTGCCTATGAGATAGAGAATACTGAGAACGGAGAATACGAAACAGAGGTGGAAAAAGGCGGCGAGGTGGCCCTGGAACAGTTTCACCTGACCTACCGACTGAACAACGCCTTTATGGTTCGCGTAGGACATCAGATAGTACCCGTGGGTTTGACCAATACACATCACGAGCCCATCAATTTCTTTGGTACGGTTCGTCCTGAAGGAGAGGCTACCCTACTGCCCAGCACCTGGCACGAAACAGGTATCAGTTTCCTCGGTGAATTGGGAAGAAAATGGGCATCTTTCGACTATCAAGTGATGATTCTTGCAGGACTCAATGCCAACGGATTCGACCGTAACACTTGGGTAGCCGGTGGCAAACAAGGCTTCTTTGAGGCTGATAACTTTACCTCACCCGCCTATGTGGCACGTATCAATTACAGAGGTGTTCCGGGCTTACGACTGGGTGCATCCGTCTATCACATACACAATGCAGCTGCCAATAGCGACAAGCCTCAGACCTACACTTTTGATGTGCCGGTGACCATCTGGTCGGTAGATGCACAATACAGACACCGTTTCTTTACTGTCAGGGGCAACCTCCTAGGTGGATATGTAGGCAATAGTAGCCTACTGACAGCCAAAAACAACCGTCTGAGCAGCAAATCGCCCTACAGTCGTCTGGCTCCCATAGCAGAACGTGGCGTAAGCTATGGTGTGGAGGCCGGTCTGAACCTGAAACCTTTCCTGAAGAATGCAAAATACATGGATTTCACTCCCTTCTTCCGCTACGAATACTACAACCCACAAGAGAAGGTGATAGTGGATGCCAACAACCTGAAAGGTGCTGACGACAGGCTGAAAACCCAGATGTGGGTGGCTGGTCTCAACTATCGCCCCCTCCCCAACATTGTCATAAAAGCCGACTATACCAGTCGCAGGATTGGCAACGGACAGTACAAGTCGGAAAACGAGTTTGGATTGGGCGTAGCATTTATTGGATGGTTCTTGAAACATTAATTTTAAATCAATTATAAGAAGATGAAAAAGAACGTATTAATGATTAGCCTGCTGGCTATGAGCGTAGGTTTTACAGCCTGTAACAAAGACAATGGGACTCCTGAAATAAGCATTCCTGAGGGAACGGCTGATGTGACCATCGAGGAGAATAACATTGATGTAACATCTGAGAACATCAGCACCTGGACGCAATATGCCACAGCTGTTGCCAACCTGTTGGCTAAGGATGCCAACGATCTGAACAAAGCCTGGAGCGTAAGCTACAATGGCGGAGAACCCTATGCCCAGACCTTCAAGACTTTTGGAGGTGAATACAGAAGTGCCGTTGCCTGCGTACAGCAGATTGTGGACGGATGCATTGATATTGCCGGAGAAGTAGGGACAGCCAAGATTGGTGAGCCTCGCGACCTATGGGAAAGCGGCAAGTACACAGAGGCTGTATATACTGTAGAGTCTTGGTACAGTTGGCACTCTATAGATGACTATAGCAATAACATCCTTAGCATACGTAACGCATTCAACGGTACACTCAACAATCAGGAGGCCGCTCACTCTCTGGCTGCCTACACAAAGGCTAAGGATGCTACATTATATAACAATGTAAAGAGCAAGATTGAAGCAGCCTACAATGCCATCAAGAGCATGAATGCCCCCTTCCGCAGCCACATTGGCAGCACCAGCGTGACAAGAGCACAGAATGCCTGTGCCGAGTTGGTAGATGTGCTGGAGAAGGACCTGACCAGTTTTATCAGTCAGAATGCTGATGACGATGAGTTGGGAAATATCATCAGCACCTATGTTGATCAGGTTGTTCTGCCCACATACGCTAACCTTGTCAGCACCACAACCGCTCTGCGCCAGGCTATCATCAACCTAAGCAACAATCCCTCAAGTGCTGCATTCAAGAATGCTGCCAACCTATGGATAGAGGCTCGCGAACCTTGGGAGACCAGCGAGGCCTTCCTGTTTGGTCCTGTTGCCGACCTGGGTCTTGACCCCAACATGGACTCATGGCCTTTGGACGTGGATGCCATCAAGGGCGTAATGGAAAGCGGTAAGATTGAGGAGTTGATAAAGTGGGAAGGTGAATACGACGAGGACAACGAGGATATAGAAGCCGTACAGAACGTTCGAGGCTTCCATACGCTGGAATTCCTGTTGTTCAAAAACGGTAAAGCACGCACATATTGATTGAATGAATAATAGATTGTTTTGGTTAGTCGTTCTCACGGTCCTTTGGGGTTGTGAGAATGACGAGTTTATGGAGGTTCGTGATAGTCGCGACATAGAAGTACCCGAGGGCTTTGTCCTCTCGGCAGGTACCTCGACTATCTTCAAGAACTCCAGCTATGCCTACGACACGGAAGCCGATTGGGTGGCAGATATACCTGCCAACGAGAAGCGGTTCACGCATGGCGACCGTCTGTACGACAACCCCTTGAACTCAGGCAACGGCCTAGGCCCTGTCTATGCGGGTTACTCCTGCGGCTCCTGCCATAGAAATGCAGGTAGGACAAAACCCGGTCTGTGGACACAGAACGGAACAGACCCTGATGGAACGCCTGTCTATGGATCAGGTCAGTACGGATTCTCGTCCATGCTGGTTTACGTAACACGCAAGAACGGTGCCTTCTTTCAAGACTATGGGCGTGTAATACACGATCAAAGCATTATGGGTGTGACAGCAGAGGGCAAGTTGGAATGCCGCTGGCATAGTCAGCAGTTCCAGTTCCCCGATGGCGAACAATACGAACTGGTTTATCCCCAATATACCATCACCGACTGGTACAAGCCAACTTACAGGGATACCGATGAACCCATCCGACCCGAAGACCTTTTCTGTACTGCCCGTATACCCTTGCGACACGTAGGCATGGGACAGATGATGGCCCTCGACCCCAACGAAATTGAGGCACTGGCCAGAAAATCCAACTATCCCGAGTATGGTATCTCAGGAAGATGCAACTATATCACAGAACGCGGACAGCTGCGTTTGGGCCTCTCGGGCAACAAGGCTCAGCATGCTGATTTAACCGTTGAATTGGGATTTTCCAGCGATATGGGCGTTACCAACAGTCGTTATCCCGAGGAGATCTGTGAAGGTCAGAGCCAGATGCAGCAAGGCTCCATGATGGGACTGTTGTATGATAAGCTGGAGATATCTACGGAAGATATGGAAGATGTGGACTACTACCTGCACGGATTAGGCGTCCCTGCCCGTAGGTTAGGAAGTGCCACCACGCAGGTCAGCTACAAGGGTAAGCAGATTTCAGAACGTAAGATGGTGGAGATAGGCGAACAGAAGTTCTTCGAGGCCAAATGCCACCTGTGCCACGTAACTACCTTGCATACCAAGCCTCGTGGTGCGACCTTACTGAACGGAACCGAACTGCCTTGGTTAGGCAACCAAACCATACACCCGTATAGCGACTTCCTGCTGCACGATATGGGCTCGGAAATTATGGGTGTAGGACTGAATGACAACTATGTAAGCGGATTGGCCAGAGGTAACGAATGGCGTACCACACCCCTCTGGGGCATAGGCCTGCAGGAGAAGGTAAATGCACATACCTACTTCCTGCACGACGGCAGAGCACGCAACCTGCAAGAGGCTATTCTTTGGCATGGAGGAGAGGGCGAAGCATCCAAGAACCTCTTCAAGAAAATGCATAAGGATGACCGTTCAGCACTCATAAAATTCCTGGAAAGCCTGTAGTATAATTCATAATTCATAATGCACAATTCATAATTATAATGAAACGTATAATATTTCTTTTAATTCTTCACTCTTCATTCTTCATTCTTCATTTTGCTTGCGCGCAGGATGCGCCAAGCATAGATATGGAGAATGGTGTGTTGGGGATTGCCGATGACAGAGGTTTTACCCTTCAGTCAAAAGATGAGAAGTTTGTATTCAAACCCTATCTTTTTCTGCAGACACGCGGACAAGTAAACTACTACGATGATGAGGGGTTGGATAAAGCCTACAACCAAGATAATGTCGCAAATTCGGGCTTTGCCATACCCTATGCCATACTGGGCTTTACGGGTAAGACCTTCGGAAAGCTCGACTACAACCTGTCCATCAATGCAGCAGCGAAAGGAGCAGATATCCTACAGCAAGCCTGGATAGACTACCGGATAAAGCCAGAGGCACGCTTCCGTGTGGGTAAATTCAAGACACCTTTCACGCATGCCTATCTAACAACTCTGGGCGAGACTTTGTTTCCTGTGCTGCCCTCATCACTCACCACCTCTACTATCATGCCCCATGTGCTGAATGCCGTTACACCAAACATCGGAACGGGATTTGATATTGGCGTGGAGTTTCATGGCGTAACCAAGCTGAGCAAAAAGCCAGACAGTTGGCTGATGGGCTATGAAGTAGGACTATGGAACGGAAGCGGCTCATCTGTAAACGCAGCCACTAAGACCTTCTCGGACGACTGGCACATCCCTGCCCTGCTCTATGCCGGTAGGCTTACCTTTATGCCTTGGGGACAGATGCCTGCCACACAAGGTAATGCCAAGATGCTCAGAGGCAGACACATGCTGTTTGGCATCAGTGGCGGACTGAATGTAGAAAGTGAAAGCGAGAGCACCAATGATGCACGACTGGGAGCAGAATTCTCAATGTTGCTGAACCGTTGGTACGTTGGAGCAGAAGCCTATTGGATGAATGTGGGCTTTACCAGACGTGAGAAGATAGATGACACATTCAATTACTGGGGTGCATACGCTCAGTTGGGTTATTTTGTAACACCGGCTGTGCAGTTGGGTGTTCGCTACGACTTCATGGACCGTAACGGAACCACCAAGGACGGTTTCCTGAACATGCCTGCCGTTGTTTGCAACTACTATGTTCCCAAAGTACATCTGAAACTCTCAGCCATGTACCAGTATACAGGCCGTTATGGTCATCAGACACAATTGGATCGTGACAATGACGACTTGGGCATCTCTACCCATTATGGTTCTGTTCAAATGCAATTCTCGTTCTAGAATGGTTATTGATTATAGGTTATTGGTTATTGAAAAGAAATCAATCAAATAGCAAAATGGCAAATGTCAAAATTCTCAATTCATAAATTTTCACTCCCCTCGGGGAGACGGAGGGGGTTCTATTTTCTCTACTTAACTCTTTTTTTGCTTTGCTCTTGCGATTCAGGCGATATTGCAGAGCAGATACATAATACCACCGACAGCGGTCGGACAGTAAAGCTGACAGGCACCTTCATAGGCATCGACTCGTGGGAAAGTAAATATGCTGTCTCGCTGGCTGGTTTCAGCACAGGCAACAACTATGCCCAAGTGGTAAGAACCATCCCCAATACCACGCCTGACAACACAAAGGTGGAGCTGATTCAGTCGAACATCAGTAATGACATCAACACCATAGAGTTGGCTATTACCAACCGTCTGCGAGAGAGAATCCTCACACTGGCCAGCGTCAATTTAGACGATTACACCGATGAAAAGGATACTATCCACCTGGATGTAGGTACCATAGATGTCAGCAGGTTTGATGCTTTGCAAATAGGATTATTCGATAAGGCCTGCATTCAATGCCACGGAGGCAATGGTGGAGCAGGAGCTGCCAACCTGAACCTGACAAGGAACAACGCCTATGCCCAGTTGGTAAACAAAGCAAGCACCCGAAAAGAAGGTATGATGCGTGTGGTAGGTGGTGATGCTCAGCAGTCGCTTATCCACCAGCTTCTGTCGGAAGGTGGCGAGAATCTGTTGCACATGAACCATACAGAGATCCTAAGCAATCAGTTCAAGGAGAATCAAAACGAGGTTCGTCAGCTTATTGACGACTGGATAAACGGATTGAAAATTGAGAATTGAGGGCGCTTTGCGCCAATTGAGAATTGAGAATTGGAAAAAATGTTCAATGTTCAATGTTCAATGTTCAATTATTTTATATCTTTGCACTCATGAATTATAAAAACATACAATTTGAAGACCTTGGAATAACCGCAGAGGTAGCCAGTTTTGAGCCCCAAGAAGGCGTAACAGAATGGCACGTGATGCTTCATATTGACGGCAATCAGCTACCTTTCAAGGAACAGCTCCGCAGGCTTTACGAGGCAGAAGACCGCCTGCCTGACATGCCCGAATTCTGGGGCAGCAAATATATCCTGAAGCGTTACTTCCTATCAGACAGCACCAATCAGCAGCCGCTGATGCGTACGGGAAAGAATATCTCTTTCAGCTTTATACAACAGCAACCGCTGGATGGCAGTAAGATTGCCGCCTGGCTGTATCTGCAAAGCGATGTAGAGGTGAAGGAAGAAGAGAATGTGGTGGTAGTCAGTCATAACGGCTACAAGCATCTGTGGAAGATGGGAATGTTCTATAACCAAGGCGACAGCGCCCAGCAGACAGAAAAACTGCTGACTGACTATGAGCAGTTGCTGAGTAAGTTCAACGCCACCCTACCCGAGAACTGCATACGCACCTGGTTCTTTGTCCGTGATGTGGACACCCAGTACCACGGCCTGGTAAAAGCCCGCAAGGAGAACTTCATCCAGCAAGGACTGACAGAAAAGACACATTACATCAGCAGCACAGGAATTGGCGGCAACCCGGCAGACACCAAGGCATTGGTACAGTTGGGCACCTATGCCATTACAGGCTTGGAACCCGAACAGCAGCACTATCTGTATGCACCTACGCACCTGAATCCCACTTATGAATATGGCGTTACCTTCGAACGCGGAACCGTTGTGGAGTATGGCGACAGAGATCATATCTTCATTTCGGGTACTGCCAGCATCAATAACAAGGGCGAGGTGGAACATGTAGGCGATATCGTCCTGCAGACAAAGCGTATGTGGGAGAATGTAGAGGCATTGCTGAAAGAAGGTGGAGCAGGCTTTGAGGATGTAATGCAACTTATTGTCTATCTGCGTGATACTGCCGACTACGAGGTTGTTAAGGCACTCTTTACAGAGCGCTTCCCCAATATCCCCACAGTAATAACGCTGGCTCCTGTTTGCCGACCTACTTGGCTGGTCGAGATGGAGTGTATAGCTGTTAAAGAAAGACTGAATGAGAAGTTCCGTAAGTTCTAAACTTCCCTTTGTTCTTGTATTCTTCCTTGTCGTTTGCATAGCTGCAGCAACACTTGTCGAGAACCGCTATGGTACCGACTATGCCCTGCATCATGTGTATGGGGCTTGGTGGTTCATAGTCCTTTGGGCATTGCTGGCCGTAGCCGGATGCTGTTTGATGTACAAGCGAAAGCTATGGAAACGCCTGCCTGTATTCTTGCTGCACCTCAGCCTTCTGATTATCCTGGCAGGAGCCCTTACCACGCATATCACCAGCAAGAGAGGAATGGTTCATCTGCGTGAAGGTGAGGCCACCCGTACCTGTTGGGTAAAGAACGAACAGGGGCTTTACATGAACACAGAGGAACTGCCCTTCTATCTGGCCCTTAAGGATTTCCAGATTCAGTATGATGCAGATGGCATAACACCCAGCGATTATGTCAGTCAGGTGGTACTTTCCACCAAAAAGGGAAAGGAAGAAACTACCATCTCTATGAACAACATAGGCAGAGTGGACGGCTTCCGTATCTATCAGACCTCTTACGACGATGATGAGCAGGGAAGCGTCTTCACCGTCAGTTACGACCCATGGGGAACAGCCATCACCTATGCCGGCTACCTGCTCTTAGCCCTCAGCATGATTTGGACTTCATTTTCAAGAATTCAAAATTCAAAAAGCAAAATTCAAAATTCAGAAACTGAGGACAATGTTCAATGTTCAATGTTCAACGCCGAAGGGGTCGCGAGCGAATTGCGAGAACAAAGTGGCAATGTTCAATGGAGTACGGTCCTTCTGACCGTTGCTGGCACCGCAATGGCATCCTACATGGTGATAGCCATCTGTCGGAGTCCCTTGGTTCCCATTCTGCGTTCCCCTTACCTCTTTGTTCATGTGGGAACCATCATGCTGAGCTATATTCTGCTGGTGGTAAGCATCATACGCAGAGAAGTGTTGCGCCCTGCCGTCTTTCTGCTGACAACGGGTATCTTCCTGGGTGCCGTATGGGCTAACGTATCTTGGGGAACCTACTGGAGTTGGGACCCCAAGGAGAGTTGGGCACTCATCACCCTGCTGGTTTACAGCGTTCCCTTGCATACAGAGAGCCTTCCCTGGTTCAGAAGCACACGCAACTACCGCATCTATTCACTTGTGGCGCTGGCTTGCCTGCTGATGACCTACTTTGGCGTCAACTTCCTGCTGGGCGGAATGCATAGCTATGCAGGATAGAACAGTCGAATTTCCCCGAAGCTATAACATAATATAATATGGGTAGAAACAAATTCTCACAGAAGGAAATAGAGAAGATAGGCAAGCTCCTGAAATTGAAGAATGCCGGAACACGCTATCAGCAGAAGATGATCAGGCACACCTTGCGTGTGGATTACGAGTTCAATATCTCGGACTTCAACGTGCAGGGAAAGGCCTTTGGCTATGATGAGTTGCAGGAATGTATCCGCAGGGAACGTATCCTTATCCTGGACGATGCCACCATAGAGGCTATGAAAGCCAAGCGTGCACGCGATAAGGCCCGTGATGAAGCAGCCCGTCAGGCAGAAGCCATAGAATCAGGCGAAGCCGTCGACTGGCAGGAAGTCCAGAAGGAATGGGATGCGTATTATGGGACCCCCTCCAACTCCCCGAGGGGAGAAAAAAAGGTTAGCGGTTAGCGAGGCTCTCCCCCTCGGGGGAGCGGGGAGAGGGGTCTACTTCCCCTTTACAAGTCTCTTAATCTCATTCAACTTATTCAGCGCCTCTATGGGCGTAAGGTTGTTGATATCCAGATTGATGAATTCATCGCGAATCTGAGTCAGCACAGGGTCGTCCAACTGGAAGAAATTCATCTGCACGCCCGTATCCGACTGAGGAGTCACAATCTTGCCTTTGCCAAGGTTCTCGTGATCCATAGAATCCTCCAGTTGCTTCAGAATCACGTTGGCACGTTTGACAATTGAGCTGGGCATACCAGCCAACTTGGCAACATGAATACCGAAGCTATGCTCTGAACCTCCACGTTCCAGCTTACGCAGGAATATCACCTTACCCTCCACCTCACGTACGCTGACATTGTAGTTCTTGATACGAGTGAAGCTCTTCTCCATCTCGTTCAGCTCGTGGTAATGCGTGGCAAACAGGGTGCGCGCCTTGCCTTTTCTGTTCTCGTGGATATACTCCACAATGGCCCAGGCAATGGAAATACCGTCATAGGTACTGGTACCACGACCCAACTCATCAAAGAGCACCAGACTTCGTTCTGATATATTATTCAGGATGTTTGATGCCTCGCTCATCTCCACCATGAAGGTACTCTCGCCCACAGAGATGTTATCGCTGGCACCCACACGCGTGAAAATCTTATCAACATAACCGATACGGGCACTCTCAGCAGGCACAAAGCTACCAATCTGAGCCATCAGGGTGATAAGGGCAGTCTGCCTGAGCAACGCACTCTTACCTGCCATATTAGGACCCGTGATGATGATAATCTGCTGCTTGTCGGTGTCCATATAGACATCATTGGCAACATATTTTTCGCCTATAGGCAACTGCTTTTCTATCACAGGGTGACGTCCCTGATGGATGTCTATCACATCCGAATCATCCACCACAGGACGTATATAGCAATTCTCCTGTGCGCTGATGGCAAAGGACAGCAGACAGTCGAGCTGAGCAATCAGATTGGCATTCACCTGAATAGAAGGTGTGTACTGCGACAAGGCTACCACCAATTCGTTGAAAAGTCGCGTTTCCAACGAAAGAATCTTGTCCTCGGCACCCATAATCTTCTCCTCGTATTCCTTCAGTTCCTGGGTGATATAGCGTTCTGCCTGCGTCAATGTCTGCTTACGTATCCACTCGGCAGGCACCTGATCCTTGTAGGTATTGCGGACTTCCAGGTAATAGCCAAAGACATTGTTGTAGCCAATCTTCAGGCTCTGAATGCCGGTAGCCTCAATCTCGCGTTGCTGAATCTGCAACAGATAGTCTTTGCCCTGATAGGCGATACGACGCAGTTCGTCCAGTTCCTCATTCACACCCTCGGCAATCACATTACCCTTGTTCACCATCAATGGGGGATCTGGCTGTACTTCTCGGGCTATACGGTCACGAATGCCTGCACAGAGGTTCAACTGCTCGCCAATACGCTTCAGCACGGCATCATCAGCCCCTTCGCACAACATTTTAATGGGTTCTATGCTCTGCAGGGCCACCTTCAGTTGCACCACATCACGAGGCGAAACACGTCCCACACTAACCTTTGAGATGATACGTTCCAAATCACCAATACGGTGCAGATGTTCAGAAATCACCTCACGCACATCGGGCTCACGGAACAGGTAATCCACCACATCCTGACGTTCGCTGATTTGCTTTACATCCTTCAGAGGGAAGAGCATCCAGCGACGTAGCATACGGGCTCCCATGGGGGTGATAGTCTTGTCTATCACATCCAACAGGGAGATTCCATCGTCATTCATTGGCGCTATCAGCTCCAGGTTCCTGACTGTAAACTTATCCAGACGTACAAAGCGCTCCTCTTCTATTCTACGTAGTGATGTGATGTGCCCCAACTGCAGATGCTGGGTCATGATGAGGTATTGCAAGATAACGCCTGCTGCTACAATACCGTTGTGCAAGTGATCTATACCAAAGCCCTTCAGGTTCTTGACCTCGAAGTGCTTGTGCAGTTTCTCCTTGGCGGTACTCTCTGTAAAGCACCAGTCGTCAAGGGGGAAGGTAGTGAACTTGGTGCCGAACGAACCCTCAAACATACCCTGTTTGCCACGTTCGTACAACACTTCCTTGGGAGCGAAACTGCCCAAGAGTTTATCTACATAGTCCGCTGTTCCCTCCGCCACAAGGAACTCGCCCGTACTGATATCCAGGAAAGAGATTCCACAGGCAGTCTTACCAAAGTGAACGGCTGCCAGGAAGTTATTCTCCTTGTGGTTCAGCACCGTATCGTTCATGGCAACACCTGGCGTTACCAGCTCGGTAATGCCACGTTTCACCAGGGTTTTTGTCAACTTGGGGTCTTCCAGCTGGTCGCAGATAGCCACACGCTTGCCTGCACGTACCAACTTGGGCAGATAGGTATCCAGGGCATGATGGGGGAAACCAGCCATCTCCGTGCTGGGCATATTCTCCTTGCCGTTATTACGGCGGGTAAGTGTAATGCCCAGTATCTCAGACGCTATCACAGCATCATCAGCATAAGTCTCGTAAAAGTCACCGCACCTGAACAGGAGCAGAGCATCGGGGTGCTTTGCCTTCAGGTCGTAGAACTGCTTCATCATCGGGGTTAACCCATCTTTTGCCATAGTATCCTTGTCTTCTTTTTCGCACAAAGATAATACTTTTACCCGAAATAAGGGTAAAGAATCCCTTAAAACATTGTTCATTTAGCGGAAATGCAGTACTTTTGCACGAAATTTTTGAAGTAAACATCATGCCTCCATTCATAGAGAATCCCTTTACTACCCATACATTGCCCTGCGGCATGCGCATTATCTGTGCTCCCAGCCCTACTCAGGTTGTTTATTGCGGCATTGCCGTAGATGCCGGCACACGCGATGAACAGACACTTGAGAGCGGTATGGCTCACTTTGTAGAGCACATGAGCTTCAAGGGTACGCAGAGGCGCACAGCACGTCAGATTATCAACCGACTGGAGAGTGTGGGTGGCGATCTGAACGCTTATACAGGCAAGGAAGAGACGGTCTTCTACAGTACCTTCCTAAAGCAGCATCTGCCCAAGGCCATCGATCTGCTGATTGACATTACTTTCAACAGCACTTTCCTACAGGAAGAGATGAACAAAGAGGTGGAGGTAGTGATTGACGAGATTGAAAGCTACAACGATCAGCCAAGCGAACTCATTTTCGATGAATTCGAGGAAATTTGCTTTCCCAACCACCCCTTAGGACGTAACATATTGGGCGAAGCAGACAAGTTACGGGAGCTTACCAGCGAGCACATGCATGCCTTCCATCAACGTATGTACAGGCCAGAAAGGATGGTGCTCTTTGTGTATGGAGATGTTGAACCTGAGCAAGTGATAAGGCTGGCAGAGAAGGCCCTTGCAGGCACCGACCTTGCACACCCCTCCTACTCCCTGATGCCATTGCCCCGCACGGCTCCTGCATCCCTCTGTTCAGCTGAAGGAAACATGACCCGCAAGAAAGATACGCATCAAGCCCATGTGGTGATAGGCGGACGCTCTTTTGGAGGCAATGATCCCAGACATTTACATCTGTATCTACTGAACAATATGTTGGGAGGACCCTGCATGAGCAGCCTCCTGAACCTCTCATTGCGTGAGCGCAACGGCCTGGTGTATACCGTTGAGAGTAATGCCACCTGCTATACCGACTCTGGCGTATGGACAACCTACTTCGGTTGCGACCCAGAGGATGTACGTCGTTGCTGCCGTTTAGTGGAGCGAGAACTGCAAAAACTGATGGAAAAGCCCCTCTCACAGCAGAAACTGAATGCTGCACGCCAGCAATTGAAGGGTCAGATAGCCGTTTCGTACGACAATTTCGAGAGTCTTGCCATCTCCATGGCCAAGCGCTACTTACACTACGGTAGCACCCAAACCATGAAGCAACTCTTCAATCGCCTGGACACTCTAACTCCAGAACAGCTCTGGGAGACCGCCCAAGAAGTCTTTTCACCCCAAAATCTGCACACCTTAATATATAAGTAAGGATTACAGAACGCATTCTGCGTTCAAACTATCTGGATTTACTCACTCCCCCTTTTGAATATGGGTAGAGTATGGCTACAGCCTACGAAGTCCTTGCCTATAGCTTACAATCATTCATCTCTGAATGCTATGAATCATCCAAATCCCATACACTTTTAATGGCAAAAACGTACAATATTCCAAAACTTTCTGTATCTTTGTCCCCGTAAACGAATAAATCAGAAAGAATATGGCTTCAATTACAATACCCCAACAAACACCCGATACTTTTACACTTAGCATACCAAAGGCCGATGTGAATTTCTTTAAGACAATGGCTAAAAAGATGGGATGGACAATAAAGCGTAATAAGACCAAGGAGTTTGATATCACCAAGACAGCCGGCTACCGCGAGGCAATGGATGATAAAAAGCATGGGCGTGTTTATCATGCTGAAAGCGTAGATGACATGTTCAAGCAAATTCTGGGCTGATAATGTATAGCATTAACTACACCAATCGCTTCAACAAGGACTTGAAACGCTGCAAGAAACGCGGATTGGATATTCAATTAATACAGAATGCTGTAGCATTGTTGGCATCCACAGGAACATTGCCAGCGCAATACCGTCCTCATAAACTCATTAACCAAAAGATTGAGACATGGGAATGCCACATCCGACCTGACTGGTTGATGACATGGGAACAGAATAATACAGAATTGACGCTGCTGTTTCTGCAAACCGGTACACATTCCGACTTATTCTAAAATATAATAAGGTAATAACAAATGAAGGGAAGTGACTTCCCTTCATTTGTTAACGTCTTTCCGTGTAATACGATTGCAGATTTAACACTTTTCCGTTAATATAGTATGCAAACAATAGAAATGTTACACAAGAAAAAGAGGGAAAATCGCTCTTCCCTCATACATCACACATCAGACATCTAAATATTCAGCCTCCAAACCCATCGAGTTTACGCTAAATTCGAGGTGAATTCTGCGTGTAAGCGAGAGGAGAACGATGCTTGCATCAGATTTCCCGAGCGTAAACAGAATCGACATTATTGTCAATTCAGCGTGCAAACTATCCGGATTTAAAATTCAACTTGATTGTACACAAAAAGTAACTTGTTTGTGATTGGTAATTAACTTGATTGTTGTCTGTAATCAAACTGCTTCTACCCATAGTGCAGCCATACTGTAGGCAACTTCCAGCCTTACTCATACCTGCCTTTTGAATATGGGTAGAGTATGGCAACACTATGGCAAGAACGAGCGAAAAGCGAGAGAAAGCCTACAAAACACACTTAAAAACTCCAATGGTTCTTGGTTGTTCTTCTTCTGTAACTTCAAATGCTTTATATTTCGTATTGAGGGGTTTTAGTACAATCCTATTGTGTTGCCATCCATCTTCATCTTGGCTCTTCTCACTATGATATTCTTTAATGGTAAATTCCCAGTCATCACCAAAATTATAATCTTTTGCATAAATGAGAACGATTTTACCATCACGTGTACCACCACTGCCATTATTATACCATTCAAAAATACAGATATCGCCATCTTTAATCCTGGGGGCCATTGAATCTCCCTTGGCATGAACAGCAAAGTATCTGTCTTTATTTGGAGTAAAACCATGGCCAGAAACATCCACCCAACCTTTTATTTCTGGGTCTTCATTAAAGTATGAATCTTCACTTTTATCAAAAGCACCACAAGCAGCACTCAAAGAATATAATGGAATACATCCTTCATGGTATTCATCGTAGAGCGGAATAGTCTTTTCGGAAGTAGGTATATTTTGAGGATTCTGTTTATGCCCTTGATAAGCATCAAAGAATACATTTATTTCATCGGAAATGCTATTAAACGAAATTGGACCAGGTTCAAATGCAATCTTATAGTTTATCATAGCAGCTTTATAGTCAGACATGCTTTGTGCCATATAGTCCATATCTCTATACAATTTCTTAACATATTTAAGACATTCCGAGCAAACCTTAAGTTTCGCCTGTAGTTCTTTTAAATAATATACCCTAAATATTGCATACTTTGGAGCATCCGTTTCCGTAATGAACTTTATCTCATTTTTGCTTACAATAACAGCTTGTCCAAATTCATGCTCTGTAGATTTAACATCTATCCATTGTTCCAAGCCATTAGGGTACTTTATATAGAAATCAAAAGGTTTACCTTGTTCCCCACTTTTATTCATCCATTCATAATCCACGATGAGCTTTTCTGATTTCTGCTTATTCAAATACTCGTCTATCAACGATTCGCCTTGCTTTCCTATCTCATATATGTACTTTCGTGCTTTCTTAACATCGGCATCTTTAAATTTTGGATTATCAGTCTCTGTTTCAACCGATATCTCTAGATCCTTTTGGAGTTTTAGAGTTACACTTTCGATTTTACTTTGAATATATAACAACACATTAGAAAATACCAAATTGTCACGTTCTAGTATTACTATCGTCTTGTCTTTCAAATTAGAAAAATCACAATATACATTTAAAAGATTATAATCAATGGAACCTTCTTCAATAAGCCAGAAAACAGGAGTTAAACTATCAAGACCAAACCAAACTAGATAAAAGTCTTTGTTTAATGATTCTTTAGCAAATGACCTAATTTTATTGACGACATTATTAGGCTTACTGCCCATAGATATTTTGGGAGCTTCTCTTTTACCATTTGCTCTCTGAATTTTTGCTATTTCACAACTTAGAATGTCACAAAATCCCTTAAAAATAAGCATAGCAGAATACTCCGTCTTATCATCTGCCATAAACGTAAGACTATCATTAGAGAGACCAATATGTGTTTGATGGGAAGTCTCACTTCTCTTGATATCTGCATCAGAAAGCCTTTTATAAGCAATCTTGCCTTCTTTATGGATTTCGAACAACATACTTATGAAATTATTTCATTATTGATCAAATAATAAAGGACTGCATAAATAGTGTTTACACTCACAGCATTACCAGCTTGTTTATACATAGCTCCATCTGCGACTTTTGCAGTACTTGCCCTTTCTGCGAAGTCATGTGGAAATCCTTGAAGCATAAAGGCCTCTTTAGGCGTGAGTTTTCTAATTGGTATTTGGGCAAGCTCATCTTTACTCATATATTCAGATGGTCTTTCTACTCCATTTGATTGAATGTATAAATCGCTGAAATAATTATCTTGACAAGCCCGATGCATCTTATGCATGGTAGCAGTTAAAGGACGAGCAACAGTTTGGTCAATCTCTGATTTTGACTTGAAACCTGCACTCCCATCACTTAATAATGTCGGTTTTATCTTTTCTGATAAATAGTATTTTTTATCAACATGCCTATCCAGTACATTTATTGTAGAATCATAGAAATTCAAAGAGCATCTATCTCTATCAATACTAGCAAAGGCCTCACGGACTCTCTCTGACGAGAATTCAAAATCGCCTAAGCGTCGCTTTCTTGCAAAAATAATCACTCTATTACGCTTTTGGGGCAAACCGAAATCGTTAGAGTTGAAAATATCCATTTTGACGATATATCCAGCATTTTCCAGTTCTTTCCTTATTACTGCTATAGTATTGCCACCATCATGTTTCATTAAGTTCTTTACATTTTCCAGAAGCACATATCGAGGATGTCTGCTATTTATCATGTCCATGATTCTGAAAAACATTTGCCCTCTTTCTTCATCGAATCCCTCTTGGCTCCCCATCATGCTAAAAGTCTGACAGGGGAAACCACCTGATAGCAATTCATATCTTGGAAGGTTTCTCATAGCTTGTTTGTTATGAACAAAAGCTACAATGTCACCCATTACAAACTCGTTAGTTGTATCATAGTTGGCATTATAAGTATCTCTAGCCTTGTCGTCAATTTCAGAATAAGCAACTGTCTGAATTGGGAAATCCAAATCAAGTGATATTAGATCCATAGCCCTCCTAAACCCGCCAACACCAGCAAATAGTTCAACATGATTCATACGAATTTCATAATGCCGTCTCCTATAGCTTTTGCAAGTTTCACTGGCACGGCATTACCTACCTGTGCATACCACATATTCTGTGAACCAGTTATTACATAATCATCTGGAAATGTCTGAATGCGAGCAGCCTCTCTTGGGCTTAACCCTCTTGCTTCCCAAGGATGAATATACATATTGCAGTCAAACTTCATGTGGGAAGTTATCGTTTTGCATATCTGGGTCTCATCCAGTTTGAAATACTTATCTTTGAAGATTTCATTACGTCTCTTGTACGGCATAATATCTGCGATTGACTCATGCAAAGAGTTGGCACCTTGGGGCAGACGCCTGTAGATTTCTATATCTCGCTCGTTGTTATAGCGGTTTTTGTGGTTGTAGAGTTTTCTGATTACCCTCTCCCCATTGATGAACTTATAGAAATCTGTTTGAGGGTATTCGAAATCCCTTTCTGTCAAGCCAGAGCGAATATCTTCGATTCCAATTTGTCCCTTTTCCTTTTTAGGCTCCAAATGAGGAAGTCCATATAGAGCGTCACGCAAAACAAATGCTTCACGTTTATTCTTGTTGATTTCGTCAAAAATTGCCTTGGGCGATATCCCCATACGATTTCCAATCATAATGAATCGCTCTCTGTTTTGGGGAACGCCAAAGTCCTGTGCCTTCAGCACCGCATAGTCATACGCATATTCGTCACCAAGATACTCTCTGAAGTTCTGGATGATTTCACCCTTCTTGTTCATCATCCCTTTCACATTCTCCATGATGAAGAACTGTGGGCGTATATGACTCAAGAAAATGAGATACTGCTTGTAAAGCCCATTGCGGGGGTCATCAAGAATACGTTGACGATTAGCCATTGAAAATCCTTGGCAAGGAGGGCCACCACACACAAGAGTTATATCAGCGAACAAGTCATTGTAAACGTCAATATGCTTGTTTAGTTCAGCAATATCACCAATATAGTAATGCTCATCCGACAACTGGTGATTGAACTTATATGTATTAGCAAATTGCTCGACAATTTCATTCACAAACCAAGGAGTAAATCCAGCTTGTTCTAATCCCAAGCTAAGACCTCCGCAGCCTGCGAATAAGTCTATCATCTTTAGTTTCTTCTTTGGCATGAAAAAGCCCCCTTTTCGTTTTTTTTGAAAAGAGGGCGCGGAAGAGGTGCGTGAAGCAAGGCTTAGGACAGCCCACGTCAGACAACAACCATTCTGTCCACGCCCTCCGTGTGAAGAGCGTAAACATCCGTTTGTCTTGTCTGAACTGACGTTAATTCAAGGTCCTAATTCTGCTTCATCAGTCAAAGCAAGGATGATTAAAACGCAATAATCGTTAAATCAAATTTGTTAATTACTCACTATGAGCAATCAGACTATATCTTCAGAATTAATTACGGGTATATACTAAGAGACCTCAGGATACAAAAGAAGCGCGAGCTATGGCTCTTCTCTTGTGTCATGAGGTCCTAGGAATGTACCCGTACTACCAGATATAAGTCATGCCCGCGCCATATACGCGGGCATCGGCCGACTTACTCAAGAGTAGTACTTTAATGAAATTTCCTAGGTTTCATGACACTCTGAATAAATAGCTGATGCTATTATTTACCGATAAGATTATATCGCCTCCCTGCGCTCAGGGAACACGCAAAACGTGCGTCTTAAAAGACATCGTGGCGATATCTATTTGCAAAATTAGTGATTCATTCCGAGACCACAAAAGGTTTTATGAAAAAAGTGCTTCCTGACACCTTTTCATCTACCTATAGCTCCACGATATCTGAACGCCCTTGCTACGTCTACGCTACGCCTATGCTACAAAAGAGGAAAGGAACACCCAAGGAGGAGCAAAGGACCACCTAAGGAGTGCCTCATGTGTACCTCAAGGTTTCCTCAAGGTTTCCTCAAGGTTCAGATACAATGGGTAAATGCGGGTTTTATAATAGGAATGCATGAGGTTACATTTGCACACTCCCCGAGCCTACACGTGTAGACTCCTGGGGGTAACACGTGCAGACTCCGGAGGCTTTTTTTCATCTACTCCGGGCTGACCGTTGATCAGCTCCAGGCTGACTATCAAGCCCCTCCCGTGCCCCTTGCTACTCCCTTGCTATGAACCAAAGCTATTAAAAATAAAAATCAGCACCTTTGCGGGGTGCTGAGTATGAGGATTATCTTTTTCCTTTCGGAAGTTTTTTCGATTCCTTGAGGATTTCCTTTTCATCTTTGGCTACACGTCGCTCTACCTTCTTGATATCCTCAGCAGGTGGAAGTTCCTCCGGTTTAATACCACGTTGACCCAACATACTTCGTACACTACGATTGTTCTGTACATGCTCTGCAGCGATGCTTTGCTCTCCATACAGATCTTTCTGTTCTACATTGTAATTGGTCATTTCTGTAGCCAAATTCTTGGCGGCAATTGTCAATGTTGGCAGATGATCGGCAAGTGCCCCGCTTTTGATACCCAAACGTTGTTTCATTTGTTCTGTTGAAAGGCCACCAAAAAGAGCCTGGTCACCCTTCGAACGGATGCGCCCAAAACCACGGTCATCAACACCACGTTCATAGATATTCTTGCTTAACTGTTTTTCTGAGGCACGAAGTCTATCTCGGGTACTAAGACGAGCTATTTCATTCAGACGTTCTTCTATAAGTTCTGCCTTACGGGTTTGCACGGCAAAATAACTCTGGGCGAAAGCTATCTCCTCCTTCTTCGGGTCACCATTCTGGGCAATCAGATAACACGCATAACGGGTAAGCATAAAATCCTGTACTTCACGCACAGAACCGCTGCCAAGCTGAACCATTTTCGTGACCTCACGAAAATGGTCATCAACGTTGATTCCCAGCGTCTTACATGATTCTATGGCACGTCCTATGGCACCAATAAAATTCTCCCATCGGGCATATCCTAGTACCTCTTGTAATTCACGAGCATACCATACTTCAACGTTATTTCCATCATCGTCCTTAATCTCTTTGACGATTTGGTCAAATGCTGACTTATATTTCTGTATTTTCTGAATATCCATACCTCTATTGTTCTTTTTACCAATTACCTAAGTCAAAGATTATATCGCCTCCCTGCGCTCAGGGAACACGCCTTAGCGTGCGTCTTAAAAGACATCGTGACGATATCTATTTGCAAAATTACGATTTAGCAAGAACAATACAAAATAAAATGGGTTTGATTTTTATTGTCGAGTGCAAGTATTCCGCCTGCGCCTGAGCACCTACTGGAGCGCAAGAATTTCGGAGCAATAACTTTAAAAATACAAAGAGAATCTGAAACAACAAAAAGTTTCATGAAAAAAGTGCTTCAAGGTGACCTTTCATCTACTCCGACCTGAGTGGCAGTCAGGCCGAACTAAACGTGCCATCAGCTCCGAGCTGACTATCAAGCCCCTTCCATGCCCCTTGCTACCCCCTTGCTACTCCCTTGCTATGAACCATAGCTATTAGACGATCATGAGCGTACACCAACGTCTCATCTACGAGCCATCTACGAACCATCTACGAGGGCATAAACTTCACTTTAATTATGTGTCGCCTATTATCCTTCAGTACTCTGCCTAAAATACTCGAGTACTCACGCTAGAGGACTCGAGTACTCTCGTTGAAGTACTGAAGTACTCTCGCAGGAGTACTGGACATTCACTTCTTAAGCGTTCCTTTGGTTAATCAGGTTCACTACAACCTTCACCATCACGTCCTTCTCTTCTGTCTTGCTTTCCGCAATCATCAGGGTCAGAGCAACGAGGGTATTGTCTGCCAAACGCTTTGAGCCATCTTTGCGATAGAGGATGCCGTTATTATTGAGGAACCACAGGAACAAAGTGGCAGCGATGCGTTTGTTACCGTCGCTAAACGAATGGTTTTTAGTGACGAGATACAACAGCATGGCAGCCTTTTCCTCTACACTCGGATACAATTCTTCACCTCCGAAGGTCTGATATATCTGTCCAATACTGCTCTTGAAGGAATCGTCTTTTTCGTTGCCAAACAAGGCAGATCCACCAAACTTCTCGCGTAAGCCTGCAATTGCCTCCATAGCATTCTCGTATGTAGCATGGAAAGGTTCCTCTTTTGTGGTTTTATCAATAGACAACCGCTCGTAATCGTAGTTGTCAAGGGTATCAAGAGCGTATGTGTAATCTGTCACGACCTCGAAGAGAGCGTTGCTTTCATCAGTGGAGAGTAAGGGCTGATTCTGAATGGTACGTCCAAGCATCCCTACCAACTGGCGCAATTCGCCAATTTGCTCCTTACGGATACGCTCGTTGACAGCATAACCTTTCACAAGATATTGCTTCAATATACGATTGGCCCATTGACGAAACTGAACACCACGCTGACTTTTTACACGATAGCCAACAGAGATAATAACATCGAGGGTATAATATGCCACAGGTTGCTTAACTCCAATAACACGCAAAAAATGCGTGTTGATATCTTTAGGTACTTCTTGATCGGAAAACACATTGTTAATATGCTTTCGAACTGTTTTCTCGTCTCTACCGAATAACGCAGCCATTTGGTTAGCACTAAGCCATACCGTTTCATTCTCCAGACGGACATCAATCTGCGTCTGTCCGTCCTCTGTCTGATATATTATAATCTTGTCCTCTTCCATAATTGCTAATTTCTTTTGCAAATATATGAAATTATCATCAATAGATTATTATCATTTTTTCTTTAAATCTCATTTTAATGATAATAATAATGTAATGTTGAAAAGTTGATAACTATAGGATTTCCCTTGCAATCCAGGCACAGGCTTCGGCATCAGCAAGGGCGTGATGGTGGTTCTCTAACTGATAGCCACACTCTGCTGCTACGGTATGAAGTTGGTGGTTAGCAAGGTAGGGGAAAACTCTGCGAGATATGCACAGGGTGTCTAAAAACTCATAATCCGGATAATCCATCTGATAAACACGGAAGACGGCCTTCAAACAACTTTCATCAAAAGGACGATTATGGGCCACAAGGGGCAGGCCTTCAATCAACGGTTCTATCTGTGCCCACACCTTGGGGAACACAGGGGCATCATCTGTATCCTGACAGCAAAGGCCATGAACCTGGCTGCACCAGTAGTTGTAATAGTTGGGCTCTGGCTGGATAAGGGAGTAGAAAGAATCTACAATCTCTCCACCCCTCACAATCACAACACCAACGGAGCAAACAGAACTGCGCTCGTTATTGGCTGTCTCAAAATCTATTGCTGCAAAATCCTGCATAAATTAGGGTTTGACTCTGTCATTCTAGACACAACTCCACTTTCTGACGGCTAAATTACGAAGAGAATATGAAACAACAAATATTTTTCATAGGAAAAGTGATTCCTGACATGGTTTTCCATCTACCCATGAACATCCGCATGCTATCTCCACGATATCTGAACGCCTTTGCTACGCCTATGCTTTGCCTATGCTTCGCCTTTGCAACACGGCCTTTCTCTGTGAGTGAAACGGCATGTTACTGCGAGAGATACGGCCTTTCTCTTTTTTCAGTATAAAGACAAACTGAACTATGGTAAACAAGATGGGGGATGCACAAACTAAAAATAAACATTAAAAAGAACATCGTAATTGTTAATGTTTATTGCGGCACTTGTTGCGGAACATTAGAATGTAGTATATTTGAGGCGGAAAAACCCAAAAACAAGCGATACGGATATGAAAAAAGTACTGATTGCATTTACAGTCACCCTGCTTTGTGTTGTAGGTGGTGTATATTATTGTTTCTTCCTTGACGGACGTGTCTTCCTGAAGAACGATACGGAATGTATTGTTAACCAGCTGTCTGACATTCCCATTGGAGAAGAATTCGACTTGTCAGGCGTCTGTACTCCCGCTGATAGCGTTTATATTGTGAAGCCATACAATGCAGAGTTCTTCGAGCAAAACAGCCACCTAAGGGTTTTTAACAAAGCACAAAAAAGCATCGAGAATACAACTTTACACGAAGAATACTGCCAATTGCTATTCGTTAAGGACAACAATGTCATCTCGTATGCGGAAATTGACAGAAACATCGCAGATTTCTGTGATCTTGACTCCTGCAATACCCTATGCTTCAGCACCAAAGCAACGTTGTATCTTGACGAACACAAGAAGATACACTTGAAATAAACACCCAGATTCCCAATACCTAATAGTGAGTATCTTGCATCCCTTTCTTTAAATTCAGAGGCTTTGCAGATTCTTTCTTTTCAGAAAAAAGCGTAACTTTGCGCTCAGAAAGACTATTGACGGATGGCTAAGACGCTTCGCGACTTAAAGAAAGGACAACGGGCCGTTGTTACCAAAGTGGGTGGAACGGGTGCCCTACGGCAGCATTTCCTGGACATGGGAGTAATCCCTGGTGCCGAGGTGGTGCTGCAGAAGTTTGCACCTATGGGCGACCCTATGGAACTGCGTATTCATGGCTATGAGCTTACACTACGATTGGCGGATGCTGAGAAGATAGAGATTAAGAACCCCTCTCCAACTTCCCCAAGGGGGAGGGATGAAGACGACTCCGCTACTCAAGAAGAAAAGTGGGAGTTGCCTGTTGAGCATCCTGGATTGGGTGAAGATGGTCCCAGGTATCACGATCCTTCATCGCCACATGGTGCGCCTCTGACGGAGAAGCTAACCTTCGCCCTTGTAGGTAACCAAAATTGCGGTAAAACCACGCTTTTTAACCAGTTGACGGGTAGCAACCAGCATGTAGGAAACTTCCCTGGCGTGACCGTCGACCGCAAGGACGGCGTGATAAAAGGCTATCCCTATACGCTGGTGACCGACCTGCCTGGCATCTATAGCCTTAGCCCCTATACCAATGAGGAGGTGGTGAGTCGTCAGTTCATTCTGGAGAACCACCCATCGGGCATCATCAACATCATAGACACTACGTGTATTGAGCGCAGCCTCTACCTGACAATGCAGCTGATGGAGCTGAACATCCCCATGGTACTGGCGCTGAACATGATGGACGAGATGAAAAGTAACGGTGGAACCGTCAGAATCAACAAGATGGAGCGCCTGCTGGGCATCCCCGTCATCCCCATCAGCGCCATGAAGAACGAGGGTGTGGACGAGGTGGTGACACACGCCATCCACGTTGCCCGTTATCAGGAAGGTCCTGGGCGTCAGGACTTCTGTAGCCCTGAGGACCACGGAGGTGCCGTTCACCGTTGCCTGCATGCCATCATGCACTTCATAGAGGATCATGCGCAGGAGGCTAAGATACCCGTCCGCTTTGCTGCCAGCAAAATCATAGAGAACGATCCGCTGATTATCAAGGCGCTGGGTCTTACCAAGAACGAGCAGGAGACCATAGAGCACATCCTGCAGCAAATGGAGGAGGAACGCGGCCTTGACCGTTGTGCCGCTATGGCTGACATGCGTTTCAGCTTCATTGAACAAGTATGCAGTCAGGCGGTTCATCGTCCCAAGGAAAGCAAGGAACACATCCGCAGTCGTAGGATAGACAAGGTGCTGACAGGCCGTTTCACCGCAATTCCTGCCTTCTTGGGCATCATGGCGCTGGTGTTCTACCTGACCTTCAGCAGCGTTGGTGCATGGCTGCAGGAATTGTTCGAAGAAGGAATAGAAAAGTTTACCGAACTTTCCGACCAGACGCTTACTGCCTGGAACATTGCCCCTCCCATCCATTCGCTCATCATAGACGGCATCTACAGCGGTGTGGGCACCGTATTGGTGTTCCTTCCCCTGATAGTGATACTGTTCTTCTTCCTGAGCATGCTGGAGGATAGCGGCTATATGGCCCGCATCGCCTTTGTGATGGACAAGATGCTGCGTAAGCTGGGTCTTTCGGGTCGTAGTATCGTGCCCTTGCTGATAGGCTTCGGTTGTTCTGTTCCCAGCGTGATGGCCAGCAGAACCCTTCCCAGTGAGCGCGACCGCCGCCTTACCATCATGCTAACACCCTTCATGAGTTGCACGGCCAAGATACCCATCTACGCCTTCTTTGCCGCTGCCTTCTTCCCACACCATGCAGGTTGGGTGATGGCGGGCCTATATATAATAGGTATCTTGACGGGTATCATTGTGGCGCTGATTCTGAAGCGTACACTCTTCCGTGGCGAGGCCGTTCCCTTCGTGATGGAGCTTCCCAACTACCGTATGCCTGTGCCCATGAACGTGGCACGTCTGCTATGGGAGAAAGCCAAGGACTTCCTGCAGAGAGCCTTCACGGTTATCTTCCTGGCAAGCATCGTAATTTGGTTCCTGCAGACCTTCGTCTTCCACCTGCAGATGGTGCAGCCGGGTATGGAATCAGAGAGCATGTTGGCACAGATGGCCAGCGTGGTAGCCCCTCTGTTTGCTCCTTTAGGGTGTGGTGATTGGCGCATCGTAACCTCGTTGGTAAGCGGCATTCTAGCCAAGGAAGTGGTGGTGAGCACCCTTAGCACCCTCTTTGCCGGTGTCAGCCTTACAGAAGTGTTCTCAGCGGGCACAGCCTTTACGCTGCTTGTCTTCTGTCTGCTCTACACGCCATGCATAGCAGCCATTGCCACCATCCGCAGAGAGTTAGGCGGCAAGTGGGCACTACTCATCATGATAGGCCAATGCCTGATAGCATGGGTAGTAGCGTTCTTAATACATTTGATTATGTAAACTAGCCCCCTCCATCTCCCCCTTTGGGGGAGTGAAAAATTGAGAGTTAAAAAATTTTGCTAACCCCTAACCAATAATCTATCACTCCCCCAAAGGGGGAGCAGGGAGGGGGCCAAAACTTTAAAAAAATGAACTTACAAAGCATTCTTCTTCTGATGGTGATAGTGATAGTAGCTGGAATTGCGCTACGTCAGTATCTTAAGAAACCGCATTGTTCGGGATGCGAAGGATGCAGCTGTAAGTGCGAGGATTGTCACTCTACCAAGATGCGGCAGAGGGCATCCTGAAACTCCCTACCGTCATACACAGGCGAATTATTGTTGATGATACTGAAGGCAAACCACCTTCCGACCTTGTTTTGTGCATAACCCGTAAGGGAGGAAGCCGCATAAGAAACCAGCGTACCTGTCTTGCAGAAGATACGGTCACGAAAACAGGGAGCCGACATACGACCCAACAACGACCCATGCCTGGTGGGATGGGCAGGCGTAGCCAAAGCCTCATCGATAAGGACATTCCTTATCACAGAATCCTTGTAGGCATACACCATCAGTTGCACCAGGAAGTCGGCCGTCAATCGGTTCTTGGGTGAAAGACCACTACCGTCGTTCACCACAAAATTGGCCATTCTATCGTATATATTCTCTGATTCAAAAAAATCCAAGGGCGACATCCGCAATGTGGTATCAGGCTCTGCCAAACGGTCCTGAGCATGCCGGTTATGATACAAGACGCACTCAGCCTTCACATTACTACTGTTCGTGAGCATTGGCTTCAGCACCTCACGCAATGGTGTCTGGTACTGGTAAATCATCTCTGCATCCTTCGTTAGCGGTACGTTGAAAAGCAACGTATCGCTATCGTAACTGATACCGGCAGCACGGAGAGAAGCCCTGAACTCACTCATCACCCTGGGAGCCCCCTTCATCAACAAGGGAACCTGCCTGTACAGAATATCGTAAGGCTGGGCGGTATGATGAGGGCGCAAGGTATCGGTCCTCAGGAGGTCATAGATAACCCTGCCCTTGATATGACTGATACCTCGCGCCTTTATGGCTTCTGCAAAGTCTGAGAAAGAAAGCAGCAACGGGTCGTCATCCATCTGCAGGAGCAAATCGCCTTGCAGCGTCTCACCCTTCACCTTGCCCAGGATATATTCCTTGCTGCAATACTGGTGGTCGGCACCCAACTGCTTCAAGGCACGAATACCTGTAAGCAGCTTCATGCACGAGGCAGGAATCATCCTGCGATGACTCTGATACTCATAGACATAACAACCACGGGTAAGGTCGTAAATGTCCACCGCCAGCATCGTGGTGTCAATGTGTATGGCCCTGCGGATAAGGCTTTGCACATCATCGGCAATAGCCAAATCCACGCTGTCAGGTTCCACAATCACCTCCTCTTCCTGTTCGCCTTTACCACCAAACAGGAAATCCTTTGCGGGTGTACACCTGAAGAATAGGAATACAGCCAGCAACAGCAGGAATATGATTATTCCCAGGCAGCCGCGCCTGACACTCTTCTTAAGTCTGCGTTTCCTTTTCTTTCTCTGCACGCAATAAGTCGGTTATGCCCACTTGGCCAGAGCAGCCTCATCGATGCTCTTGAGGTTGTTGTCCTTGATAACGGCCATAGCCTTCTCTCTGTCGTCTGTGCGGAAGATAAGGACACCCTTGCCACGCAACAGGAAAGAGTACATATAGGTGATGCTGATGCCTGCCTCGCTAAAGACCTTAACAGCCTCAGCAGCACGACCGGGTTGGTCGTCAATCTCGATAGCGAACACATCGCTAAGGGCAACAGCAACGTTAGCCTTCTTCAGCTCCTCGCAAGCACGCATAGGCTCGCTGCAGATGAGGCGATAGATTCCATACTCTGCTGTATCAGCAATAGTGGAGGCAACAATCTGAATCTTTGCTTCCTTCAAGGCGTCCAACACCTTGATAAGAGTACCTGAACGGTTCTCAATGAAAATGGAAAGTTGAGGGATAGTCATATTTGTAAAGTTTATAGTTTATTGGTTATTGGTTATTGAGTTTGAATGCTCAATGTTCAATGTTCAATTCTTCACTCCCCCTCGGGGGAGATGGAGAGGGGTCTATTGATATACCTTTCTCTTATCGACAACACGGACGGCTTTGCCTTCGCTGACAGGGAGAGAGCCAAGGGGAACCAACTTGACGATGGGCGTAAGCAGGATCTCGTCCTTCAGCTGGCGACGAATCTCCTTCTCGAGCGCCTGCAGCTGCTTGTAATCGTCGGTGGGTTGTGCCAACTCGACTTCCACCGTCATGTTGTCGTTCTCCTCGTCGGTGGTGAGGGTGATAAGGTAGTTGCTGGCCAGTTCGCTGAACTGCATCAGAATCTTCTCAATCTGGATGGGGAAGATGTTTACACCACGCAATACCATCATATCATCAGAACGACCCTTCATGCGGTCGATACGCACGTGGTTACGTCCACAAGGACAGGTTCTTCCCAAGACACGGGTAAGGTCTCGAGTACGGTAACGCAACAGGGGCATTGCCTCACGACAGAGCGTTGTCAGTACCAACTCACCAATCTCACCATCAGGAACGGGCTCCAATGTCTCGGGGTTGACAATCTCTACGATATAGTAGTCTTCCCAGAAATGCATACCGTTCTGCTCCTTGCACTCGAAGCCTACACCAGGGCCGCACATCTCGCTCATACCGAAGGAGTTGTAGGCCTTTACGCCCATCATATCTTCGATACGCTTGCGCTGCTCCTCAGAGTGAGGCTCGGCACCAATAGCCAGCACTTTCAACTTGGTATCACGACGGGGATCTACACCCTGCTCCTTCATCACCTCATACAGGCGGGTGACGTAACTGGGAACAGCATGAATGGCAGTAGTGCCGAAGTCCCTAATGAATTTGATTTGACGCAACGAGTTACCGGCTGCAGCAGGAACCGTCAGCATACCCAGTTTCTCTGCTCCGTACTGGAAGCCCAAGCCGCCTGTGAACATACCATAACCGCTTGAGTTCTGGAACACATCATCAGGACGAAGGCCCACCATCCACAGGTTACGAGCCACCTGATTGGCCCACTCGTCAAGGTCCTTCTTGGTATGCAGGATAACAGTGGGGTTACCGGTTGTTCCGCTGGAAGAATGCAAACGCACGCAATCCTTCATAGGCACGCAGGACATCCCAAAGGGATAGGTCTCGCGCAAATCCTGTTTGGTAGTGAAAGGCAGCTTGCGAACATCTGCCAGTGTCTTGATATCATCGGGCGTGATGCCAGCCTCCGCAAATTTCTTACGGTAGAACTCATTGTTCATGCAGTGGCGCACCGTCTTCTGCAATCTTTCGAGTTGGAGCGCTTCTATCTGCTCCCTCGTCATGGTTTCGATTTCGGGGTTAAAATACAACCCCTCATGTTTTTCACTCATTATGAATTATGAATTATGAATTGTGAACTATCAGAGTTTACGATTATCTATAACATGAGCACTCTTGCCCTGACTGCGCTCTATGGTACCAGGAGCCTTCAGCTGAACCTTTGCGGCAATGCTGAGCACGCTCTTCAGCTTGGCAGCCAGTTTCTTCTCCAGTGCCTCTACGGCAGCAGGTGTATCGAAGGTAGAGGTAAATACCTCCTGACGCAACTCTGCCTGTACCAATAGAGTGTCGAGGTTGTTGACACGATCCACAATCAATAGGTAGTGAGGTGCAAACTCGGGCAACGAGAGGATAACGCTCTCCACCTGAGAGGGGAATACGTTGATACCACGAATGATAAGCATATCGTCGGAACGACCCTGAATGCGTCCCATGCGCACATTGGTACGACCGCAGTCGCAAGTGCCGGGCAACAGAGAGCAGAGGTCGCGTGTACGATAACGCAATACGGGCATACCCTCCTTGGTCAGCGTAGTGAACACCAGCTCACCCGTCTGTCCCACAGGCAGCGGCTCAAGGGTTACAGGGTTGATAATCTCGGGGAAGAAATGGTCTTCGTTGATGTGAGAGCCGTTCTGCATCTGACACTCGTAGCTGACGCTGGGACCCATCACCTCGGAAAGTCCGTAAATGTTAAAGCCTTTCAAGCCCAGACGAGCCTCAATCTCCTTACGCATGCTTTCTGTCCAAGGCTCAGCACCGAAGGCACCCACGCGCAACTTCAGGTCTTCCTTCTTGATACCCAGCTTATCCATTGTCTCAGCCAGATACAGGGCGTAAGAGGGGGTACAAGCCAAACCCGTAATACCCAGGTCGCGAATCAGCTTCAGATGCTTCTCCGTGTTACCCGTTCCTGCAGGGATACAAGAGGCACCCAGATGCTCCACACCATAGTGGGCACCCAAGCCGCCCGTGAACAAGCCATAACCGTAAGCCACCGAGAAGATATCGTCGCGTGTCACGCCATAGGCGGTCAGACAGCGGGCCATACACTCGCTCCAAACACCTATATCCTTGCGGGTATATCCCACGATAGTGGGGTTTCCGGTTGTGCCGCTACTGGCATGTACACGTATAATCTCGCTCTGCGGAGCTGCCTGCAATCCAAAAGGATAGTTGTCCCTGAGGTCTTTCTTGGTGGTGAAGGGCAGTTTAGTGATGTCCTCAATGGTCTGAATATCATCAGGACGGATATCCAGTTCCTGCAACTTGTTGCGATAGAAGGGCACATTGTGATAGACATATTCCACAATCTTATGCAGGCGTTTGCCTTGCAGCGCGCTCCTCTCGTCGCGACTCATACATTCTTTGTTCGGGTTCCAAATCATTTCTTTTTTCTGTTATTTAGGTTGTTGTCCCATGCAAAAGTACAACAAAATCTGCGTTTGGACAAACAAATATTCTTACATTTTATCGGTTATTGGTTATTGGTTATTGACAACAGACGTTTGAACGATAACGTCAACATTTTAATGTTTTAACCTTTTAACGTTATAATCCTTTTTAACCTCTCTTGTAGCATTCGAACATGCGGTTCACATCTGCCGTAGGCAACTTCTTGGTGAAGAGGCTTATCAACAACACCACGGGGAATCCTCCCAGCATGGCAATGGCACCGCAGTTGATGGGGTTGATGGGGTTACCCAGGAGCATATTCACAACGGTAAGGCCTACGCCCCAGATGAAACATGCCCATACTGCTTTGGCAGTAACACCACGCCAGTAGAGACCCAGCATGAAGGGAGCCAAGAAAGCACCAGCCAAAGCACCCCAAGAGATACCCATCAGCTGAGCAATGAAGGTAGGCGGATTCAGGGCTATCATCAGGGAGATAACAATGAAGAATACTATCAGCACACGCATTACCACAACCTTGCGGCGCTCTATCTTCTCGGCCACAATATCATCAATAGTTCCCTCCTCTACCTCACCGGGCAGGGATTTCTTATCACGATAGATAAGGTCGAGGGTCATGGTTGAACTGGAGGTCAGCACCAACGATGCCAACGTTGACATAGAAGCACTCAGCACCAGCAGCACCACCAAGGCGATAAGGATATCGGGCAATGTGATGAGCATGGCAGGTACGATAGAGTCGAAGGCAATCTTGCCGGTTGCCTCGTTGATAACGGGCTCGTACAGACGACCAAAGCCACCCAGGAAGTAGCAACCACCAGCCACAATGAAGGCAAAGACAGTACTGATGACGGTACCGCGCTTAATGGCGCTTTCATCAGTAATACTGTAGAATTTACCCACCATCTGAGGCAATCCCATGGTACCAAGAGAGGTCAGGACAACCACACCCAGCAATCCCCATGGGTCAGGACCGAACCACGAGGCAAAGCCGCCATTCACGGCAGGGTTGGCATCAGAGGGGATGGCAGCCAGCTTCTCAACGGCTGTTGTAAAACCACCCTGTGCATTCAGCACGGCAATGATAACAGCCACAATACCAAAGAGCATGATGATGCCCTGGATGAAGTCGTTCATGGCCGTTGCCTTGTAGCCACCGATAATCACATAGACAGCCGTCAGGATGGACATGATAATCACACAGTATTCATAGGGGATATCGAAGCCCATCTCGAAGAGACGCGAGATACCACTATACACACCTGCTGTATAGGGAATCAGGAACACGAAGGCGATGATAGATGCAGCCACACGCAAGCCCTGATCGCTAAAACGGGTTCCGAAGAAATCGGGCATGGTACGACTCTCTATGTGCTGGGTCATCAACTTGGTACGCCTGCCCAAGATTATCCATGCCAAGAGCGAACCTATGATAGCGTTGCCTATACCAATCCAGGCGCTGGAAAGACCGTACTTCCAGCCAAACTGACCGGCATAACCCACAAATACTACAGCAGAGAAATAACTGGTTCCGAAGGCAAAAGCCGTCAACCAAGGACCTACGGCTCGTCCGCCCAGTACAAAACCTTCTACACTACTGGCCTGCTTACGGGAATACACTCCCACACCAACCATTACGACCAGAAAGATAATGGTAAGGAGAACTTTTATAATCATGATAAATTAAATTCAAATCGGTTAGCGGTTAAAGGTTAGCGGTTAGCGAAAATTTTCAACTTTGGCCATTGGCTTTTGAACTATCAACTCTAATCACTAAACTGACTCTAAACTCTAAACACTCAACTTTAAACTTTATATTCCTCCCCCTAAAGGGGGGCGGGGGGGCTAATTAAACCTAACCTGCAACTGGCACATTACAGCATGGTTGCCGCCACGAACAAACTGGGTGGTGGGGGCATCAGGCTTACCTGTGAGGTAAGCATTCTTGTAGACATACTGCACCTGGAAGCGGCACTTCTTGTAGAACCAGTATTGGAAACCGGCAATGGCCTTGTGCTGATCCATTCCAGCTGAGGTGCTATAGTTGAAGTAGTCGTAACTGCCCACAAATTCCAACTTGGGTGTACCAAGGGGTACAGCACCTGTCAGATAGCCGCCTCGGCTTACCACATCGCCATCGATGCCTTCCAAGTACTCGCCATGGGCATTAAACGCCTTGCTTTTATAGTCAAAACCTAAAGTCCAACGGTTGCGTTTGTAATCTTCGCCATTCTGAATGGTGGGATTATAAACAGATACCTTTCCGTCGGCAAGAATACTATGTCCGCGTCCAATCTGTCCGGTAGCCACCAGATTCAGACCTTTTACGGGACGATATTCCAGTCGGAGGATAAAATCCTTGAAGTTGTTACCGTCTTTCTTGTTGATTCCCTGTCCGTTCATCACGTCCAACTCGTAGCGGAACTTGCCGTTGTTGGTCTCACCAAAGAGCGAAAGACCCAGGTCACGACCGTACTGAACGCCCAAGAGGGGGTCGCTGCCGCAACCGGTCAGATAGGTAACGCCCTCGCTGTAAACGTCGATGGCTTCCATTGAAGTTGGGGAAAGGGGATTTTCGAGTGACAGACCATTCTTGAATTGTCCTACCCTGACGGTAAGGGCCTTGTTGTTGGTAATGCGAAAGTCTGTGTAGAATTCCTGTACGACACTCGAGAAGTCGTGCATGAAGAGGAACGACCAGCGGTCGGTGATTTGAGCATTTGCCCAGAAGAGAACGCGTTTCAGTTCAAAGGTGTTGGTGTTGCCCGCTGCGTTGTGGTTGAAGTTGTAACCACCCTGTGCATAGCCGTGCAACTGAATGCGGTCGGCAAGCTCCTTTACCCATTTCTGTTCCAGAACAGATTTGGTGGAGTCAGCCTTTTCTGTTCCTTGTCCCATTGCCGCCGTGCTGCTGAAGATGGCCAGTGCCACAGCCAGCGTAGCTTTTACGAAAACTTTTTTCTTTTTCATTGTTGTTTGTTATTAGTTAATGATTAAATCCCAGCACTCCCCCAAAGGGGGAGATGGAGGGGGCTAATTGTTTTCCTTAAATACCTTCATTCTCTCTTCCAACTGCTCATACTGATGGTCCTCGATGAACGAGGTGCACACACGCAGTCCTTCCTGATGCGAACCTGTTGTCACCAGGCAGATGGCACTCACGCCGTAGTACATCAGTTCCTGAGCCAGCTGTCCGCTGGTCATACCAGGGTAACCGATGGTGAAGTAGAAACCGTCGGCAACGGGTTGGTCGCCGTCCTTATCATATACAATGTAGAAGCCGTGACGACAGAATATCTCCTTCAGCTTCTTGGCACGCTCGCCATAGACCTTTATATCATCACGGAAACGGTATTCGCCATCGCAGGCAGCACGGAACATCTCAGCCAGCGCATACTGGGCAGAATGGCTGGTACCGCTGCTCAGGGCATACAGCATACGGGTGCTGAATACCAATCCGAAGGGCAGACCCTCGTAACGGGCAGCCAGGTCATCGTAGTGACGGTGGAACAGCTTATCACTGATGCACACCACACCTATGCGCTCGCCGGCATAGCTGAATGCCTTCGAGCCGCTGATCAGCAGCATATAATTATCGGTATAGCGGGCAACGGTGGGCTGATAGGGAGCCTCGAACGGAACGCTCAGATCCTGACGGAAGTCCATGGCAAAGTAAGCCAGGTCCTCCATGATGATGGTATCGTACTGAGTTGCCAGCTCACCAATCGTCTGCAGCTCACTCTCCGTCAGACAAACCCACGAAGGGTTGTTGGGGTTAGAATAGACAATAGCGCAGATGTTGCCCTTGCGGAGGTAGCTCTCCAGTTTGGCACGCAGCTTATCGCCACGGAAGTCATAGACATCGAACGTCTCATACTTCACGCCCTGCACCTGCAACTGCATCTTCTGTACGGGGAAGCCTGGGTCGATGAACAGCACCGTATCCTTCTTTTTGTCGGCTTGCGAACAGGTCAGGAATGAAGCAAATGTTCCCTGCATACTGCCTGTAACGGGCACACAACCCTCGGCTGCAATGTCCACACCTATGAATGCCTTCACAAAGCGTGATGCCTGCTTCTTCAGCTCGGGGTAACCCTGAATGTCGGGGTACGAGTGGGCAATACCGTCCTGCAGCGCCTTTATCTGAGCCTTCACACCCACCTCAGCGGCAGGCAATCCAGGGATGCCCATCTCCATCTTTATAAACTCAACGCCCGATTCTTTCTCGGCCATTGCAGCCACCTGCTTCACCTCACGGATAGTAGCCTTAGCAAAATCCTGAATGCCCATCTTGGCAATCAATCCGTCGACAATTTCTTTCTTTATAGGAGTTTCTTTCATTGTTTACGACATTTAGTTATGACGTTATAACAACTTTATTTTTGAGCGGCCTTGCCTAATGCCAAAGCCTTGATGTTGGCTTCTACTACGGCATCGCCTTTGCGACCGAAGACGCTGCGGATGGCATTCTCTAACGTTGCGTAATCGAGACCAAGGGCCTTCTGGGCAGCACCTAACAGGATGACATTGGCTGAACGGGGCACCAGGTTATCCTTGGCAATCTGCTCGATGTCGATGGCAATGACGTGGGGCAACTTGGCCAGTTCTGCCTTGATATCCTCAAGATCGGGATAGTTGGGGATATTGACAAAGGGAGCGCTGGAGGTGATGACCCATCCCTCTTTGTTCAGATAGGGCAGGTAGCGCAGGGCTTCCATAGGCTCCATAGAGATGATGACATCTGCTCCGCCCTTGGCAATCAGGTCGCTGGCAATGGGGTCGGAGCTGATGCGCAGGTTCGATTGTACATCACCTCCTCGCTGAGACATTCCGTGCACCTCGGCCTGCTTGATATATAGGTTCTCATTCATGGCTGCTTCGCCAATGATTGTAGCGATTGAGAGGATTCCTTGGCCTCCCACACCACATAGGATTATATCGGTTTTCATATTAGAAGACCCACCCCCGTCCCCTCCCGTAATGGAGGGGAGCCGTTAAGCTATTTGAGGATTATTAGGGTCATTTATTATTACATTAATATATATTTCGTTATCTCAATGATTTCCATCCGCAGGAAACTCCCCTCCATTATGGGAGGGGTTGGGGGTGGGTCTTTTTTTCTTTCGCGTGACGTTTGAAAGTCTGAATACATTCGCGCTGAGGGATGATGACAGAAACGCCCTTGTAGTTGATCTCTTCGCGGATGATGCGGGTAATCTCGGGCATATTCTTGGGCAGGGGAACTACCACATGCAGATGCTCTGGCTCTACACCAAGACCCAGGCAGATGGCCTCGAACTTGTTGGTACCTGCACTGTCCTGACCGCCCGTCATGGCGGTGGTGAGGTTATCAGAGATGATAACGGTGATGTTGGCTTTCTCGTTGACAGCATCCAAGAGACCGGTCATACCGCTGTGGGTGAAGGTGGAGTCGCCAATAATGGCAACGGCTGGCCACTGACCCGCATCAGAAGCGCCCTTGGCCATGGTGATGCTGGCACCCATGTCCACGCAAGAATGAATAGCACGGTAAGGAGGCAGGAAACCCAACGTATAGCAACCAATGTCACCAAAGACACGAGGATTCTCGTACTCCTTCAGCACTTCGTTCAATGCGGTATATACATCGCGGTGGCCGCAACCCTGACAGAGCTGGGGAGGACGAGCAGCTACAATCTCGCTTCGCTCAAATGAAGAATTAAGAGTGAAGAGTGAAGAATTTGTTGCCGCATTGATGGCCTGTCCCACGCAATCGGGAGTTAATTCACCGGTACGGGGAAGTTCGCCGGTGAGACGACCCAGGATATTCTGGCTCTCGAAGACACCACGAACCTGCTCCTCGATGAAGGGCTGACCCTCTTCTACAATCATCACCTTCTCGCAGCTGTCCAACAGCTCACGTACCAGGCGCTTGGGCAAGGGGTATTGGGAAATCTTCAAGAGGCCTACCCCCGTCCCCTCCCCAAGGGAAGGGAGACTTTCACGGACGTAGTTGTAACCGATACCGCTGGCGATAATGCCCAATGGATATTTTTCTCCCTTCCCTTTGGGGAGGGCTGGGGAGAGGCTATTGTATTTTGA
Organism: Bacteroidaceae bacterium; assembly: GCA_017619585.1. Next base: position 97,299 of record JAFZSA010000024.1, read on the forward strand.
TTTAGCTGCATCCTCTTCCAACTGTGCCTGCTGAGCGGTAACCTTATCGTTACGCTTACGGGCATTGGCGGGCAGGAGAACCCAATTGGCAGCAACGGCATTGTAGTTCATCTCGTTCTCGGGACGAGCCTCATCCTTTACCTGTACCACAGCACGAGAGTGTGCCATACGGGTGGTAACACGCATCAGAACGGGCAGGCACTGCTGCTCGGAATAATCGAAGGCAGCCTCCATCATATCGTAGGCTTCCTGCTGGTTCGATGGCTCGAATGTGGGAATCAAGGCAAACTTACCATAGAAACGGCTGTCCTGCTCATCCTGAGAAGAGTGCATAGAGGGATCGTCGGCAACGAGTACCACAACACCACCGTTCACACCCGTCATGCCGCTGTTCACGAAGGGATCGGCACAAACGTTCAAACCTACGTGCTTCATACAAACCAAAGCACGCTTGCCCATGAAGGACATACCCAGAGCGGCCTCCATAGCCGTCTTCTCGTTGGTACACCAGCGACTGTGAACATTACGCTCCTTGGCTAGAGAGCTACCTTGAATAAATTCTGTGATTTCTGTTGAGGGAGTGCCAGGATAGGCATACACGCCAGAGAGTCCTGCGTGAAGTGCTCCCAACGCTATGGCTTCATCGCCAAGCAATAGTTTCTTTTCCATTTATATTGTTATTTCAAATTTATCTTTCTCGTTGAGTACAGGGAATTTTGCCCTGAAGGCTTCCAAACCCTTCATATCAAAGGTAGCTTCTACGCTACATTCTTTGTCTTTTTCGCACGCCACAACGGTTTGTCCGTATGGGTTGATGATAGCCGATTCTCCGCAGTATTCGCAGCTGGGGTCTTTTCCTACCCGATTCACGCCCACCACATAACATTGGTTCTCTATGGCTCTGGCACGTAGCAGAATATTCCATGAATCTATGCGAACGGTTGGCCAGTTGGCTACGCAGAGGATGGCATCGTAATCGTTGCAGTAGCGCATCCACAGGGGGAAACGCAGGTCATAGCATATGGTCAGCAGGAACCTGACACCCCGCCATTCCACCACCACACGCTTGTTGCCACAGGCATATTGCTTATCCTCGCCGCCATAGGTGAAGAGGTGGTGCTTGTCGTAATAATCTACTTTTCCATCGGGCTTTACGAGGTACAGGCGGTTATAGAACTTTCCACCCTCCTCTACCGCCACGCTTCCGGCAATGGCAGCATCGTGACGCTGGGCCATCTGCTTCATCCATTGGAGGGTTATGCCGTCTTTCTCAGCCACCCCTTCCGGCTCGATAGCAAATCCCGTCGACCACATCTCAGGCAGCACATACAAATCAGCCTCTGGTGCCGCCTCTATCAACTGCTCCAGGTGCTGTCTGTTTTCTGCGGGCTTTCCCCACACAATATCGTGCTGTAATATGCTTACTTTCACCAATTAATAAATTTCAGCATGCAAAAATACGAAAAATCAGGAGGTAGACAAAAGATTATTTCCTTTTTTATGCCAAGAGGGGGTATTTTTTAATACAATAAGGTCATAACAATGCCCTATCAACGCTATACCTTATTATATAATATGGGCGCCATTACCAACGAAAAGTAGCACCGAATTACTGCACAGATTATAAGAAAATGTGCAATATTCGGCAAGTTTTCAACTATTTTTGTTGCAGATGTGAGTAAAATGTATTTACTTTGCACCCCAAATAGCGAGAGACAATAGTATTTAATTATATTAAAATTCAAAAATTATGTCAGAAATTGAAGCTAAAGTAAAAGAGATTATTGTAGACAAGTTGGGTGTTGACGAGGCTGATGTTACTCCCGAAGCATCTTTCACCAATGACCTGGGTGCAGATTCTCTGGACACCGTAGAACTGATTATGGAGTTCGAGAAGGCTTTCGAAATCACTATTCCCGATGACAAGGCTGAGAAGATTGCTACCGTAGCTGACGCTATCGCATTCATCGAGGCTAACAAGTAATTTTCATAGGTTTATACATGGAATTGAAAAGAGTTGTAGTGACCGGAATCGGCGCTATCAGCCCCCTAGGTAACACTGCCGAGGAAACTTGGAAGAACATGGTGGCTGGTGTAAGCGGTGCCGCTCCTATCACACATTTCGATAGTTCAAAATTCAAGACACAGTTTGCCTGCGAAGTCAAGAACTTCGACCCTTCTGAATTCATCGACCGCAAAGAGGCCAGAAAGATGGACCCCTATTGCCAGTACGGTTTGTCGGCTGCCACTATGGCTGTTAACGACAGCGGATTGGACTTAGAGGCTGTCAACAAGAACCGCGTAGGTGTTGTCCTCGGTGTTGGTATCGGTGGTATGAAGACCTTCGAGGAAGAAGCAGGAAACTATGCTAAGACCGGTGACACACTGGGTCCCAAGTTCAATCCTTTCTTTGTACCCAAGATGATTTCCGACATCTGTGCCGGTTACATCAGTATAAAGTACGGATTCCACGGTCCCAACTACATCACCTCCAGCGCATGCGCTTCATCCACCAATGCTATTGCAGATGCCTTCAACCTGATTCGTTTGGGCAAGGCTGATGTTATGGTAAGCGGTGGTGCAGAAGCAGCTATCATCCCTAGCGGTGTAGGCGGTTTCAACGCTATGCATGCACTGAGCACCCGTAATGATGACCCCGAGCACGCCAGCAGGCCTTTCAGCGCCAGTCGTGACGGTTTCATCATGGGCGAAGGTGCCGCATGTCTGATTCTGGAAGAGTTAGAGCATGCCAAGGCACGCGGGGCAAAGATCTATGCTGAGATGGCAGGTGCCGGCATGAGTGCCGACGCTCACCACATTACAGCTTCTCACCCCGAAGGTCTGGGTGCCAAACTTGTGATGGAGAATGCATTGGAAGACGCCGGTATGAAGCCAGAGGAAATTGACTACATCAATGTCCATGGCACATCAACCCACGTAGGTGATATCTCTGAGGCAAAAGCCATTAAGGATGTCTTCGGAGACTATGCTTACAAGTTGAATATCAGCAGCACCAAGTCTATGACAGGTCACCTGTTGGGTGCAGCAGGTGCCATAGAAGCAATGGCCAGCGTATTGGCAGTTAAGAACGATATCGTGCCTCCCACCATCAATCACGAAGAAGGTGACGAGGACCCCGAGATCGACTACAAACTGAACTTCACGTTCAACAAAGCCGAGCACCGCACTATACGTGCTGCCCTGAGCAACACCTTCGGTTTTGGTGGACACAATGCCTGTGCTATCTTTAAGAAATACGCTGAATAAGACAGTGTATACTGCAAACCTTATAGATGCGATAAAGTTACCTTTCCGAAAGGAAAAGGAGCTTTATCGCTCTTTTTATTTCATACTGGGATTCTATCCCCACAACATAAAATACTACCAGGAGGCTCTGATGCACAGGTCCGTATCTGCCAAGAGCAATGGCGGGAAACCTGTGAACAACGAGAGACTTGAGTTTCTGGGAGATGCCATTCTGGATGCCGTTGTGGGAGAGATAGTCTTCCATCATTTCCAGCGCAAGCGCGAAGGGTTCCTGACAACAGCAAGGAGCAAGATTGTACAGCGCGAGACGTTGGGACAAGTGGCAGTGCAGATAGGGTTGGACAAACTCATCCACTCCAACAACTTCACGCACACCCACAACAGCTATCTGGCAGGTAATGCCTTTGAGGCTGTGATAGGTGCCATCTACCTTGACCGCGGATATGACTATTGCATGCGGTTCATGCAAGACAAGATATTGGGAAGCATCATCAATATAGATAAGATTGCCTACCAAGAGAGCAACTTCAAGAGCAAACTGCTGGAGTGGTGCCAAAAGAACAAGGTGACAATGAGTTTCGAGCAAGAAGAAAGTCGGAGCGAAGACGGATCACCCATGTTCCGAAGCAAGGTTATGGTAGAAGGCATGGAACTAGGGAAAGGCAGAGGGTATTCCAAGAAAGAAAGTCAGCAGAATGCCTGCAAGAACGCCCTTCACAGATTAAAGAAAGGAAACAAAGTGTACGAAACACTGATACAGAATAAAGCCATTAACCCTGAATGAATCTGACAAGTATCATACGCCCCGTTTTCTCTTCCCGCCTGCGGGAACTGGATTGTTATGCCACACAGGCACAACAGTTGCAGCTTAACGTCCTGAAAAGACTGCTAAGCAAAGCTTCCGATACACAATGGGGCCACCAACACGCATATAGCAAGACTCTTAGTTACGAGAAGTTTGTACAGCAGACCCCCGTCAACACCTACGAGGACCTGAAAGGGTATATAGACGAGATGCGCCAGGGAAAGGCCGACCTCCTATGGCCCGGAAAGGTAAAGTGGTACGCCAAATCCAGCGGCACCACTAATGACAAGAGCAAATTCATACCCGTCAGCAAAGAGGGTCTTCACGATATACACTATGCCGGAGGTTTCGACTCCGTGACATGGTATCTGCGCAACAATCCCAAGAGCCGCGTCTTTGACGGCAAGGCACTGATCCTGGGTGGCAGTCATGCTCCCAACTACAACCAGAAGAACAGCCTGGTTGGAGACCTCAGCGCCATTCTTATAGAGAATATCAATCCGCTGGTCAATCTGGTTCGCACACCTAAGAAGAAGACTGCCCTGCTCAGCGACTTCGAGATAAAGCGCACCCGCATTGCACAGGAGGCAATAAAGCAGAACGTCACCAACCTGAGCGGTGTTCCCTCATGGATGATGTCGGTACTGAACAGGGTGATAGAGATATCCGGAGCCAACAACCTTTGCGAGGTATGGCCCAATCTGGAGGTATTCTTCCATGGAGGCGTTGCCTTTGCACCCTACCGCGAGCAATACCAGCACCTCATCCCCTCTGCCGGCATGCATTATATGGAGACATACAATGCGTCTGAGGGTTTCTTCGGTTTGCAGGACGATCCCAATGATCCGGCTATGAGCCTGATGATTGACTACGGAGTATTCTTCGAGTTCATCCCAATGGAAGAACTTGACAACGAACATCCCACCGTACTTCCCCTCTGGGATATTGAGGTTGGAAAGAACTACGCAATGGTTATCAGCACCTCTTGCGGATTATGGAGATACCTGATTGGGGACACCATTAAGTTCACCCAGAAGAATCCCTACAAATTCATCATCACTGGCCGTACCAAGTTCTTCATCAATGCCTTTGGCGAGGAACTGATTGTTGACAATGCCGAGAAAGGCTTGGCCGAGGCTTGCGCGCAAACCGGTGCTCAAGTGCAGGAATATACCGCTGCCCCCGTCTTTATGGACGAGCACGGCAAATGCCGTCACCAATGGCTGATAGAGTTCAGCAAAGAGCCCGAGGATATCAATGCCTTTGCAGATATCCTGGATCAGGCATTACAGAAAATCAACTCTGATTACGAAGCCAAGCGCTACAAGAATATCACCCTACAGCCTCTGGAGATTATCAAGGCCCGCAGCGGTGTCTTCAACGACTGGCTGAAGCAGAAAGGAAAGTTGGGCGGACAGCACAAGATTCCACGCCTAAGCAACAAACGCGAATTCATTGACCAGATATTAGCACTGAACGCATGAAAGAGTGGAGGCCGCTTCTATACAGTTTACTGAGCTTGCTGGTAGTTGCATGCGCCAGCATAGCAGCTCCCGACGGTGGAGAATATGACGAGACTCCACCCAAGGTCGTTTCCAGTTATCCTATAGAACGTGCCACAGGTGTACAAACCAGAAAAGCGCGCATCAACTTTGATGAATTCATCAAGTTGGAGAACGCCAACGAAAAGGTAATTGTCTCGCCCCCACAGATGGAGCCGGCAAATATCAGAGTTGACGGCAAGCATATTAAGATAGAGCTCAACGACACTCTGAAGCCCAACACTACCTATACCATCGACTTCAGCGACGCTATCGAGGACAACAACGAGGGAAATCCCATGGGACACTACACCTTCTCGTTCAGCACAGGCGACGAGATTGATACCATGGAGGTGTCAGGTACTGTATTGAACGCAGAAGACCTGGAACCCATAAAAGGCGTATTGGTGGGATTGTACCCTGTAGATTCCAATCTCACGGACAGTATCCTCAGAACCACTCCCTTCCAGCGTGTATCACGCACAAACGGATCGGGACGCTTTACCATCAAAGGCGTCAAGAACGGCAGATACAAAGCTCATGTCCTGGATGACAAGGACGGAGACTTCCTCTTCAGTCAGAAAAGCGAGAAGATCTCCTTTGATTCCATTGTATTCCAGACCTCCTGGAAGCGCGACGTCAGGATGGATACCATCTGGCGCGATACCGTAGAATACGACTCTATCCGTGTGGTACCCTACACCCACTTCCTGCCAGACGACCTTGTCCTGCTTGCCTTCCTCGAAGATGGTCAGGACCAGCACCTGCTGAAATGGGAGCGTCAGGAGCCTGAATTCTTCCGTCTTTATTTCACAGCCCCTGCTGATACACTTCCCATCATAAAGGGATTGAACTTCGACGAGAAATGCCTGCTCTGTGAGTCAAGCGAACACTTCGATACCCTCACCTATTGGATTACGGACACAACCTACTATAGGCAGCAAGACACGCTAAGATTCGAGCTCACATTTATGGAGACGGACACAGCAGGCGTTCTGAATCCGACAACCGAAGAGATGGAAATTGTCCCCAAGACCACATGGGCTAAGAAATGGGGTGAGCAGAGCAAGAAGATTGCCGAGTGGAACAAGGAACGCGAAAAGAAGATCAGGAAAGCCAAGAGACCGCTGGCATACGAGGAGAATCCCTACACCAAGACCTTCCTGGAAATGTCCTGTAAACCCTATGGAGCATTAGACCCCAACCAGAATCCCCGCCTCACTGCCAAAGAGCCTTTTGCCAAAGTGGATACCAACAAGATACACTTCTATATCAAGAAAGATTCTGACTGGATCCCGCACCCCCATCTGTTCCTTCCAAGCAAGACAGACAAAAAGGTCTATACCCTCTATGCCGAGTGGGAGCCCAAGGAGCATTATAAGTTTACGGCAGACTCATCAGCCTTCACCAGTGTGATGGGACATTCCAGCAAGCCGCTTAAATACGAGTTCACCGTCAGAGAAGACGAGGAGTTCGGTTCCATCTTCATACACGTTCTGGCTCCCGACAGCAACATCATCGTACAGTTGCTCAGCAGGGCCGACAAACCCGTCGCTACACAAAAGGCTGATAAAGACGGGCGAGCCGACTTCTTCTACATGAAACCCGACGAGTACTTTGTACGCTGTTTCATAGATGCCAACAACAACGGCAAATGGGATACGGGCAATTACAAGGAAGGTCGTCAACCCGAGGAAGTCTTCTATTTCCCCCAGAGACTTGCCCTGAAAGCCAACTGGGATCTGGAACAGGAATGGTCTATCAGAAGCATTGAGAGAAGCAAGCAAAAGCCTCAGGATATCACCAAGCAGAAGGCCGATAAGGAGAAGACCATCAAGCAACGTAACCTGAAGCGTATGATGGAGAAAAACAAAAAATGATAACTCCATTTCGCAAAAGCGACACTAAAGACAATTAACTACGTTAAGAAAGCAAAAAAAAGGAACACCACATTTCACCATTTCAGAGGAATGTTGTAATTTTGCGCTGAAAAAATAGGGCCTAGCCCTACGCAAGGGTAAAAAGCAATAGAAAGATAACAATAATTTACACTTTAATCATTCAATAAAATGGCAAATTTAGATTTGACTAAGTATGGCATCACTGGTTCTACCGTGATTGCTCACAATCCCTCTTACGAGTTCCTTTTCGAGGAGGAGACAAAGGCTGGTCTGACTGGTTTCGACAAGGGTCAGAACACCGAGTTGGACGCTGTTAACGTAATGACTGGTATCTACACCGGCCGTTCACCCAAGGACAAGTACATCGTAAAGGATGCACAGAGCCAGGATAAGGTATGGTGGACTTCTGAGGAGTATAAGAACGACAACCACCCCATGTCTGAGGAAGTTTGGGGCAAGGTTAAGGAAATCGCCATCAAGGAGCTCTGCAACAAGCAGCTCTATGTTGTTGACGCTTTCTGCGGTGCTAACGAGGCAACCCGTCTGGCTGTTCGCTTCATCGTTGAGGTAGCTTGGCAGGCACACTTCGTAAAGAACATGTTCATCCAGCCCACAGCTGAGGAGTTGGAGAAGTTCGAGCCTAACTTCGTAATCTATAACGCTTCTAAGGCTAAGGTTGAGAACTACAAGGAGCTGGGTCTGAACTCAGAGACTTGTGTTGCCTTCAACACAACAAGCCGCGAGCAGGTAATCATCAACACCTGGTACGGTGGTGAGATGAAGAAGGGTATGTTCTCTATGCAGAACTACTAC
>JAFZSA010000025.1 GCA_017619585.1 Bacteroidaceae bacterium
ATTTTGAATAATCAAAGCGCTGCCTCTTTCATTCTCTCAGCATTCTCTGCCACAATCAGGTGGTCAATGCAATCCTGTATCTGTCCGTCCATGAAGGCATTCAGATTATATATGGTATAGCCAATGCGGTGGTCTGTGATACGTCCCTGAGGGTAATTGTACGTACGTATCTTGGCAGAACGGTCACCGGTTGATACCATAGTCTTGCGCTTTGATGCTATGTCATCCAAGTACTTCTGGTGCTCCTTATCATATATAAATGTGCGCAGGCGCGCGAGAGCACGTTCCTTGTTCTTGGGCTGGTCGCGGGTTTCTGTACACTCCACCAGGATTTCCTCATCCTCGTTGGTGAAGGGGTTACGCCACATATAACGGGCACGGACACCAGATTCCACCTTGTTCACATTCTGACCACCCGCACCACTGCTTCGGAAGGTATCCCATTTGATGGCACCTTCGTTAATCTCCACATCAAACTCTTCTGCCTCTGGCAAAACGGCTACGGTAGCAGCACTGGTATGAACACGTCCCTGTGTCTCTGTGGCTGGAACACGCTGTACACGGTGAACTCCAGATTCGTATTTCAGAATTCCATAGACGCCTTCACCTGTCACGCTGAAGATGATTTCCTTGAAACCGCCTACAGCACCTTCCGAGAAACTGCTCACAGCCATCTTCCATCCCTTCAGCTCTATGTATTTGCTGTACATACGGAACAGGTCGCCGGCAAAGAGGGCTGCCTCATCACCACCTGTACCGCCACGTATCTCCATGATGACGTTCTTGTCATCTTCAGGATCGGCAGGGATGAGCAGCAGCTTTATTTCCTCTTCCAGCGCAGGAATACGCTTTTCGCTTTCTGCCAGTTCCTCGCGCAGCATCTCTTTGGTGTCTGCGTCCTCTTCTATGGCAAGCATCTCTTTGGCGTCCTCAATATTCTGCAAACAGCCAACGTATTCTTTTCGGGCAGCAACAATCTTACCAAGGTCCTTGTATTCCTTGGTCAGCTTCACGTATCGTTTTTGGTCGGCAATCACAGAGGGGTCTGTGATGAGGGTGCTCACTTCCTCGTAACGTGAAACCAATCCTTCCAGTCGGTCTAATAGGTTATTGTTTTCTGCCATATTTATGCTTTTGAAAATATCATGTTATGTTATTCCTGAGGGTTCCTTTTTCTTATCTCCTTCATTATGATATGGTAAACTATACCCCAGCCAACAATTCCAACAATACCCATGAAGGCACCGATATAATCTTTGTCGTTAAAAATTGAAAGGGTTGTGAAACTTGTTAATATTACAATGCAGAGCATAACACTCGAATGTTTCACCCAATCCTTGGTAGTATAGTTTGTAAACTTAATGTCCTTCATCTTGTCTTAATACTCGAACTCTCCGAATTCACTCTTGATGAGTAGGCTCTTCTTGCCTTCCTCAATGTGGCCGATAATCTGAGCGTCAATGTTGAAGCTCTTGCTGATCTCTATTACCTTCTCTGCATCTTCGGGTGCGAGGTAAACCTCCAGACGGTGTCCCATGTTGAATACCTTGTAGGCTTCTGCGTAGTCGGTACCGCTTTCCTTGATGATGGCCTTGAAGAGAGGGGGCACGGGGAACATGTTGTCCTTGATAACCCTGCAGTTGTCACCCACAAAGTGCAGCACCTTAGTCTGGGCGCCACCTGTGCAGTGTACCATACCGTGAATCTTGGGACGGAGCTCGTCCAACAGTTTCTTTACTACTGGGGCATAGGTACGGGTGGGGGAGAGAACCAACTTTCCGGCATTGATGGGTGAACCCTCTACCTCGTCGGTCAGTTTGTATGAACCACTATATACCAGCTCCTCGGGTACGGCCTTGTCGTAGCTCTCAGGATATTTCTCTGCCAGGTATTTGCTGAACACATCGTGGCGGGCACTGGTCAGTCCGTTGCTGCCCATACCTCCGTTGTATTCCTTTTCGTAGGTAGCCTGTCCGCAGGAAGAGAGACCTACAATAACGTCACCGGGACGTATGTTGGCATTGTCAATAACATCGCTGCGCTTCATACGGCAGGTAACGGTGCTGTCCACAATGATGGTGCGAACCAAGTCGCCCACGTCAGCAGTCTCACCGCCTGTAGCATAGATGCCGATTCCCATATCGCGCATCTGCTGTAAGAGCTCGTCTGTTCCGTTGATGATAGCCGAGATTACTTCGCCGGGGATAAGCATCTTGTTTCTTCCGATAGTGCTGCTTACCAGAATGTTATCTACGGCACCTACACACAGCAGGTCGTCAGTATTCATAATCAGGGCATCCTGTGCAATACCTTTCCATACACTCAGGTCGCCGGTCTCTTTCCAGTACATGTAAGCCAGACTGGACTTTGTTCCGGCACCGTCGGCATGCATGATATTGCAATATTCGGGGTCGCCTCCTAATATGTCGGGGATGATTTTACAGAAAGCTTGAGGGAAAATACCTTTGTCGATGTTCTTGATAGCATTGTGAACATCTTCTTTGGCAGCGCTAACGCCGCGCATCATGTATCGTTGATTGCTCATTATAATTTGTTTGTAATTGCTGTGCAAAGATAATACAATTATCTTATATACGCAAATTCCCTCTGCTTGTACGTGTGATAATTATTGTTTTTTAGAATGTTGACGTGCAATTCCTCTTGGCGGGGGATTGGATAATAAGCAAAATGTCCTTATCTTTGCAGCCGCAAATCCATCTGTAGATAATGAGATTCTTTTTTATAATAGGAGTGCTGTTTGTCGCGCAGAGCACTATGTTGGCCGAGGAAGAAACTCCTTTGCGTGAACAGGGCTTGTCATGTATAAGCTTCAATGCCAAGGATATCCGCGAGCGTGGTTTGTACGATATTAGCGACCTGACTTCAGTTGTTCCTGGTCTCTATATCCCTTCGTGTGGTAGTGCACAGTCTACGGCTATCTATCTTAGGGGCGTGGGCAGTCGTGCCAACACTCCGGTAGTGGGACTTTATGTGGATGACATGCCCTGGCTGATGAATAGTTCCTTCAGCACAAAAATCGGAGAGGTTGAACGCATAGAGGTGTTGCGTGGACCTCAGAGCACATTGTTCGGGACGAACGCTATGGGAGGACTCATCAGAATCGTAACCAAGAATCCTTTTGACTATCAGGGAACCTTCATAGAACGCTCTATGGCTAATCACGGTAGTCATTATACGGGCATCACGCACTACCAGCGTTTTTCTGACAAATTGGCTTTGTCGGCTGGTGTGGCCTATAGGTCAATGGGAAGTTTCTTCAGAAACAGTAATTATGGGCAGAAGGCAGACGCAGACCGCTCTCTGCGTGCTCATACCAGGTTGTTGTACCGTCCCACCGAAGTGGATAATGTAGAATTCCTTGCCAACTATGAGCTATGTACGCAGGATGCTTTCCCGTATTATCTGGAGAGCGTGTCGGATGATGATCCCTTCAGGGAGCCGTTGAGACAGGATATTGGTAAGATAAGCAGTAATGATGACAATTTGTATCTGCGTCACTTACTGAACGTTGGTCTTAAGGCTGAGCATAACTGGTCAAAGGTAACGCTCAGTAATGTACTTGCCTTCCAGTTGCTTAATGATGATTTGGACATGGACCGCGACTTTACGCATCTTAGCCTTGGCACGTTCCAGCAGCAGCAACATAGCCGTACCCTAAGCGAGGAGATTATTCTGAAGAGCCGACCTGGTGCATGGCGTCATTGGGAGTGGGTTACGGGTGCCAGTTTCAATGGCCAGTGGCTGCGTACCTGTATAAATAATGCCGGACAATATGATACTCCCACAAAGAGAGCTGCCCTGTATCATCAGAGTACGATGCGTGATATCTTCAATGCCAAGGGGCTGGACTTTACAGCAGGACTTCGACTGGCTTATGAGCATGTCGGTTGTTCTGGAATCAGTCTGCCAGATGAACGGTTGTGTAACGACTGGTGGCAGTTGATGCCTCGTGCATCCTTACAGTATTCTTTCTCTAAGGGAAATGTGTATGGAACGGTATCGCGCGGATACAGGAGTGCAGGCTGTGATTGTCTTGTCGACAATGGCGTACCCCAACTATACCGACCAGAATGTGCGTGGAACTATGAGTTGGGTACGCATCTTGATCTTGTACATGACAAGTTGTTCCTAGATGCTTCTGTTTTCTTGACAAATGTTACGGATCAGCAGATTACTCAGATGGATCCTTCCGGATTGGGTCTTACAACAAAGAATGCTGGGCAGAGTCGTTCCTGTGGTGGCGAGTTATCCCTTCGTTCAATGCTTACTGATCGTTTACAGGCTCATGCTTCTTATGGCTATACCCATGCTACATTTACTGATTATATGTATTCAGCAGATGTGTCATACAATGGCAATTATGTTCCTTTTGCTCCCCAGCATAGTGTCGATTTGGGTGCTAACTATGGAATGCCTATGCCCAAGATTATGGGTCGTCAGCTTCTGGAAGGAATGAATATTGGTGTTAACTGGCATGGACTGGGACGTATCTATTGGACGGAGGATAATCTGGTCAGTGAGTCCTTCTACAATGCCCTTGATGCCAAGCTTTCCTTCTATCGCAAACATCTTGAGTTTGCTGTCTGGGCCAATAATATCTTTGACAATCGTTGCAGGACAATCTATTTCCTGCAGATGGGTAGAGGATATTCGCAACGGAATAAACCTTTCCAATGTGGGTTCGAAGTCAAGCTACACTTTAATTGAGAATACTTATTCGTTCCAGAATTCCCAACTGGCAATAGCTTGCAGGTGTAGCATCTCCAAGCCGTTCTTGCCCCTTGCCCCTTGCTCCCTGCCCCTCTTAAGGAACAAAGTGTCCTCAGGATTATATACCAGATCATAAAGCAGATTGTCTGCTGTCAGGAATTCATAAGGAATGGCTGGGCACTCGTCAACCTTGGGGAACATGCCAACGGGACTGCAGTTGACAATCACCTCGTATTCCTTGAGGGTTTCTGCTGTAATATCGTTGTAGGTAATCATGCCCTCACGTGGGATACGACTGACATATTTCCATTCCAGCCCCAGACGGGTGAGTCCAACGCGTATGGCTCGGCTGGCACCACCGGTTCCTAAAATCAATGCTTTTTTGTGATGAGGCTTCAGCAAGGGCTGAATGCTTCTGGTAAAGCCTATGATGTCGCTGTTGAATCCTTTCAGGTGTCCGTTCCTGATCTGCACAACGTTGACGGCACCAATCTCTCTAGCCTCGTCGCTCAGTTCGTCCAGAAAAGGAATGACCTCGGTCTTATAGGGGAGTGTTACATTGATGCCTCTTAGTTCTGGGTTCTCTTTCAGTACATCCGTCAGTTTCCCTATCTCAGGAATCTGAAAGTTGAGATACTGGGCATCTATGCCTTCCTTGGCAAATTTTTCCGTAAAGAATCCTTTACTGAAACTGTGCCCCAAAGGGTTTCCTATAATTCCGTATTTATCCATTCTTTTTAAGTGGTTAGCGGTTAGTGGTTAGCGGTTAGTGGTTGAACTTCGTTCGAGCCTGCTCACGCTCGGAAAAGCTGATGCGAGCATCGCTCTCCTCTCGCTTAATCGCAGCCTTAGCGGTTAGCGGTTAGGGGTTAGCGGTTAGGGGTTAGCGTAATA
>JAFZSA010000026.1 GCA_017619585.1 Bacteroidaceae bacterium
AAATTCAAAATTCAAAAATCGCTAACCACTAACCGCTAACCGCTAACCACTAAGGCTGCGATTAAGCGAGAGGAGAGCGATGCTCGCATCAGCTTTTCCGAGCGTGAGCAGGCTCGAACGAAGTTCAACCGCTAACCGCTCATTGATAAATGTCAAGGAATGGAAGGGTAGGTGGGGCTTTTCTGCGCTGATAGAGGGCTGGTCTTAGAATAAAGGTGTATCTTTGCAGAAATTACAACTATATTCACAGTCCTAATGAATCTCTTTATAAAGAAACTGCTATTCCTGCTGTTTCTGCCGCTCTGTATTTGTGTGCGTGCAGCAACTGTATCATTTGACAATCTGCCGGATGACTTTGTTGAGGCGAGCGTGGTGATTGCTTCGCCCGGCACTAAACTCTATACCGTACTTGGGCATGCCAGCATACGTATGCGTTGCCCCCAGTACAAGATGGACTATGTGTTCAGCTACGAGGCAGAGGATGCTATCAGTCATGCCCTGAGATACCTGGCGGGTAAGTTGAGGATGGGGGTGAGGATAATCCCTACTGATACCTTTGTGGACAGCTATAAGGAGGATGGTAGGAGTGTGATGGAATACAGGCTGAACCTGCCCATAGAGGTGAAACAGCATTTGTGGCAGATGCTGGATGAGGGCGTTAAGATGCGTGATGTGCCCTACGACTTCCTGCGACACGGCTGTGCCCTGTCTGTTCTGCAATGGCTGATACAGGCAACAGAGGGTAACATGGTGTTTGCCCCCTGGGGCGATGAGATCAGAAACAAATCCAGAAAAGAGATTGCCTGTGGTGCCATGGAGAACCGTTGGCATAGATTCATCTTCAGCACTATAGTGGGCGGAGATGCCTATTACACGGATTCCGATGTGACAGGCAAGGTGGTGGTGCCTGTGCAGTTGATAGAGGTCCTCTCTGGGGCTGAGGCATACGGCAAGCCTGTCCTGACGGGTGAGCCGCATTATCTTTGCCAGGGTGAGACTGAAAAGCATCAGACCCCGTTCTCGCCCCTTGTTGTGGGAGTGCTGATATTGCTGTTGGCCATTGGGAATGTCTGGCTGAGAAACAAATATCTGCATGGAACACTCTTGCTGGCACAGACAACGGCAGGCGTATTCTTTACTTATCTGCTGCTATTCTCGGACCTGCCCTGTACACAATGGAACTGGCTCTTTGTCCCCTTTAACCCTATTCCCATTATGTGTTGGAAATGGAAGGACAGAATAGGGACGCCCTTCGGCATCGTGACGCTGATATGGGCAGCGGGTGTCGCCCTCTGGCCAAATCAGTTGATGGAGACGGCTCATATCCTGATGGGTCTGGCAGCGGGAGTGACCGTATGGAACTGGAGGAGGATTAGTGGTTATTAGCTTAGTAGCTTATTAGCTTAGCGGTTAGTGGTTAGCGGTTGAACTTCGTTCGAGCCTGCTCACGCTCGGAAAAACTGATGCAAGCATCGTTCTTCTCTCGCTTAATCGCAGCCTTAGCGGTTAGCGGTTGAACTTCGCAGCCTTAGTGAAAATTAGAAAAATATTAACCATATTTATAATGATACAAACAAAAAGATTCTTGATGCTTGCACTTGTGATGCTGGTGACGTGGGTGGCATCCTACGGACAGGAGGTGACAGGCACTATTGTGGATGAGACGGGAGAACCGCTGATAGGGGTGTACGTCCGCGACAAGGTGAACAACATCAACGCCATTACCGATATGGAAGGAAATTTCCGTGTTAAGGTGCCTAGTGGCGGAGCTACCCTGACTGTTACCTATATGGGTATGAAGCCTATTACCCAGAAGGTGAAGGCAGGACAGAAGGTGAGATGGGTCATGCAGGAGAACGTCAAGGCACTGAAAGACGTGGTAATAACGGGATACCAACAGTTGGACCGCAGGAACCTGACCAGCTCTGTAACCTCGGTGGATATGAAGGATATTGAGATTCCGGGCATCTCCAGCGTGGACAAGATGCTGGAGGGGCGTATCCCTGACCTGGTGCTGACCAACAACAGCGGTGAGATAAATGCTACCCCAAGGTTGCGCGTAAGGGGAACCAGCACGCTGATAGGTAACCGCGAGCCCCTATGGGTATTGGACGGCATTATTCTGACAGACCCCGTGGATTTGTCGCCCGACGTGCTGAACGACCCTGACTACGTAAACCGTATAGGTAATGCCATAGCCGGTATCAACCCTCAGGATATTCAGCGTATAGACGTACTGAAGGATGCTGCTGCCACAGCCCTCTACGGTACAAGGGCTGCCAACGGCGTTATTGTGGTGACAACCAAAAGCGGACGCGAGGGTAAGCCTACGGTGAACTACTCGGGTCAGCTGACACTGAGAAAACGTCCATACTATAGCGACGGAAAGATAAACCTGATGAACTCTGCCGAACGTGTACAGTTCTCGCAGTTTCTGGCAGAGGAGCATTATGCCTACCCCAGCAATATGTCGAAGGTGGGATACGAGGAGGCCTTGCGCCAGCTCTATGCAGGCGAGATAACAAGGCAGGAGTTCAATGCTGCCATAGAGAAGATGAAGACTGAGAATACCGACTGGTTCAGCCTTCTGTGCAGAAACAGCCTTTCGCAGGACCACTCAGTAAGTGTGTCGGGCGGTAGTGACAAGGTAAGGTACTACACCTCTCTGGGCGTTACCCAGCAGAATGATGTGGTGCGTGGTGCCCAGAACAACCGTTACACGGCTATGGCAAAGATCAACTATGACATCAGCAGCAAGTTGAAAGCCGAGCTGAACATCAACGGCAACATCAGCAGCAGAGACTATGCCGCCAGCGATGTGAATGTGATAGACTATGCCTACAATACCAACCGCATCATTCCGGCACGTAATGCAGACGGTACCTACTTTACCTATCTGAAGTACAATACCAGCAATGACCTGTACGGCAACTATCCCTACAGCATCCTGAAGGAGATAGACAATAGCAGTACGGAGCAGAGCAGCAATTCTGTTATTACAACGCTGAACCTGCGTTACAAGCCCATAGAGGATCTGTTCTTCAATGCCATCTTCTCTGCCAACGTATCCAACTCAACCATTGACGAGTGGCATGGCGAGAACAGCTTCTATGTCTATTGCCTGAGAGGAACGGTTGACGAGACACCCAAGAGTAACTCTTACTGTCCCTATGGAGGTGAACTGAGCAGACAGCATACCGGACAGAAGGGCTGGACGGCACGTCTGCAGGGTAACTACAACAAATACCTGGGTGCCGGACGTAAGCACAACATCAACGTGGCATTGGGTCTGGAGGCCAGTTCCAACAGGACGAGCGGAGACCGTTACAGACAGCGTTGCTACTTCAAGGACCGTGGTATGTCCTTTGCCACGAACGTCCCTTTGACCTACACCAACTACTGGTCTTGGATGCAGGGCAACGTGCCTGTGATTACCAGTGCCAAGACCAATATGGTATCAGCCTATACCACGTTGACATACGGCTACAAGAACCTCTTCTCTGTGAACATGAACGGACGTTATGACGGTTCCAATAAGTTTGGTAGCCGCAGTAACGAGAAGCTGTTGCCTATATGGTCGGTATCAGGAAATGCCAATCTGGCGGATATCCTGAAGATAAAGGCCGACTGGCTGGATCTGCTTACCCTGAAGGCCTCCTATGGTCAGCAGGGTAACATGCTGGACGACCAAGCCTCTGAGCTTATCATCCGTAAAGGCAGCTTTGACGGTTTCTATAACGAGTTCACCTCTACCGTATCCAACTTTGCCAACCCCGACCTGAAGTGGGAGAAGACGCATTCTACGAACGTAGGTCTGGAGATGGCAGTCCTGCACAACCGCATTCAGTTGGGACTGGAGTACTATCACAAACGTACCACGGACGCCTTTATGAACAAGACCATCAGCGAGGTGAACGGATTCACATCCTATGTGGTGAACTCAGGTGACATCACCAATCAGGGCTTCAACATCACCCTGACGGCAACGCCCATCAAGACAAAGGATTTCTACTGGATCCTGTCGGGCAACATGTCCAAGATATATAATAAGGTTACCACACGTCCGGGTACGGAGAGCTATGAGCTGAACGACTTCCTGACGGGAAAGGCCATCGTGGAGGGAATGCCCGTAGGAACCTTCTATTCCTATAGGTTCATGGGTCTGAGTCCTGTAGACGGAGGTCCGCTGATAGATATCTGGGACGAGCGTCAGGCTGAGCTGAAGACGGCAGACAAGTACACCTTCTATACCTCGGTACTGACACCTACAGGCAGTCGTGAGCCCAGCATCACAGGTAGCTTCAACACCACCTTCACCTATAAGCAGTGGAGGTTGGGAGCCACATTCCTGTATAGTGCAGGAGCCAAGACCAGACTGTTCCGTATGTTTGACGGATTCAGCTCGGGACGTGTCTTCCGTTCCGAGGTGAATGCCAACCGCGATCTGCTGGACCGGTGGATGAAGCCCGGTGATGAGGAGAGGACCAACATCCCCGCCATTATCTGTGGAGGCTCGCCCCATCTGGATGTCTATACCAAGCCCTGGACGGAGAATACCAACTACTATGGTCCCAAACTGCACAGCAATGCCTGGACCATGTATGATTACAGCGATGTCCGTGTGGTGAGTGCCAACTACCTGAAGTTCTCTAACCTGAACCTGACATACGAGTTCAGCAAGAAGCAATTGGAGAGAATGCGTATGCAGCGTCTGGCTATCACCCTGAGTGCCTATAATATCTACACCTTCTGTAACAAGGAGCTGCGCGGACAGACTCCTACACAGGGCGGTTTCACGGAAGTTCAACTCTCAGACACTCCCAGCTTCACCTTGGGAGTCAATGTCAACATCTAACAGATCTGAATATGAAGACAAGAAATATAATATCCACTATCGGCATGGCTCTGATGCTATGCAGTTGCAGTTTCCTGGAAGAATACTCGCAGGACAAGGACTACATCACCTCCTGGGAGAATCTGGACGAGCTGCTCATTGGCGACTGCTATCTGCCCGTCAACTACATCAAGCAATACAAGATGTTCAGCAACCCCGGTATGTTCCTGCATCTGTTGGCCGACGAGATGGAAGAGAACAATCTGGGTGACGGAAACAAATCCGTAGAGCCTGAAAGCCACCAGTATATGTTCGGCCCCTCGACATGGCAGGCCAGGCTGGGTGCAACGGAGAACGGCCTGACATTCTATAGCGAGAACAGAGAATGGACACTCTTCTACAAATACATCAATGTGGCCAATAACGTGGTGGCATCTGCCCAGAAGCTGCCACAGACCACACCCGATGAGATAAAGGGTTACAACAAGGTGGTGGGCGAGGCCAAGTTTCTGCGTGCCTTCTACTACTTCTGGTTGCTGAATGTATATGGTCAGCCCTACAGCCCCGAGCAGGCTGCAACACAACTGGGTGTTCCCATGAAGCTGACACCTGAGATTCAGGACAAGATCTTCAGCAGGAATACCGTTCAGGAATGTTATGACATTATACTGAAGGATCTGCAGGAGGCTGAGGAATGTCTGGCAAAGGTACCCTCGCAGAAGAAACTGTACAGGGCAGACGTAACGGCAGTCAGACTGCTCTTGTCGCGCGTCTATCTGTTCATGCAGAACTGGGAAGAGGCTGCACGCTATGCACAGATGGTAATAGAGGCACACCCAGCCTTGGAGAACGTTGTTACGTCCGGCAGTAAGTTTATGCGTGCTGATAACCCCGAGAATATCTTCTCTATGGGAGGAAGTGATGTGGTAAGAATGACAACCTACTACTACCAGAGTTCACGCATCAGTACAGACCTGTACGAATCCTATCACGAGAATGATGTCCGCAAGAACCAATGGTTCTGGCGTTCAGGTCCTTTCATAGCCTGCATCCGCGAGGATCATGGCAACCCTCTTTCTGGTGTCCCCATGACAGATAAGTCATGGTACTATGATACCTATATCTATGGTTCGTCTGGTCAGCGTACACCAGTCTCCAGCCTCTTCTGGCTCAGAAGTGCAGAAGCCTACCTGACATTGGCAGAGGCAAAGGCCTATCTGGGAGAGGATGCCGAGGCTCAGGCTGCCTTAAGGAAGCTTGCGCAGAACAGATACCGCGAGGATGCTCCGGAGAGGGATGTAGAGAGCCTCACGGGTAGCGACCTTATAACCAGAATCCGTACAGAGCGCAGATGGGAGTTCCCCGTTGAGGGACATCGTTGGTTCGACCTGAGAAGATACCGTGTATGCCAGGTACAGCCCGAGAAGATAGCGCTGCAGCATACCTATACCGTTTACAGGGACAATGATACGGGAGACATCCTGGAGACACGTCTCTACACCTTAGGAGAGGATGATCCCTCATGGACCGTCAACATCCCCTATGAAGTTCTGGAGTTTAATACCGGTATGCCTGGGAACGGCAATCAGGACCGCCCTTATGAGATTGTTCCAACCATGCCATAACAATAGCAAAAACAGACAAGACACATGAAGAAGTTACATATACTTTCAACCGTAATGGTGCTGGTACTTACCGGCATTACATGGACGTCATGCAGCGAGAGCGGTAGCATGGATGTGGATATCCATGACCCCAGTTGTTTCTTCGAGCCTTCAGAAGATGACAATAGTCAGGAGGCTAATCTTCGCAGGTCCTTCCAGTTCAAGCACAATGCCTTCCTGCTGTTTAACGATACCTTGCAACACAGGTTCAACGGACTGGACATAAACGGTGACTCTACATTCTGGACAGAACGTCTGGCCTTGGACTATGAGGTAGGACAGACAGCCTATCCCAGCAACAGCTACGACTACACCAATCTGAATTCTATAGAGGATAAGGAGATGGCAGTAGATTTCCTGGAGACATTTGTCCTGCCGCATATAGGCGCCAAGCTGATGCCTTACTCGTGGTATCTATGCGGTCAGATCAACTACAGGGCCAGCACCACCTCAGCTCCCTCGCATCCTTATGCCGCAACAGGACAGCGTTGCATAGTGGTAGCTTTCTCGCAACTGAAGAAGCTGAAGACAGATGCCCAGAAGCAGCAGTTTGTAAGTCGTATCCTGACTGCCATCCTGCCTCAGCTGGCCATGAACAAGAACGATGCCTTTAAGGAGTTCTATGCCGTATCCGATGGCTACTATGACCGCACCACCTCAGATGATATAACAGAGGCTCGCCATGTGGTCAGATACTACGGTTTCCTGGATTACGTGAAGAATACCTGGGGACATTGTGCTACCCCTTCTGAGGAGAAAGACATAACCATGTACTGCACCTACTCCCTTACCTATACAGATGAGCAGATAGAGCAGATGTATGCCGACTATCCTGTTGTGCTGAAGAAATGGAGAATCTTCAAGAAGGTGATGACGGACATAGGGTTCATATTCTAAATAAAAAACATTTATAACAATGACAAAGTACTATATAATAACGGTCTGTACGTTCCTGTCCATGGCATTCGCTTCGTGCAGCAATGACATCCCTGAAATGCCTGAACCCACGGCTCAGGGAATATATACAGACCCCCGAGACGGTGAGAGCTACAGATGGGTTCAGTATGGCAATCTGCAATGGATGGCGCAGAACTTCAGATATGATACCGGCATATATGATGAGTGCCGTATATACATAGACCCCGAGGAATGGGATCAGTATGCCGACTATGAGGATTTCTCGCATAGCGATGTTCCCAAGTACGGAATGTACTATACGCTGGAAGGGGCCCTGAAGGCTTGTCCTGAAGGTTGGCGCCTGCCTACGGAAAAGGACTGGGAACAGTTGGAATGCCTGTTGGGTATGGATATTGATGAGGCTCAGCAGAACGAGTGGCGTGGCAATGTCTCCAAGAGCATGATTCAGACCAAGGACCGTGAGACCTATCTGGAGCTGCTGCTGGCAGGCTATGTGACGTTACATACGCAAAGCTTCCTGGTGGACGGCAGCAAGGAGAAAGGTGCCTTTGGTTATTACTGGACATCTACGCAGGATGAGTCTAAGTCCGGTCGTTATTTCTTCTTCAGGAAGTTCGCCTATAACCGTGATGGTGTTTACAGACAAAGCATGGAATCCACCAACCAGTACCTTTCTGTTCGTTACGTCAGGGAGGCAGAGTAAAAAGCCAGCCTCACCCCGTCCCTCTCCAAAGGAGAGGGGGCTTGATTAGCGGTTAGCGGTTAGCGGTTAGTGGTTAGCGATTAGCGGTTAGTGGTTGAACTTCGTTCGAGCCTGCTCACGCTCGGAAAAGCTGATGCGAGCATCGCTCTTCTCTCGCTTAATCGCAGCCTTAGCGGTTAGCGTTTTTTGAATTTTGAATTTTGAATTTTGAACTGTGAATTATGAATTAAGAATTATGAATTAAATAAAAACCATTCAAATCAACAACAAAATGAAACATTTTACTCTTTCAAAATGGACTTTGCTAAGTCTGGCAACAGTCTTTGTGAGCTTGACTGCAAAAGCTGCAGACAACAAGTTCTATTATTTTTACGATGAGTTCCATGCCTATCCTTCAGGTGCCGGAAAAATCTATGTAGAAAAGGATAAGCTGGAGGACCCCAGCGAGATTAGCGAGTGGAACGAGTATCAGGAAGCAACCTACGTAGGTTCTCAGATCTCTTCTGCCGACTTCTACTGCTACACTCAGCCTGCCAACGGATGGATTCAGTATGGTGTGGTAGAGGGTGTACGTGAATCAGAGGATGACGACTGGAAGCCCGAGACAGACGAAAATGGGAGTCTGGTTATCAAGAACGACGAGTCAGTCCTGAGATATACAGCATCCTCAACCTTCTCGGCCGATGATGAGGAAAGCTGTATTGCCAACGCTCCCTTGCTGCCCGAGCATTGCTGCTTCGTAGTCTTCAGCCATGTTGTTCCCCGTCTGGGCGCAGGAATGAAGAACCTGGGTACCATATCCTCCAGCAAGAGCATTAACGATATTGGCGATGATGTGCAGCTGACTGCTACTCCCAAGAAAGACAATATCACATTCGCCTACTGGAAGCGTAAGAGCGATGGTCAGAAATTTACGGACAATCCCCTTAGCGTGAAGGTCGAGAAGGCCGAGGAATATGTAGCCTACTTCCAGGCAGATAGTGTCACCTACTTTAATTGCCCCGATGGCGAGTATATCCTCTGGTACAACAAGGACTATGCTGGCTTCTACTTCGGAGAGAGCGAGTATAACTGTCGTGCCTTCCAGGAGAAGGAATACGCCAACACAGAACAGGGCGTAGGCTTCTTCACTAATACAAAGGGTTCAAGCGGCAGCGCATCCCTTTACCCTGGCATTCCCCAGATTATCTACCTGAAGGGCGAGGCTACAGCCATTACTGATCCTGCCCTGAATGTATGGTATGGCAGTACCGTATCCTGCATGCAGTATGCCGAGGAGACCTTGCAGGTAAGCGAACTGCCCGTAGGCTTTGTATATTATAATGTAAATATGAAGGATCGTTGCTTTACCTTGATGCCTGCTTCTCAGACTGAGATTCCTGCCGGCAGCTATTATCTGAAGATAGATGAGGCTTATATGTGGAATGCTCCCGAGAAGGATCCCGTTATCTACTGGGACGAGGAGGCTGCCCTGAAGAACGAATACAAGGGTGAGGACAATGAGGACGGTCTGACCAAGGTTGAGTTGGAGAATGCTGTCTCTGGCGTATATAACCTAGGCGGTATGCCTCTGAAGGCCATTCCTTCTCGTGGTATCTATATTATTGACGGTAAGAAGACAACAAAGTAAGAAGATGAAGAGATTATTCTTGATGTTCGTGGCAGCAACAATGGCTTTTGCGTCTGTTTCTGCCCAGAAATATACCATCACCGGTACTGCAGAAGGTACCGTTGACGGGGATACCGTATTCCTATGCAAGCCACAGGGTTACGGTCTGGTAAATACTGATACGGCTATTGTGGCAGGTGGCAAGTTCACATTCTCGGGTAATGCGCCTGCAGAAGGCTACGCCATGCGTTTTGTCCGTCCTATGCATGCTGGGGATTCCAAAGGCCTGTGCATGGCGCAGGTAGTACTGGAGGAGGCTGACATAACGGTCAAGACTTACAAGAGCACTCCTAAGTACAAGGACGGCGATGTAGAGAGTACAGGAGCCAACCAGAAACTGTTGAATGAGTACAGGGCTGCAACAAGCAACTTCGGCAAGGGCATGGATGATGTTTACCGTCTTCTCATCGAGAAGAAGGGAACAAAGGAGGAGCAGGATGCAGCTCAGGCAAAGGTGGATAGCGTACAGAGGCTGATTACCGTTGCCAAGCGCGATTTCCTGACCCAGCACATGAACAACCCGTTGCCCATCTGCGACATGATGCTGAATGATGTCTTCCGCCAGCTGAAGGACAACGAGAAGGCTGCCATGCTGGAGCTCTTCAAGCAGAAGATGCCCCAGAGTGCCAACTACAAGCGTCTGGCTGCTGATGCTGCTGCATCTGCTCCCACGGCAATAGGGCAGAAGTACACGGATTTCACTATGCTCGATACTGAAGACAAGGAGATGAAGGTAAGCGACTTCGTTGGCAAGAACAAGTATGTGCTTATAGACTTCTGGGCCTCTTGGTGTGGTCCCTGCAGGGCTGAGATGCCTTATGTGGTAGAGGCATACGATGCTTATCACCAGAAGGGCTTCGAGGTAGTAGGCGTGTCACTCGACAATAAGAAGGAAGCCTGGGTGAAGGCCATCAAGGACCTGCGTCTGCCTTGGCCTCAGATGAGCGACCTCAAGGGTTGGCAATGCCAGGGTGCTGCCATCTACAATGTCAGAGCCATCCCTGCCAATGTCCTGGTGGACAAGGACGGAAAGATTATCGCCAAGGATCTGCGTGGTCAGAACCTGATAAACCAGCTCAAGGCGTTGCTGGATTAAGAGCCCCCTCCCTGCTCCCCCTTTGGGGGAGTGATAGATTTAGGAGCAAGAGGATATTTTCCTTTTGCTCCTTTTTCTTTTTATGCTAATGGCTTGATGGTCGCTTTTCGTTATAACGTTATAACGTTGGGCGGCCTTTTCGTTATTCCGATATATCGTTATGACGTTATAACGTAATTATTAGGGCCGCCCGATTCTTCATCTTTCATTCTTCATTCTTCACTCTTCATTCTTCACTCTTCATTCTTCACTCTTCATTTGCGAAGCATGACAATGTGTCATTATTTTTGCCATTTTGCCATTTGGCACGGGCTTTGTTTAAAATATTGTGAGAAATGGCGATGGCAGTAGTAACAACTCGTCAACTTGTCTACTTGTCAACTCGTCAACTGAAAAAGAATAAACAAATAAAAAAAATACGATTATGGGAAAGATTATTGGAATTGACTTGGGTACCACTAACAGCTGTGTATCCGTATTTGAGGGCAACGAGCCCACAGTTATTGCCAACAGCGAGGGCAAGCGTACAACTCCCTCTATTGTGGCATTCGTTGATGGTGGCGAGCGTAAGGTAGGTGATCCTGCCAAGCGTCAGGCTATCACTAACCCTAAGAAGACTATCTTCAGTATCAAGCGTTTCATGGGTGAGACCTACGACCAGGTGCAGAAGGAGATTGCCCGCGTACCTTACTCTGTAGTACGTGGCGACAATAACACCCCCCGTGTTGACATCGACGGTCGTCAGTACACTCCTCAGGAGATTAGCGCTATGATCCTGCAGAAGATGAAGAAGACTGCCGAGGATTACCTGGGTCAGGAGGTTACAGAGGCTGTAATCACCGTTCCTGCTTACTTCAGCGATTCTCAGCGTCAGGCTACCAAGGAGGCTGGTCAGATTGCCGGTCTGGATGTTAAGCGTATCGTTAACGAGCCTACAGCCGCTGCTTTGGCTTACGGTGTTGACAAGGCTAACAAGGATATGAAGATTGCCGTATTCGACCTTGGTGGTGGTACATTTGATATCTCTATTCTGGAGTTCGGTAGCGGCGTATTCGAGGTACTCAGTACCAATGGTGATACTCACCTGGGTGGTGATGACTTCGACCAGGTTATCATAGACTGGATGGCCAGCGAGTTCAAGGCTGAGGAAGGCATTGACCTGAAGCAGGATCCTATGGCTCTGCAGCGCTTGAAGGAAGCTGCCGAGAAGGCTAAGATTGAGCTCTCAAGCTCTACTACTACAGAAATCAACCTGCCCTATATTACTGCCGTAGGCGGTGTGCCCAAGCACTTGGTTAAGACCCTGACTCGTGCTAAGTTCGAGCAGTTGGCTGACAGCCTCATCCAGGCTTGTAAGGTTCCCTGCCAGAAGGCTATGCAGGATGCAGGACTGAGCAACAGCGATATCGACGAGGTAATCCTGGTAGGTGGTTCAAGCCGTATCCCTGCCGTTCAGAAGTTGGTTGCCGACTTCTTCGGTAAGGAACCCAGCAAGGGTGTTAACCCCGATGAGGTAGTTGCCGTAGGTGCTAGTATCCAGGGTGCCGTTTTGGCAGGTGACAAGAGCGACATCGTCCTTCTGGACGTAACTCCTCTGTCTATGGGTATTGAGACCATGGGTGGTGTAATGACCAAGCTCATCGAGGCCAACACAACCATTCCTTGCCACAAGAGCGAGGTATTCTCTACTGCTGCTGATAACCAGACAGCTGTTACCATCCACGTGCTACAGGGCGAACGTCCTATGGCAAGCCAGAATAAGAGTGTAGGCCAGTTCAACCTTGAGGGTATTGCTCCCGCTCGTCGTGGCGTTCCTCAGATTGAGGTTAGCTTCGACATCGATGCCAACGGTATCCTGAAGGTTAGTGCCAAGGATAAGGCTACAGGTAAGGAGCAGGCTATCCGTATCGAGGCAAGCTCTGGTCTGAGCAAGGAGGAGATCGAGCGCATGAAGGCTGAGGCTGAGGCTAATGCTGATGCTGATAAGAAGGAGCGTGAGAAAGTTGACAAGCTGAACCAGGCTGACAGCATGATATTCCAGACAGAGAACATGCTGAAGGAGAGTGGCGACAAGCTGCCTGCAGATGTTAAGTCTGAGGTTGAGGCTGCCCTGAACAAGCTGAAGGATGCCCACAAGGCTCAGGATCTTGCTGCTATCGATGCTGCTACAGCCGAGTTGAACAACGCTGCCCAGAAGATGTACCAGGCTGCTCAGGCTGCCGGTGCACAGCCCGGTCCCGACATGAACGCTGGTGCTCAGGGTGGTGCCAACAATGGCGGTCAGCAGGGTCCCGACATCCAGGATGCCGACTTCGAGGAGGTCAAGTAACGTAAAGTCAAGTAAAATAACATAGCTTATTGGAAGAGCGTGTGGTCAGAAATGGCTGCACGCTTTTTTTTGTTTCATTTGGATATTTGCTTACTTATTCGTAAATTTGTAGGCAAAAACCTAGGATAACCTAGGAAAACCTAATAAACCTAAGAAAATTTAAAGAAACAATATGGAATACAATACCAAGGGCAAGGTGCTGAAGAAGGCAGTTGTTTGGAAAGAGCTTTACTTCTATCGAAAGAGCGATGCACTCTACCAGATAACTGTGGAGTTTTGTAAACGGTTCCTGCCTGCTCATGGAGATAGGACGGTGGATCAGATGGTACAGGCCGCTCGCTCTGGGAAGCAGAATATTGTGGAAGGTAGTGAGGATGGCCAAACTAGCTCCGAAATGGAAATCAAACTGATGAATGTGGCGCGAGGTAGCTTGCAGGAACTGCGCGCTGATTACCAAGATTACCTGAACACCCATCACCTTTCCATCTGGCCAAAAGATAGTGAGCGCCAACAGCGACTGCGCGACTTCTGTCACTCCCATAATGACTATAGCGACTATGAGCCTTTACTTGCAAAGATGAATGACGAGGAGATGGCAAATCTGGCGCTTACACTTTGCCATCAGACAGACAAGATGATGTGCGCCTATATCGAGAAGTTGGAAAAGCAGTTTGTGACAGAAGGTGGCATCAAAGAAAGAATGCATGCTGCCAGAACTGGCTATCGCCATGAGGTGGATGCTCATATGAGAGCGTTGGAAGCAGAGAACGCTGCTCTGAAAAAGAGAATAATGGAGTTAGAGGAAGATATTAGGAAACTTAGGAAGCCCTAAGTAGTCATTGGAGATTATAGCGTGCGTTTACCTTTCTTTTTTGAACCCTGAGGAAACCCTGAGGTAAATCTGAGGTAAACCTGAGGAACTTCTGACCTTATTGCTGTATCTTTACTAGTGAAAAGCCGTTTCTCTGACAGTAACATGCCGTATCTCTACCAGCGAAAGGCTGTATTACTATTGAGGGGAACCTGTGTGCAAATGTATCCTCTGGGTCTTCTTCTTTACTTCACCCTTATGATAGCGCATCTCACAGATACTTTTTGGGGGAAATAAAAGAATTACAAGATTTTCTTTTGTATTCCGCTAACTTAATCGTATCTTTGTCCGATAAGAAGCATTGTTGACGATATAAAACGTATATATTATTATGGAACTGAAGTCTGGCATATACGAATCGCTAATATATGAGGCTCTGAAAAAGAAGTTGGAGACTCTGTCTGACAAGTATGTCTTCAGGGACAGTATCGACTCTGGTGAGGCACCAAAGTTGCTGACTAACTATATTGCGAAGATTATTAACAGTCTTCTTTCTGATGATTCACTCTTCGAATCTCTTGACGGTAGATTTCAATTCATCAACGATATACTTAACTACATCGATAAGAACTGGCAATGTAATATTGACGATAGTCTGCTGACAAATCAAGAAGAGTTGTTGAGTGGCATCGTTGATATGGCCGGGCTTACTCAAGAGCAAGCCAAGCAACGCGTAACGATGCGTCCGCTCTCTGGTTATACTGTCAGCAACCTGTTTACAGGCAGTAATACTGATCTTTCGATTGACGGTGAGATAGAACGTGATATTCAGACTGCTGACGAAATCTATTGGATTGTGGCTTTTGTGCGTTTTTCTGGTGTCAGGATCTTTGAGAATGCCCTGCGCGAGTTCCTTGCTAAGCCAAACTCTAAATTAAAACTTATCACTACCACTTACATGGGAGCCAGTGAGCCCAAAGCCGTGGACTTCCTTAAACAATTGGCGCCAGATAAAGTTGAAATAAAGGTTTCATACAATTGTGATTTAGACCGTTTGCATGCCAAGTCCTACATCTTTGTCAGGGAGAGTGGCATGAATACGGCCTACATTGGTTCTTCGAACATATCACGTTCGGCTCTGACAAAGGGCTTGGAGTGGAATATGCGAATCACCAACCAAGAGAATCCGCATATCATCCAAAAGGCGCTTGCCACGTTTGACACCTATTGGAACAGCGACAATTTCGAGGACTACGACTATGAACGCTTTGTAGCTGCCATTTCAGAACGGAATGAGGTAAACAGAACTGTTGGACGTATTTTGCAAAAGTATTATGTGCTGCCCCATCAGAAGGCTATTCTTGACAAACTTACGGTAGAACGCGAGATACATCATAGCTATAAGAACCTGATTGTAGCCGCAACAGGCACTGGTAAGACAGTTATTGCTGCGTTCGACTATAAGCGGTTCTATGATGCCAATCTGCGTCATCGACTCCTTTTCGTAGCCCATCGTAAAGAAATATTGGAGCAGTCAATTAATACCTTCAGTTCTGTATTAAATAATAGTTCCTTTGGTGAACTATGGGTGGGCGACCACAGACCATCAACAGCTGGAGATTTGAGCCATCTGTTTATTTCCATCCAGTCTTTCAATTCTAATCTTGAATTATTCCGCAAGTGTGGAGCTGATTACTATGACTACATCATTGTAGACGAGGCTCATCATAGTCCAGCGACGAGTTATCAGAATGTATTTGACCTGTTCTCACCAAAGATTCTGATAGGTCTGACGGCAACACCAGAGCGTGCTGATGGTGTGAACCTGTCGAACTTTAACCAACGAATAGCAGCAGAGTTGCGTTTACCAGAAGCTATTGATAATATGCTCCTATCGCCGTTCCAATACTTTTGCGTAGGTGACAAAACTGCCGATTTGAGTCATGTGGCCTGGGCGCAGGGCGGATATGATGAAAACGAGTTGGTGAGAAAACTGAATACACCTGACAGGCTGAGGCTGATAACAGAGAAGTTACCACGTTATTTGGCAGATGAACATGGTTGTCGAGCGCTTTGCTTCTGTGCAAGAATAGATCATGCTCGCGATATAGCAGAAGGATTGCGTTCGTCAGGTTATCGTTCCGCGATGCTTTCTGGTGACGATAGCTTGGAACGTCGTGAAGAAATTCTGAGTCAGTTTAGGGCCAAGAAGATTAACTACCTCTGTGTGGTTGATATCTATAACGAGGGTGTTGATATTCCGGAGATTGATACCGTATTATTCCTGCGCCCCACAAAGAGCCTTACGATATTCCTTCAACAATTAGGCCGTGGCTTGCGTTTGGCACCAGACAAAGAGTGTCTGACGGTACTTGACTTCGTAGCACAAGCTCATGTTAACTATAGCTATGAGAGTCGTTTCAGAGCTTTAATTCCCAAGTCGAAGAATGTTACAACAAAGAGTATTGAGAACGCTGTGGCAGAGACTTTCACCATGCTGCCCCGCGGATGCACCATTACGATGGACAAACTGGCTCGTGAGTATATCATCAGCAACATCAAGTCGGCTATCTTCAATCTGCGCCGTCTAGTTCAGGAAGTACGCCAATTTAGGGTAAACAACAATAAACCTTTAAGTCTTCCAACTTTCTTGGAACAATTCGACTTAGACATACGTGTCATCTATAGAAAAAGATGTTGGAATGCGCTCTTGCGGGAAGCGGGTTTGTTAACATATTCAGTAGATGATTTCACGAGAGTGTTCGAGAAAAACATGTCTCGTCTCATTCATGTGAATTCCGTCAGGTATCTTGGCTTTATCAGTAAACTGATA
>JAFZSA010000027.1 GCA_017619585.1 Bacteroidaceae bacterium
GTCTGTAATCACTGGTGTTGAAATGTTCCGCAAGTTGCTGGATCAGGGTGAGGCTGGTGATAACGTAGGTCTGTTGCTTCGTGGTATCGATAAAAACGAGGTTAAGCGTGGTATGGTTATCACACACCCCGGTGCTATCACTCCTCACAAGGGCTTCAAGGCTTCTATCTACGTTTTGAAGAAAGAAGAGGGTGGTCGTCACACTCCATTCGGTAACAAGTATCGTCCTCAGTTCTATCTGCGTACTATGGACTGTACTGGTGAGATCAAGTTGCCCGAAGGCATTGAGATGGTAATGCCCGGTGATAACGTAGAGATCACTGTAGAGCTTATCTACGCTGTTGCTCTGAACGTAGGTCTGCGTTTCGCTATCCGTGAGGGTGGCCGTACCGTAGGTTCAGGTCAGATCACAGAGGTATTCGATTAATCATCGGAAATCCAAAATAATTCTTTACTGCCTTCAGTTTCTGGAGGCAGTATTTTACGGGAATAGCTCAGTTGGTAGAGCACTGGTCTCCAAAACCAGGTGTCGGGAGTTCGAGCCTCTCTTCCCGTGCTATAAAATAAAATAGTTATGTTAGAAGGAATTAAAACATACTGTAAAGATTCATACGAAGAGCTTGTACATAAGACCACATGGCCTACACGTTCAGAGTTGATGAACAGCGCTGTTGTAGTATTAACAGCTTCCCTATGTATAGCGCTGGTTGTTTTCGTTATGGATTGGTTTTTCCAGTCTGGAATGGAGTTTGTTTACGGTTTATTACGTTAATCATTCTGTTTGGTAATGGCTGAAATCGAAATGAGATGGTACGTAATGCGTGCCATTAGTGGAAAGGAAGGCAAGGTTAAGGAATACATCGAGGCCATGCTTCACCAAGGTGGTGAGTTTGCCAAGCATGTTAACCAGGTCTTAATCCCAACAGAAAAGGTTGTTACGATTGCCAATGGCAAGCGTAAGGTGAAGGAGAAGAATCGCTTCGCCGGTTATGTCTTTGTAGAGGCAGAACTGGTAGGTGAGGTTCAGCCTATGTTGCGTAATGTCCCTAACGTACTCGGATTCCTGAGTGACACCAAATCTAACACCAAGCCTATGCCTCTGCGTCCTTCTGAGGTCAGTCAGATGCTGGGTACAATTGATGAAATCGCTGAAATCCCCGAGGATGTATCAATCCCATTCGAGGTTGGCGAAAGCGTAAAGGTTACAGAAGGTCCTTTCTTTGGCTTTGACGCTACAATTGAAGAGGTAAATAACGAGAAGAAGAAACTGAAGGTAATGGTCAAGATCTTTGGACGTAAGACTCCATTAGAACTTGGTTTTATGCAAGTAGAAAGGCAGTAATACGTATTGTTACGCGTGTTACGCTTTTATATAATCAATTATAAAAATATAAACAAATGGCTAAAGAAGTTGCTGGATTAATCAAATTACAGATTAAAGGAGGCGCTGCAAATCCATCACCCCCAGTAGGTCCTGCATTGGGTTCTAAGGGTATTAATATTATGGATTTCTGTAAGGCATTCAACGCCAGAACACAGGATAAGGCTGGTAAGGTACTTCCTGTTGTTATTACTTACTACACAGACAAGTCTTATGATTTCATCGTTAAGACTCCTCCTGTTGCAGTACAGTTAATGGAAGTTGCCAAGATAAAGGGTGGTTCTGCTGAGCCCAACCGTAAGAAGGTTGCCGAGATTACTTGGGACCAGGTTCGCACAATCGCTCAGGATAAGATGCCTGATTTGAACTGTTTTACTGTAGAAGCTGCAATGTCTTTGGTAGCAGGTACAGCCAGAAGTATGGGTATCACTGTAAAGGGTGAGTTCCCTGGTAAATAATTTAAACTTCAATTAAGATGAGTAAACTGACAAAAAACCAGAAGTTGGTAGCTGATAAGATTGAAGCAGGGAAAGCATACACTCTGAAAGAGGCTTCAGCCTTGGTTAAGGAAATTACCACAACCAAGTTTGATGCTTCTGTAGATATTGATGTGCGTCTGGGTGTTGACCCCAGAAAGGCAAATCAGATGGTACGTGGTGTTGTATCACTTCCTAATGGAACTGGTAAGGTTACACGCGTATTGTGCCTTTGCACACCTGATGCTGAAGCTGCTGCTAAAGAGGCAGGTGCTGACTATGTAGGTCTCGATGAGTACATCGAGAAGATTAAGGGTGGTTGGACAGACATTGATGTTATCATCACAATGCCTGCAATCATGGGTAAGATTGGTGCACTTGGTCGTGTACTTGGTCCCCGTGGTTTGATGCCTAACCCCAAGAGTGGAACTGTAACCATGGATGTAGCTAAGGCTGTTCGTGAGGTTAAGCAGGGTAAGATTGACTTTAAGGTAGATAAGACTGGTATTATCCATGCTTCTATCGGTAAGGTATCTTTCACTGCCGAGCAGATTGCCCAGAACGCAAAAGAGTTTATGGCAACTATCATGAAGTTGAAGCCTGCTTCTGCTAAGGGTACATATGTTAAGAGCATTTATCTTTCAAGTACTATGAGCCGTGGTATCAAGGTAGATCCTAAGGCTACTGAGGAAATCTAAAATTCGAGAAAGTCATGAGAAAGGAAGATAAAAGTGTTATTGTAGAGCAGATTGGTGCTTTGTTGCAGCAGTATCCTCACTTCTACTTGGTAGATATTGAGGGAATGAATGCCGAGACTACCAGTGCATTGCGTCGTAAGTGTTTCCAGAACAACATCAAGATGGTTGCTGTTAAGAACACTTTGTTGAAGAAGGCTTTGGATGCAAACGAGGCTGATTTCAGCGAGATGTACGATGTACTGAAGGGTTCTACCGCATTGATTTTTGCTGAGACAGCAAATGTTCCTGCTAAGATGCTCAAGGAGTATGCAAGCAAGAAGGCTGAGAAGCCCGCTTTGAAGGCCGCTTATGCTGAGCAGACAGTCTATGTTGGTGCAGACAATCTGAATACACTTGCTGCACTGAAGAGCAAGAACGAACTTATTGCAGATGTTATTGCAGCTCTCGAGTCTCCTATTATGAATGTACTGAGTGCATTGGAGAGTCGTGAGGCTAATGCTGAGTCTGCAGAGTAATTAACAAAGAATAATAACAATTAAATACATTAAACGAAATGGCTGATATTAAGGCTATTGCTGCTGAGCTCGTTGCGCTCACAGTACAGGAAGTAATTGATCTTAAGAACGAACTTAAGGAAACTTATGGTATTGAGCCCGCTGCTGCTGCTGTTGTTGTAGCTGCTGGTGGTGAAGGTGGCGCTGCTGCTGAGGAGAAGACCGACTTCGATGTAATCCTCAAGAGCGCAGGTGCTGCTAAGCTCCAGGTTGTAAAGGCTGTTAAGGAAGCTTGCGGTCTCGGTTTGAAGGAAGCTAAGGAGCTCGTTGACGGCGCTCCCAGCACTTTGAAGGAAGGTATGCCTAAGGCTGACGCAGAGGCTCTGAAGAAGACCCTCGAGGAGGCTGGTGCAGAAATCGAGTTGAAGTAATCTAACCCCTGTTTAACAGGTAATATGGTAAAGGATCCTCTGGTAGAGGGTTCTTTGCCTTTTTGTGTCTAAAAACTTTCACGAGTCAATCAAATCTGTTTTAGATGGCTAATATTATTAATCAAAGAGTAAATTTCGCTTCTGTAAAAAGTCCGATGGCTTATCCCGACTTTTTGGAAGTGCAGTTGAAGTCTTTCAAAGACTTTCTCCAGTTAGATACTCCGCCAGAACTTCGTAAGAATGATGGCCTGTATAAGGTTTTTGCCGAGAATTTCCCCATTCAGGATACTCGCAACAACTTTGTATTGGAGTTCCTTGACTACTATATTGATCCGCCCCGTTATTCTATTGAGGAGTGTTTGGAGCGTGGTCTTACCTATAGTGTACCTTTGAAGGCTAAACTGAAGTTGTATTGTACAGACCCCGATCATGAGGATTTCGATATGGTAATCCAGGATGTATTCCTTGGCCCTATTCCCTACATGACGGACAATGGTACCTTTATTATTAACGGTGCTGAGCGTGTAGTTGTATCTCAGTTGCATCGTTCACCCGGTGTATTCTTTGGTAGTAGTGTTCATGCCAATGGTACGCAGTTGTATTCTGCCCGTATCATTCCTTTCAAGGGTAGTTGGATTGAGTTTGCTACTGACATTAACAATGTCATGTATGCATACATTGATCGTAAGAAGAAATTGCCCGTTACAACTCTGTTGAGAGCTATCGGCTTTGAGAACGATAAGGATATTCTTGAAATCTTCAACCTTGCAGAAGAGGTTAAGGTTACCCGTCAGAACCTTGTTGAGAGAAAAGGCCAGAAGTTGGCTGCCCGTGTGCTGAAGAGTTGGACGGAAGACTTCGTTGACGAGGATACCGGTGAAGTTGTATCTATTGAGCGTAACGAGGTAATCTTGGATCGTGAAAGTGAATTGACAGACGATGCTATCGAGATTATTCTGGATAGCAACGTTCCTACCATTCTGATTCATAAGGAGGAAGGTCAGAGTTCTGACTATTCTATCATCTTTAATACATTACAGAAAGATACCTCAAACAGCGAGCGTGAGGCTATCTGGTATATCTACAGACAGTTGCGTAATGCAGATCCTGCTGATGATGCCAGTGCGCGTGAGGTTATCTTCAACCTGTTCTTCAGTGAGAAGCGTTACGATCTTGGCGAGGTTGGTCGTTACCGTATCAACAAGAAGCTGAATCTGGACACAGATATGAGCGTTCGTACACTGACCAAGGAGGACATTATCGAGATTATCAAGTATCTCATTGAGTTGGTTAACTCAAAGGCTAACGTTGATGATATCGACCACTTGAGCAACCGTCGTGTACGTACCGTTGGCGAGCAGTTGGCTAATCAATTTGCTATTGGTCTGGCCCGTATGAGTCGCACCATCCGCGAGCGTATGAACGTTCGCGATAATGAGGTATTTACTCCTACAGATCTTATCAACGCCAAGACTATCAGTAGTGTTATCAATACCTTCTTTGGTACCAATGCACTGAGCCAGTTCATGGATCAGACCAACCCCTTGGCCGAGGTAACTCACAAGCGTCGTCTTTCTGCCCTGGGTCCTGGCGGTTTGTCTCGTGAGCGTGCAGGTTTCGAGGTTCGAGACGTACACTATACTCACTATGGACGTCTTTGTCCTATTGAGTCTCCTGAAGGTCCTAACATTGGTCTGATTTCTTCTCTTTGCGTCTTTGCAAAGATTAACGACCTTGGCTTCATTGAAACTCCTTACCGTAAGGTTAACAATGCAGTTGTAGACCTCTCTCCCGAAGGCGTTCAGTATATGACTGCTGAGGAGGAGGAAGGACAGATCATCGGTCAGGGTAATGCACCTTTGAATGATGATGGTACCTTTATCCGTACCAAGGTTAAGTGCCGTCAGGATGACGATTATCCAGTTGTTCCTCCTAGCGAGGTTAACTTGATGGACGTTGCTCCTCAGCAGATTGCTTCAATTGCTGCATCTTTGATTCCCTTCCTGGAGCACGACGATGCTCACCGTGCATTGATGGGATCTAACATGATGCGCCAGGCAGTACCTTTGATGCGTACAGAGGCTCCTATTGTTGGAACCGGTATCGAGCGTCAGTTGTGCGAGGATTCTCGTACTATGATTACAGCAGAGGGTTCTGGTGTTGTAGAATATGTTGATGCTACAACCATCCGTATCCTGTACGATCGTACAGAGGACGAGGAGTTCGTAAGCTTCGAGCCTGCTCTCAAGGAGTATCGTATTCCCAAGTTCCGTCGTACCAACCAGAATATGACCATCGACCTCCGTCCTATCTGTAACAAGGGTGATAGGGTAGTAGAGGGGCAGATTCTGACAGAGGGTTACTCTACCGAGGACGGCGAATTGGCATTGGGTAAGAACCTGTTGGTTGCCTACATGCCTTGGAAGGGTTACAACTATGAGGATGCTATCGTTCTGAACGAGCGTGTTGTTCGTGAGGATGTCCTCACCAGTGTACATGTTGAGGAGTTCGCTCTTGAGGTTCGCGAGACAAAGCGCGGTATGGAGGAACTCACAGCAGATATCCCCAATGTTAGCGAGGAAGCTACCAAGGATCTTGACGAGAACGGTATCATCCGTATCGGTGCCCGTGTAGCTCCCGGTGACATCATGATTGGTAAGATCACACCTAAGGGCGAGAGCGATCCCAGTCCTGAAGAGAAGTTGCTGCGTGCCATCTTTGGTGACAAGGCCGGCGACGTTAAGGATGCCTCTCTGAAGGCAAGTCCTTCTCTGAATGGTGTTGTAATAGATAAGAAGTTGTTCTCACGTGCTATCAAGACACGTGCTATCAAGAATGCTGACAAGCCCCGTCTGGCTGCTATCGACGAAGAGTTCAATAGCAAGGTTGAAGACTTGAAGGCTATCCTTGTTGACAAGTTGCTGGAGCTTACCAAGGGTAAGAAGAGCCAGGGTATCAAGGATTATATGGGTGCCGACCTGATTGCCAAGGGTGGAAGCATTACAGCCAGTGTTCTGAACACCTTCGACTTCACAGCTGTTCAGTTGAGTAACTGGACAAACGACGAGCATATCAATGGCTTGATTTCTAAACTGATTATCAACTACCTGAAGAAGTACAAGCTTCTGGATGCTGAGATGAAGCGTAAGAAGTACGCTATCACCATCGGTGATGAGCTGCCCAGCGGTATCATCCAGATGGCAAAGGTTTACATTGCCAAGAAGCGTAAGATTGGTGTCGGTGATAAGATGGCCGGTCGTCACGGTAACAAGGGTATCGTAAGTAAGGTGGTACGTCAGGAGGATATGCCATTCTTGGAGGATGGTACTCCCGTAGATATCGTATTGAACCCTCTGGGTGTGCCTTCACGTATGAACATCGGTCAGATCTTCGAGACCGTTCTTGGTGCTGCAGGTAAGAAACTTGGTGTTAAGTTCGCTACACCTATCTTCGACGGTGCATCTCTGGAAGATCTCTGTGAGTGGACTGATAAGGCAGGCCTGCCCCGTTACTGTTCAACACAGTTGTATGATGGCGCAACAGGTGAGCCCTTCGACCAGTTGGCTACCGTAGGTGTTGCCTACATGCTGAAACTGGGTCACATGGTTGAAGACAAGATGCATGCCCGTAGCATTGGTCCGTACTCTCTTATTACTCAGCAGCCCCTTGGTGGTAAGGCACAGTTCGGTGGTCAGCGTTTCGGAGAAATGGAGGTTTGGGCTATCGAGGCCTTCGGTGCTTCTCACGTGCTGCAGGAAATCCTCACCATCAAGAGTGATGACGTTGTAGGTCGTAGCAAGGCTTACGAGGCCATCGTTAAGGGTGAGCACATGCCTACTCCTGGTATTCCTGAGTCACTGAACGTACTCTTGCACGAGTTGCGTGGTTTGGGTTTAAGTGTTACATTGGATTAACGTAGAATACTCTTTTTAGAAAGGATATAAAATATGGCTTTTAAGAAAGAAACAAAGGTAAAAAACAATTTTACCAAGATAACCATCGGTCTGGCATCTCCCGAGGAGATTCTGGAGAATTCGTATGGCGAGGTCTTGAAACCAGAGACCATTAACTACCGTACCTATAAGCCTGAGCGCGATGGCTTGTTCTGTGAGCGTATCTTTGGTCCTACCAAGGATTATGAGTGCCATTGTGGTAAGTATAAGCGTATCCGCTATAAGGGTATTGTCTGCGACCGTTGTGGTGTTGAGGTAACAGAGAAGAAGGTTCGTCGTGAGCGTAGCGGTCACATCCAGTTGGTTGTTCCCGTTGCTCATATCTGGTACTTCAGATCACTTCCTAATAAGATTGGCTATCTGCTGGGTATTCCTACCAAGAAACTTGATGCTATCATCTACTACGAGCGCTATGTTGTTATTCAGCCTGGTGTGATGGAGAATGACAAGGATATGCCTTTGCAGAAGTTTGACTTGCTTTCTGAGGACGAGTACATGGATATCATGGATCGTCTGCCCCAGAACAATGCATTCCTCGAGGATAATGACCCCAACAAGTTCATTGCCAAGATGGGTGCAGAGGCAATCTATGATTTGCTCCTCCAGTTAGACTTGGACAAGCTGTCTTACGAGTTGCGTGATTCTGCCAGCCAGGATTCTGCTCAGCAGCGTAAGAACGAGGCCCTGAAGCGTCTGCAGGTTGTAGAGAGCTTCCGTGCTAGCAAGGGCAGAAACAAGCCTGAGTGGATGATCATGAAGATTCTCCCTGTCATTCCACCAGAGCTTCGTCCTCTTGTTCCCCTGGATGGCGGTCGTTTCGCTACCAGTGACTTGAACGACCTCTACCGTCGTGTTATCATACGTAACAACCGTCTGAAGCGACTCATTGAGATCAAGGCTCCTGAGGTGATTCTGCGTAACGAGAAGCGTATGTTGCAGGAAGCTGTTGACAGCCTCTTCGACAACAGCCGTAAGAGCAGCGCTGTTAAGACAGACAGCAACCGTCCTCTGAAGTCTTTGAGCGATTCACTGAAGGGTAAGCAGGGACGTTTCCGTCAGAACTTGTTGGGTAAGCGTGTTGACTACTCAGCTCGTTCCGTAATTGTTGTAGGTCCCGAGTTGAAGATGGGCGAGTGCGGTCTGCCTAAGTTGATGGCTGCCGAGTTGTACAAGCCATTCGTCATCCGTAAGCTTATCGAGCGCGGTATCGTTAAAACCGTTAAGAGCGCCAAGAAGATTGTAGATCGTAAGGATCCTATTATATGGGATATTCTGGAATATGTAATGAAGGGTCATCCCGTTCTGTTGAACCGTGCACCAACTCTGCACCGTCTGGGTATCCAGGCCTTCCAGCCTAAGATGATTGAGGGTAAGGCTATCCAGTTGCATCCATTGGCTTGTACTGCGTTCAACGCCGACTTCGATGGTGACCAGATGGCTGTTCACTTGCCTTTGAGCAACGAGGCTATCCTGGAGGCTCAGATTCTGATGCTCCAGTCACACAATATTCTGAACCCTGCCAACGGTGCACCTATTACCGTTCCTTCTCAGGATATGGTATTGGGTCTGTACTACATTACCAAGTTACGTCCAGGTGCTAAGGGTGCCGGTCTGAAGTTCTATGGTCCCGAAGAGGCTATCATCGCCTACAACGAGAAGCGCGTAGATGTTCACGCTCCTGTATTCGTAGTGGTTGATGACCTGTTGGAGGACGGAACACTTGGCAAGCGTATGGTAGAGACCTCTGTTGGTCGTGTTATCGCCAACGAGATTATCCCTGCCGAGGTAGGTTTCTTCAATGACGTTATTTCTAAGAAGACCCTGCGTGGTATCATCACCGACGTTATCAAGACTGTTGGTGTGGCACGTGCCTGTGACTTCCTGGATGGTATCAAGAACCTTGGTTACCGTCTGGCATACGAGGGTGGTCTGTCATTCAACTTGGGTGATATCATCATTCCTAAGGAGAAGGACGAACTTATCCGCAAGGGTAATGAGGAAATTGATCGTATTCAGGGTGAGTACGGAATGGGTTTCATTACCGACAAGGAGCGTCACAACCAGGTTATCGATATCTGGACACACGTTAACAACGACTTGTCTGCTATCCTGATGAAGACTATGAAGGAGGCAGACCAGGGCTTCAACGCTGTATATATGATGCTTGACTCAGGTGCCCGTGGTAGTGCCGGTCAGATCAGTCAGCTCTCTGGTATGCGTGGTTTGATGGCCAAGCCTCAGAAGGCCGGTGCCGAGCCCGATACTATCGAGAACCCCATTATCTCTAACTTTAAGGAGGGTATGTCCGTGTTGGAGTACTTCATCTCTACCCACGGTGCCCGTAAGGGTTTGGCCGATACCGCTTTGAAGACGGCCGACGCCGGTTACCTGACACGTCGTTTGGTTGACGTAAGCCACGACGTTATCATTACCGAGGAGGACTGCGGTACATTGCGTGGTCTTACCTGCTCTGCCTTGAAGAATGGCGATGAGGTTATCAGCAGCCTTTACGATCGTATCTTGGGTCGTGTATCTGTTCACGATGTTATTCATCCCGTTACAGGTAAGCTGATTGTTGCTGCCGGTGAGGAGATTAACGAGGCCAAGGCTCAGGAGATTGAGGACAGCCCCATCGAGACAGTCGAGATCCGTTCCGTTCTTACCTGCGAGAGCAAGAAGGGCGTATGTATGAAGTGTTACGGACGTAACCTGGCAACCAGCCAGATGGTTCAGAAGGGCGAGGCTGTAGGTGTTATCGCAGCTCAGTCAATCGGTGAGCCTGGTACACAGCTTACACTTCGTACGTTCCACGCCGGTGGTGTGGCTGGTAATGCAGCCGCCAACGCTATGATCAAGGCTAAGTACGATGCCCGTCTTGAGTTTGAGGAGTTGCGTACCGTTGATGTTACAGACGAGAATGGCAATGCCGCTCAGGTTGTTGTAGGCCGTCTGGCTGAGGTTCGCTTCGTAGAACCCACAACAGGTATTGTATTGCTTACTCAGAGTGTTCCTTACGGTAGTACTCTTTACAAGAAGGAAGGCGAGAAGGTTGCCAAGGGCGATGTAGTAGCCAAGTGGGATCCCTTCAACGCCGTAATCGTAACCGAAGCTCCTGGTAAGATCCAGTTCGAGGACGTAATAGAGAATGTAACCTATCGTGTAGAAAGTGATGAAGCTACCGGTTTGAGCGAGAGCATTATCATTGAGTCTCGTGATAGAACAAAGGTTCCTGCTGCTCACATTGTTGACGAGAACGGTGAGTTGCTGCGTACCTATAACTTCCCCATTGGCGGACATATTGCCATCAAGGACGGTCAGGAAGTTAAGGCCGGTGATGTACTGGTTAAGATTCCTCGTGTAGTTGGTGGTGGTGGTGATATCACCGGTGGTCTGCCCCGTGTTACCGAGTTGTTCGAGGCTCGTAACCCCAGCAACCCTGCTATCGTAGCCGAAATTGACGGTGAGGTAACCATGGGTAAGCTGAAGCGTGGTAACCGCGAGATTATCATTACCTCTAAGGTAGGCGATGTACGTAAGTATCTGGTGCCCCTGAGCAAGCAGATTCTGGTACAGGAGAACGACTACGTTCGTGCCGGAACACCTCTGTCTGACGGTGCTATCACTCCTGCTGACATCCTTGCTATCAAGGGTCCCACAGCCGTTCAGGAATATATCGTTAACGAGGTTCAGGACGTTTACCGTCTGCAGGGTGTGAAGATCAACGATAAGCACTTCGAGGTTATCGTACGCCAGATGATGCGTAAGGTTCAGATTGACGAGCCCGGTGATACCCGCTTCCTGGAACTCCAGGTTGTTGATAAGCTGGACTTCGCAGCCGAGAACGACCGCATCTGGGGCAAGAAGGTTGTTGTTGATGCCGGTGACTCAGAGACCATGCAGAAGGGTATGATTGTTACTGCCCGCCGTCTGCGTGACGAGAACTCACAGCTCAAGCGCCGCGATTTGCGCACCGTTCAGGTACGTGATGCCGTTCCCGCTACTTCAACCCAGATTCTGCAGGGTATTACACGTGCCGCATTGCAGACCAGCAGCTTCATGTCTGCTGCATCATTCCAGGAGACCACAAAGGTTCTGAACGAGGCAGCTATCAATGGCAAGAGCGACTACTTGGAGGGTATGAAGGAGAACGTTATCTGCGGTCACCTGATTCCTGCCGGTACCGGTCTGCGCGAGTTCGATAAGATTGTTGTTGGCAACCGCGAGGATTACGACCGCGTTCTGGCCAGCCGCAAGACCTTGCTGGACTATGTAGAAGATTTATAATTCTCTGTAAGAGATAAATACAATCCTTTTAAAAGGGGATGGGCTCAATAGAAAGCTCATCCCCTTTTCTTTTGTCCAAATACATTACTTTGCAAAAAGCCGTTTCGCTGGTAATGAAACGGCGTGTTACTACCAGAGAAACGGCCTTTTGCTTCTACTCTTACTTAGGATACGATATTATCCTGATTTTTCTTATTTATTGTTCCTGTCACTCATAAATAAGATGTCCATCTCGTTCCCCTTCCCTGAACTAAAGTTCTGGATAAGCTTTGAACCATCGTAGATGGCTCTCAGTTGTAATTGTAAGCTACCACAGGTAAGATGAATGAACGCATTAGGCTGTTTCAATTCTTCTTCCGTATCTTTGTAATACCGGCCGCCGTTGCTAAACTCAACGCTGATGTTATGGACTTCTCCGTTATAGTTCAACTCAAGCGTCAGGACATTGGGAGTGAAATTCCAAACGATGTTTGAATAGTCCGTGTCGTATTGGAAGTTATAGCGGGCAGCGATGGTCAGTGGGGGAGTGTTGGCAAGTGCTTGGCTCAATTCTTCGTCTGCATCCACTACCTTTGAGATTATAGACACGGGGAAGTTCTCAAATAATACGTGCGACATACTATATTTGAGCACATCTACTTGTACGTCGCTGATAATTTCCTCGTAGGCTTCGTTTTCTTTGCAATCCTTATTGGTGTAGATTATAAAATATTTGCCTGGATATCCGCCCGAAAGGTTCTGTGCATAGGTCTCTTTTTGTTCTGATGTCAGCCACTTCACTATATTTTCGTTCTTGTTACAAGAGGCAAAAGTCAGTGCTACAGATAGCATAAGGGCGTATCTCCCAATCTTCAATATTTTCATTTGATTTAAAATTTGTGTGTTATGTAATGTTATTTATGCTGTATTACAAGCTTTGCAATACAAAGTTAAGATTTTATTTTTCAACACAAGCAGAATCCAATCTTAATTATGGTTAAGAAGAAGGTAATAGCATCAGAAGTTATTGGATAAGACAGGCAATGTCCCTGAACAGTTTCGGCAATGTCCCTGAACAGTTCCAGTACTCAGCCTAAAATACTCGAGTACTCTCGTTAAAGGACTCAAGTACTCTCGTTGAAGTACTCGAGTACTCCGGCTAGAGTACTGGCCCCATCTGTAGCTCGCGGATAGAACTAACAAGTTTGACGCTCCTCTCGCAGCTCCATTGGTTCGGGAAAAAAACGAGTTTTCTTTTTGCATTTCACTCACTTAATTGTATCTTTAACCTGCGGTTGAAATTCTTGCGCTCCTATAGGTGCTCAGGCGCAGGCGGAATCCTCACGTTCGGAATAAAAAATAAATTCATTTATTTTGTTCTTCTCTCACTTATTCGTAATTTTGCCCCTGTAAACGAGTAAAATAGAAAATTATGCCCAATATTGATAGAGCAAATAAATGGCTTGACATTGTGGCCGAGGACTTGAGCG
Source organism: Bacteroidaceae bacterium (assembly GCA_017619585.1). The sequence continues at coordinate 13,187 of JAFZSA010000027.1, forward strand.
TGGCAGAACTGCTGTTCAATAACGTCCATTGGCTCTACGTTGGCTTTATGTGCCATCAGGTTATAGAAAAGACGCTCAAGGCTTATTGATGTGTATGTCGCGATGATGACCCACCTTATATTCACGACCACAAGAAGATATCTCAGGGCTGTGGTCTCTATACGAAGATGAGCGCAGACCAGCTAAAGTTCCTTGATTTTATCAAACCGATGAATATTGAGGCGCGCTATCAGGAAATTAAAGACGAGGTAGCCCGAACGCTCAATCGCGAGATAACAGCCGAGATCTTAGAACAAACCAAACAGATGCACTTATGGATACTGGAAAATCTAAAGGAAAAGTCATCGACCCGATGACCTTTACACCTGACACCATACAGGGAATCTTACCCAAGGAATTTGCCCTAGAGTTGGTGCGTCGCTACAAGGAAGTCATCGCCCCACGTTTTGACCCAGCGATGAAGGTTATGATGTTCGGCTCCTATGCCAAGGACTGTCCCAACGAATGGAGTGATATCGACGTGGCCGTCATTGTACCCAAGATAGAGGAAGGTACGTGGTGGGATACATCGTCTAGTCTTTGCCACGACGTTGATAAAGTGAGTCTTTATATCGAGCCTATCCTCTTGGAGAGCGGTGAGGATACGCCTATCTACCGTGAGGTAATGCGTACTGGTGTAGCAGTTTAATATATAATAAAAGGTATAAGCAATGAAGGGGAGCCGATTGTGGCTCCCCTTCGTGCTGTATATAGGATGTTTGTTTGGACTCTTTCATTGGGGTATTCCTTGCTAATTTTCAACTTTAATTGCAGGAAATGCTTTATAATTTAAATATAATGTGTATCTTTATCCCCCAGAAACCAATATCTCAACATATATATTATCATGAGAACTAAACTACTTTCTTTCTTTGCCATCTTCTTTATGGCCGGTTCGCTGCGGGCAGATGATATCAGCGTTGAGCAAGCACTGAGTATTGCGGAGCGCTTCTTTGCAGGACAGCATGCATCGGTCAAGGCTAATGCTCGCAGTGATGTAAAGGCTAACGCCATGACGGTGGCCTACACTTCGCTCCGTAAAGGTGGCGAGACTGCGCTCTATGTCATCAATCGCGGTGGCGACAGCGGTTTTGTTCTTGTTTCAGCTGAAAGCGACACAGATCATCCTGTGCTCGGCTGGAGCGACAATGGCAGTTTTGATTACGACAAGGCTCCCATTCAGTTGAAGGGCTTGCTGGATGCTTACAGCCAAACGGCTTCACCGGATAAGGCAGATGCGGGTTTTGTTGAAAACGGGGGAGTGAAGATGACTAACGGCAGTGTGGCAAGTGTTGTAACTATTGGTCGCACCCAGACGTTGATGACCATTCCCCAGCAGCCTGTTCAGCGTGCAGCGCAGCGAAGAGTAGAATCGGTGCCTAATGTTGTTGTGGCACCCTTGGTGAAGGTCCATTGGAATCAGTATGCTGACTATGTTGACCCGTATTATGGTGTCGCAGGCTGTACACCGACGGCAATGGCACAAATTATGGCATACTGGAAATTCCCTGCTCATGGACGTGGTTTTCATTTGCACAACAGGATTGAGGTGCCTGATGGTGTCGATATGGAGAAGGTCGTCTTGAATGCTGCTTACGGCCAAACCGAGGAGTTGGAGCGTATCATTCGTGAGAATTCACATACTTATAGGGTGAATTTTGCAGAGTCTGTATATAAATGGAACGAAATGGGTGGTTCTCAGCCCGAGACTGATGATGAATTTAGCAACTTCTCCAGGCTTCTTTTCGACTGTCATGTGGCCTGTTGTCCTATAAAGATGCCTGACAATCGTGGCACGGGTGCATATATTGGTGATGCCGTTAAAGCTCTGATGCTTTATTTCGGTTATAGCCCGGATTATCAGTCAATAGACTGCAAGGGCAACGAAGACCTGATGCGCCAAGAGCTTGATGCTGGACGCCCTATCCTGATGGATGGCTATCCGCGTCCAGGGACAGGTCTTGAGGACGGTCATGCCTTTGTCTGTGATGGCTACGCTAAAGATGACTACTTCCACTTTAACTTCGGGTGGAGTGGTTCCGGTGACGGCTATTATCTCTTGAGTCGTGTGAATCCTAATATGAAAGACTACAGTGTAAGCCAAACAGCCTATATCGGTATACAACCTTCGTTGGCTACAAGTGATGAAGGCAATGCCTTCGTCAATGTCACTTCCGACGGAGTGGGTGTTGTCGTAGGCGGCTATGGCGACGTGGTGGTGCCTGCAACAGTAGAGAAAGACGGCAAGTCTTATCCCGTCATGAAGGTCAGAGCATACGCCTTCAATGTGCCTTCGTCAAGTTACGATACATGGTTTGAAGACTACAAGAAAGAGTTTGTGACGAAAATCACCCTCCCTGAGAGTGTGACGGAGATAGGCACGATGGCTTTTCCCAGTCTCTATCTCAAGGAGGTAAATCTGCCAAGTAGTATCCGCAAGATTGGTGCCAACGCTTTCTTTTACAGCCGATATCTTGAAAAGGTGAGCATTCCCAGCGTTGAGGCTTGGCTCAACATTGACTTCGAACCCAACGTGTTGGAGTCCGGCTTTCCACAGTATATGTCCAACCCCATCTGGAACACCGACAACTCATTTAAGGGGCGTCTCTATATCGGTGATAAGGAAGCCACAGACATCGTTATCCCCGCCAGTGTCAAGGAAGTCAGGTCTTATGCTTTCTGTGGCTACCAGTTCCTGAACTCTGTGACTTTCGAGGAAGGTGTGGAGAAAATAGGTACCAGTGCCTTTGAGCGCGTGCCGCTAAAGAGATTCAATATACCCTCTACGGTTAAGGAAATAGGTGTTAAGGCCTTCTACAACCATCAGGCTTCAACCGTTAGTATTCCTGCCGGTTTGATTAACGTGGGCAGCGAGGCATTGGGCGGCAACTATATTTCAGAGTACATTGTCGATGAGAACAACCCCAAGTACAACGCCTATCAAGGCATCCTCTACGACAGGTCGCGCCGTACGCTCATTCATTGTCCTAATTACCGTCCCGGTTTCAGAGAAGACAAGGTTCGCAATGTTGTCGGTGTCCCCTCGTCGGTTATTGCCATCCGTTCCCATTCTTTTGGCGACAATCTGGAGCAACTGACTTTGCCACCTTCTGTCAGGAGCATCGAGGACGAAGCATTCGTCAGCACCTCCCGTCTCAAAGATCTCTACCTCTACACAATGCAACCTGTGCCCATCACAACCTCAACATTCCACATGAATGCCACATCAATGTGGAACAAGGTCAATGTTCATGTGCCTTATGGGGCCGGTGATGCCTATAGGGCAGCCCCCGTCTGGCAGGATATGAACATTGTAGAAGACCATGCAGAGGGCAGTTTGCCACCTGAACATTACGACTTCACCACCGACATCAATGCTATCGAGTTTTTCGAGATGGTTGATATGGGCGGTTGGATAGGAGGTCGATATAGTTATATTCTCTTTAACGAACATCCCATCATTACCTATTCAGGTGAATCGTTGTTCATTACCACAGACAAGAATCGGTATGTCTTTGAGAAAGAAAAAATCAAGGATTCTTTTCAGTTGAGATTTGCTCATTATGATGATCCCGATGTCATTGATGACGTGAAGACCGATGAGAGAGCTGTTGTATTCCGAACAATCGGCAACCAACTTGTTGTCAGTGGGCTGGAATCCAACACGCAAGTTGTGCTTTATACCCTTGATGGTCTCCAGCTTGCCTCAGCTAAGGCTTCTTCGCTCGGGGAGGCCCGCGTAGATATTCCTGCCGCAAACATCATTGTCGTGAAAGCCGGCAACTATTCCATAAAAATTCACGCTAAAAGATAAGAAGGTATGAAGAAGATTTTTTCCGTCCTGGTTCTGCTACTGCTGACTTGTAGCGCAGTCCATGCCCAATATATGCTGAAAGTGAAATATACCGACGGCACTCACGACTTGTATCAGGTAGATTGTACTGACGACATGGAATTTGAAGAGAATACCTATGCCGGTATCTCAAAGGTTTACATGACTGTTCATGGCCGATTGGCAGGACAGAATAACACATGGGGCTATGGCTATCCTATGGATATGATTGAAGAGGTGAGTATCGTGGGCACGGAATCGACAGCTCCTGCCACCGAACAGAGCACCTTCGAAGTTGACGAGCAGACAGCATCGGTCAATATGGTAAACTACAGCATTGCTTTTGGCCCTTGCGCCATACCCGGCAAGAAGAAACTGACCGTCAACCGCATTGACAACTACAAGGTTCCCGAAAGCTTGGAGGGAGGCGTGAACTACATGACGGTCTATGACTTCGATCTTGAAGGCATACATGACCTCAAAGGTGTAGTAGAGATCCGTTTTCCAGCTTCCCAAAAGTGCTTTGCCGCTTACCTCAACGAAGAGACGGGAAATTGGGACCCCGTGCTCAGCTACTTCGATGCCGAGACAAAAGAAATGGTCATTATCACCGACCATCTGTCAACCTATTCCATGTTTTACGTCACGGATGAACATTCACGTAATGCAAAGTTAAATTACTGGGGCTTCGACCCTCTGGCCACAACGGATATTCAGAAGGTGGCAGAGAAACTGACTGAGGTTGCGAAGGCCACTGATCCCAACCTGGCTGCCATTGAAGCTTTCGCCAATGACGACTTTGCCAAATACAGCCTCGGCTTGAGTGTCTTAATGACACCTATCTCGGTGGGCGGCTTCGATATGAAGATTCTCAATGGCTATTCCGACATCATCGGCCGTATGGGACAGGCCTGGTCTGTAATGCAGATTGCCAATGCCATCAACAACAATGACGATGCTACAGCGGCAACGACAGCCACCAAGCTGGTCTTCGATATGGTTGTCAAGCCCTTCTTGGAGAAGAAAATCTACGGTGGCAACTTCCTTTTTCCTGCCTGCATGACAGCTGTCGCAGCACTCGACTGGCAAATCAACTGGTTTGGCACAACAGTCCACAATACAGCCACAACGCTCTACCAGAATGCTTATAATGTGTATTTCAAGCCCAATAGTGACTATCCCTCGATTGGAGGCTATGGCTATCGCACTTCCGAGCAATGGTATGACCTTATCTATCCTCTTCTCATGGATAGGAATAATGACCCCGATGACGTTAAGGAAGAGATAGAGCGCCTTGTCACCGACTACGTCAACCAACCTTGGCGCGACAACGACGGCTTCACGTTTGCAGTAGCCGATTGCAGAGGTTGGTGGCCCTTCTGGGTAGAAATTACTGACAAGGACCGAAGGGAGATTTCAGACAACCATCGCAAGGAACTCTACACGGGAACATTGAAGAGTGTGATTCAGAACATCAACCGCAAATACCTCTGCAAGACCAAGGAACAGTTCGACAAGGTCTATGAGGAATATGCCAAGATGATGAACAAGGTGGTGAACCTTAGATTCAAGGACTCTTCCGTGAAAGAAGGTGGCAAGAGCAAATTTGCAGGCTGCAAGGTAAGATTCAAAGATCTGCCAGCCGATATCACCGATGCAGCGAAATGGGAATGCACTATCAAGGACGATGGCACGGGCATCATCCAGTTCCGTATGTACCCCTACTTGACAGAAGGCTTCAAGCCCGAGCTGGAGGTGGTCGATGCCAACGACGGCAAAGTAGGCAATATCGACATTGTCGGTATTCAGGAAGTCGGCCGCTTCTACGAGGCGAGTTTCGACCTGTCCAACGGGGAAGTCATGGCGCTTAAAGACAAATGGGATATTACGATTAATCCCAATCGTGCTGCATACGAGACCACAGATGTCAGTGGAAATATCTATTATTTCGGACCTTTGGTCTTCGATGAGGCCATCAAAGGTCAACGTGGTACCGTTCCCGGTGACCTCTGGGGTATATACAACGGCATTGTAGAAGCCTTTGAGGAGCGCACGCTGAATCTTGATGCGGAGGGTAATTTCTCTGTCAACCATAAGGGACTTAACATGACTGGCCACTATAACTCACGAACGGGTTCAGGTACGGGTAAATTCACCTTGCATGTTAAGTCAGAAGGCCGTGACATAGCCGATGAGAGCAAGGCCTTCGACGATTGGTACCAATATAGTCTATGGCATCTGGGTGGAGAGCAGGGCCCCAGGCCAGTATTTACGGCAGAAACGCTAAAAGACTTCGATGCCAGCTTCTCTGTCGAAGGTACGTTCGAGATTAGCTATTCCGAATTGATGAATACCTATGCTGTCCACCTCGATGGCATTGGCAGCTATAATTTCAATGGGACTATCTATACCGGAGGCGGCGATACCTATTTTGAGAGAAACGAGGATGGAGTATACGTCCTGAAGTACCACTCCAAGAAGATGGACGTTGATAACCTGTACGTCAACGATGGCCAACTCATCTTCAGCCCAACGCTGATATATGAATAAATGTATAGATAGCAAATATTCATCACCAGGGGATGTGGAACAAACGCTCTTCATCCCTTTTTAGTTTGATGTTCAATAGCAAAATAAACTATAATTTTTGTTTATTTCTTCTTTTGTTTCTTTTAGAAAAGAAAGCTCTCCCCATAGAGGGGGAGCGGGGAGAGGGTCTTTATTCTTCTAGTGCTTTCAGCGCCTGATAAATCAGAATGTCGTTGGGGTAGGTGAGTTTGAAGTTCATGATATCTCCCTGTGCAATGTGCAGGGGCAGGATTCTAAGCTCGTTTGCCAAAGTAAAAAGACTTTGGGCACGGGTAATACCACGCTCATCGGCCTTCTCCATCATCTCCTTCAGGGTCTTCAGGGGAAAGGTGTGAGGTGTTTGGGCGCGGAGCAGATTCTCGCGCGGCATATAGTTGTTGCTGATGCTGCCGTCGTCGCTGACCAGAAATGCCTCCTGACTGCGGACTGCGGTGATAGCATTGCCATGCGTCAGGCATACAGCTATGTTGCGGCTGATGATATCCTGACTGATAAGGGGACGCACAGCGTCATGGACCAGTACAATAGACTCGGTGTCAATACCTTCATGCAGCAGATAGGTGATGCCGTTCTTCAAAGACAGGAAAGAGGTCTCTCCGCCTATTATGGCATTGCGGAATTTGGTGATCTCACCGCTCTTGGCTTCTTCGCAGACGGTATCTTCCCATCCTCTGGCACATACCACGTAGATGTCCTGAATGAGGGGGTGCTGCTGGAAGGCGTGCATGGTGTGCTTTAGTACGGTCTCTCCGTTCACCTCCAGGTATTGCTTGGGGCGGTTGGTGTTCATGCGTGACGATTTCCCGCCAGCCAGCAAAAGGGCTATATGTTTGTTATTGTTCATGGGTATTAATCTCGTTGAGGTATTTCATGCAGAATTTTTCATGCGTATTTATCATCCGATACCTGAGGAATTCCAGGACGGTGGATTCAAAGACAAAGTATATCCAGGGATGACCTATCAGGACGGACAGAAAGAGTACGCCGGCACGGGTGTCGAAGGTCAGTATGTTGGTGATGGGCATCAGGGGCAAGCTGTCCTGGCGGAAGCGTTGACGCATATCCTCTGATACATGTCCGCCCAATTTCTCCTGAATGGCGTGGAAGAGTTTTTGAAAACAAGGTGTCTGATCCTCTTGACTCTTGGTGTAGCGGATGTAGAAGAAGAGGTATAACTTGTGGAACCACTCGCTGCTCTTCCATTTCAGACGACGGAACTCCTCCTTCTCCTGTTGGCTGGTAGCCAGTTCGCTGCCTTTCTCGCCAAGGAAGAACCATAGGTGAATATTTCTGTAGTAATCGCCAATGGCACACTGCCTGCCGTGACAGCGTAGTCCAGCCCATGCGGCTAACAACCATATCCAGAAGCCCCATTCGGGGGTTAGTCTCAGGCAGAGCCCTAAGTAGATGCAGAAGAACCATACATCGCCTGCAAAGCCGTCAAGGATGCGGCCTATTAGGGTTTTCTTGCCCGTCATACGTGCCAGCTGTCCGTCGGCACAGTCATACCAGTTGGCCCAGATAAGCAGGCAGATGCCTATGATGTTCATCCTGAGGTCCGTCTGGTAGAAGAAATATCCGCTGGTAGCACCTATGATGATGCTCATCAATGTGACGGCTATGGGGTGAACGCCTAACTTTTGGAACAGCAAAGCCCATAGGTAGCCCGGTGTGCGGGTTACATACAACTCGAACCGACTTTCCGTATCGGTTGATTTCATTGTAGACAAGACACGTTCCTTCAGATTCATTTGCTTGCCTTCAGACCTTTAATAACACTATTTGTGAATCCGTTTTCCTCCATAGCGTTCAGTCCGCGTATGGTAATGCCGCCAGGTGTTGTCACGCGGTCTATCTCAGTCTCTGGGTGACTGCCATTAGCTTGCAGCAGAGCTACGGCACCCTTCAGTGTCTGTTCTACTATGTGCTGTGCATCGCGGGCATACATTCCTAGTTCTACACCGCCCTCTGTGGCTGCACGGATATAACGCATGGCATAGGCAATGCCGCAACTGGCCAGTGCCATACCGGCAGGAATCAAGCGTTCCTCAACCAACATAGCCTCGCCCATCTCCTGAAAGATAGCCAGAATCTCTGTATCCATCTCAGGCGTGGTATTTTTACCAGCTATGAATGTCATACTCTGTTGTACGGCAATGGCAGTATTGGGGATGATGGTATAGACGGGATGCTGGTAGCCGAAGAGGCTGGCAATCTTGTCTGTGCTGATACCTGCAGCCATGCTGCCCACAATCACCTTCTCGTTCTTTAATTCGGGAGCAATCTCCTTGGCCAGTTCTTCAACCTTCCAAGGCTTGACGGCTATGATAACCATATCTGCCTCGCGGACACATTCTTTATTGTCCTGCGTGATGTTTATCTGGGGGAATTCTGCCTGAATAGCGTCCAGTTTACCCCTGCTGGGGTTACTTACAAATATGTCTTGGGTGTTTATATGCTGGCCCATCGCCAACCCCCTGGCGGTGGCGCCTCCCATGTTCCCTGCTCCTATGATTGAGATTTTCATATTTTTTAAATTAAGAATTAAAGACCCACCCCCGACCCCTCCCGTAATGGTGGGGGGATTGGAACCTGTGTGCATTGAGAATTGATTATTGTTATTTTGAGTATTGAGTGTTATTTTTTTTGAATTA
>JAFZSA010000028.1 GCA_017619585.1 Bacteroidaceae bacterium
ACCCTCGCGGGAGCCCTTGTTTCTCGTTTGCGGGTGCAAAGGTACAACAATTCCGCAAACCACCAAAACATTACAACAACTTTTTTCAAAAAAAATCCGCCCTAATCCGACAATACCTTATAATAATTTATGCGCGCGCATGGAACTTCATCTCATATATGAATCACATATAAAGAAACAAGAGCAAGGAATTATCGATTAATTAACTGAGGAGTAAAGGAAAATTAACACACTTTCTATAGCATGTATTTCCAAAAGGGTGTACATTTGCCAAGGAAATACTTGAAATAATATGTTTTCTATTATGAAAAAGGCACACAATCACCTGGAATCAGCAATCCTGACATCCCTATTTCTGTTCTGCGCTGCAAGTGCATCCTATGCACAGGAGGAATCCAAGCCGACTTTGGCAGGAACGGAATCTACCACTTTCGCCTATAAGAACAAGGATGGCAAGGGCATTTGCGTACAAGAAGGCGAGAAAAACATGCTCACATATCTGTTGAACGTCATAAAAAAACCGATGATAACATCGGAAAACAAACCGCAGGATTACATCAACCTCACCCTGATTGTAAAGAAGAAAGAAGTTTACATTAGAATAAGTCAATAAAAGAACAAAGCCTCTGCCAAATGCAGGGGCTTTGTTTTTAAGATTCAGATCAGAGACCTTTCAGTATAGGGCAACACCGGGAAAAAAAACAAAATAATGCCCCCGAAAAAACATTCTAATACGGCATCAGAAATTATTATCAAGGCTTGAGAATAGTTTTAAAAGTAGGGATAAAGATTTTTATATGATGCATAAAAATGTTTTATCAGTCTTCATTCCGTGGATTGTTAACTTCGCGCAAAGTTACAAAAAAGTTTTTACCCTGCCAATGCATCAAGCAAGAAACTCTCATGCGGGGATGATGGCTTATTATCCAATTTTTAGGGGCACTTCTTTTCTGTATGAAGAAAAAATCATTATCTTTGCAGCGCAGAAACCTAATGAACAACTATTATGTTGCCTAAAAACCTTCTTTTATCAATATTTCTCTGCACCATTGCTGCTAATGTAGCAAAAGCAGAAACTGTAACAGAGTACTTCCTTGATACCGTTGACAGCAGGGAAGGCTCATGGCCCTGCCTCTTCTACGAACTGAACTACAATACAGACATCTCTGTGGCAGAAAAAGCCAAGTGGTATTCACAGGATGAGGACGAGAGCTACTGGCGTGAAGGCATAGGACCATTCAGCATAGATGCCAACAAATTCCTGATTACACAATGGCAGAGCACCGTACACCCCATACTGATACGCAGACATTTCTACCTGACAGCCGAGGACTTGACTAAGATTGAGGCCGGCACCGTAACGCTGGTATATAGCTACGACGAGAATCCCAAAATCTGGCTCAACGGCACACTACTGGTTTCCACCACGGGATGGAATGACAACAACTACGCCAGCCTGCGTTTTACCAGTGCCAGGAAGAAACTGTTGGTAGAGGGCGACAATGTACTGTGCGTCTCGCTTCAGAAAGGTGAAGGCGGAGGACACATAGACTACGGACTAAGCGTGACTTACAACCCAATGCATGATGGCATAACCAGCCCTTCCATCTCCCCCGAGGGGAATGAATCAAGTCAGGATTCAAAATTCAAAATTCAAGATTCAATTTATGATTTGAGCGGCCGAAGAGTAAATTCACAATTCATAATTCTTAATTCACAATTAAAAAAAGGTGTCTTTGTAAAGCAGAACAAGAAAGTAATTCTAAAATAAATAACAATTAACCAACAATGAAAAGACTATTTCTATTGATTTTAACCCCATGCTTGTGGCTACCTGTACAGGCACAGACCACTGTTAGCGTGGTGGAAAGTCCCAACCGCAACGCTACCAGTGTGAACTACACCAACTACCGCGCGCCTCTACAGCAGGCACCATTACTGAAACTGCCCGTTGGTAACGTCCAGCCCAAGGGATGGTTGCGCAAATACCTGGAGCTGCAACGCGACGGTCTGAACGGACAGTTGGGAACCGTGAGCGCATGGTTGGACAAGAACAACAACCAATGGCTCTCGAACCAAGGCGACCACGGATGGGAGGAAGTGCCCTACTGGCTGAGAGGATACTGCAGCCTGGCCTTCATTCTGAATGACGATAACATGAAGAAAGAGGTACAGACCTGGATAAATGCCGTGCTGAGCAACCAGAGTTCAAACGGACGCCTCGGTCCTGACGGATATGACGGCAACAGCCCCGATCTCTGGGCCAAGATGCCTATGCTATGGGCGCTGCAGACCTACTACGAAGGTACAGGGCAGAGTCGTGTTCTGACTGCCATGAACCGCCACTTCAAGTGGGAGAAGACCATCAATGATGATATCTTCCTGAAAGGAGCCTGGCAAAGCAAACGTGCTGCCGACAATATGTGGAGCGTTATTTGGCTTTACAATCGCAACGGAGACGCTGCCATCCTGCCCCTCTTGGACAAGTTGCATAAAGCATCTGTAGACTGGACCATGCAGGGCGACCTGCCCAACTATCACGGCGTGAACGTGGCACAGGGCTTCCGCGAACCAGCCACATACTATGTCTATACAGGTCAGCAGGATATGCTACAGGCCACATACAACGCGCACAACGAGATGCGCAAGCGCTACGGACAGATGCCAGGCGGTATGTATGCTGCCGACGAGAATGCACGCGCCGGATACTACGACCCCAGAAACGGTGCCGAGACCTGCGCCATAATAGAACAGATGGCAAGCGACGAGATTATGATGGGCATAACGGGAGACATCTTCTGGGCCGATCACTGCGAGAATGTAGCTTTCAACTCGCTGCCTGCCGCCCTGATGCCCGATATGCGCTCGCTGCGTTACATCACATCAGCAAACATGGCCATCAGCGACGAGAAGAACCATGCACCCAGCATAGACAACAGCCTGCGTGGCATGTTGTCAATGAGTCCCTTCAGCAGTCGTTGTTGCCAACATAACCACGGCATGGGATGGCCGTACTTTACAGAACATCTGATGATGGCAACTGCCGACAATGGCGTGGCTGCCATGCTCTATGCCGCCAACGAGACAAAGGCAAAGGTAGCTGATGGCGTAAATCTGAGAATTGAAGAAGCTACACACTATCCCTTTGAAGAGACCATAACCTTTACCCTTCATCCCGAAAAGGAGGTCACCTTCCCCCTCTACCTGCGCATACCAGCATGGACGGATGATGTTATGGTGACAGTTAACGGGACCACACAGTTCACAGGCAATGCCGCCGGCAAATACATCTGCCTGAGCCAGCAATGGAAAGAGGGCGATGTAGTAGCCCTTAGCCTGCCCATGAAGGTAAAATCCACCGTATGGCAGCAGAACAAGTCAAGCGTCAGCGTCAACTACGGTCCCCTGACCCTTTCGCTGAAGATTGACGAGGAATACGAGGCTCATGACAGCCGTGACCATGAGTTTGTACAGGATGACTCACACTGGCAAGAGGGTGTGGACGCCTCACTCTGGCCCTGCTATGTGCTACGTGCCAAGAGCGACTGGAACTACGGACTAGTGGTAGATGAGCAAAATCTGCCCATCAGTTTCAACGTTATCCGTAAGAGCTATCCAGAAAATGAATGTCCGTTCACACTGGATGGAACACCACTGGAGTTCACTGCCGTTGGCCGTCAGATTCCCTCCTGGAAATTTGATGCAACGGGCATGACAGACATGCTGCCCACCAAGTTCGCACCCCGGGCCACGGAGACCACTCCCATCACGCTGATTCCAATGGGCGCTGCACGATTACGCATCTCAGCCTTCCCCCGAGAGAAAGAATAAAAAAACATCCCCACCGCGGTTTTTCCACAGTGGGGATGTTTTTTGTGTTTGTAAGTTTCAGAGATTATTCAGTCTTGAACAATTCCTTGATGCCGCCGATGCTGCCCATCAGGTTGGTAGCTTCGTAAGGCAGGTAAACGGTCTTGGCCTTGTCGCCCTGTGCCAGTTCCTGCATCATCTGTATGTACTTCTGTGCAAGCAGGTAGTTGGCAGGGTTTGTGCTCTTGCCTACAGCCTCGGAGATAAGTTCAATAGCCTTTGCCTCAGCTTCAGCCTTACGGATGCGTGCCTGAGCCTCACCCTCAGCCACCAGAATAGCCTGCTGCTTGTTGGCCTCGGCACGGTTGATCATAGCAGTCTTCTCACCCTCGGATGCCAGAATGTCTGCAGCCTTCTCACCCTCAGAGGTAAGAATCTGTGCACGTTTGTTACGCTCGGCCTGCATCTGCTTCTCCATAGCGTTAAGTACAGTAGCTGGGGGAGTGATATCCTGCAACTCTACGCGGTTCACCTTAACGCCCCATTTGTCCGTGGCATCGTCCAGGACCACACGCAACTTGGTGTTGATAGTATCACGGCTGGTCAGTGTTTCATCCAGTTCCAATTCACCGATGATGTTACGCAGAGTGGTCTGTGTCAGCTTCTCGATGGCATTGGGCAGGTTATTAATCTCGTATGCGGCTTTGAAAGGGTCCATAATCTGGAAATACAGCAGGGCGTTAATCTCCATCTGAATGTTATCCTTGGTAATAACGTTCTGCTTGGGGAAGTCATATACCTGTTCACGCAGGTCTATATTATTGGTATAGACATAGCGTCCATTCCTTAATGCCACGATATTCTTGGCATTATCGATAAAAGGAATAATGATATTGATACCAGGCTTCAGTGTTGCACGATATCGTCCCAGACGTTCTATAATCTTGGTTTCTGACTGAGGGATGATTACCAAAGCTTTCTTTGCAAAAAGGATAACCAGCAATACAATGGCTACCAGAATAATTGTAGTACTACTCATAATGTTGTGTTTTATTGAATTAATTGGTTTTCTCTACTGTTATAATAATACTCTCACGACCTATCACACGTACACGGGAACCTTGAGGGATATCTTCCTGACCTGCGCAGACAGCCTTCCAGTTGTCTCCGCCGATATCCACACGACCAAAGCCACCGGCCTGGATGGTCTCACTAACAACGCCTGTCTGCCCTATCAGGGCATCAGCATTACTGGGTCTGTTGCCATCTCCCCTGTAAAGATACCGCAAGGCAACGGGTCTGACCATGAAGATACTGAAAAGCGTCACCAAGGCAAAGACCAGCAACTGTACGTAAATGCTCGCAAACGGAGACACTACGGCAGCACCTACGGCTCCGATGGCGAAACAGATGATAAAGAAGTCACCAGAGGAGAGCTCCATTATCAGTCCCAAGACGGCCACAACGGCCCATAATTGCCACATATTGGCTGCGAAATACTCTAACATAGCTCTATTATTTTAATTCAAAATTAAACATTCAAAATTCAAACGCTAACCGCTAAACTCAACTCTTTTAAAGTGACAATACAAACTCGTCCCATTCATGTGTTGACCCTTTACGGCCGAAAATCTTCTGGTAGAGACGACTGCGAGTGGTGGCAACGCTCTCCTTAGAGTGGGCAGTCAGGATGGCAATGTCCTTGGGCGATACGTGTACCTTTATTAAGAGGCAAACGTGATAATCCTGCTCGCTCAACTTATAGAGACTGAACAGTTTCTCTGTGAACCCTGTATAGACACCGTCCACAGTCTCCATCAACTGCTGCCAGTCAATCTCGCCAAGACTCTTCCCCTCGGTCATCAGGCGCTTGATCTTCAGGTAGATATCAGAACTGAAGATGGCAGTCTCTGCCTGCCGACGTTTCTCGTTCTCGATAATCGCCATGGTATTGGCATATCCCAGACGGGCTTTCTTCTCTTCCAGTTCAAGGCGGAGCATAGAATTCTCGTCGCCCATCTTCTGCAGAAGGTTCTCCAGCTCGGCTATTTTCTGTCTGTTCTGCTCTATACGCTGTTGGCTCATGGCTTTCTGTTCCTCTTGCATGACGCGTATTTTCTCCAATCGCTGGCGCAACAACAGTATCTTCCGACGACTGTTTTGAACCGTAACAACAAAGAGTGCAATATAGGTAATACTGCCTATGATGAGCAGAAAAAGCTCGCGTTGTGTAAATATCATCATCAGTTGATTCATGCCGCAAAATTACACGTAAATAAAATACCCTCCAAGTTTTTTTGTTCGCAATTGTTTGCTTTTGAGAATTACGGTTCGCAAAAGTTCACAAACAGCCCAGAACAGCCTCCATGACAGGAAAACATTGATTAAATTTCTAATATGGACATAAGGTGACGTCACAATTCAGCAGGTTAAGACAAAAAAAAGGTGAAAAATTTGGTACAACCGCAAAGAAAGTTTACTTTTGTTGGAAATATACGTTAAACTTACATAGGAAAAAACATGAAAGATTTCTTGAAGTATGTATTGGCAACTGTAGTAGGATTGGTGCTGACAAGCATCGTCATGACTATTATCTGCATTGTTTCTATGGCTGGTATGATTGCTAGCGAGAATATGAGCGAGCCTGTTAAAGAGAACTCTATCTTACGCATAAAACTGCAAGGCTCCATAACAGAAAGAGCCGAGGACAACAACCCCTTGGCATTCCTCTCTAAAGGAGAGATACAGCAGATAGCCCTTGACGAGGCTCTGGATGCGCTGAAGAAGGCTGCCAAGAACAAGAACGTAAAGGGTATCTATCTGGAAGGCGGGTTCCTGGCTGCCACGCCCTCCGAACTGCAGGAACTGCGTCAGGGACTAGTAGAATTCAAAAAGAGCGGCAAGTGGATTGTCTCCTATGCCGACCAGTACAACAAAGGTTCATACTATCTGTGCTCAACAGCCGACAAAGTGTACCTGAACCCCATAGGTATGCTTGACTGGAGTGGTATGGCCAGCCAGCCCATCTTCTACAAGGGCCTTTTGGAAAAGGTTGGTGTGAAAATGCAGGTCTTCAAGGTTGGAACATACAAAAGCGCTGTTGAACCCTTTATCTGCGACCAGATGAGTGACGCCAATCGTGAACAGGTTACCAGTTTCCTGGGTAACATCTGGGAGAATATGCTGAAAGATGTTGCAAAGAGCAGAAAACTGAAGGTGGAGGCACTGAACAGCCTGGCTGACAGCCTGACTCTATTAGCCGACCCCGAGGTCAGCGTAAAAGGCGGGCTGGTGGACAAGCTCTGCTACAAAAGCGAGGTAAGGGATGAAATGAAGAAGCGTCTGAAGCTGGAAGACGATGACAAATTGACCTTCACAACCCTGAGCGATGTTTCCAAAGCAGAGAATCTGAACGAGAAGGTTGATGATGAGATTGCC
This sequence comes from Bacteroidaceae bacterium, assembly GCA_017619585.1. Next base: position 7,249 of record JAFZSA010000028.1, read on the forward strand.
ATCTACTATGCATACGGCGAAATTATGGACGACCGCACTAACAGCTTCAATCAGGAGCATTGTATCACAGCCAAGCAGATGACTCTGGACCTACAGAAACTGGCCAAGGACGATGACGTGAAAGCCGTTGTCATCCGTGTAAACAGCCCTGGCGGCTCAGCCTATGCCAGCGAACAGATTTGGCATGAGGTAGAACTGCTGAAGGCCAAGAAACCCGTAGTAATCAGCATGGGCGGCATGGCAGCCAGCGGCGGATACTATATCAGCTGTGGCGCCAACAAGATTTATGCTGAGCCTACAACACTGACGGGTAGCATCGGTATCTTTGGTATGATACCTGATGCCAGCGAACTGCTGACAAAGAAACTGGGTCTTACATTTGACGTAGTAAAGACCAACGCACTGAGCGACTTCGGTAGCACAGGACGTCCCTTCAACGAAACAGAATGCGGCCTGATGCAGGCTTATGTCAACAAGGGATACGAACTCTTCACCGGCAGAGTTGCAGGTGGAAGAGGAATGGTCCAGGATAGTGTAAAGGTTATTGCCGAGGGTCGTGTATGGACAGGCGAGCAGGCCCTGAAGTTGGGTTTGGTTGACAAATTGGGTAACATGGAAGATGCTATAAAAGCCGCTGCCAAATTAGCAAAGGTAGAGAAGTACACCACTGCCAGATACCCCGATGCCGAGCCTTGGTACGTAGGTCTTCTGAACAAGAATAGCAACGACTACATGGAGAGCCATATGCGCGCATTGCTGGGCGACTACTATGGCAGCTTCAGCCTGATACTAAACATCAGAAACCAGAACCCAATACAGGCACGCATACCGTTTGACCCGAACATCAAATAGGAGTTGAAGGATTAGAGATTAGGGATTAGAAATTAGGGATTAGAGATTAGGAAGAATATGGAAGGAAACCTGATTAAGATAAATGAGTGGTTACTGCCGCTGAGCTGGCTCTACGGAGTGGGCTCGGACTTCCGTAACATGCTCTTTAACACAGGCATCCTTTCATCTAAGACCTATGATATCCCCGTCATCAGCGTAGGTAATATCACTGCGGGCGGAACGGGCAAAACGCCTCATATAGAGTACCTCATCCGCCTTCTGTCTAAGGACTACAAAGTAGCCGTACTAAGTCGCGGATACAAGAGGCGCAGCAGCGGGTATGTGTTAGCACAGCCAGATACGCCTATGGAGAAGATTGGGGACGAGCCCTGGCAGATAAAGGAAAAATTCCCACAGGTGTATGTAGCCGTTGACTCTAATCGCAGACATGGTATAGAAAGGTTGATGTCTGACGAGAAGACACGCGATGTTCAGGTAATCCTTTTGGATGATGCCTACCAGCACCGCTATGTCACCCCAGGAATAAACATTCTGCTGATAGACTATCACCGTATGATAACAGAGGACCGACTCTTGCCAGCCGGACGACTCAGAGAGCGTGTATCCAACAAGATAAGGGCCAATATGGTGATAGTAACCAAATGCCCCCGAAACCTGACACCCATAGGCTATCGCGTGGTACAGCAGGCCTTGCACCTGAAACCTTACCAGAGTCTGTTCTTCAGCACCTTCCGGTACGGGAAACTGAAGAAACTGTTCGGTGAGGGAGAAATGCCGCTGGAACAAATCAGGAAGGACAATATGCATGTATTACTGGTGACCGGCATCGGCAACCCGCAGCAGATGGAACAAGACATGAGGAAGTTTGCGCAATACGTTACTCCACTATCCTACCCTGATCATCACTATTTCACATCACAAAACGTAGAAGAGATAAATAAAACGGCACAGAAGATGCCGAAACCTATGATTGTTGTCACAACAGAAAAGGACGCCCCCAGACTCAAGAACATGCAAGGGTTTAATGAGGTAGTCCGTGACAATATGTTCGTGTTCCCTATTGAAATTGAGATTCTGAAAGAAAAAGAAACCACCCTTAATGAACAGATAATAAACTATGTACACAAAAATTCTTGAAACAGCGGCTTGGATAAAGGAAAAAATGCCCAACAAGCCAGAGACTGCCATCATATTGGGAACAGGCTTAGGACGCCTGTCTGAAAAGATAGAAAAAACTCTGTGCATACCCTATAGTTCAATACCTAATTTCCCCGTCTCAACAGTCGAGGGACATAGCGGTCAGCTTATCTTCGGTCAGCTGGGCGGTAAAGATATCATGGCTATGGACGGCCGATTCCACTTCTATGAAGGATACAATATGAAGGAGGTGACCTTCCCCATCAGGGTAATGTATGAACTGGGTATCAAGACTCTGTTTGTCAGCAACGCTGCAGGTGGAACAAACCCCAGCTTCCGCATAGGCGATCTGATGATTATCACAGACCACATCAATTATATGCCTGAGAACCCTCTGCATGGTCCCAATGTCCCCACAGGTCCACGCTTCCCCGATATGGGCGAGGTTTACGACACCGAATTAGTAGAGTTGGCAGATAAGATTGCAGCCGAGAAGAAGATAAAGGTTAAGCATGGCGTATACTTGGCAACACAAGGTCCCACCTACGAAACGCCTGCTGAATACCGTATGTTTGCCCACTGGGGTGCTGATGCCGTAGGTATGAGCACCGTCCCAGAGGTTATTGTTGCCCACCACTGCGGAATACGCTGCTTTGGCGTCAGCATCATTACAGACTTAGGCGTAAACGGCAAGATTGTGAAGGTCACCCACGAGGATGTACAGAAGGCAGCCAATGAGGCTCAACCCAAAATGGCAGCCCTTATGGAAGAGATGATTAGACGCTCATGAGCGAAATTCATAATTCATAATTCATAATTCAAAATTGGAAATATCTGAACTGGGTGAGTTTGGCTTGATACGTCGACTCACTGAAAATCTGAATAACGAGAACCCTAGCACCTTGAAGGGTGTAGGAGATGATTGTGCAGTACTGAAGCCCACAGAAGAAACACAGACCCTAGTGACCACCGACCTGCTGATGGAAGGTGTCCACTTTGATCTGACATACGCACCTCTGAAGCATCTGGGCTACAAGGCGGTGATGGTGAACCTGAGCGACATCTATGCCATGAATGGCACACCCCGACAGATAACAGTCAGCCTGGCAGTAAGCAAAAAGTTCACTGTAGAAGACATAGAGGAACTCTATGCTGGCATGAAGCTGGCATGTGAGAAGCATCACGTCGACATAGTTGGCGGAGATACCACCAGCAGCCTCACCGGATTGGCCATCAGTATAACAGCAATAGGAGAAGCCCTGCCCTCTGACATTGTCTATAGAAATGGTGCTAAGGAAACTGACCTTATCTGCGTTAGCGGGAACTTGGGTGCCTCTTATATGGGTCTGCAATTGCTGGAACGTGAGAAAGCTGTGTACAACCAACAGATGAAGGAAGCACAGGAGAGTGGCAACAAGGCCGAGGTGGAACGCCTAAAATCCGTACAACCCGACTTTACAGGTCGTGAGTACCTATTGGAGAGGCAGTTGAAGCCAGAAGCCCGCAGGGATATCATAGAAGCGTTGGCAAAGGCCAACATACACCCAACCAGCATGATGGACATCAGTGACGGTCTAAGCAGTGAGCTCATGCACATCTGTTCACAAAGCAATGTGGGTTGCCGCATATACGAAGACCGCATCCCCCTAGACTACCAGACTGCAGCTATGGCCGAAGAAATGAATATGAACGTTACGACCTGCGCGCTAAACGGCGGAGAAGACTATGAACTGCTCTTCACTGTCCCTCTGTCAGATAACGATGCCATAAACCAGATTGAGGATGTCAGGGTTATAGGATACGTCACCAAAGAGAATCTGGGTAAAGTGCTCATCTGCCGCGACGGCAGCGAGTTTGAGCTGAAAGCACAAGGCTGGAATCCCCTTCAATAGAGAGCGATTAGCGGTTAAAGGTTAGCGGTTAGCGAATGGACTAAAGCCTAAAGTCTTTTTTTTAAGATTTCTTGGAAGTTAAATAAAAAAGCGCTACCTTTGCACTCGCTTTCAAAGAAGAGCATGGTGCCATAGCTCAGTTGGTAGAGCAAAGGACTGAAAATCCTTGTGTCCCCGGTTCGATTCCTGGTGGCACCACACGAAATAGATTAAAACTCCAGATAAGGCTGGAGTTTTTCTATTTTTAGGGGTGTAAATCCTTCTAGTCCCTTCAAGTCCTCAATGCCTTTCAAATCACCTTGCGCCTTGCGGAATTCTACTATGGCACGAGCCTGATAGAAAGAAATATAAGGATGATTCATCAGTCGTTGCAGGGACAACTTGTTCACATTCACCTTCCTTACAGAAACATCAGTTTTTACCCTTACCCATTGCAAGATATCATCGGGCATCTCACAAGCCTCCATCACCTGATCGGCATGGATAAACCCGCCCAACTTTCTGCGGTATTCAACAATCTTATTAGAACGGTATGATCCGATTCCGGGAATACGCATAAGCTCAGTAGTATCAGCCGTATTAATATCCACTTGAATTATAGACTCAAATTTGCGGGGACGTTCAGATACAGAATCCTTATTCTGTGGGACAGACGCGCGTTCAGATTTTTCTGACAAAGAAGATGCCCCATTCGCATAGGAAGAATGTTTCTCAGCCTCGTCAATATACTGAAACTGGCGTGCTATCCTAACCTGCGGTCCTAATCTTTCCCATAGCTCATACGTCATACCAGGTAGACGTTTAAAGTCTTCAGGCGTATGATAACGACCGTGCTTGGCTCTATATTTGTAAATAGCCCTAACCTGCCATGGAGCCAGACCAAGACGCAACAAGGTTGTACTGTCCGCCGTATTAGGGTCAAAGGAAAAAGTCTCTACCCTTTCCTCCGGAACAGCATAGGCAATAGTAGCATCCTGTTTCTCCTTTTTATAAAAAACCTGTCCTGTTTTCTGCACATTCTCCTCCTTGGGTTTATGCCAAGAGAAAACACATACGCCTATCACAACAAGGATTATCAGCCACTCCAATACCAAAAGGCCTCTACGAGCCGAATTGGAGAGAAAAGGAAGGCGCCTCATCCTAACAGTTCATTAATGAAGATAAGTCCTATGGCTATAGGCACCACATACCTGACAAGGAAGATGTAGAAGCGGAACAGACGAAAGGGTACCGTACCTTCATTTGTCAATTCGCTATGCACCAGTTTCCTATCCAGATACCACCCTACAAAGAGACAAATGATAAGGCCACCCGCAGGCATGATAATCTTTGAAGCACAAAAATCAAAAAGGCCGAAGATGGTCAGGCCACAGATGGTAAAGTCGCTCAGCACGCCAAATGACAAACTACACAAAACGCCCAATGCCATACAGCTGACTGACACCATAGCAGAAGCCTTCTTGCGAGGTATACCCATAGACTCTATAACGTAGGCCGTTACAGATTCGTGCAAAGACATGGCACTTGTCAGCGCAGCCAACAATAGCAACATATAGAACAGTCCCGAAAAGATATAGCCCAACACAGGAATATTGTGAAAGGCAATATTAAAGACGTTGGGCAAAGTCACGAAGACAAGGCCAGGTCCTTCATCCGGACTAACATTAGGCACACTAAAAACAGCAGGAAAGATGATAAAGCCGCTCAGCACAGCCACAAAAGTATCTATAGAACAGACGCTAACGGCCGTCTTCACCAACTTAGTATCAGAAGTGAAATAAGAAGCATAGGTACACAGGCATCCCATAGCCAAACTCAACGAGAAGAAGGCCTGTCCCATAGCACTCAGCACCACGTTGGCAGTAACCTTACTGAAATCGGGCTTTAAAAGGAATCGTAGACCCGTTCCTGCACCTGGCATACCAAAGGAGCAGACTACCAAGATACCTATAATAAGCAGCAACATGGGCATCATAATCTTAGAAAAACGCTCAATGCCCGACTGCACACCACGAGCAATCACTAAATGTGTCATTGCCATAAAGACAATAGCATACAAAAGGGGAGTAAAAGGCTCAGAGACAAAAGAATTGAAATAAGCCGAATAGTCCTGATCCGTCAGCAAAGCCCCCTTCAGGGACTGCACAAGATAATACAAGGTCCATCCACTGATGATGGTATAGTAAGACAATATCAGGAATGCCACAAAAACACCTGCCACACCTTCAATTCGCCACCATTTGCCAGGTGCCAGTTTAGAGAAAGCGGTGATTGTATTGGCATGCGTATGACGACCAATTAAAAATTCGCTCATCATAACAGGAACGCCTACAGCCAAGACACACAGAAGATAGATAAGGATAAAAGCGGCACCGCCATTATTACCCACCTCAGTGGGAAAGCGCCAGACATTTCCCAAACCTACGGCACTGCCGGCTGCTGCCAAAACAACACCTAGTTTACTTCTAAAGTTATTGCGTTCAGTCATCAGTTTGCTATTTCATTAAGGAACACTATGCCCACTCCTATGGGGGCTACCCAACGGATAAGGAATAACAGGACGCTTAGGCAACGCACTTTCAATGTGCCGCCATTTGTCAACTGTTCAACCACAAAACGACGGTCGAGATACCACTCAACGAACATCGTTATCAGAATACCTCCCAACGGCATCAGGAATTTGGCGGTGAGGAAGTCAAAGAGGTCAAAGAACCCACGATTCCATATCTTGACGTCGCTCCACGGACCGAAGGACAATGAGCAGGCGGCGCCCAGGACTATGCACACCAGCGTTACCACTACTGCGGCATTGTTGCGTGACAACTTGTAGTTCTCGTGGATGAACGCAGTGGCAATCTCGTGCATAGAGATAGTACTGGTAAGTGCTGCTAACAAAAGCAACACATAAAACATACCAGAGAATATATAACCCAATATCGGCACCCCCGCAAAGGCTTCGTTGAACACATGCGGCAGGGTAATGTACACCAGACCAGGACCGGCATCGGGGGACACACCCGGAACAGAGAATACTGCAGGGAATATGATGAAGCCACTTAGGATGGCTATCAGCGAGTCGAGGAGACATACACTGAAAGCCGAGGACACGAGTGGAGTCTCTTTCTTGAAATAGGAAGCATAGGTTGCCAAACATCCCAATCCCACGCTAAGCGAGAAAAATGCCTGCCCCATGGCACTTAACACTACCCCAGTGGTCACTTTCGAGAAGTCGGGCTGCAACAGGAACCGTAAGCCTTCGCCAGCTCCAGGCATTGAAAGCGAAAAACACATCAGAACCACTATGATTAAGAATAGTACCGGCATCATTACCTTGCTGTATCGCTCAATTCCGCCCTCTACACCACGCGACACAACAAAGTGAGTCATCAGCAGGAACACCAACTGAAAGGCTATGGGCTTCCAAGGATTTGTAACGAACTTGTTAAATACAGCGGCAAAGTCCTGACCGGCTGTCAACTGATTGGCAAAAGATTCAACGGTGTAGTGCAATGTCCACCCTGCCACCACGCTGTAGAACGACAATACCAGAATGCCGCCAAGCACACCCATGAAGCCTGCAACAATCCAAGGCTTGCCTGGGGCCAACGTACGGTAAGCACCCACGGTGTTTGCCTTACTGCCCCTGCCAATAACAAACTCCGCCAGCATAACGGGCATTGCAAGCAGGAACACAAAGCACAGGTAAACAAGTATGAATGCAGCACCACCATTATTACCTACCTCAGTAGGAAAACGCCAGATATTGCCCAAGCCTACAGCACTTCCTGCCGAGGCTAATATTACTCCAAGTTTGCCACCAAAACTGCCTCTTTTCTCCATCTTTTATACTAAAACACTGAAAACCAGCGACAAAAACTGCGCAAAAATACAAAGTTTTTTGTAATTTTGCAACATAATCATTTGGTTTACTTACAAAATGGAAAGAAACTTCATTCGCAAATACCCCATAGCACTATTCACCGCTTGCGTTATAATATGCCTTTCACTATTCCCTATCCCAGAGATTCCGCAGGCTGAAGACGTACCGTTCATAGATAAATGGACACACACGGTGATGTACGGAGGTTTTTGCACGATTATATGGTACGAATACATACGTTCACACAAGACAGTAAACACACTAAGGATAACCCTTTACGGCTATCTATGCCCCATTTCCATGAGCGGACTATTGGAACTGGCACAGGAATACCTGACCACATGCCGTAGCGGTGAATGGCTGGATCTATTAGCCAATGCCACAGGTGCCACATTTGCATACATACTGGGGCAGATTATAACTAGAAGCAAGGGACGTAATAACGAGTAAAAGGAAAGATTTTCTTTCATCATCATAAAATATATAAGGTACATCTTTGCACATATAAAAGAAAATCCTATCTTTGCAGCGTTTTTGTATAAAACAATTGCAATATACTATCTTAGATCTATGAACTACAACACACTCAAGAAAACTCTATGGGGGCTTTGTATGCTATCGGCAATGACGGCAGGAGCCCAAAAGTACGAGTCGGAGATTCACCTATGGGATCCCCTCGACGAAAGTGAGACAACTTATTGGTACCGCATCTGTAGTGCTTTGCCCGGAATGGAGAGCTACGCTGTTACAGACTTCAGTGAAGAAGACGAACTCTTTCCCGTACAACTTCTGCAGACCGAGGAGAAGGACTACAAGAGCCAGTGGAAACTGAAAGCAGGTGATGACGGCAAGGTGATTATAATTAACCGTGCTACAGAGCAGGAACTTGATGGTTGCTCAATAGATATGGGCAACTGCAATGTTACACAGATTATGCCGGCAGGAATCACAGAAGGTTTCAAAATGACAGCCCTTGGAAACAATGCCTTTATGCTGGAAAGCGTTGAGGACGATGGCATAAACCGCTGCTTGGCTGCAGCTGATATAGAGGAAGACCCTATCACATACCCCACCCAGAATGAAAGCACATCTGCCATAGGATGGAAATTCATCGTCACAGAGGTTTCCGGCTGGACTGGTATAGGAACAAATAAAGCCTGCAAAACAAGCATTCGTGTATCAAATAGACGAATTAGCGTTAGCGGCGCCACAAAATGGCAGTTGTTTAATGCACAGGGCGAAGAGATGCCACGTACAACGCGTCTGGCCCCTGGCGTCTACATGGTAAAGATAGCTGATAAAACAGAAAAAATCCTGATCCAGTAAAAGAACAAAGACAATGAAAAAACACATACTTCTACTTATTGGGCTGATGCTTGCCCCTTATTTCCCAACTCATTTGCAAGCACAAACATATGTAGTCAGCTCGTTGGCTACACCAGGCGCTGCCACCTTCAAGGCAGACGAAATTAAGAACGGTGTTATTACCCTGCCCTTTACAATGACTTCAAAGAAGATTGACATCGAGACTAACCAGTATGTCAGTGTCAAAAGTAGTGCCATGTGGTGTAGGGCTTCTTTCAAAGACGACCAGCTGACCGTTGCTGTAACGCCTAACACAACAGGAGAGGTACGCAACGCCACCCTGACAATAACCAGCAAGGATTTCCGTCCATTACTTCTGACCGTTCGTCAGGAGACGCCTCTGACCTTTGCCGTGATATCTGACGTACATGTGGGTAACACCTCCGGTGCAGGGTATAAGGTAAAAATACCTCAGGCTCTGAAGAACCTGACAGGTTACGGCAACCTGGATGCATTAGCCGTCTGCGGAGACCTGACAGATGGAGGTAAGACTGGACAGTACGAGGAGTTCATCAAGTTCTTTGGCAGCGAGGAAAATATACAGAACCCTGTAGAGAACTTTCTGTTTATGATGGGTAACCACGACAACTATGACAGCAATGGCAAAAACAACTATACAAACGGACTGGCAGCCTTCAACGAGGGAAAAGAATACCCATTCCATCAGTACAGGCTGATTAAAGGCTACCCATTTATCACACTGAGTGATTTCGGCACAGCCAACAACGATCTTAACAATGCCGACAATGGTACCACAGCCTATCCCACATCTACACAAAACGAGTTAAAGAAAATGCTGGCACAAGCAGTAAAGGATGCACCCGAGAAGCCCATCTTTATCTTTACCCACGTAGCTCCACGATGGACATGCTATAGTGCATGGTCTGAATATGAGAACGGTGAGGGTTGGTGTATGAAAGTTCTGAACCCAATACTGAAGGATTATCCACAGGCCATTGTCTTTGCCGGACACAGCCACTATCCTCTGGGCGATCCCCGCAGCATACATCAGGGAACGAACCCCGACAGCAAACGCCAGAACTTCTATACAGTAATCAACACAGCCAGCACCACATATTCCGAGATTCATCCGGGTGCCGTAGAAGAAGGTATCCACCCCACTGGCAATGCCTACGTAACAGAGGGAATGATTATTACAGAACAGACCAACGGCAACATTGAAATCCGCCGTTATGATACCTACCGGAATGTGGAAATAGACCCCGAACACCGCTGGGTGCTGAAAGCTCCCTTTGACGGCAGTATGTTTGAATATGCCGATATCCGCGACAAAGACGACGAGAATCCCTACAGTCTGACCTTGCGCGATGGTCTGCCAGCCCCTGAATTTGAGGATGGAGCAGCACTAAGCATAAAGCCCACAGAATCCGGTGTTAGAGTGATTTTCCCACAGGCTACTGATAACGAGTGCGTATTCCGTTACAAAGTACGAGTTCTAAAGGATAATAAGGAAGTGAAGAGCACCTTCGTATTCTCGCAGTTCTACCTGACTACGGACATGCCAGAGGAACTCTCCTACACAACAGACGGATTGGAGTCAAATACAGAATATCAGGTAGAGGTGATTGCCTACGACTCATGGAACAATCAGTCCACACCGCTCACTGCAACCTTCAGCACTTTGAATGAAAACCGCCCAGTGCCTGAGCCCATTGGTGCATGGACATTCGACGATGCCAGCAATCTGCTGAATGGCACAGGCTCAGCAACCCTAAAAGGTGCCATCATGAAAAACGGCGGTATGAGTATCGAAAACAATCTGAGTTCCGCAAACATTACGGCGGTAGCAGGTCAGCAGGATGGCAACGGAGCCATCTCTATTCCCGTGGGCTCAGGACTGATGATGACATCCAACCTAAAGGAGAAAACACTGAGCGACTATACGTTCATGTTTGATATCCGTTCTACAAACTTGAACGGCTATACAGCACTCTACCAAAGTGACATTACCAACAAACAGGACGGAAGTCTCTATATAAAGAACGGACAATTAGGACTGGCCTCAAACGGTCTGAACTACAACGGCAACCTTACCTCCGGCGAATGGTACCGAGTAGTCTTTGCTGTCAGGAACAACAAACCCACATTATATCTGGACGGACAGCAGATAGGACAGGCCACATCAGCCAATGCCACAAAATGGCAAATGAGTACCGGTGCTATCTTCTTTATGGACGAAGATGGAGAGGAGCATATAATAGAAGTCTCCGAAGTACGTTTCTGGGACGAGGCACTCAACAGCAAACATGTCAGCCAACTTGGCAAGGCAAAAGCAGAATAAAAAGAAAAAAACAAGAAACCTTTGTGTATAACTAAAATCTATTAAAAACAATTATGAGAAAAACAATCACATTAATTTATTTGCTGCTGATGGCGATTACCATATCGGCACAGTCAACAGCAACGATCGACGGCATCAAGTACATCCTTGATGGCAGTAATGCTACCGTTACGTATCCTACAGATGGTAAGCCAGGGTCAAGCAACCCCAACACTTACACAGGTGCCGTGGTTATTCCCGCACAGATTACAAACGATGGCAACACCTACAAAGTGACAGGAATCGGTGACTTCGCATTCCGCAAGGCAAGCATCACATCGATTTCCCTGCCCGAGGGCTTGACTTCCATCGGTGAGGAGGCCATCTACAACACCCAGATTACAGAACTGACCATCCCAAGCACTGTTGTAAACTTTGGGCTTTACTCCTTGGCTTATAATGAAATCCTAACAAAGGTTACATTCGGCGAGAAGTGTGCTACCAATGCATGGGGCGCATGGATCCTTTACCGTGAGTCTCCCGAATATGACATTTACATGGATTGTCACGCTAAACCATCAGTACCAGACAAGTACACCTTTGACCATGGTTACCAATCAAGAATACATGTCTATCCTGACGTTTATGAAGACTTCAAGAACGACCAGTACTGGGGAGGCAAGTACACTATTTTGTCCGACATGGGTAGCGGAATAGAATTGAAAGACTTCACCGTTGACGGTATCAAGTACAAAATGACTGCAGAGGACAAGGTGAACGTCATCTATCCTACCAATGGCAAGCCTGGCTCAAGTAATCCAAACACCTACACAGGCGACATCACCATCCCCGCTCAAGTTACCTACGAAGACGTGACCTACAACGTAACGGGTATAGGCGACTACGCCTTCCGTAGTTCTGGCATCACCTCTATTACTCTTCCCGAAGGACTGGTATCTATTGGCAAAGAAGCCATCTATAAGACAAAGATCACAGAGATTACTCTACCTAACTCTGTAACAAAATTAGGAGAATCATGTATCAGCGAAAACTCAAAACTGAAGACTATCACAGTGGGTAAGAACATCGCTCAAGAGAAATGGGGCTCATGGGTATTCTGGCGCGCAGAAGGCGGTTACGATGTTTATATGATATGTGACGCAATGCCTAAGCTTGCAGATAACCAGACATTCGATGACAGTCATGAGTCTACCATTCATGTTTATCCCAACCTTTACTTGGATTATAAAAACAATTACTATTGGGGTAATCATAATATTGTAGCTGACCTGGAGTTGGAAATCACCAACGAGCAGTTGCAGGAATACATTGCCACTTACAGCGCAATATTGCCTACAGATGAGGAAATCGGCACTGACCCTGGCTACTATACTGCTGCCAGCGTAAACGCGTTCAAAGATGCTCTTGGCTACGCAAAGTCACTCGATGAGAATGCTACCATGGCAGAGCGCAGCAAAGCTTATCTTGACTTAATTGTTGCAAAGAACGACCTTTCTATCAATCCGTTAAACGAAGGTTATTACTACATTGAGAACATCAACAAGGGACAGATGCTGTATGCTGAGGCTGCATACGCCGCAGAGGGTGGATTAGGTATTGCCGACTTTAATGCAGAAAAGACCAAATTCTACTTCAAACTCACACGTAAAGGTAGCAACTGGTATATGCAGAATATGAAGAATAGCATGTATGCAGGAACTCCTGTCAACGGCAACACCGTAAATGAGTACATCACACTGACCGAGAATCCAGAATTTGCTCAAGTCATCACTTGGATCAAAGGAGGTCAATTCACACTCCAAAGTCTCTATGACGGTACAAATGCAAGTTTGCCTTATTCTGTTTCTGGTGGTTGGGTTCTGCTCAAAGAGGACGACCGCATCTACTGGCGCTTCCATCCTGCACAGAGCGGTAAGTTCGAGCAAGACTTCAATATCGAGAACATCCGCGTGAGAGAGTATATGGCAGAGGTTACTTATACAAAGGAGGACGATAGCAAATTTGAAAAATACAACATTGTACCTCCTACACGTCGTGACACCCCCGAACCTGCAACCATCTTCTGGACACGCAACGAGAATGCAACAGCTCAGTACATTACATGGAGCACAAACGCAGACTTTGCCAATGCTACTCCAGTGGAAGTTGACAACAGTAACACATACTACGAAATCTTCAACCTAATCCCCGGACAGACCTATTATTATAAGGTAACAGCTACTGTTGACGGTAATGATACAGAAATTATCAACTCAAGCTTCACAACAAGTGGCCAACTCCGTCAGATTAAAGCAAACGGCGGTGGCAACATCCGCGACTTAGGTGGTTGGTCTACCATCAGCGGAAAGCCCATCAAGTACGGTCTCATATACCGTGGTGCTGAATGGAATGGCAAATACAACCTGACAGAGGATGGTATTACAGCTCTCCGCGCTGTAGGTATTAAGGCTGAACTTGACCTTCGTTCAGACAACGAAGCACTCTACATTGACAAATCTCCCCTTGGCAATGACGTCACCTATATTCGCATTCACAATGCGGATTACTACGAAAGCGGTGTGCAGAGCAGAAAAGATCTCTACAAGAAGGACTTCGAATTTGTCTTTGACTGTTTGAAGAAGGATAAACCCGTTTTCTTCCACTGTCACATTGGCGCTGACCGTACAGGTACACTAGCCTTCCTGATTGAGGGACTGCTGGGTGTAAGTGTGAGTGACATGTACAAGGAATATGAACTTACCTCTTTCTCATATTTCAATACTGAGCGTCTCAAAAAGAACATCGATGGTTTGTTTGAGTATATCAACACATTGGATGGTGAAACCCTGACAGACAAGTTCTATACCTATTGCCACAAAGAGCTTGGTCTCAGTGCTAAGGATATTGCTGACTTCCGCATGAAGATGCTGGGCACCATCTATCCTACTGACATTAAGAATATGATTTCCGAGGCCGAAAACAGCAAGGCAACATCTCTGGACCTCAGCAGTTACGACTTTGAGGCAGAAGCGCTGACAGCCAACATGTCTGACGGTTCTAACCTGCTGGTTACCGTAGCTCCCGAATCTGGCATCGACGGTACAAACATCATCAATAATGGTGTATGCGAGAACTTGGTACTAACAGACGGCGTTGACTTTGGTGCACCCTATGCTTTCACAGCTACACAGGCCACATACACAACCAATGTGAATACATACAGGACTTTGGTTCTTCCCTTCGAGGCCGCTGTTCCCGCTGAGTTCACTGCATCAAAGGCCACCTCTGTTTCTGATGCAGTTGTTAACCTTGAAGCTGTAGCCACTATCGGCGCAAACAGTCCTGTTCTGGTACAGGGTGATGGTCAGTTGGTTCTTTCCGCCACAAACGCTGCTGTAGCTGCTAGCGAGGACAACATGATTAACGGACTACTCTTCGGAACCTACAAGGCAACTGCTGCCACACAAGGCTCTTATGTATTACAGAACCATGATGGCAAGATAGGATTCTATGAGGTAGCAGAGACACAGCCCACTATAGGTGCTTTCCGTGCTTATTTGGAAGTTCCCGTAGAGCCCATATTAAAAGCCAAGGCTTACTTCTTCAATGCTAACGATGCAACAGGCATTAACAGCCTCACCCCAGCTATCTCCAAAGGCGAGGGAGTTGTATATAACCTGGCTGGTCAGAAAGTAAATAAGGCTCAGAAGGGTGTATTTATCAGCAACAATAAAAAAGTGCTTTATTAATTCACAATTGAATCTGAAAAAATGAAAAAGACATATTTAAAGCCCAATAACGAGTTACTTCAGGCTGAATGCGTACAGATAATTGCTGTATCTATCATAGATAGTGCAAAAGCTGATGATTCAGAAGTTCTGAGTAAAGAGAATAATGACTGGGAAATGTGGGAAGATGACTAACATCTTCCTGTACACGTAAAAATATTTGCGGGTACGTGTAGAAATATTTTTTTCTACGTGTACCCGCAAATTTTATCTAGTCAATCAGAATAAATCGTTGCGCCAAAGCTTGAAAGGATTCTTTCGCATATGGGAGTTGTAAAAGCGTCGGTCGCCAGTCACCTCCCGACCTATGAAGTCAGGTTTCTGGAAAGCCTCATCCTCTGCCCCTAACTCTATCTCTGCCATTATCAGACCATCATTATCACCATGAAACTCATCTACCTCCCAGGTATGAATACCATCGGGTGATTTCACCAGATAACGAGTCTTGTCGATAATGCCTGGCTCACATATCTGCATCAAGTCCTGTGCATCCTGCAACGGAATCTCCCTTTCAAACTCATAACGAGAGAGCCCCTCCTTGCCGCTAGGACCTTTTATAGTCAGGTAACCCTTATCGTCACGGATGCGCACGCGTACCGTTCTACCATTTCCTGACGCTATATACCCTTGTTGGATATGCGTATGATTATAAGCCCGGTTCTTGAACTCGCCAACAACCAGGAATTTACGTTCAATTTCGAAATGCATATATACGATATGACTTATTCAAACAGAAGAGCTGCTCCTGCAAAGATCAGCACGAACATCACTATCAGGGCAATAGCAACGTATGCAACAACCTTTTTGCCATTAGCAGCAACCTTCTTAGAGATTTTCTCTGACTTCTTTGTTTTCATTGTTCTTATAGTTTATTTCGTTATTACGATTGGTAAATCAATAGAAAACTGTCAACTAATCTTGTCCTCCGAATTCCATAAGATAAGCCTTGATAAACGCATCTATTTTACCATCCATCACGCCATTCACATCGCTGGTCTGATAGTTGGTACGATGATCCTTAACACGACGGTCATCAAAAACATAGCTACGTATCTGGCTACCCCACTCTATCTTCTTTTTGCCAGCCTCCACCTTGGCCTGTTCCTCCATACGATGCTTCATCTCCTTATCGTACAGCATAGAGCGAAGCAGACGCATAGCGTTCTCCTTGTTCTTTGGCTGGTCACGGGTCTCGGTATTCTCAATGAGAATTTCCTCCTCCTCGCCTGTATAGGGATCTTTATACTGGTAACGCAGACGGACACCAGACTCCACCTTATTAACATTCTGACCACCTGCGCCACTACTACGGAAAGTATCCCATGAGATGCGAGCTGGTTCGATATTCACTTCGATGGTATCATCTACCAAAGGAGTTACGAAGACGCTTGAGAAACTGGTCATACGCTTACCTTGTGCATTATAAGGTGACACACGAACCAGACGATGAACACCGTTCTCACTCTTCAGATAGCCATAGGCATACTCGCCTTGTATCTCCAGGGTACAAGTCTTGATGCCTGCATCATCTCCGTCAAGAAGGTTGCTGACTACGCACTTATAGCCATTGGTCTCGGCCCAACGCATATACATACGCATCAGCATTTGAGCCCAATCCTGCGCCTCAGTGCCACCGGCTCCGGAGTTAATCTTCAGTACGGCATCCATAGCATCGCCCTCGCCACGCAGCATATTCTTCATCTCAAGATTCTCTATGGCATTCATAGCACGGGCATAGAGGTCATCAACCTCCTCTTCCGTCACCAGTTCTTCCTTATAGAAATCAAAAGCAGTCTCCAGTTCGTCTGAAAGGGTTTTCACCTCTTCGTATCCCTTAATCCACTTTTCCAATCCCTTTACCAATTTCATCTGCGCTTCAGCGCGCTTCTGGTCATCCCAAAATTCAGGAGCCTGAGTACGTAACTGCTCCTCCTCGTACTGCATACGCTTGGCATCGATGTCCAAGTATTTATTCAACTGCTCAGTACGCTCTTTTACCTCTTTTAACTGTTCTGATGTTATCATTCTAATATTAATTGATAGTTGACAGATGACAGGAGGCAACTAATCCTCCTCGTACATCTTGTCTATCTGTTCCTTGTAACGTTCATTCAGGACCTGACGTTTTACCTTCAAGGTATTTGTAAGCTCACCACGCTCCAGACTTAAAGGCTCAGGCAGGAGGGTGATACGCTTCACCTGCTCATAATAAGCCAAATCCTGCTGCATGGTCTCCAATCTGTCTAAAACGAACTGTACTACCTGTTCATTCCGGCACAAATCAGCTCTGTCCTGATATGCTATATTATGGCTTTTGGCATATTCTTCCAGCAGTTTATACTCTGGAATCACCAAAGCCGATACAAATTTCTTCTGGTCTGCGATAATTACCACCTGATCAATATAACGATCTACGCACAACCTGGCTTCCAACATCTGGGGGGCAATATACTTTCCATTGCTAGTCTTGAAAAGATCCTTTATGCGGTCTGTCAGGAAAAGTTCTCCGTCTTTCAAGTATCCGGCATCACCTGTATGGAACCAGCCTTCATGATCAACGACCAAGTCTGTTACCTCGGCCTTCCTGTAATAACCCTTGGTAATGGTATCTCCCTTCAGCAGAATCTCATTATTCTCTCCGAACTTCAACTGTATACCATCTAACAGTCGACCCACAGAGCCAATCGATATAGGTTGATTCCATCTGTCGGCCGTTACCGTAGCAGTACTCTCCGTGAGACCGTAACCTACTATCATCATAATGCCTGCCGAGTGGACAAATTCCTCCACCTCCTTGGAAATGGCAGCTCCGGCCGTAGGGAAGAAATTATGGTGCTCCAATCCTAGAGTTTTCAGCAACAAAGCTATTACCGTCTTCTCATAGAAAAGGTACTGCATTTTCAATGTAAGAGGTGGCTCCAAACCTCGCATCTTGTAGCTTACATTGTACTCCTTTCCTACCCTTAAAGCATCCTCTAACATCTTACGCTGGATAGGGCTACTTGTGTTTATCTTCTCCTGCACGCCAGCATAAACTTTCTCCCAGAAACGGGGAACAGCGCACATACAGGTGGGATGAACCTCACGCAGGCTCTGTAGGATTTCCGTTGGACGAAGGTTTATAGCCAACGTACAACCAGTAGCAATACACAGATAAGACCATCCGCGCTCGAAAACATGTGTAAACGGCAGGAAGTTCATCACCAAATCAGCATCGCTCAGATTAAGCACACCGTTATGGGCACGAATAGCAGTATTATACATGCGATGTGTTAACATCACACCCTTGCTAAGTCCTGTAGTACCACTAGTATAAAGGATGTTTGCCAAATCATCCTGATCCAGTTCTGCTGTCCTGCAATCAACCTCATCCTGATGTTGGAGTCTCTTACCCAATTCAAGGAACTCATCAAAGTACATACTAACGGTGTCCTGTTCATCCTTCCTGACGGAACGGTCAAAAATAACAAGGCCACAGACACAATGTTCAATCTTAAGTACACGATAGGCGGTATCATACTGATACTGCTCGCCTACAAAGATATAGCGAACTTTGGCATCACTGACCATATATTTAACCTGCGTCTCACTGCTGGTAGCATAGAAAGGAATGGTAACGGCACGGATGGCATAAGCACCAAAATCAACATACATGCACTCAGGCATATTCTGGGAAAACACTGCAATATTCTCCTGAATACCAATGCCAAGCTCCAACATGGCATTGCTGACAAGACGCACTTTCTCTGAATATGTATTCCAAGAGATATCCTTCCATCTGTTCTCTGTATAATCTCTATATTTCATAGCGGTCCGGCCTCCATACACCTGAGCCTGACTATGAATAAGAGTAGATAAAGGACTATAATTCTGCATCTTGTTTGTTTGTATATTTAGCCACAAAGGTATCATATCTTAAGATAAAATCCAAATACATTTGGTTTTTCATTCGTTTATTCGTAACTTTGCTCTACTTAAATGGCAATAACAATGAGTACAGAAGGGTTAACAAAAGAGGCTATAGAGCTCTTAAGCAATCTTATCAGAATACCGCGCACCAGCAGGAATGAAACAGAAGCTGCGCAGTTCCTGAAAGGTTATATGGAAAAGGAATGTAAGCTACCTACACAGAACGATGGCTGTAACCTCTGGTCTATTGCCCCTGATTACAATCCCAATCTGCCTACCTTATTATTAAACGCACACATAGATACCGTCAAGCCAGTTTCCAATTGGAGTCGCGACCCATTTACGCCACAGATAGAAGAAGGGAAGTTGTACGGATTGGGAAGTAACGATGATGGAGCCAGTCTAGTCTCCTTGTTGCAGGTCTTCCGTATATTAAGAGAGGAGGAACGCCCATACAACCTTATCTATTTGGCCAGTGCAGAAGAGGAAGTAAGCGGCAAGAACGGCATAGAACATGTGCTTCCCCTTTTGCCACATATAAACGTAGCCTTAGTGGGTGAACCTACCGGCATGCAACCTGCCATAGCAGAAAAAGGACTGATGGTATTGGATGTCACGGCTCATGGAAAAGCCGGACATGCGGCCAGAAACGAAGGCGACAACGCCATCTACCGCGCAATAAAGGATATCAGCTGGTTCCAGAATCACAAATGGGAGAAAGAATCAGAACTGTTGGGTCCTGTAAAAATGTCTGTGACTATCATCAACGCAGGAACTCAGCACAACGTCATCCCTGACAAGTGTACCTTTACTGTAGATGTCAGGTCTAACGAGTTGTATTCAAACGAGGAACTTTACAATCAAATTTGTCAGCATGTGAAAAGTGATGTACAAGCCCGCTCTTTCCGACTGAACTCATCCCGCATAGACCTTTCCCATCCATTGGTACAGAAGATTATCTCTTTGGGTGGCAAGCCTTTTGGATCTCCAACCCTCAGCGATCAGGCACTGATGCCATTCCCCAGCCTTAAGATGGGACCTGGGCAGAGTTCACGCAGCCACACTGCTGATGAATACATTGAAATAAAAGAGATTGAAGAGGCAATAGAGTTTTATTTGAAAGTGCTTCGTCATTCCGTTATAACGTTATAACGTTATATCGACAACTACCTTCCAATCCAAGACTCAGGATTCAGTTTTGCAGTTTCTTTACGTAACTGGAAGTGAAGCACGCACTTGCCTGTGCCATCATCAGCAACCGTACCGATGATATCCTTTGCATTCACTTTCTGGCCCTTAGCAACCGTTACAGAAGACAAGTTACAATATACTGAGATGTAGCTTCCATGACGAATGAGCACATTGCGTGAACCGCCAAACTGGAAGACTGCAGTTACCTCTCCTGCAAAGATAGAACGTGCCCTGGCACCTGAGCGACCCACATAATTGGTCCCCTTGTTCTCCAACTGCACATTCTTCAGCCCGGGAACCGTATAAGTACCAAAGTGATTTCCTATCATGTACTGACCAGTAATGGGAACCGGAAGTCGACCTCTATTCTGTTCAAAGGTTCCATTCAACTGACGATCCTCTGCCGTAAGCCATGTATCTGGCCTAACAGGCGTAGGCTTACTAACAGGCTTGGACGCAGGAGCAGCCTTGCCACCGGCATTCTTACGAGCTGCCTCTTCTGCAGCCTTCTTGCGGGCAGCCTCTTCTGCAGCCTTCTTACGAGCCGCAGCCTCCGCAGCTTTCCTTGCCTGTTCTATCTCATAAGCTATCAAGTCATCGATTTTCTTATTCAGAGCCGAAAGCTGTTTCTGCTGCTGTGCAATCTTTCCTGCAAGACCAGACTCTTGTTTCTTCAAGCCATCAACTTTTTTCTGCTGTTGCACCTGTTGTGCCCCCAAGTCTTTACGCTGAAGCATAACCTCCTTAACCAGATCACTTTTCTTGCTTTTTGTATTCAGAAGTTGGTTTTGCTCCTCCAACAACTCAGCCTGTTTTTTCAGTATCTGCTCACCCAGATTATGCTGGAACGACACATACTCCTTGGCATATCGCGAACGACGGAACATCTGCTTAACATTCTTAGCCGAAAGAATAAATACAAGAGAAGACGTCTGCCCCTTCTGCGTACGGGCATATCGCATAGCCAACTTCAGTTTCTCACGTTTTTCCTTCAGTTCCGATTCCTTCTCACGGATTCTACCCTGTAACTGTATTGTCAAGGAATCCAACTTACCAATCTCCTTTTCAAGGTTGACAATCTGATCCAACCTGTTATTCAATTGCACACCTATGTAATGGATATTCTGTTGACCTACCTTTACCTGCTGCTTGGTCTTAGTGAGCTCCGCCTTTGACTTCTGAAGGGTATTCTGCAAATCAGCCTTCTGTTTCTGCAACTCCGTCACCTTCTTACTGTATTTGGGAACAACATTACGCTGCGTAGTAGCACGTTGGGAAGTTGCACTACGCTGAGATGTGGTGTTACGCTGGGAAATAGCAGCTGTAGGCAACATGACAAAAATGGCAATCAAAGCCATTTTTATGAGAGGAGTTATCGCAGTTTTGTTGCTAAGAGTCTTTTCTATATATAATTCTTCACTCTTCATTCTTAACTTTCCTATTCAGCCAACCTCATGATTCTTTGAAAAGCGGTATGCAACGATATTTCCGAGTATCGGTTCCTGTTTATCTCCGTCCGGGTCTCCCAACTGGAATCTGGCTTAACATTACTTATCTTAAACACAGCTTCAACAGGGTTTCTGTCAAGTGTAAAGGAAATCTTTATTGACCCCGGGAAAGTCTGTTCTCCCAATTTAGCCCATTCAGAATACTTCCACTTCAGCACAGGGGTCTCAGACTCTGCTCTGGAAAAACTTGTTTCGCCGACAAGCATATTGGCAGCATTCACAAGGAATGTCAGAGCCACGCTATTACTTTTGCTGTTTTGCAGTTGAATACCATCCGTTGCAGCCTTTAGACTATACATACTGCCTGTAGGAGCTTCCCCATTGCCATTCAAGACAAAAAGTTCATCCCAGAATAATGACTGGAAAGTATAGAAATCTATTCCCGCTTTGCTAAGGAAATCCACATCAGCATAACAGGACTTCACATACTGATGGTTCATACGGTCAACCACCATCATATAGTCTGGTGTCAGTTCCAGGCGTCCGACCTCCATCAGACCCAATGCAACTAGAGAAATCTGGATTACATCGTCGCGTTTCATCTTCAGGGAGCCACCCACTCTGGCACTATTTGTCCCGGCACTGAGACTAAGATTAATCTTAGCTGAGATGGCTGGTTCTGTAATACGCTTGGCATTTATAGTCTGAACAAGTTCCGCAACACTTACGCTCTTCCCCATACCAGGGACACTTCCAGTATCCGATCCCATCACATGCTTCTTACTTCCACAGGAAGCAAGAAGAAAGGCACACATAAGAAATACAACAGAATATCTCATTACTTTATATACCTCTTTTTCTTTATCTTCTTTTTTACCAGAGGAGTACATGTACCGTCTTTCTTCCGAAGGGCCAAATTCCAATAACGCAATGCAGTGTCCAAGGAACCGCATTCCGCATATATATCCCCTGCGTGCTCTATCAAGTTACCCTGCAGATTCTCCACCTTCAGCAGTTCCTCATCAGAGAGATTCGGCTTTACCACCCTATCAATATATATACGGGCATTGGTAAAATCCTCCTTCATGAACAGAATCCATGCATAGGTGTCCAGATAGGTAATATTATCCGGTTCCGCCTTTATGGTACGGTAACTCATCTCCTCGGCTTTATCCAACTGTTCGTTTCTTAGACTCAGATAGTAAGCATAGTTATTCAGACAGCTGATATTGTCATCCACATATACAAGAGCCGAGTCATAGGCAGCAAAAGCCTCCAGCGGTTTCTTCTCCTGATAATACAAATCGCCCAAAACGGAATACATATCCGAGACCAAAGCAGGACGTGCCTCCTCAGTCTTCGTACGTAACCCCTGCTGGAACACCTCGGCAGCCTCTTTGAGCTTATCTTGTTGAAAAAGCGACACACCCAGATAATAGGCATATGCTAATTCCTCCGGATGATAGTTGACGCCCTTCCGACAGATATCCTCAACGGCCACCATATTATTCTTTGGTGCATAATACTGTAGTAAATGCCACAAAGCCATCTGATTGCCCGGTTCAATATCCAACACACGCTTCATCAGCTCCGTCACCTTATCATCACCAGCTTTTATATAAGTAAGATATGCCGCCTTCAGCATCAACAGTTGGGCATCCTTCTGCGGCAGAGACAACAGTGAATCAAAAGCATGAAGCATATCATCACGCTTCAATGTATCCTGGATAGCCTCATCTATATAGTCTCTCATCAGGGTCACACGCAAATCACTGCTGCTGCCCTCATCATAAAGCAACGAGTCACGTAACTGCACAAAACGCTCATTGTCTTCCGTGGATCTATAATAAGTCATCATAGCAAGAAGAAGGTTCAAATTATGAGCATCTTTCTGCTTTACCTCATTGTAAATCTCCATTGCCTTTTCCAGATGGCCAGCCATCTGATATTGATTGGCCATCATAACCCGATAATTCAGATCATGCGGAAACTCATCACACAGGCTTTGCAACTCATGAAAAGCAGAATCTTCCTCCTCCTTACTCATATAGAGGTTGAATTTCTCCATGCTCAACTGTACCGACTTTCCTTCCTGCATTTCAATGCGGTTCAAAACCTCTATGGCCTTATCAGTGTGTCCATCATCGCGATATATACTGCCAAGTTGTGATAACACATCCGTTCGGTTGGCCTGCAACTTAGCCAGTTTCTCCAGATAAGGGATGGCAGCACTTGTTCTGCGGGCATTCAAATAGATAGTTGCCAATGTCTCCTGATACCAGGGATTACAAGAGTCCAACTCACATGCTTTCTTCAGCATGTTTATTCCCATCTCTACGCTGTCCTGCCTCAGGAAAAGTGTCATCAATCCTAAGTTGTAAACAGTTTCTGCAGCGTTAGGGTTGATATCCAGACAATGCTGATACAGTTCCTTGGCAGAAGCATAGTCACCGGCCAGACGGCTCTTTTCAGCCTCCAGATAAAAATAGTCGAACCTTGTTTGAGCAAACAAAGTTCCACTACAAAGCAATAACAATATCAGCAGTTTTACTTTCATTCTTCTTTTTTGGGGATGGCCGGGGTGGGGCCTTACTTCACTCCGCTATGTCCGAAACCACCAGCACCTCGTTCTGTCTCATCCAGAACCTCTACCTGCTCCCATTCTGCCTGTTCATGACGGGCAATAACCATCTGAGCTATACGCTCGCCATCCTCGATAATGAAAGGCTCAGTGGAGAGATTGATAAGTATCACACAAACCTCGCCACGATAATCGGCATCTATAGTACCAGGAGAATTCAGCACTGTTATGCCTCGCTTAATAGCCAGACCGCTTCTTGGGCGCACCTGTGCCTCATAGCCTTTAGGCAATGACATAAAGAGACCCGTAGGAACCAGACATCTCTCCATGGGTCTTATTTCAATAGGACTGTCCAGATTAGCTCTTAAATCCACTCCTGCTGACTGCTCAGTAGCATATTGGGGCAGTGCGTGATGACTGCGATTGATTATCTTAACTTTCATATCTTAAACATCCGGCAAACTCATGCCATTAATTTTTCTGTATAAATCCAAGGCATAGACATCCGTCATGCCACTAATGTAATCCAAAACTGCCATTACACGTTCATAGAGTGTAGGTGCAGAAATCTGATACTGACTACTCACCCTATTAATCAGCAACTGCGAGAAAGCTTTCTCTGGTTGAGTAACCGCCTTTATCATCAGGTCTGTCAATTGGGTAATGACTTTATAACCGGCGATCTCAATATCCACCACATCCTTACAATGGTAAATATTAGAGAAGGCCACTTTCTCGCATTCCTTGTATGCAAGTCTGGGTATTTCAGCAATATGTTTGATTAGCGGACCGGGGAAGGTTCCAGAGAGGAAGTCGTCCTCGTGTTCTACAAAAACGCGAACGCATTCCTGCTCCAAACAGTTGATGACGCAAGAGCGAAGATAGACAACCTGCTCATTTACATCCTCAAGGGTCTGCATACGTTCCTCTATATGCTTGCGTTGATTTTCCCCGAAATAATTCAGGAACAACTGCTTCACCTGTTCCGTCGTCAGCAACTTCAGCTTGTGGGCATCCTCTATGTCCATAATCTGGTAGCAGATATCATCGGCAGCCTCAACCAGATAAACCAACGGATGCCGAGCATACTTATAAGCTCCCTCCGGTGCTTCAAGTTTCAGTATGCCCAGTTCATCTGCTATCTTACGGAAATCGTCCACTTCGCTGCGGAAAAAACCGAACTTGCGCTTATCGCCAGCCAGGTCGGAAGTAAAAGGATACTTAACTATGCTGGCCAGTGTGCTGTATGTCATAACAAACCCGCCCTTACGACGACCATTGAAATGATGCGTAAGCAGGCGGAATGCATTGGCATTACCCTCGAAGTGGATCAGATCCTCCCACTGTTTGTGACTCAGGCAATCGCCCGTTTGTTCGCACACATAGCTCTTCAGGAAATGTCCGTCCCCCTCACTAAAGTAAGTGCCTATGGCCTTCTCACCACTATGTCCGAAAGGCGGGTTACCCAAATCATGCGCCAGACAGGCTGCACTGACAATGCTTCCCAACTCTGTCAGATGCGTATCGCTCAATTCAGGATGACGTTCAAGTAGCAAACGGCTCACGTCATTTCCGAGGCTGCGCCCCACACTACTTACCTCCAAACTGTGTGTCAGACGATTATGTACGAAGATACTACCCGGAAGAGGGAATACCTGCGTTTTATTCTGCAGACGGCGGAAAGGCGCAGAGAAAATCAGGCGGTCGTAGTCACGCTGGAACTCCGTCCTATCGTCCCTACGGGTCGTCATTTCCTCCTGCCCCAATCGCTTGTTAGAAAGCAACTGATTCCAGTTCATCTTACCGCTCATCTTCTAACCTATTATCCTTATTCCGGTTTATAGAAAATACGATTGGCTCCACTGGTAATCTTCACCAGTTCAGGGTGTTCTGCCGCAAAGGTATCTATATGCCTCATGCGCTTTTCCTGCAGAATCTCATCCACAGCAATCAGGATACCAGTTTCCTCAACATCACCAAATCCGTCATTGATAGCCGTACCAAACAACTTCATGGTAGGGCTCAGCCCCATATAGGCATTCACTAAAGGCGGAATGTTATAGCCCAAGGAACGCACTTCACTATTCAGAATTCTGTAGTCAGCCTTGAAGTCGTCCTCTATGAAGATCTTCTCAAACTCCTTTGTATCATGCTCCAACTGAAGGGGCTGCATAGGGAATATCAGATTATCAGGATCAGGGAAATGCTTGTTCAGGAAATAGAGTATCATGTCACGTGCCTTACGGTCGTAACTGGGATACATGGTGAACTTACCAAAGAGGTAACGAACAGAAGGCTCTATTACCACAATGGCCCCCAATCCATCCCACAGGTTATCAAGGGCAAAAATACCCTTTCTGCCACGCAGGGTGCTCTGATACTCCAGTGTCACAAAGCTACGGCCTAACTCAATGGTCCAGGGAGCATATTCCTTCAGGAACTTATCGCTAAAGCGGAACATATGACTGGTAGCCAGAATGGGCTGTCCGTCCTCGGCATATTTCCAGTCCTTGCCCAATATATATCGGTAACCACCTACGATCTCTTCTGCTTCAGGATCCCAAACCAGAATCTGCTTGTAGGGGTTCTCGCAGGTATCAAACTCATCCAAATCCAGGCTCTTGCCTGTACCGCCTCCTGCTGCACGGAATGCAATCTCGCGCAAACGACCTATCTCCCGCACTACATTAGGGGAGTCCTGCCATGTGACCACATACACCTCATTGCTGCTCTTGTTGGTCATGCGTAACTTCTTGTCAGGCGTCAGTTCCGCCTTTAATATCTCGCGTGGAATACTAGCAATAATCTCTTCCATCATAATTCATATACTTTATTCTGCACCCACTGTGCCCATTGCAACGGTGTTTGCGACTTATCAAATGTTTGCCATGCTATAGGCTTTCCTATCTTAACCGTATAAGTTTTTCCCTTACTGCGATACATCTCGTCAGGCAAAAGGATTTGTGCAAAGTTAGGCAGATGCATTTTCTTGCAGAAACGCGCCACCCTATAGAAGCGGTCCGTCAACTGTCCTTCAAAGTGAACAGGAACCACATCCCGATGATGTTGTACGCTTTTAGCTATGAATGATTTGCTCCAGGCAATATCCCGAATCTGACCATCATCCATCTTACGACTGCACAGACCGGCAGGGAACATTATCACATGATTATCACCCGAGAAGGCTCCCTCTACCATTGCCGGAAAGTTCCTTCCATTCTTTCCCAATTTGTTGATGGGAACACACAACGGAGCCAAGCCTTCCAGGCTCATCAGCAGATCATTTACCAGATACTTTATCTTACCATCATACTGTTCACCTATCACCCAGCCTAATGTTACGCCATCTACAGCTCCAAGGGGATGATTGCACACAAACGTGTAATAACGCCCATCGGCAGGCAGATTCTCTCGGCCTTCAACATTCACATTAGCCCCCAGATACTCTATGCAGTGCTTGCAGAAATCCACACCTACATATCCCTGACGCAAATAAGTATTGATGAATTCCTGATGGATAATACGCTTCAGCAAGTCGATAAGAAAATGCGGAATATACTTTGACTTACTACCCGCTTTCTTGCGGATAATATCATCAATATCAATTTCCTTGATAGTATGCTCTTGCAATGCCATTGGCTTCAGTTAATTGTAATAGGACGATTGTTAATAAAGTAATGTCCGCGCGGCAGTCCGTTCAGCCAGTTTACACCTTTGTTCAGGCGGACTACCATGTAGAAAGCACCCGAACTGGTATATATAGGAAGAATCTGGTTATGGTCGCTCTGTATCTGAACAGCTCTGCCACTGGTGTGGATTTTAACAGGAAATGTTGAGCAGCTCATGCGCCCAGTCTGACCAAAATCCTGTATTTTTTCAACAAGCGTAGTTGTATCAGGCTTTGCCACCACACGTTTTCTACGCATAGAAGCCCCTATTGGCAGCAACACCAACAGCGCAACCGACAAAACAATCAAACGTACAACTAAGCGTTTAAACATAAAATCCTATTACACCTTTACGAATTACAAAAGTACACCTTTTACATCAAAAGGACAAATATTTTACACGAAATATATTCTAATCTACATAATTTGGCTATCTTTGCGCAAAATCTAACAACTGTTAACAAGAATGAATTCCAACACAATACTATTAATATTGGCCTGTAGTGCCACAGCCCATCTTGTCGTAAGCGCAACAACCGCTATATATGCCAGGCATAAAGTCCAATATCTGTGCCTGGCATGGGTAAACGGCATCTTCGGGTTCTTATTGGCTGCCGTTGCTTCCATTAGCGACTTGATTGCCACGGGCGAACCCGGCATTATGCACCCCGCCATGATTCTCCCCCTCTTGTGCGGTGTTTACCTGCAAAGTATCTTCCCGCTTAGCATTCCCATGCCAGGTTTCCTGCAGGCAAAACGTATGATCAAATATGCCAGACCCGTCATAGCGCTGATAGCTGTATATTCCATAGCCAGACTGATGGGCAGCCACATAATAATCATGCATAACTTCCAGGAGGTATTTCAGAATCTCCTGTCCAGTGATGTCCTCCTACGAATCCTTGCCCTTGGAATCAGTATTTATTACATCACCAACATCTTCCTGCTTCCAAAGCGAATGGTTCATAAGACAGATATCCCAAGTTACCTGATTGGCTATTGCGTATGCCTGGGATTCTCGGTTGTTTTCTTCAGTGTTGTTTCTGTATTCTACAACCCAAAGGCACTCATGATTTACATTATTATCTTCACGCTTCTGAACATCTACCTGGCATTCCGCACCTTAGAGGAAATGGCCATCCACTTGCCACAGCCGGCAATGGTTCAGGTAGAAGAGGAACCCACCGAGGATATTGTTGAGAGAGCTGCCAAGGAAGACTTCAATGAAGCCAACCTGTTACGTTTCAAACGCATAGAATTCTGGATGCAGAACCACAAGGAAGAGTGGACCGACAACACCTTCGGTCGTGATCGCCTTTGCGAGGCCGTAGGCTACAACAGGCATCTGCTACTTCAGAGTATTCGTAGCCAAGGGTACTACAATGTACACGAATACATTAACCGGTACCGCATTGAGGAGCTGAAACGTCTTATCACAAAGGGGAAGATTACTGCGTTGGGAGAAACCACGGACGCAGGCTTCGGCACCATCCAGACCGCCCGCTCCTGCTTCCTTAAGATGGAAGGCATCACCCTTGACGAATATTGGAACGAAAAGAAAAGAAACAGCCAAGCTATAGCAAGGGAGTAGCAAGGGAGTAGCAAGGGAGTAGCAAGGGCCTAAAAAGGGCGTTCGTATATCGTGCAGATAGGGAACGGATAGGGTGCTGATAATATAAGAAAATCTCCTATCTACTTTTCCGGTCCATAAAGCCACCATCAAGCAGACAGGAGATTGTTATAATCTATCTCTTCTGGTCAGGAAGAGAATTAAGTCACAACGGACTTAATCCTCATCTTCCCATATCTTCCAATCAGAATTTTCCTTAGTCAAAACCTCAGCATTGGGGTCAGCATTACCGTCCATAAGTGAAACGGCCATAATATTCTGAACTTCCGCCTCGTTAACAAGCGATACAGGTGTGCAATAAATCTTTTTCATATTTTACTTAATAACCTTTTTACCATTAATAATATATATACCATTCTTTTTAGAGTTGACAAGTTGACGAGTCGACAAGTTGACAAGTCGACCGGAAAGGTCATAAATTACTCTCTCGTCATTGGAGAGGGCTGGGCTGAGGCTTATGCCAGTAGCTTCTTCCGCATCCTTTTTATTAAAGTATAACACCTTGGTTTTATAATTCTGAACGGTAAGATAAGCATGGTTAGCCTTTACTGTGGGCTGCTCACCTGCAACAACCTGATACATGCCAACCACTCCGTCAATATTCTGCAGAACATAGCTTCCTACAGGAGCTTCAGTATCAGCATAAACACCTGTGAGCATGCCAGCCTCAGCTGCAGCCGGAGCAGCTACGCCATAGGCAGTAAAGCTCTTAGCACCATCACCAGACAACACGACAGGAGTATTGGCAGGAATAACATCCTTAACATCTGCCATATCAAGTGAAGTGTCCTCGTTAACACCCTGAACGGTATAAGCCTTCATACCATAAGGTACATTTACATCGAAGGGAGCGCAGAAGGTAGCATACTTGGCATCTGTCATAACTACAGGAGCCTCATCGTATTCTGTATCATACAAGAGTTCAATATCATCAACGTACAAGTGATCGCCAGTCTGTCCCTGACCGGGATCTGCATTGGTGGCAAGGTTCACGATAATGTAGAACTGACCGTTAGCAACATTGCAAGTCTTCTCGAAGGGAGCAGTAATCTCTACCCATTCTCCATTGGTAGTCGGGAAGTCGTATCTAGCCTTTGCAATAACATGAGACTTCTCCTCGGCAGACTCATAAGAGGGATCACTATAAGTGATGTAGTTACAATTGTCGTGCACAACGGCCTCCATGTGCGCATTGGGGTGCTGAGCATTTGCAGCAGCAGGTACGAACTTAGCCCAGAAACGGATTGCAGTAGGAATCTTAGAGAGCGTCTCGCTCTTCTTTGCATCAGAGGTCTTGCTGAAGTTGTAGTTACCCTTGTCAGCAGCCGTAGCAGCACCTGCATTGATACAACCTGTTGTAAGGTTACCTTGAGCAACAACACCAAGAACACTTCTAGACCAGATATCAGCACAATAGAGACCATTGCTACCAGGGCGATGATCCTCTGCCATCTGAATCTGCTGAGCACTGGAGAAACCTGACAAGCTTCCCTCACTTGTCTCAAAGGAGTTCCAGTTAGCGGGAGCATGATTACTACCAGTTACATTACTCCAATCCTCAAAGTCGCCATTACCAATCTGAGTAATACCAGCTGCAGAGTTGTCTATAACAGTAACAACGTATGTAATATCCTCAAAATCCTGCGCAGAAACAGTTATCTTAGAAGAACCGGCTGCCACAGGCGTAATCTTGCCTTCCGCATCTACAGTGGCGACAGTCTCGTTACTGGAGGTGTATGTGGGAGTTACACCCTCCACTTTCATGCCATCATTGGCAGCAGCCTCATCACCAACATTCATATATACATGATTCTTGGAACACATAAATATACGGCCCGTGAATTTAGCATAGTAAACCTTTGAGGCAGGAGAATCTGCAGTCGCCTTTATTGTAGCCTTAAACAATGTCTCTGTTGATACCGCATCTCCCGTACAACCTTCATTGTCAAACCAACCCAGGAATTCTGCCTCGCCAGTGGGCTGTGCATACAGATAGTAGGTATGCGTAGGCGCACTCTGCTGGTTATCAGCTCCGGATTCGGCTGTAGACTCTGCAGCATACTTTGGCGTATCGGTCTGATTCTTGTAACTAACATAAACCTTTCCTTCACCAACTGACTTGGCTGTCATCTTGGAGAAGTAATCGCTGTTGGCATTTGCCGACAGACTAAACATGGTGAACATCACCACAAACAAGCTAAAAAACCTTGAATAAAAAAATCTACTCATAATCACTAAGTTAAAACTAATGTATATTTATTTCTGACTTTTTAATCTAATTTCAACATTACATACAGCCATTGCCGTAGCAAGTACCAGATGAGCACTATCCACTATCTGATGCGGGTAAACCAACATACCCAACACCCAGAAAAGGCATACTGAAGCAAAAGGCAATGCCCACCATCTTCTCCACTTCCAGAAAACGAACGGGAGAGGACAGAAGGGGACTACAAACCAGTTCCACTGAGTGCAGGGCAAATCAGAGAACACCACCAGATACAGCACAAATGTCCCAAGCAGAAGACAAGGTACAAGCACAATACCTCTTAGCCATACATTCCGGAACCGCAGATTGATGAGAGCAACCGCCAGAATAATAAGCGAAACATAAAGAGGAGGGAACTCGGAAGGCATCACAACTCTGGTAGGCTGAAGCAGGACATTACACTCGCCCGTCAGCAACGGAGCGCCAAAAGCCTTAGCTCCTTGCAACACCTCTATCAGCTCCGTGGGCACAACCACCTTACGTTTATTATCTATGTCAAGGGTGTTTGCCTCACCCGTAACAAATGTGCAGACATAAATGTGGTTCCATTCGTTTACAATGCTGTCTCCGCCAATCTCCTTACGGGAGCGATTATACTTCTCGGGCCAAGGCGCATATTCCATGCTATCAGTACCTATTGCCTCCTCCAACCATCCGAGCACAGAGACAGCACATCCGTGATTCATATAATCATATGGAATGGGGGTATAGTGCAAACGCTCGTCCATCTGCTGCCACAGACGCTGCTTCACACGGATGGGAAGATTCAGCACATACTCTTTCACTCCCCTGCCTTCAGCAACATATTGCTTTACATACTCATCAGTAGGAAGTGTGCGGACCGCCATCTTCAGCTTGCCGGCAAAGAAGCGCAAAACGTTGTGGGATGCATCCTCTGCCTCATAGCTGTATATATAATCAAGACCATACGTAGGACATTGCAAGCGCAAACAAGCATGTCCAAGGGCAGAATAAACATCATCGCCCGGGCTTGCCACACATACAGAAGCAATCACAAAGTCCTCTGCCGGTTGTTGGGCAACAACGGTGTCACCCTGAGCATAGGAATGCAGGGGCAACAACATAAGAAGCCACAATACGTTGCAGAGAGCCTTCATAAACAACTATTCTACCTTATTTATTATATGTATGATTAGAAGAGCACCTTCTTACCATTCACCACACAGATACCGCGTGTGGGCTTCGTAACCTTAGAACCGGAAATTGTGTAAACAGTAGCGTTGGACTTGGATTCAATGCCCTTAATGGCGCTCTCCTTATCAGTAAAGTCGCTACCCAACTGCACATACACTACCTGACCCATAACTTCCTGCATATCAATGTCTATCGTAACATAGAGCTTCTCTGCGTTCTTTTTGCCCTGAAGCTTCATAGGAATCTCGCCGAACACAGGTCCCATCCACATAGGAACGCCTTCCATATCACCAGGTTGGATGGTGATAGAACCATCAAAACTGAAATGATCCAGTCCGTCAGTTCCCTTTGTTACAGGGATGTTTTCCATGATAATATTACCAACTGGAATATCTGTTTCGGCATTTGAGAGAAAGAAATTCTTGAGCTCGAAGTTGATAGTCTGATCACCGTTATCTACTACCGTTACACCTGTCATCTGTGGAGCAGAGCTCTCGCCATTGATTGTTACGACAAGCTGCTCGGTGTAGACTTTGCTATCAGCAAAAACTGCCACCGTAGCTAAAACACAGCATAAAGTAAGTAAAATTCTCTTCATAATCTTTTATGTTATTAATATCTGTAAGCTAAACCTATCGTTGCATAGATGGGATACATTCTGAATGCAACTGCATCAAAATCCTTTTCCCAAATATTGGTCATACCCCAATCCAACTTACCAAAGACATTCATATGCCTGCAAGCCTTCCAGTCGAAGCAGAATTCCAAGCCCACATTCCACTGCAGCATATTGTCAGAGAAATCATATGTTGCAGGATTATTGTGGTCAATATTCACCTTTTCGCCAGTTGGATCATCCACACGCAGATAGCCTATACCATCCTTGTTGTCATATACCTCACCACTGAAATTCCGTTTGAAATAGGTACTCAGATAAGGACCGAAGCTAAAGTTCCAACGGGGGGACATTCTAAGGGTTGCCATTACAGGCATTGTCATTCCCCACATATCAGTATTGGTAACATCCGTTCCCGTGAAATAGCCAGACATAGTGTTACCATCCATTGTCAGAGACATCTTGTAGTTCTTTACATCTGCACTCGTGTGGAATCCCTCGTAAAAGAAATGCCAACCCACACTGGCGCCCCATCGCTTACAAAACATCTTATAGACATCCGCACCTATTGTAGCGCCACCCTTTGGTGCAAACGTATTTATGGAACGCACCTCCTTTGGCAAAGGAATGGGAGAAGTACCGCCCAAGGTATAACCGGCACGAACAACAACTCCTGCGCCATCCATGCCCTTTGTCGGGCCCCATTTTTCCCATGAATCCTGAGCTTGTATTGTAGTTGCAGTTATAAGGGCAACCACAGCAAGAATATATTTCATTTTATTCATCATTTCTCTTTATTCAATGTTTACGTTTACGTTATCGTTTACGTTCCCGTTTCAATACTCGTCTTTATCGCAATAAATAGATACATTATCCAAGAACAATTTACTTCCCAGCGCGCCCTGGAAGTTACCGCCCTGCCAACTGCTTGCAAAACTGATAGCAAGGCTATAGCCTTTATTGGCAAGGATATGTTGGTCAACCTCTTTCTTATATACCAACGGGATTTCCACCAGCTGCCATTTAGAGGTCAGCCCATGTATAGGGGTATCACACATCTTGTCCGAGCCATCCTCATTCAGATTATGGGAAAGACGGCCTATACCCATGATATATGGGTTGGTAAACATATCTGTACCGTCTATCATCACCTCATTTCCAGACTCATCCTGATTGCGATAGAATACAACGTAAGCATCCGGCTCATCAACGATACCGTTCATAGGTTTGCCCATTCTATCCTGGAACGTAGAACCCGGCTCATATTTAAGCCATACCGTCATCTTCACAGGCTTGTGTGCAAACGGAGATCCGAAACGAGTAGCCCTCAGCGCATCCTTCAAGGCATTGCTTACATCAAAGATACCATTAAACATACTGCCGCTGGCCAATCTCATATTCACCATGCTGCCAAAGGAACCTGTATCCTTAGTCTCCAGCTTTACACAGGCGCTACCATCCGGTCCCTCACCTGCAAGCGGCACAGAGGGATACTCCATAGGCTTAGCAGATGATTTGCTCAGTTTATAACCAGGATTGCCGTTTTTCCATTTCGCATCAGTAAACACATTGGCCACATTGGCGTCTGTGATGCTCCACTCATAATACTTACCTGTAGCATCCAGGGCATAGTTTTCAAAGTCAAGACAGAAATCGCCCTCTGTAGGATAGTCATGTGCAACCTTTATAGAATATACCCTGCTCCAAGCCTTATCCTCAGATACTATGCGGAACTTCCAAGCCTTCTCGTTCGAGAAATCAACAAGGCTGCCATTCTGAAACTTTTCGGCACTACCGTCATCATTCAGCATGTAAGCCGTAGCGCCCCGAGTAATCCTTAGGCTCAAAGGCAACTGAGCAACATTCTCGCAATTACGAATCAGGAAAACAATATTATCAGAAGTAGAATTGACAACCTTAAGGGTATCGTACACATGATGAAAAACCTCTGCAGGATTCTCTACATGTACCGACGCGGCTTCAATATCACATTCCGTGTTTAGGGGTTCTTTACCGATGCATGAACCAAATAACAAAACGCCCAAAAAGGCTAAATAACAAACAATCTTTTGCATTACAAACAGTATGTTGATATGATTTCATAAGCAAAATTATTGTTTCTTTATTATTTACGAACGAAATATTGGTAAAAGATACACACATACCAATATTTGGACAAGAAAATGCCCATTCCATCGAATTATCCTCAAAAAAGCCCAAAAATCAGTCTTTTTCGGGGTCAATAACCATCTCAATATCCTCAGTTATAAAGGAATCATCGTAAGTTATGCCCAATTGGATGGTTCCCTTGGGTGTGCTTCGTAGTGAAAGTTGGGTGATTCTACCCTTTTGCAGTACAACCGTAGAACTAACAGAGGCCGTCTCACCATTTTCCCTGCGTGTAGCTGTCAATGAGTAAGTAAGATTTGCCCCTTGCGTAGAAGATACATTGTAATAGCCAACAGTTGCCGTATTACTGGGCGTAAAGGTCAGTTCGCGAGAGCCAAGCCTTACCGTCATCACGTAATCAGAGAACACCTCGTTGAAAGTCTCGTCATTGGCTATCACCTTAACGCCTGCATTGGCTGGCGTGCAGAGTACATTAGCGGTTGAGGTCTCATCTTTTACAACAGGAAAAGTGGCTGATGTCCCCACCAGACGGGGTTGCCCGTATATTGTAGGCTGGGTTTCTGCATCACTGGCGCTACAGCTCTCAGCCGTAACCGTATAGCCATAGCCTGCAGGCACGGTCAAATCTGCTGCAGTAAGTTGGCTCAGCACCTTAGCATCTACGTGATAGACATTTCCCTGCTTTATAGTTATAAGGTATTGGTTCTTCTGCTCGTCGGTCAGCGCCTTCCCGGCCCTTGTCTGCATCTTGCTGTCAGCAGTAATGCATACGACAATCCTTCCCTCCCCCTCCTGTATTTCAGGAATCTGGAAAGGATCGCTCTCTGCCATACACCCTACCAAAAGGAATGTCAGCAAAGCAGAAATCAACGCCGTATAAACCTTATATATATTCACTTACTCAAAATCTTCTTAAATGAGCCATCAGCACCACGGATAATGTTAATGCCTTTTCCGACCTTTGGCAACTGACGTCCTTGTAAATCATAAACGCTTTCTGCACTAAGGACTTCGCCTTCGAGCACTTCCAGCAAGCCATCAGCCTCGTCATCATCCAGATAAGCTACCTTCACAGCAGCTGCTGTCGGGCCTTCTATGTAGGCATGATAGGCTTTCAGGGATGAACCTTCTGCACCTTTCTTTATTTTCTCCCCCACTACTCCGTAATAGCCTTCCATATCAAAGGTAGGGTTGTAGTTAGAGTGTAATACCCACTGGTTGGCATTCTTCACACCTTTTGTGGTATATTGTGTTGCTGTTGCAGCAGCCACAACGCTTACATTCGTAAATACAGGAGAAGCAACAGCAGACCCCAAATGCAGGATATAAGGCTGATTAGCCACAATATCACTCTTCTTCTCAAAGTAAAGAGAATACCCATCCTTCGCATTATAAGTCACCACACTCAGCTGTGCCACCCAATCAGTAACAGAATCATAATCATCTCCCACAATATCCTCCACCGTAGTATTGAAAGGCAAGGCTATGGTGGAGTAACCTGATTTGAGAGCCCAATTAAGATAAACTGTCTTATAATAATCCACAGTATATGTAGATGAGGTTGGTTGCAGTGTCAGTATCTTGGGGGCAAAGATAGCCTTAAACTTAACAACCGTTGGATTATTCTGATCTTCCGAATTATATTCATACCCCTCCCTTTTGTAAGAGGCATTGGTAGAGGCTTGTGTTCCATTAGGCCACTGCCATTCCACAAAAGTATAGCCTTGCTCTGGGACAGCAATCCAGTAGGCATTATTAGTGGCATTGGCTTCAGATGTCAGCCCGCTACTTTTCAATGAAGTACTTGTATGCTGGTTTGCAGCCGCATCGTCGCTGGAAACATAAGACACATAAGCGTTTCCACCTACACCCGTCTCTGCATCAGCACGTGTATAATAAGTAGTCTGTGTGGTTCCGCTAACGTTTATTGTAATCGGAGAGTTTGTTCCATTGGGGTCGCTAATGGTTATGGTTCCATTGTGCACACCTGTAGTGTTGTTCAGATAAGTCACAGTTATGACCTGTGTACCCATTACATCACCACCAGTTGAAGTCAAAGTAGTAGGTGAAACCGTAAAATTAGCATTGTTTGAAGAAACTGTTACACCATAACCCGCATTACAATGCGAGATAGTAAACGTTTGAGCTGCCACATTATTACCCTTCGTGTTTGTACCGGAGGCCAAAGACGTCTTATCTGCTGTTAGATATTTCCGTTCGGTAATAGTGACATTCTTGAAAGTTGCGTCAAAGTTCCCGCCATAGGTTAAACGGACATATTTATGATTTAATTGTTCGTTTGTAAAAGTATACGTTTGAGAGCCGCTTGTACTACTAGAAGACCATACTTCATCCCAATTATTTCCATCAGCACTCAATTTTAGATTAAAATCAACAGAAGTGGCTACGGCATTATGGCGTTCAAAATCAAATGATATTTGATATGGTATTCCATCGAAAACGATTTCTGCTGTTTTATCATTATAACCATTGTTACTTAAATAAATGCCACCATTGATCCATTTGCAATCACCAGAGACTCCACGCACCAACGTTCCGAAATTATCACTGGTTATAGTTAAAGGCAAATGGTTTTGGGCTTCTGTTACAGTGACATCAAAATATTCCTCATGGGTATACCAGTCAGCATCTCCATCTTGAGTAACAGTAAAACGCACAGTACCTTCACCATCATAAAAAACTAATTTTCCATTCACTACATTACCCAACAACGGATTGCTACTAGTTATGGTATAACCCGTATCCGTGTTCGTTGAAGTAAAGAAATCACTATAGGAATGATTTTTATAAGCATTAGTCAGATTCCACATAAAGGCGGGTGTTCCTTTATCAGCTGCCTCCGCTGTAACGTCAAATGTAGTGGTCGCTGTACCCATGGTAAGAGTTACCCTTCCTGTTTGTTTACCTGCTGTAGTGGGTGCAGTAAAATTAATTTTGATATCTGCCTCTCCTTTTTCGCCAAGGCTTTTGCTGGTAACCGTAAAGGTTGTATTAGTACAGCTACCCGTAAGAGTTTGGTTATAAGTAGTATTATTGAAAGCGACTCGGATTGTGCTAGATGTAGATTTGCCTACACGAATCGATCCCATATCAAGCGTTGAAGAAACGCCACTTGCCAAAGAAAGAGTTGTGGCACGAGTTACTTTTAGATTTTTAAAGTACCTTGTTCCCGCCAAGTTTCCCTTCAACTTAATCTTAGTAACATTTTGATTAACAGAACATGTATATGTTTTCTCCTTTGTGGAGAGATCGGAACATGTGTAAATAACGCTCCATTTCTCTCCATTATACGCATAAATATCTATACCTCCGGCTGTTATTGCTGTATACTTCTTTACTACAACAGAAAGCGTTGCCCCAGGACCATTCAATTGAAATTCCTCACTTTCGCCATACTGAGATGCAGCATCGCTGAACGAAGAAACGGCGTCCAAGACATAACCTGTATCTCCCCACGCCTCACCGCTCCACGCGAAGGTGCAGAGAATCATCAGAATTATATATAGTAGCTTTTGCTTCATTATTCAGTTTTAGTACAGATGAAATTCTTTGGTATCGAACTCACCTGCGTGAGTGCCAGAGCCAAACTCAATCAGGAGAGCTTCTATGGCAGAGGCAGATATATTGAGCGGATAGCGGGTTCCGGCTGCTACTGTGATAGTGCCAGTAACGCCATTCGCAGGAATGTCTGTTACATGAGAGTCCTTCTTAGCAGAACCCTTAATGGTATAGGTTATCTCGCCTGGCATAGCATACAGGTTGCCATTGGCGGAGACAGATTTTGAACCGATAGTTACGGAATAGTTCTCATAGAGACTGGTAAAGCTTGTTTGGAAAGCTACAGCAATCTCTACGTTCTGGGGTTTAAGTAAATTGATGCTGACGGATTGTGTTCCGCCAACACCTAAAGTAAAGGAATTAGATGTTCCCTGATACCAGGGCGCAGCATCCTGAGGCGTCTTGCTGGTAGCTGTTAGCGTATAGGTACCAGCAGGGATAATGGCCTTGTTATTTTTAAAGGTTATAGCGGAGTCTTCTGCAAGAACATGAGCACTACCCTCCAAACTTCTGAGGGTATAGGTGTAGTCGGCAATATTGCCATCGGCTCTGGTTCCGTCCTGAGTATAGACCTCCACTTCAGGAACAGAAAGTACAATACAACCAGTCTTGGCGCCCTCTGTTACAGGAGGCACCTCTTCCGTCTGGCATGCAGTAAACATTATTGCTGCCAACAATAGGTATTGAAGACTGTGTATTGTTCTGTTCATTTTTTATTTAAATAAGTATGTCAAAGCGGAAAGGATGTCTTTTATTCCCAGTGTGGGAATGTTTTCTTCCCAACGTGGGAATTGTTGATTCCCAACGTGGGAACATTTTTTCCTACACGTAACAGAAATCAGACATCAAGAAAGTCTCCCCGCTTTGGCATACTCTTCTTATGATTAGTTATTACTCTTCATTTCCTGTAGCAGCATCAATAATCGTTGTGGTTGTGCCACCATCAACAAATTTATCGTCATATGTGATTGTCAGAGTGGTGACAGTTCCATTAGTGTTCGCATTAATTTTGAACTTATACTCCTTGGCAGCGTCAAGTGCAGGCAAAACCTTCACGATAGCAGTCTTGGGCGAATTTTTGTATGAATAATTGATTGTACAAAAAGCCTTTTGCTCTGCATAAAAATATGCTGATCCACTAGATGCATAAGTATATGTGCGAAGGAGTTTTGATTCATCAGGCTCAGTTATAGTAGGATCATTATATTGTTTTACTTCAACACTGAATCCGTCAATATCCACATTACTTTCTGCTGCACTCCAGTCTACAGAAAGCATCGCATTCTTTGCGGTACCACAGGTAAAACTAACATCGTTTGAGCCTGTTGCCAATACCACATTTTTTTCTGCTGAATAATATGCATTACCAGCATTACCATCAGGCATAGCATCTGATAATGATTTGTAGTTACCCACCTTAAT
This sequence comes from Bacteroidaceae bacterium, assembly GCA_017619585.1. Next base: position 48,042 of record JAFZSA010000028.1, read on the forward strand.
AGCATAAGTATTTGTAGGATATGACTCGTCTTTAACCTTGTCTCCGGCAACCCAATTGTAATCTCCAACTTTTATCCACCAATCTGCTAAAACTGCATCTTGAGTAGCACGAGTTAACATCGCATCATCATTGGTGATACTCAGATTGATGGTAGCTTTCTCAGAACCAATGGGTTCAAACATATCCACTTCGTTGTTGCAAGAAGTGAAAGACAGGGCTGCAAGGGCTGCACTTGCTAAAAGAATTGACTTTTTCATAACTTTTATGTATTTGTTTGTTTACTTGCTATTAATCAAGGTTTATAGGATTATCATCTATTCCAAAATCATCATCGATATCAATCTCAATGTCAATAGTACCCGTATTATTGCCTGTACCTGCACCAGGACCATTAACAGTAAAACGAGTAACTTTACCCTTCTTAACCAAAACATCCTTGGTGATGGTAATAGCTCCCTTTGCGTGGATTTCGAGCTGAACAGTCTTTTCTTCAGAGAATGGATCCACATTGTAGTAAGCTACGGCTCCCCCCGTACGTTTGTCTTTTGTCCCAACCTTAGTGAAGGTGGCCATGTTCTCGCTATTAAAGACAAGTTCGCGACTATCCTTTGTCACTACAGAATATTTACCGAAAACGTCTGTAAAGCTCTTGTCGAAGACTACACACAGACCGCCATTGGCAGGTGTGCAGGTAACACTGACTGGAGTTGTCTGGGATGCCTTAATCTCGAAAGACTCAGATCTTCCAGTATAGCGAGGGGCGCCAAAACCTGTCTCGGCTTCTGTCTCTGAACAGCTTTCAGCAAAGACAGCATAACCATTACCGACGCTGAGGATACAGTCGGCATCCGTAAGGGCAGAATACTTCTTCAGCTGTCCCCAAAGTTCGATACTGTTCTGGTAAACCATAATATTATAGTTTGCAGCTTCCGTGGCAGAAAGAGTCCGTGGTTCGGCATCCGCACGGGTACCTGAGTTAACTACAATTTCTCCATTATTCAGATTCAGGGCAAAAGATCCCTTGTTGGAAGACACATTGAATGGGTCCTGTTCATTATTACAGCCAGCCAGCAACGCTGTTGCCGCCAGCAACATTATATATTGAATCTTAGTTTTCATATTATTTTCCACCTATTTAGTTGTACTTAACAGTTACTTTATACACACTAGTATGTGTTAGACCCATACCATAGCTGTTTAGACATTCAACCGTGTTATTTGTAGGTTTAAGGGTTCCATATACAGTAGTATCAGAAGCTTTATCACCTGTTCCGCTAACAGAAGCCACATGCTTACTTTCTCCTGCAACATAGAACGTAAATGTGGTACCTACAACACTACCATGTGTATCTGCCTTTACGTAAGCAGCAACGTTCACATCAGCTGGGACATTGAACGACTTACGAATACGCTGCTCACCTGCAACACCAGTACCCAACCGCACATGATCTGAATTCCAATTAACACTTCCATTAGGATTCGACCAACCATTGCCTGTACTTGGAGGATTAGCTTCATAAGGAATACCCGTGATATAAACTGTCTTGCTAGCATTTTTGCTATAACCAGCAAAGGTGGCAGTTGCGCTAAGGGTATATGCTCCAGGATCTTTAGTTAAATCAGAGTACACAGCCTGCTTGGTGTTATTCTTGGTCTCATTATTATAAGTGATGCTAAGACCATACTTGGCAACCAATAATGCATCAGAGATACCCGTTACAGTAACAGTGGGTGCATAAATCTTGTTGTTTGCGCAATCATTTGCCTGAGCAATATTCTTGGTTGTACCGTCTCCTATAGCATAGCTGTAAGAAGTAAGAGCATTCAGAGTAACCTGGAAGTTGGGCTGTTCCGTGATGTTGAAGGTGGTCTGCTTTGTTTCTACAATACCCTTGAAATTCTCGAAAGTATATTCCAGTACATAATTACCCATGGGCAGATAAGGCCAGTCCTCATCACCTGCACCAGAGGTAAGGGTTCCCTTAGCAGAAGACAAGGTACGAACGATATCGCCACTGGCATTCTTCACCACAGCTGACCACTCTGTAGCATCAACATCATAAGAAGGATCTGTAGCAGAGAGAGTGGTTCCTACCAGTTCACCATTCTCGTAAACATTCTGAGTAGTAACAACCGGAACATTATCATGAATACTGGGATCTGGCGCAATGGTAACATTATCCTCCATATACATTTCTTCATCCTCAACATTGATTTCAAGCGAGAAGGTTCCTGACTTGTAGCTAACAGCGATACGCTTGATCTTAGCCACTTCGAGTGTCTGCACAAATTCCTTGGTAATACTACCTACTGTAACACTATATTTGACGGTACGTCCCTCAGTAGGAATATTGAAGTAAGCAATCTGTCTTTGCTTAATGTCATCACCATCCTTATAATCGCAATTGCTGGCATTAAAGACAAGGTTCTCGCGAGGCTGGTTTTCATCCGTCTTGATGGTTATACTGTAATCTGTAAAGTGACCTGTAATGGTTGGGTCAAAATACGCACTTACACCACCATTGGCAACTTTACAGGGAACAGACACCTTGGTGGTCTCACCTGCAATAATAGCAAAAGACTGAGATCTACCCACATAACGGCGCTTACCCCATTTAACATGATTATCGTCTTCGGTATTTTCCGCATCAGATTCTGAACAGCTCTCTGCCATAATAGAATAGCCATAGCCGGCACTCAGACTAGGATTCGTACCCAACTCATCTAAAGGTACAGGTCCTTTTACAACCTCGCTTACGCCCTTGAAAATTGTAATCAAGAACTTCTTGGCCTCTTCTGTGGATACTTTGGTTGTTGCACGAGTGGCAACATTACCTTCTAAGCTAATCTCCAAGGTTCCCATTCCATCCCCTGTCTTCTGACCCGAGGAAGCAAAAGGATCCACTTCATTGGCGCATGAGGCCAAAACCATCACACCTGCATATAGCAAAGTAATGAGTGAGTGTTTAGATTTTTTCATTATGTTCACAATTTTTTGAGATAAATATTTTTGTTTCTTTCTTACATACTTATGTTCGTATCATCTGTGGTTGTATCATCTGTGATAACAATGTCTATGCCTCCACTGTTACTGCTACTGGCAAAGCTGTACCGAAGATTATAAAGTTTGCCACGCTGCACATTAGTATAGAGAATGGCTGAAGCGCTGTGTTGGTCTCCATCTATATTAGTGGCTGAGAGCTGGTAGGTAAAGCCAGCCTCGTAAGGCGAGAAATAAGCTTTTTCTCCCTCCCGCAAACTGACAGTACGGTTTCCGCTGGATACTGTAAAAGTGTATGCAGAGAAGAGGTCATGAAAAAGCTCAGGCAAGGTAAGTGTTACGGCATAATTGACCATAGGAACCTCATAGATACAATAAGAGGTAGAATCATGTGCTACGGTTACTTCCGTATCACCAACATAACAGGCACTTCCCTTGCCTCCGTTGTCATTATGCCAAGTATTCTGATTCTGAGAATATGCATGAATGAGGAAAGTGCCCTCTTCCATAACAAACTTCTCAGTAGCATCAGTAACAACATATTCTAAGTACTGACTGCCATTGGCAAAGTTCTTGCCATCCTTACGGGTAATGCGGATAGCCAGCAAGTCGTCCTGATTAGAACGGGTCTTGACTGAAGGCTTAGGACCGGGATAAAGGCTAAGGACAAGCGTACCGGTCTTAACCTCAGGTGCCACTTCTGTATTCTGGCAAGCCGTAAGGCAAAAGATACTGATTAGTATGTAGAGTAACTTCTTCATCATTGTCTTACTGATACAATATCTTAAATGCATTAACACCCCAAGTATAAGCAGTCTGATGGGTCATACCAAAGTACGGGGCTGAAGCCTTTAGGGTTCCCACCTCTGAAACAGTGGTCCAAGTGTAGTTACTGGGAGTGGTAGATTTACCACTGGGAGTAGTGCTGGTATTGGAAACCCATCCGTAGTTAGAAGAACGGTAATTATTGAAGAGAGCATAAAACCACTCATTCCAGGACATACTGAAATTGATGTTGGCAGGCACATAGAACTTAGGCGTATAAATGGTAGAGGTGAAAAGATAGCAAGGCTGACCTGGTTCGCGAGCCTGTGCACCACCAGAATCTCCGCTGTCGCTCCAACTACCACCCGTCCAACCTTCAAATTTAGTAGCATTGGCATCATAAGGCAGACCTGTGATATGCAAAGTCTTCTGTGCCGTTGCCGTAGCACCGTCAAAGGTTCCTGTCACCTTAAGTGTATGGGCAGCAAAGGAAAGACCCGTTATCTCCTCATTGTTTATGTTGACGGCATTACCATCTACAGTAGCCGTCCAGGAATAGAGACTGCGATACTTAGCATTGCTAACCAAAGACTGAGCAACAGAGAAATGTTTCTGGAACCCGTATGCCGTAGTATTAGTGCAGGCATTAGCTGCAGCAATATCACCTGCCACATATTTGTCATAAGATGTCCACGCATCTACAGAAGCTGTGACTTTAGGACTACGAATCACAAAATCTCGTGTATTGGTAAGGTTAGCTTTCTCGCCCTCCATAATATAATAGGTAGCACGATACAGACCAGCTGGCAGGTAGGGCCATTCAGAATTTTTGGAGTAGTCCGAGAGAAGATTTCCCGTTCCCTGTACAGCACGCACCGTCTCTCCTGCCGAATTGGTAACAACAGCCCTCCAGGTAGAACCAGGATAAGCATTGGGGAAAGTAATGTTGGTACCCACCAGATTGCCATCGTAATCATACTGATGCTCTGGCAAAGCCACGGCAATGGGCAGCCAGCTGAGAGGAATTGTCTCATTCATAGTAGCTTCCTGCAACTCGACCTTCTTGATAGAGACAACAGCAATGCTCTGGGGCTCAGGGAGTGTAAGGGTTACAATAGCATGATCAGCTGCCTGAAAGACCTGAGGGAAATTGGCCACATTAGTCATATCAAAGTCCTGACTGACACGCTGGCCTGTACCTTTTATCACACCGGTAAATGCCAGACCGATAGAAGTACCCGCACGGAAATAAGCGCTTACATCAGACGATGTGTTGGAGAGGGTAACACTATAATTGGCTACCTTTACCATCAGACCATATTCTGAATAAAATCTACTGAAACGTGCACGTTCCTCCTCGGTCTGTCCGAAAACAACAGAAACAAGCGCATTGCCTACCTTGCAATTGATATTGGCTTCCGTGACCTTATTGTCCTCGACATCAACCTGTGCCGTACCAACATAATAAGGTTGGTCTGTGGCAAGAATAGGATTCTCTCCGTAATCTGCAGTCACAAAGTACGTACCACCTGGCAGATGAACAACATCATCAGTAAGGGCTCCATCATATTTAGGCATACCATTCACATCCTCGACACGCAAATGGAATCTCTCTGCCGTAGGAACGCTTAATTCCGAAGGAACTGAACGGGTAACAGTGGAAGAAGACACATTACCCAACGTGACATGCAGGCCGCCCTGAACAGCAGGAACGTCCAATTCATTCTGACACGACTGCACTGCCGTCATGCCAAAAAGTATCATAGTCAGGTTGAATAATATGGTATATATCTTTCTCATTCTATTTCTCAATCATATAACAACTTCAGGTTGTCAATCTTCAACAGGGAAGTGTCACCACCTATGAAGTAATCACCATACTTACTGCTGGAACATACAACAACAATATACTTGGGGGTACGATCCGTATAATGATAGTCGAGAGTGATGGTCTTTGTAGTCCACACAGTCTGGTCATCTCCGCTTGTAAACTGTCCGTAGGCAATAACATTCTCATCGTTGGGATTAAAGAGATGAAGCTCGCTGATTTTAGTTCGGATGATGAAAGGATAGGTAACCCCATTGAAGACCTCCTCGTCCTTATCGCCGAATAGGGCAATATACACGCAACAGGAATCAGGCTTGCCACGCATCTCGTCATAAGTCTGCTGGCTTATGTAACGGGAATACTTATCGTCCCACTTTCCTCCGCCACGATTAACGGTAGAAGACTTGTAGGTATAGTCAAACTGCAGTTTGGTGGGAAAACTCGTGAAGGGACGGCCAAAGCTAAGTATTCCGTTTGATCCGTCAGTCTTAAGGTATGTACCCGTGAAGATGTTACCTGCAGCAAACTTGATGACAATAAACTTAGACTGCAGGTTGGCATAAGTACGACCGCCATCAACACCAAATGTACTGTTGCTAGCACCAACAGTAGTAGCGCCTCTGTTTCCTGTATCCCAGTAGCAGGAACCATTCTCAGCCCATGGATTATACAAAGCCTGATTGCCAGAGCCAACAACGTGCCAATCATCAAAGCTGGTATTCTCTAACTGCAGATTGGGTGCTGTGCGGAAAGAGCGAACTCCTGAGGATACGCCTCCGGCAGTAACCTGACACTCATAGTCTGTACCAGGGAGAAGAGATGTTATCTCTGCCTGATAACTGGCTGTACCTATCTGAATCTGATTAGAAGGAACCGTGTTCCATACAGCACTACCCTGTTGACGATACTCTACCACGGGAGTAGTACCGTTCTGCATATCCCCGCTTACAAAAGCCCTATTGGCATGAGGGAAAACTGTTGCGGTGGTTGACAACGACTTATCAGCATTATAGACATATACATCCCATGAAACAGGGGAATTCATCCAAGCATAAGTAACCTGGAAGGTACGACGCATGCTGAAGTCAAGAACCAAACCTGTTGGGTCGGGACTGATCTTGCCATGAACGCCACCAAGAATCATCTTGTTGACCTTGACACTACGAAGACTCTGATTAGGAGCAACATATACAACTACATTACGGTTGACACTATCTATAACAGCTACTCCTACCTGATTCTCCAGTTCAACCTCACGCTTGATAACCTGATGAACACGAACCTTCCAGCGATAAACCTGATAGGTTGTAAGAACAAAATCTACCTCGTGCGAGAAATCCACTACCGGACAGGAAGAACCACTGGTATAGAAAGACTTCTCAGGGAAATATGCATCAGCATTCTCTATGGCGATATCGGCGTCAAAGCTGACCTCCATGCGCTTAACACGAAGATGGCTGATATCCACCCTATCATCCACATACAAGTCAACGGTACGTGTCTCCTTGTCGATAGTAGCTACAGCATAGCCCTCGCCCGTCGCATCACATTGTCCTTCCACTTCAAAGGCTGTAATCATTGCCTTCTGCACAGGCAGAGGCAGATCATCCTTGATAGCACATGAACTAAGTACTACAAGGATTACCCCCATCAAATAAAAAGGACGAATATCACGCAAATGCATCATAGATAGAATGTCATACCTATGTTAATACTGAAGATATTGAATTTGAAGTTGGCACCACCACTATGGCTTTTGCCATACTCGTACTCGGTAGAATTGGGATGGACATTCTTGAAATTACTCCACTTGTAATCTACGCCCAACACGCCAATAGATGTCTCGACGGCAGCAAAATCTGTCACGAAGATACACAGACCGGGACTTACGCCCAACTGAACCTTGTGAACTGTCTCGTATGTACCATCTAGGGTGTTGATATCATTGTCCAAATCTCTACGACCCGTACTGTTCTTGCCGTTGGCACGCGAATAAGTAGCACGCACCTCAGCAAAGGCGCCGAATATCTTACTGCCAAAGAGAGGCATGTAATTACGCATGAAGATACCACCCTCGTGCCTATGCTCAAGATAATAGAGGTCCTCGAGGTTAACATTGAAGTCCTCACCCAGATTGACATCCAAATCACCCAGATAGAAATAATTACGACTGTAGCTGTAGCGCAAACCTATAGCCAAATTACGTGCCACAAAATAGCCTACATAAGGAGAAACAGAAAAGGTGCGGCCCTCCATGTTCAAATTCTTCAGGACAAGGAGGTTCTGGTTCTCGTTTTCCCACTCACGATAGTTGACAGTGGTACCGCACATCCACATACCCTTAGGGATGAAAGTGGCCTTGAGTTCGCCACGATCTACTCGCTGGATATGTCTTTTCTCCAGATTACGCTGGTAGTTCTCGCGTACATTATTGTATTTGGCAGGCTTGGCAGTCTTGCCATTAACCATCTCGGAATAAGACATCTGACCATACCCGTCAAACGTCCCTTGGGGAGTCTGGCTATATTGCGCGAATACTGCTACTGGCACAAAAGCCAGCAGCAGTATCAGCATACTACTCTTATTAAAACTATGTTTCATGTTATTTCAAGGTTGGTTCTCCATATTCGAACGTGAAGTCATCAAGATAAAGTACACTGGTGTCTGAGCCATAGAAATAGTCGCCCCACTTGCTTGACGAACATACGATAATCATATGAGTTGGCTTCTTGGTCATAGAGTGGTACAACAGAGGAATATTGAACTCTTGCCATGCACCATTGCTACTTGTATTCTTGGTCATCTGACCATACGCAACGACTCTTGAATCATTATCCCAGTCGATTTCCGTAGTCAGTTCATATCCATCAGCCGCTGCGTTAGCAACATGGAACTGTTCTGTAACAAGGGCGCAGAAAATCTGACACTCATCATTAGCGTTCTTGGCAGGAGCGCCTACGCCTGAAGGCTGAGTACCACGGTTAATAGGACCAGGAGTATATGAGTAATAACCCTTCAGAGCCGATGGACGTGAAGTAAACGGAACACCCCAATCCAACTTAGCACCCTTGGTACCGATAAGACCGATGAAGTCACCAGTGAAGATACTTGCAGCTGCCAGCTTGACAACAGCATATTGTGTTGCCAATTTTGCAGAAGAATTACCACCATGCTTGAACGAGGTATCCTGGGTAGTTACACTTCCAATGTAATTAGCCGCACCGGCATTACTTGAATTCCAGTACTTAGCATCGCCCTGTGTACCGCAGATAGCAATCTTGCCATCCATGTACCAGTTCTCGAAGCCTGCATTGTAAATTGAGCCTACGGTCTCGGTAGTGAATGTAACCTCGTTACTGTTAACATTTGTAGTACCGTCATTGTAGTTCATGCGGTAAATGTACTCAGTACCCGGAGTCAGGCTTGTCAGCTTATAAGAATAAGAATCCTGATCGCCCTTAGTGAGCTGTGATGCAGGTACGCTTGTCCAGTCTGCATCTGTGCTCTTCTTCCACTGAAGGGTAAGGTTGCTCTCGCTGAACTCAGATGTCTTGGCTGTAACAGCACCACTCAGATAAGCAAATGTAGTAAATGCATTAGCTGCACTGGCATTAAGAGAGGTAGAACTCTTGCGAGGAACTTCAATATCAAAGGTATAAGACTGAGTGGCATCATCAACACTGACAGTTACACCGCCAACAGAGCCAGCCTCGGCAATCTTATAGTTTATAATGAAGTGATCACGAGCCTTCACATCAGTTATCTCACGTCCCATAGAGAATTCCTGACCAGCCTTGTTCTTGACACTCAACATGAAATTCAGAGTACCAACGGGGAAATAAGCAGAACTTACTGTAGTGCTTGGAGTGAAACGGCGCATAGTAACATCTTCGTTATCTGAAGTAACATAACAGTTGATGTTAGTAAAATAAGAACTGAAATTGCTATCGAACTTAACAGACACTTTCACATTAGCCTGAGTTAATGTAACAGTAGCATCAGTACGCGTTTTAGCCTTAACAGTAACGGTTGTGAAACCTGAATAATAAGGAGAATTAAGACCAGAGTCAGAACCATCCCATCCTGCCGAATGTGCCGTGATGGTATATGTATCAGGAGCAAGAACAATGTTGCCACTGAAATAGCTATCATTAGCAACATCCTGAGTCTCGTGAACTACCTTTCCCTTACTGTCTGTTATAGTTACAGCCAATGTTCTGGCATTGTATCCGGCAGGAAGAGGAGTCACTGCACGGGTATTGGTAGAAACCAATGTCTCAAAATCAAGCTTAAGATATCCTACCTGCTGATCCAACTGTTCCATTTCGCTACTACAAGAAACGGCAACTACAGACAGGCAAATTATTGTTAGGATTGAAAATATCTTTTTCATTTTGTTTTCTTCTTTGTTTCGTTTATTCAAAAATCAAAACCAATTATTCTGTAATTGTAACCTTAACGGTACCTGTCTTCTTATTGCCTTCCTTGTCTGTGACAGTCATTACAAAATTATGCTCTCCAGGTAAAATTCCCAAGAACAAATAGAACTGGCCTACAGGGAATGTGTAATTCTTGTCACCCTCTGCAGGAACAGTAATAGTCTTACCCAAACTACCCAAGAAAGCTACCAGATTCTGGTTTCCAACAACCTCGCATCCGTTAACAAGGTCAACACCTGGATAGCCCTCGGCTACTGCGCCCAACTGCTCCATCATCTCATCACTTGAAGAGTTCACCTTAACCATGATACTCTTCAGGCCGTTTTCAGCAGACATAACCACGTCACCTGAAGAAGGATCTGCTGTTGCTGCATCATCTGCAGAAAGAGTCACAGGGGCAGGAATGGTAAGTGTAATCTTATCATCACCTGGATTAGGATCAGTTCCTGGGTCAGTTCCAGGATCATCCATATTTGTCTTATCTACTACAACGACATTGACATTACTATTTGTCTCGGTAAAGGTTACATCTGCAGTAATAACAATAGATGAAATCTTTCCGTCTGTTGACTCTGTAGGCTTGAAGTTAAGTGCCAAGGCATCACCTCCGCAGAAGTTGGCACGATCGTCATCATAGCTTTCATCGGCCTGATCCTTGGTCAGAGTGTTTCGAGCAACAACAGTACTGCCTTCCTTGGTTGTACCGCGGAAGTTAACGGTCAATTCCTCAGCACCTTCCTCACCGAAATACCAGTAAATTGGAGCTGACGAAGAAGTGTTGTCAAAAGAAAGTGCAGTCTCACTGCCATCGTTCAAGGTAATCTCCCAAGATGCAAATACACTCTTGAACTCGTCATTGTAACCAACAGTAATAACACTGTTCTGCATTTTACACAGAACATTTACAGCAGAGGTGACTCCCTTAAGAATCTCGACATCCTTACTGCCCTTGTAGTACGGATAAGACATCTTCTTCGAAATAATGCCAGGAGTATGTGAAACAACTGTATAGTTACCAACATTCATGGTAATCTTAGAAGGAACAGCAGAAACTGATTCATAAGAAGCAACCTGTTTCCCCTCAGCATCATATATAACAACAGGGAAGTAGTCAACATCTGAAACAGCACGCGACTGAGGCTTTATTATATCAACATTCAACTCTAAAGCACCCTTTTCCTTACCAACGTTATCCAATTCTATATTCTCGTTAACACAAGAAGTAAGAGCAACAACGCTCAATGCTCCCAAAAGGAGTGAATTCTTTATATTCATAATTCTAAACATCGTTTTCATTACGTTCAATCAGGAATTAAATCCATGTTACAGGAACTTCCCATGTTATATTCTTATCGTTAGTGCTATCATCAATTACAATAGAAACCTTCACACCGCCATCGGTGGTTGGCTTGTAATTAGGACTGATAGTAAGCTTGTGAGCCTTGTTACGCTCAAGGGTAAATGTACCAGTTGCAACACCTGTATTGGTAGTAGCATTCTCAGGAAGGTATTCATCCTTGGTAGTAAGGTTGATAGTATAAGATACAGTCTCGCCATTCTTATCCAGAGCAATATACCAAGGCTCTGAGTCAGTCTTACTCCAAGCGAAAGTCTTGGCACCCAACTTCTTGGTACCGCCAAAAGTTACATTGTAGTCGCTGTAATAGGTAGCCATTTGGGAATCAAAAGCAACAGACACCTTACCACAAGTAGGTGCACAATTAACTGTAACTGTCTTCTGCTCTTTCGCCTTAATAGTTGCTACAGCATCACCATACATATAGAATTCAGTACGACTTGCATCACGTTCTGTGCCATAAGATGCTTCTACCCTATAACTGCCAATATCAACTTTCTTGGGCAGATTTGATGACAACTCAGAAGCTTTACACTCGAGTATAACATTCTCATTAGCAACGTTAATAACCTTAACATTGTAATTCAGTGTGTTTCTGTAATCATTCTCGTTTAAGGCACGCGTCTGGTCAAAGTTTGTTGCAGCACTCAGATTAAGATCAAGCACGCCTTGCTCCTTTGTACCAGCAGAGGGATTCAAATCTATATCATGCTCTTCTGAAAGACATGAAGTAAAGAGCGAGATAACACTCAATCCCACGCAAAAAAATAATTTTTTCTGTTTCATTACCATGTTTATGTTTGTTTGATTATTGCTTCACATCAGATTTAATCGAGTGCAAATTTATCCTAAATAATGTAAACGAATTTATAAATATGGTATAAATACTCTGAAATCTTGGTAATCTATCTAGAATTCATGGCAAAACACCTACAAAAAAGGTAAAGGGGATATGGAGAACAGTAGCCAACAAAACAGGAAAAACAGCGTTGGAATGGACAAAATTATCCAATTAGACAAAATCAACTTAAAAAAAATATTATTCAAGTTGATTAACGCACAAAATCAAATTGATTACTTATCATAATCAACCTATAAAATCACAGGAGCAAACAATACCATATTACTTCTTCTTGCTGTATTGTTCAATAACCATTCGATTAATTATCACATCCTGCAAAGGGCGATCATTAGAATCCGTCGGCAAAGTCAATATCTGGCGAACGACATCTAATCCTTCTATTACTTCGCCGAACACAGTGTACTGTCCATCTAGATGCGGAGTTCCACCACGCATGACATAGTCATCTATCATTTGCGACGTAAGTTCTATACCTTTCTCTTCAAGAGCAGACCTGACCTTCTTTATATCAGCGGGGGATTGCTTTTTCCCATAAACAATATAGAACTGACAACCACTGCTATTCTGTTCCGGATTAACATCATCCGGCTCTCGGGCAGCAGCCAAAGCTCCACGCCAGTGATACAAATAAGGAAGGCAGAATTCTGCAGGAATTGTGTAACCGACATCCCCTTCGCCCAGAAGTTGCCCCTTTGCAGCATGGCGAGAGTCAGGATCTCCGCCTTGAATCATAAAATCCTTAATACACCTATGGAAAAGAGTACCATCATAAAAGCCCTTTGCAGCCAGTTTAAGGAAATTCTTGCTATGCAAGGGCGTATCATCTGACAATGCCACTCGAATGTCACCGCATGTTGTCTCAATTCGAACAATGGCACGCTTCTCTTTCTTCCTGGCCTGAGAAGGAAGAACGCATACAAAAAGAAGCAGCAAAACCACAAAAAGGAAACTGTATTTCTTCATGTTTATATCATTTTTATGCAAAAGTACGGAAAAATTCCCCACCAAACAAAAATGAACAAACAAATTATTCAATTAAGGAAAAAATTATGATAATTTATCAAAATTAAGCCATTTTACCGAGAAAAAATGTCACATTAAATGTAAAACACCTGAACAAACGAAAAAGGATTTGAAATATTGTTAAAAAAAAATACTGAAAAAACGTGGGGAATTGTGGGGAATTTTATTATCTTTGCACCCAAGAATTAATATAAATAAGTACACGCAATGAGATTTACCGGCAACATAGATGCCAAAGTTGACGAAAAAGGACGCGTTTTCGTTCCAAGCAGCTTCCGAAAGATCCTTCAGCGAGAGGAAGAGCAGGGGCTGATTCTACGTCGGGATATCTTCCAGCGTTGCCTTGTCTTATACCCCCAGCAGGTATGGGACGAGCAGGTTGACGCCATTACTGCCAAGACCAACATGTTCGACAGGAACGGGCGTAATGCTCTCAGGCAATTTGTAGCTGGCGCAGAAGCCGTATCATTGGATAGCGGAGGACGTATTCTGATACCCAAACGCTATCTGGAGGAAGCCTGCATCAAGAACGACGTACGTTTCATTGGAATTGACAACACGATTGAAATCTGGAACAAGCAAGACGCCGAAACAATTCTCAATCAACCAGAGACACTGGCAAACTGCTTAGAAGAAATGATGAACACTCCACAAGAGTGCAAGTAAAAAATCAAACTGCTACCCCAAAAATGACAAACGAGGTTTATCATATTCCTGTTCTGTTGAAAGAAACAGTGGACGGGCTTAACATCAAGCCCGACGGGACTTATATTGACCTAACTTTCGGAGGGGGCGGACACAGCAGAGAGATATTAAACCGGTTGGGCAAAGACGGTCATCTATACAGTTTCGACCAAGACCTTGACGCGCAGAAGAATGCACTGCCCCTGGAAGAGAAATATGGCAAGAAATTCACTTTTGTAAGAAGCAATTTCCGATTCTTGAAAAACTGGATGCAATATTATGGCGTTGAACAAATAGACGGCATTCTAGCTGACTTAGGCGTAAGCAGCCATCATCTGGACGAAGGAGAAAGAGGATTCAGCTTCCGTTACGAAGCCAAGCTGGACATGAGAATGAACCAGACAGCCAACCTGAAAGCAAGCGATATCCTGAAGAATTATTCCGAGGAGCAATTGGCTGACGTCTTCTACCTATACGGAGAACTGAAGAACAGCAGAAAACTGGCATCTGTTATTGCGAAAGCCAGAGCCACCAAAGAAATGGAGACCACAGGACAGTTGGCAGAAATCCTTAAACCACTTCTTGGCTATGATCGTGAGAAGAAAGACTTGGCTCGTGTCTTCCAAGCGTTAAGAATAGAAGTAAACGGAGAAATGACAGCTTTACGTCAAATGCTTACCTCGGCCGTAGAAATTCTAAGCCCAGGTGGCAGACTATCTATCCTGACATATCACTCGCTGGAAGACAGAATGGTAAAAAACATTATCAAGACAGGAAATATCGAAGGAAAAATAGAAACCGACCTCTTCGGACAAAGTAAGTCACCATTAAAGGCTATTAACAGAAGCGTGATTACGGCATCACCCGAGGAAATACAGGCAAACCCCCGCAGTCGTTCTGCAAAACTTAGGATTGGAGAAAAATGGCAGAGATGAAAGATAACAAACAAGAAGAACTCGAGAAGCAAGAAGCCGTCGTACCCGAAGAGCAGGAGCAAAGCAGCAAAAGCAAAATTCTGAACGCTCTGGTTAACGAAGAGGATGACAGCGAGAAGAAAGACCTCGAACACCTGAAAGATGTTCTGCAAGCACTGAGCATCAACGGATTGTGGTTCAGGAAGCAATTAGGCGTCCTGGCATTGATTCTTTTTGGTATCATCATCTATATTTCCAACCGCTATCAGGCTCAAAGTGAGATGATTGAGGAGGACAAACTGCACAAGGACCTACAAGACTGGAAATACAGAAGTATGACCAGAAACAGCGAATTGACATTCCGCTGCCGCCAAAGCCAACTAGAAGAACAGATGAAAGCTATGGGAGACAGTACCCTATGCTCCAGCAACGAACCTGTCTATGAACTCACAAATAACGATTAACTGAACGAATGAAGTCAAACAACGATAGCTCAATAGGACGTTTCAGGATCATTCTTGCAATGATTGCGATATTTGCCGTATACATCCTTGGTACGGCCCTTCAAACTATGCTCCCTCCACAGAGCAACTATTGGGAACAGGTGGACAAGCGATTCACCACGGAAAACATATCCATCCCCGCTAACAGAGGTAATATTCTGTCAGCTGACGGACAAGTACTTTCCGGCTCTATACCTGTTTATCGTTTGTACATGGACTTCAAAGTCTGCGACCCCGATTCTGTAAGCCAGAAGAAAATAGAACAATGGAGAGACTCCGCCTTCGCAGCAGATGTGGACAGCATCTCTGTAGGACTGGCAAAGATATTCCAGACACATGATGCAGCCTGGTTCCGAAACCACCTGCTAAAAGGAAAGCAAAGAGGCAGATTCGCATGGAACATCTGTCCCGGAAAACTTGTCACATACATCCAGTACAAGGAATGCAAGAAACTGCCAATGCTCAAGGAACCTACCAACAAAAGCGGATTCCACGCAGAAGAGATTATGCAGCGAAAGAAACCATACGGCATGTTAGCTTCCAGAACTTTAGGTGACTTATATGCCGATTCAAGTGCTCTTGCAAAATGCGGACTTGAATTGAGTTTCGATAGCATCCTGCGAGGAAAGCCAGGTACATCACATACCACAAAAGTTCTTAACAAGCGTATCAGATTTGTGGACATGGCACCAGAAAACGGAAACGACTTGTTAACGACACTTGACATCAACATACAGGATATGGCAGACCGCGCCCTGCGCAATAAGCTGAAAGAGGTAAACGGCGAGATTGGCATGGCTGTAGTAATGGAAGTAAAGACAGGAGACGTAAAAGCCATCGTAAACCTGACAAGAATGTCTGACGGAGAGTATTACGAATGTAAGAATAACGCGGTGAGTGATTTGATGGAACCCGGTTCCACCTTCAAGACAGCCAGCATCATGGTAGCTTTAGACGATGGTAAAATAAATAAGAACACGCGCGTGGAAACTGGTAGTGGAATCTATCAGATGCACGGACGATTCATGAAAGACCACAACTGGCGTAAAGGAGGATATGGTAATCTCTCTGTTACCGAGGTGCTGATGTACAGTTCAAACATCGGTGTCAGCAGGCTGATAGACGAAGCATACAAGGACGACCCTGACAGATATGTACGCGGACTCAACAAATTAGGCGTGGGACTTCCGCTGAACCTTCCATTTGTAGGAAAAGGAGAACCACGTGTCCGTCACCCCAAGAAGCAAGGTCGTTTCTGGCTAAATTGGAGCAACACAGCCCTCCCCTGGATGAGTATCGGATATGAGACCATGTTGCCACCGATAGCAACACTTGCCTTCTACAATGGTATTGCCAACGGAGGAAAAATGGTGAAGCCAAGATTCGTCAAAGCTGAGCTGAAAGACGGGCAAGTAGTTCGTGAATTCCCCACAGAGGTCATCAAGGAAAGTATGTGCAAGCCAAGCACATTAGCAGATATTCAGGAGATCCTGGAAAAGGTTGTAAGCGAAGGATTAGGAAAGAAAGCAGGTAATAACGGCAAATACTTCAAGGTAAGCGGAAAAACAGGAACAGCCCAGATTGCATCAGCCGGTGGAGGTGGATACCATAGCGGCACTACTAGATACATGGTCAGCTTCTGTGGATACTTCCCCAGCGAAGCCCCCAAATACAGTTGCATCGTATGCATTGTTAAAACCGGTTTACCCGCCTCTGGCGGCGGCCAGTGCGGTCCTGTTTTCAGCGAAATCTCACAGTATATCATGTCGAAAGGTAATAGTCATGATGCCAAAGAGGTCAGCGACTCCAACTCTGTGTATATACCATCATCTGTACGAGGACAAGAAAAGAAATCAAACTGTATAATGGAGGAATTGGGCATACGAGCAACACTTGAAGCCCAAACCGACTCCATTCCCGAAAATAAGGTTCCCAACGTCATAGGTATGGGAGCAAGAGATGCTGTTTATGAGCTTCAGAAACGAGGTCTGAAAGTACGACTCATTGGCAAAGGCCGTGTAAAGAGTCAGAACATAGCAGCAGGAAATATCGCAGGAAAAGGACAGACTATAACAATACAATTGGAACAAATCTCAAAATAAAACATACAATTATGAAATTAGCTCAATTAATAAATGTATGCCGTCCTATAAAGATTGTAGGAGACACGGAAATTGAAATAACTGGGATTGAGATAGACTCACGCTTGATAAAAAGCGGCAATATATTCGTTGCTATGCGCGGAACGCAGGTTGACGGACACGCATACATTGCCAAAGCCATTGAATTAGGGGCAAAAGCTATTGTATGCGAAGAGTTACCCGCCAACATACAAGACGGGGTAACCTATATACAATACGAGAAGACTGAAGAGATAGTAGGATCTTTGGCAACCACCTTCTTTGGCAACCCGACCAGCAAGATGAAACTGATTGGCGTAACAGGTACCAACGGAAAGACTACTATCGCTACCGTATTATATAATATGTTTAGGCGCATGGGATTCAAATGCGGACTGTGCAGTACCGTATGCAACTATATTGACGGGAAGGCTGTACCTACAGAATGTACCACCCCTGACCCTATCACATTAAACCGTTTGTTGGGTCAAATGGCCGACGAAGGATGTGAATACGCATTCATGGAGGTCAGCAGTCATAGCGTCACTCAGAAAAGAATTGGCGGACTGACTTTTGCCGGAGGCATATTCACTAACCTGACCCGTGATCATCTTGACTACCACAAGACATTCGAGAACTATAGAGATGCCAAGAAGGCATTCTTTGATGCATTACCAAAAGGGGCTTTTGCCATCACTAACGCCGACGACAAGAACGGCTCAGTAATGGTTCAAAACACTAAGGCAAAAGTCAAGACATACTCTACACGCACTGCAGCTGACTTCAAAGCCAAAATTCTGGAAGAAAGTTTCGAGGGTATGAATCTAGAGATTAACGGGAAAGAAGTCTGCGTACAGTTTGTGGGACGCTTTAATGTAAGCAACTTGCTTGCCATCTACGGAGCGGCTATCATGATGGGCGTAGAACCACAAGAAGCATTGATACACCTTAGCGCCATGAAACCTGTGAATGGAAGATTTGAGGCCATTCGCTCTCAAAACGGTATTACTGCCATTGTTGACTATGCGCATACCCCAGATGCACTGAAGAATGTATTGGATACCATCAACGAGGTTCTGAAACATCGCGGTCAGTGCTGGACCGTTTGTGGAGCCGGCGGCAACAGAGATAAAGGCAAGCGCCCTTTGATGGCACAGGAAGCTGTCAAGAACAGCGACCGTGTTATCATCACGAGTGACAACCCAAGATTCGAAGACCCTCAGGAAATAATCAACGACATGCTGGCCGGCCTAACAGACAAGCAACGCCAAAAAGTGCTTAGTATAGTTGATCGCCGCGAGGCCATCCGCACGGCATGCATGATGGCACAGCCAGGAGACGTAATTTTGGTGGCAGGGAAAGGACATGAGGACTACCAGATTGTACAAGGCGTAAAGCACCACTTTGACGATCACGAGATTATACAAGAAGCCTTTGGCTTAATTCATAATTCATAATGCACAATTCACAATTGAAATAAAAAATATTATGGATTATGGGTTATAATTATGAATTAACAATTATGAATTAAAGAAAATATGTTATATTACCTGTTCAGATATTTAGGTGAATTTGGAGTGCCTGGCGCACACGTGTGGTCGTACATTTCATTCCGTGCAATTCTAACACTGGTACTCTCACTAATCATATCAGTGTGGTTTGGCGAGTATTTCATCAAATGGATGAAACGACATGGAATCAAAGAAGCACAACGCAGTGCAAGTATAGACCCATATGGTGTGGAGAAGAAGGGAGTTCCCACCATGGGAGGCATCATCATCATCATTGCCACAGTAATACCTTGTTTATTATTAGGCAGACTACGTAACATATATATGCTGCTGATGATTCTAACAACCCTATGGTTAGGAGCCATCGGATTTGCCGACGACTACATCAAGATGAAAATCTCAAAGGACGGCCTACGTCCATTACACAAACTAATAGGACAAGCCCTATTGGGACTTATCATCGGCCTGACTCTATGGCAAAGTCCTGATGCTGTTGTGCGCGAAAATGTTACTGCAGAGCTTCAGAATAACACAGAAGAGATAACATATAAAAATAAAGCAGAAAAGAGTACCATTACAACCATACCCTTTGTAAAGAACAACAACCTGCGATATAGCGATATCTTTGGTTTCCTAGGCAAATACCGCACTGCTGCAGGATGGATATTCTTTGTCTTCATGACCACCTTTGTGGTAATGGCCGTAAGCAATGGCTGTAACCTAAACGACGGAATGGACGGTATGTGTGCAGGAAACTCGGCAATCATTGGTGTGGCCCTTGCCATACTGGCATACGTTAGCAGCCACATTGTGATGGCAGGCTACCTGAACATCATGTTTATCCCAGGCAGCGAGGAGATGGTAATTTTCTTGCTGGCGTTTGTGGGAGCTTTGGTTGGTTTCCTATGGTACAATGCATATCCAGCCCAAATATTCATGGGCGACACGGGCAGTTTGGCTATTGGAGGCATCATTGCCGTTGCAGCAATCATAATACACAAGGAATTACTCATCCCCATTCTTTGCTTCATATTCTTCATGGAAAGTGTCAGCGTTTTACTTCAGACCGAATATGCAAGAATGGGAAACAAAAGAGGAAAGAAATGGCGTGTCTTCAAAAGAGCGCCCATACATGATACCTTCAGAGTTGCACCGGGTCAGCTGCCAGCTGACTTCAAAGTGCTCATCAACTGGCCCAAAGGATGTTGGTTAGAATCGAAAATAACCGTACGATTCTGGATTATAACCATCATACTTGCATCACTTGCTATAGTGACGCTGAAGATTAGATAAAAGAAGAAAAAAGACAAAAGAAATAAAGGGAAGATGAAAGACAGAATAGTTGTTTTAGGTGCAGCAGAAAGCGGAGTAGGCGCAGCAGTCCTAGCGCTAAAGAAAGGCTTTGAAGTCTTTGTAAGCGACATGGGAATCATTAAGCCAGAGTACAAGAGTATTCTGGATGAGCATGCTATTGAATGGGAAGAAGGACATCATACAGAGGAGAAAATCCTAAATGCCAAGGAAATTATAAAAAGTCCCGGCATTCCTGAAAACGCGCCTATGATTCTTAAGGCCAAGGCGGCTAACATACCCATTATAAACGAGATTGAGTTTGCAGGACGCTACACAAAGGCTAAAATGATCTGTATTACGGGCTCTAACGGAAAGACCACTACAACAAGCCTCATCTACCACATCTTCAAAGATGCAGGATATAACGTAGGACTGGCAGGAAACATTGGAAGAAGTCTGGCGCTCCAAATTGCAGAAGGAAAAGACTATGATTACTATATCATAGAGCTAAGCAGTTTCCAGCTTGACAATATGTACAAGTTCCGCGCCAACATTGCCGTTCTACTGAACATTACGCCCGATCATCTGGACAGATACAACAACAGCATGCAGGAATACACAGATGCCAAGATGCGTATCCTGCAAAACCAGACAGAAGATGACGCCTTTGTATATTGGGCAGACGACCCAATTATTGCCAAGGAACTGAAGAAATACGGCATTAAATCCCAACTATGTCCTTTCAGCATTCTAAAGAAGAACGGTATGATAGGATATATCAGCGATGGCGAATATGTCATTGAGCGCCCCACCCCATTCAATATGGAGCAAGAGAGTCTAAGTCTGAGAGGAAAGCATAATATGTACAACAGCCTGGCTGCTGGTATTGCTGCACATCTGAGCGGAATCAAAGACGAAACACTTAAGAAAAGCCTTGGCGACTTTGAGGGTGTAGAACACAGACTCGAGAAAGTTGCACGTGTAGGCGGTGTACAATATATCAATGACTCTAAGGCCACAAATGTAGATGCCTGTTGGTATGCATTGGAAAGTATGACAACGCCTACCATTCTTATAATTGGAGGAAAAGACAAGGGAAACGACTATAATGCGATAAAGGATCTGGTAAAATCCAAATGTGCCGGCCTTGTGTTCCTAGGAGCCGACAACACAAAACTGCATAATTTCTTTGACGGAATGGGAATCCCCATTGCCGACACACATAGCATGAAAGAATGTGTAGCAGAATGTGTAAAAATGGCCAAACCCGGCTACACCGTTTTGCTAAGTCCGTGCTGCGCCAGCTTCGACCTCTTCAAGAATATGGAAGACCGAGGCGAGCAATTCAAGGAATTAGTTCGGGCATTATAATGCAATAAGAGAGAAAAGGCAATTTATCAAACAGATAATATTAAAACGAGTAAAGAGACCACATGACACTGGGTAATCTGAAAGAAAAAAGTTGGCTGCAAGGCGACATGGTAATATGGATGGTGTTCCTGTTCCTTTGCATGATATCCGTGATAGAAGTTTATAGTGCAACAAGTACTATGACCTACTCAAGCGGGCACTATTGGGATCCTGTATTGCGCCATAGTGCATTCCTTGCCATAGGCATCGTCTTTGCATGGATTATAACCCAGATTTCATGTAATTGGTTCAAACTTGGCTCACTTGTGATATTAGCTATATCCATCCTATTGCTAATAGTTGTATTGTTTACCACCAAAATCAATGGCGGTGCCAGATGGCTTGAGATAGGAAGGATCTCCTTCCAACCATCCGAATTGGCAAAGATGGGATTGATTGGCTTTACTGCATTTGTTCTCTCAACATCAAGGGATGAGAAGGGAGCCTCCAAGATTGGCACAAAATGGGTACTCGGTGTAACCGGATTTGTATTGCTTCTTATTGCTACTGAGAATCTATCCACAGCAGGCATCATAGGCATAACCATCTTAGGCATTCTCTTTTACGCTCAAGCGCCCAAGAAATATCTGGCTATAATCGTGGGCCTAATAATTACAGGTGCTGTGATAGGAGCAACAACGGTTTATTCTCTGTCGAAATCCGACGAGATGATGGAGAAGATGGCACAAGGACCTCTTCATAGAATTCCAACCTGGGTTCATCGTCTTACTACGGATAACGAGATTCCGGAAGACCCAAAGGACTATCCTTTAACAGAGAATGTTCAGATTACACATGCCAATATTGCCATTGGTACATGCGGAATCATAGGGAAAGGACCTGGCAATTCTGTACAACGCGATTACCTGCCACAGGCATATTCCGACTTCATCTATGCAATCATCATAGAAGAGATGGGAGTCTTTGGCCTATTTGGTGTAATGTTTCTATATCTGCTATTGATGTGGCAGTCCATGAAGATTGCAAGCAGATGCAAATCCAGATTCCCATCATATCTGGTAATGGGACTATCCCTAATGATAGTGATACAGGCAATGGTTAATATGGCTGTCGCAACTGGCGCATTCCCCGTAACAGGACAGCCACTACCCCTGATAAGTCGAGGTGGAACCAGCACATTTGTGAATTGTGCATACTTTGGTATGATTCTTAGTGTAAGCAGAACAGCGAAGAAGAAAGAAGAGCATTCTATATAATATAATAAGGTATATGGAAAATTTGAAAGTCATAATAAGCGGAGGAGGAACAGGAGGACACATATTCCCGGCTGTAAGCATTGCAAATGCACTGAAAGAACTTTGTCCCAATGCGGAGATACTTTTTGTTGGTGCAGAAGGAAGAATGGAGATGCAAAAGGTTCCTGCTGCCGGATACAAAATAGTAGGATTGCCCGTCAGAGGATTATTACGTCCTCTCTGGAAACCTGCCAACATAGGCGTTCTGTTGGATTTCCTGCGCAGCAAAAAGGCTATCAAGGAAACCATACGTCAGTTTAAGCCACAAGTCGCAGTAGGCGTTGGCGGCTATGCTAGTTCTGCCACATTGAATGCTGCATACGAATTAGGTATCCCCTGCCTGATTCAGGAACAGAACAGCTTTGCAGGACTGACCAACAAGACACTGGCCAAGAAAGCCAGCAAGATATGCGTTGCCTACGAGGGAATGGAACGTTTCTTCCCCCAAGAGAAAATATTACTCACAGGAAATCCTGTCCGACAGAATCTGGTAAACAACAACATAACAAAAGAAGAGGCGGCAAGTGCCTTCAATCTAAAGCCCAATATTCCTACCATACTACTTGTTGGAGGAAGTCTTGGTGCCAAGACATTGAACGAGAGCGTTATGCAAAATATTAACATGATTGGTCAAGCGCCCATTCAGTTTATCTGGCAAACTGGAGGATATTACAAAGAGTCCATAGCCAACGAGCTCAAAGGGAAGGACATTCCCAGTAATCTTTACATAACAGATTTTATTGCTCATATGGATATGGCATACAAACTAGCAGACCTTGTGATAAGCAGGGCTGGAGCCAGCAGCATTAGCGAACTTTGCCTGTTGGGGAAACCCAGCATACTGGTGCCAAGTCCAAACGTTGCCGAAGACCATCAGACACATAACGCTATGGCACTGGTCAACAAGCAGGCTGCATTATACGTCAAAGATGCCAATGCAGTAACAGAGCTTATCCCACAAGCACTTAAAACTGTTATGGACAAAGAGCAGTTGAAAACATTGGGAGAAAATGCTTATAAAATGGCATTCAAAGATTCTGCACGTGTTATTGCAGAAGAGGTTTTGAAACTAATAAAGGAATAAAAGATATGAAATTGAACGACATAAAGGCTGTATACTTCGTTGGCATTGGCGGTATAGGAATGAGTGCCATTGCCCGATATTTTCTTCATAAAGGTTTAACCGTTGGCGGTTATGACAAGACACCCAGCGACCTGACGAAGAAGCTACAAGAAGAAGGCGCCTGCATCCACTATACAGAAAGTGTAGAACAGATACCCAATGAATGCAAGAAGGCTGATTCTACTCTAATTATCTACACCCCTGCTATACCTGCAGAACACAAAGAACTGGTATATTTCCGTGAGAATGGATTCGAAATTCAGAAACGTGCTCAAGTGCTTGGAACACTTACCCGTTCCCTGAAAGGACTCTGCGTGGCAGGAACACATGGCAAAACAACAACCAGCAGCATGGCAGCCCATCTGCTGCATCAGAGCCATGTTGACTGCAATGCTTTCCTTGGCGGTATCACCAAAAACTATGGAACAAACTACATTATCAGCAAGGAGAGTCCTTATGTTGTGATTGAAGCTGATGAATTCGACCGCAGTTTCCACTGGCTAACACCCTATGCCAGCGTTATCACAGCAACGGATGCCGACCACTTGGATATCTATGGTACTGAAGAGGCTTATCTGGAAAGTTTCAGCAAATACAGCAGCCTCATCCAGCCAGGTGGCTATCTGATACTACATACAGGACTTAAGATGAAGCCCAACACGCAGGAAGGCGTAATTACATATACCTATAGCAGAGAGGAAGGAGATTTCCATGCCGAGAATGTAAAGATAGGCAACGGGGAAATCTGCTTTGACCTGATATCACCACTTGGCAACATCAAGGACATAAAACTGGGTGTTCCCGTAAGCGTAAATATAGAGAATGGTATCGCAGCTATGGCTTTGGCTCAGATTGGAGGTGCCAATGAGGAGGAGATTCGTAAAGGTATGGAGTCATTCCGAGGTGTTGACCGTAGATTTGACTTCCGTATAAAGACCGACAAAATGGTTTATCTGAGTGACTACGCACATCATCCTGCCGAGATACGACAGAGCCTGCTTAGCATTAAGCAGCTCTACGAGGGAAAACGGATAAAAGCCATCTTCCAGCCTCATCTGTACACAAGAACAAGAGACTTCTATCAGGACTTTGCTGATGCCCTTTCAATCTTGGACGATGTAGCCATCGTAGACATATACCCCGCCCGTGAAGCACCCATTCCTGGCGTTACAAGTGCGCTCATCTATGACAATCTGCGTTCAGGTGTAAAGAAACAAATGTGCAGGAAGGATGAAATATGCGATGTGGTCCGTCAAGGAGGATTTGATGTACTCATCACATTAGGAGCTGGAGACATTGAGAATTATGCCGACCAAATAACAGAAATACTCAAACCACTATCATGAAAGTCGCCATAAAAATAACACTGCTTCTGCTGGTTGTAGGCTATCTGATATTCGCCATCATAGAATTCTCCCAGCGTACGGAAGAACGTGTCTGTGAGGCCGTTGATATCGAGATAACGGACAGCCTGGAGGGTGGATTTGTAACACAGGATTATATACATGGCATCCTGACAAAGAACAAAGTCTTTGCCGAAGGGAAGAAACTAAGTAGCATTGACATACAAGGATTGGAGGAAACACTCCAAAAAGATCCGTATATAGACAGCGCAAGATGCTACTGCTCTGCAGCAAGTCATCTGTGTATATACATTATCCCGCAACGTCCCGTCCTTCATATCATACAAAACAACGGAGACAACTACTACCTTGATGGCAGTGGCGCAATCATGCCAGTAGAGAACATGAACATAGACCTTTGCCTTGCAACGGGTAACATCACAAAGGACTATGCAAAGAAGAACCTCATAGAATTGGCTAAATTCATTAATCAAGATGAGTTCTGGGACAAGCAGATAGAGCAAATTCATGTAACAGACAAACACGAGATTGAATTATACCCCAGGGTTGGCGAACATGTGATTATCATGGGAACACCCGATAATTTTAGAAAAAAACTAGAGAAACTGATGATATTTTACAAAAACGGCCTCAACAAAACAGGATGGAACAAATACTCCATTATTAATCTGTCATATGACGGACAGATAGTATGTACCAAGAAAGATAACACAAAAAAAATATAGACTATGGGAGCAGAAAAGGACATTATCGTTGCCGTGGAACTAGGTTCCACCGCCATTCGTGCTATTGCTGGTAAAAGGGAGCCAGACGGTACCATGCGAATCTTAGCAATTGCTCAAGAGGAAACTACTGATTCTATTCGGAAGGGACTGGTTGACAACATCGACAAGACAACACAGGCCATATCGCATGTTGTAAAGAAAATCAACGAGGAACTGGGCATCTATGTCACACGAGTATTTGTTGGATTGTCCGGTCAGTCTCTGAGGACAATGGAAAACAAGGTTCCATATCAGTTTGCAGGAAATACCATCATCACCAATGATGTAATCGATCAGCTCAAAGAAATCAACAACGATGTTATATATCCTCATGCCAAGATTCACGATGTAATCCCACAAGAGTACAGAATAGGAAACCGCAATGTTCAGGATCCCGTAGGCATGCAGTGCGAACATATAGAAGCACGATTTATCAACGTTGTTGCCCGCACCGGCATCAGTGATAACATTGAAAGATGCATAAAAAATGCCGGACTCGAGATGGCCGACCTTTTCATTTCACCCATTTGCCTGGCTGACTGTCTGCTTTCTGCTAACGAGAAACGTTCTGGATGCGCGTTAGTGGACATGGGAGCAGATACAACCACGATTTCAGTCTATTACTCAAATATCCTGCGCCACCTTGTTGTCATACCTTTGGGAGGTAACAATGTAACAACCGATATTACCACAAAAAGTATTGAACAGGGAGAAGCCGAACAACTAAAGCTGAAATATGGGACAGCATGGCATGAGAATGAAGAAGAGCCCAACAAGAATAAGATTCAGATTAGCTTTGACCGTACTATTACAGAAGACGATCTTTCCAATATCATAGAGGCCAGATACGAGGAAATTATCGTTAACATCTGGGCACACATTGAGCCCTACAAAGACAAGTTGCTTTCTGGCATCTTACTGACCGGTGGAGCAAGTAAAGCCAAGAACCTTACAAAGGCTATTAAAGAATGTACACATACCGACAAGCAAATCCGCCTTGCTAAAGGTCTGCCCCTTAACATCACCGTGGCTCCCAATGTACACATCAACGAAGACAGCAATCTGTACACACTTATGGCACTGTTATTGAAAGGCGACCAGAATTGTGCCGGTGACATCCCTTCTGTTCCGCAAGATATATACACAGCAGAAGAAAAAGAAGAAATTGTAAGCGAAAAAGTTGTAACACCAAGTGAGCCTGTTGTTGTAGAAGGTCAAGAGACTGCTCCTACAGAACAGCCCACTGAGCCTGATACGCCAAAGAAGGAAGGTGGAGCAAAAAATAAAATACGTAGATTCTTCAAAGCCATCAACAACATGCTGAGTGAGCCAGAAGAAGATGATGAAGAGAAAAACGACGAAAAATAACAGATAAAGCAGAATATATTATGGCTGACAGTATTAATTTTAACAACGGAGGCATCTCTTTTAACTTCGAGTCAAAAGCCTCGCAAAGCATCATCAAGGTTATTGGTGTTGGTGGTGGTGGCGGTAATGCCGTTAATCACATGTATCGTGAAGGAATTCACGATGTCACTTATGTACTCTGCAACACAGATAAAAAAGCACTGAGCGACTCCCCAATACCTAATCATCTACAGTTAGGAAAGGACGGCCTTGGAGCTGGAAACCGTCCCGAAAAAGCCAGACAGGCAGCCATGGAGAGCATGGACGAGATAAAGGAGATGCTCAATGATGGAACCCGTATGGTCTTCATCACAGCTGGTATGGGTGGAGGTACTGGTACAGGTGCAGCTCCTATCATCGCACAGTGCGCCAAGGATGCAGGCATCCTTACTGTTGGAATTGTAACAATACCCTTCAAGTTCGAAGGTAACAAGAAAATCAATCAGGCCCTGGACGGTGTTGAGGAGATTTCCAAGCACGTTGATGCCTTGTTGGTTATCAATAATGAACGACTTCGCGAAATCTATCCGGAACTTACCGTGTTGACAGCTTTCGCCAAGGCCGATGACACACTTAGCATTGCTGCCAAGAGTATTGCTGAGATCATAACCATGCATGGCATCATGAACCTCGACTTCCAGGATGTAACAACCGTACTGAAAGATGGTGGTGTTGCCATCATGAGTACCGGATATGGTGAAGGAGAGAACCGTGTCACGAAAGCCATTAACGAAGCGTTGAACAGTCCTCTGTTAAATAACAATGACATATTCAACTCCAAGAAAGTGCTTCTGAACATCAACTTCTGCAGTGATAACGAAAGCGAGAACCTGATGATGGAGGAGATAAATGAGGTTCACGAATTCATGAGCAAATTCCGTGAGGATGTAGAAACCAAATGGGGTCTGGCAACCGACAGTTCATTAGGCAACAAGGTTAAGATAACACTGCTTGCTACCGGATTTGGTCTACAGAATGTACCCGGCATGCCCGAACTAACAGAGCAACAGTCACGCGAAAAAGCGGTCTACGAAACAGAGAAGCAGCAGAAAGAGATTGAAAGAATGGAGCAGTACTACGGAACCGAGAACTCTTCACCACGACGTCGCCGCTATTTTCATATATTCAAAGACGAGGAATTGGACAATGATGATATCATTTCTATGATTGAGACATTACCTACCTATCGCCGCACAAAAGAGGACCTCAACAAACTCTCCTCTGTAAAATCTACAATACCTCCTGTTGAGCAGAAAGAGGAAACAAACTTTGAGGATAGCCTACAGTTTAATTTTTAATTTCAAACATATAAAATGTTATTTGATCAGGTAAGCAGCGATATTGTTGCTGCAATGAAAGCAAAGGATAAGATCCGACTGATGGCGTTAAGAAACATAAAGAAGTTCTTCATCGAAGCCAAGACACAGCCCGGAGCTAATGATGAACTTACAGACGAAAATGCCATCAAGATTCTTGCCAAGATGGCAAAACAAGGCAGAGATACTGCCGCATTATATGTCAGCCAGTCACGTCAGGATTTAGCAGACGAAGAGTTGGCTCAAGTTGCCGTCATCGAGGAATACCTTCCCAAGCAGCTGACAGCAGAGGAACTGAAGGCTGAGCTTACAGCTATTATTGCCGAGGTGGGAGCAACCTCAGCAAAGGATATGGGACGCGTTATGGGTATTGCCTCCAAGAAACTGGCAGGCAAAGCCGAGGGACGCGCCATCAGCGCAATGGTTAAGGAATTACTTAACTAAGAGAATACTGTCCGCAGCACATCCAAGGATTTCATCTCCGGAAATTCTGGGATGTGCACGCGATAGTAATCAATCAGCATATCCAACACCTTGGCTCTTTGCTGGCGGCTAAAATGGAAAAGATGCATCGAGGAGTAATCCATTCTAAGCAGAAATGGAAGAAATGCTGACTCATCAACACTCAAATACTGATTGTGCATAGGTAAGGCTCTCACCATAGCAGCCTCTCGCATATCAAAGACCTTCCCTTTCTCATAATCTTGAACATTAGGCCAAAAACCGAGAAAGCGTGTAAGACGCAGCAAAAAAACAAGGTGGTAATTCGACAAGCCCTTCTGTGACCTATCTAACCATTGTAAGCTGTTACATAGATACTGAAACAAAGGCGCGTTTTCCATCTCATGCCTTAAGACATAGTATAAGAACTCAGACAAGAAAAGAGCTTCAGTCCCCTTTATAGGGTCATAAGGCAAGGATTCGTAGGAGATATGCAACTTCATATCGCTTATTCGCTGCAAAGCCTGATTAGACCGAAAATCAAAATCCAACTCCAAAATATTCAATGGACGTAATAGCAGCGTCTTGACGTTACTGCGTTTCTGCTTAGGCATCTTAACCAAAAATCCTACATTCCCGTGCTGCAACGTATAGATATTTACAATAACACTCTCATCATTGTACTTTACCTGATGCAACACTATTCCTATCGTCCGTTCCAACATGCCTATCAATACTATTTTATAATGTAAAATTACACATAAAAAGTAACAAATCTATACTTGCAAGAGTATTTTTGCGGTGCAAAAGACATTTTTCTTCAAAAATATTTTGTCAGTCAACGAAAAAGGCATACCTTTGCAACCGCAATTGAGGAGACTCCCTCAAAAGCACTGGCACAAAAGCCGAAGGTTTGGTCCCTTCGTCTATCGGTTAGGACGAGAGATTTTCATTCTCTAAAGAGGAGTTCGACTCTCCTAGGGACTACATAGAACAAAAACAAAACAAAATTCAAGATGGCTAATCACAAATCATCAGTCAAGAGAATCCGTCAGGAGGAGAAAAGAAGACTCCACAACAGATATTACGCTAAGACCATGCGTAATGCTGTACGCAAATTGCGTGCAACCACAGACAAGGCTGCAGCTATTGAGTTGTTCCCAAGCGTTCAGAAGGCTTTGGACAAGTTGGCTAAGGTAAACGTTATTCACAAGAATAAGGCTGCTAACCTGAAGTCTAAGCTGGCTCACCACATTCAGAAGCTGGCTTAATAAGCACTCTATTTGTCATAGCGGACACAATAAAAGCAGTTTCCAAACGGAAGCTGCTTTTTTGCTATCTGAACCTTAGCTAATTACAATCCTTTCCGATAATTTGAAATACTTTTCTATAATACTTCCGCTCGGGAATAAAAAATAAACAAGTTTATTTTGTATTCAGTTCTCTTTTTCGTATCTTTGTACCAAATTTAACGTCAAACAAAGATAATGGAAGAAATAGAAAAGAATAGTACAGAATACAGTGCTTCCAACATTCAGGTGTTGGAAGGTTTGGAGGCTGTACGTAAGCGCCCTGCCATGTACATTGGCGACATCAGTGAAAAGGGTTTGCACCATCTTGTTTACGAGACAGTAGACAACTCTATTGATGAGGCACTGGCCGGATATTGTACCCATATAGAAGTTACCATCAACGAAGACAACTCTATCACCGTTCAAGATAACGGTCGTGGTATCCCTGTAGACATGCACGAGAAGGAGCACAAGAGCGCTCTGGAGGTCGTCATGACCGTATTACATGCCGGTGGTAAGTTCGACAAGGGTAGCTACAAGGTCAGCGGTGGTCTGCATGGTGTGGGCGTAAGTTGTGTGAATGCTCTCTCTACAAGAATGATTTCACAGGTATACCGTGACGGCAAGATCTACCAGCAGGAATATCACATCGGCAAGCCTTTGGCTCCCGTTGCCGTTATCGGAGAAACCGAATTGCGCGGTACACGTCAACAGTTCTGGCCCGATGGGAGCATCTTTACAACCACAACATACAAATACGACATTCTGGCTAACCGTATGCGTGAGTTGGCTTACCTGAATGCAGGCATCACCATTACACTTACAGATCTCCGTCCTGATGAAGAAGGCAAGACACGCACAGAGAAGTTCTACAGCGAGGGCGGTCTGAAGGATTTTGTACGTTACATAGAGAGCACTAGAACATCGCTCTTCAACGACGTCATCTATCTGAATACAGAGAAGCAAGGTATCCCCATCGAGGTGGCCATCATGTACAACACGGCATACTCGGAGAACCTGCACTCATACGTAAACAACATTAACACCATAGAGGGCGGTACACACCTGCAGGGCTTCCGTGCTGCGCTTACACGTACTCTTAAGCAGTACGCCGAACAGGAATGCACAAAGGAATTGGAGAAACTTTCAAAGAACAACATAGAAATCAGTGGTGAGGACTTCCGTGAAGGTCTTACTGCCGTTATCTCTATCAAGGTTGCTGAGCCACAGTTCGAAGGCCAGACAAAGACCAAGTTGGGCAATAGCGAGGTTGCCGGTGCCGTACAGCAGGCCGTAGGTGAGGCTTTGGCACAATACCTCGAGGAAAATCCCCGTGAAGCCAAGCTTATCGTAGAAAAGGTATTGCTGGCCGCTCAGGCTCGTGTTGCAGCCCGTAAGGCCCGCGAAAACGTACAGCGCAAGAATCCTATGAGCGGTGGCGGTCTGCCAGGCAAGCTGGCCGACTGTTCCGACAAAGACCCTGCTGCAGGCGAACTCTTCATCGTCGAGGGTGACTCTGCCGGTGGTTCTGCCAAACAAGGTCGTAACCGTCACTTCCAGGCCATTCTACCTATTCGTGGTAAGATATTTAACGTTGAACGTGTAATGTGGAATAAAGCCTTCGAACATGAAGAGGTAAACAACATCTTCCAGGCACTAGGCGTTAAGTTTGGATTGAACCCTGATGACTACAAGGAAGCCAATTACGAGAAGTTGCGTTATTACAAGACCATCATCATGACCGATGCCGATGTCGATGGTTCTCACATCGACACTCTTCTGATGACACTCTTCTTCCGCTTCATGCCCCAGCTCATCCGCGACGGCCGTCTATATATCGCAACACCTCCTTTATATCGTTGCAAGATTGGGAAGGTTGAAGAATACTGCTATACCGAGGAAGACCGTCTGCGCTTCATGGAGAAGTATAACGGCGGTAAGGAAGAAGGTATGTTCACCCAACGCTACAAAGGTCTTGGTGAAATGAACCCCGAGCAGTTGTGGGAGACAACCATGAATCCTGAGACACGCCTGCTCAAACAGGTTACCATAGAGGATGCTGCCGCAGCTGACTATGTATTCTCAATGCTCATGGGCGAGGATGTTGGACCACGTCGTGAGTTCATCGAACAGAACGCTGTTTACGCAAACATCGACGCATAACATAATCTAAACAGATATAAAAATGGGGCACCTCAACTGAAGTGCCCCATTTCTTTTATAAGTCTATGTATTCGTAGGTATTACCCACAATCTGAAGATAACGCTCAAAGTCTTCCCGCTTTATCACCACCGTTCCACGGCAGTCGTTAGGATGGAAACTCAGCGTCTCTGCTTGCTGCAGACGACTGTCGAGGAAAAGATGAACATGATGCTCAACATCATTAATCAGGCCAAAGGGCGATACGCTACCGGGCTCCAGGCCTAAATAGCGCATCATACGTTCTGGTGAAGCAAAGGAGAGTTTACCTGGTGCATTCTTGCCCTGTGCCACCAGAGATTCCTTCAGACGGTGTTCCAAGTCATGAATATCCAAGTCATAGTTGCAATGAAAGCAAACCAAATAATGCTGGTTGCCTTTGTGGTTGCGCAGAAAGATATTCTTACAATGCACACTGCCATCGTCCTTCCACCAACGTTTGGCTTCCTCTATGGTCTTTCCTTCCGGATGATTATAGTTGCTGAAGGGAATGTCATGCTCCCTCAGAAAGTTCAGCACCAGTTCTTCTCTTTCCATCTTCTTGTTTTCATTGAACATTGAACATTGAGCATTGAACATTATTATATTCTTCACTCTTTCATTCTTCCCTCCCCCTAAAGGGGGTTAGGGGGTCCATCCTTGTT
Source organism: Bacteroidaceae bacterium (assembly GCA_017619585.1). The sequence continues at coordinate 81,560 of JAFZSA010000028.1, forward strand.
TCTGCAATTCCTCCACCACCGTTTCCAGCTCCTTGTACCATGCTTCGCCAAAACGACGGATAAGAGGCTCTTTCAGGAACTGATAGACACGGATATTGCGTTCCTTACCTAATGCAATGGCATCCTTGCAGATATCCCAACGGTGATAGTTGATACCTATAAGGCTCCCCATCTTCTTTTCACGGATGGGATACAGGTGGCAGCTGATGGGCCGTTGTGCCAAAAGACAGCCTTTTGGGCCACGGAAGCAACAGTCGCAACTGCCAATGATACTGGTCACCAATTCACCCTCAGGGTCGGAGTAGGCAACGCCCTGTTTGTCTATCACGGCCTGTGCCTGAGCGCTCAATTGAGGCCAGATGTTGTCCAACTCATTCTCAATATAGGAAATCTCGTCGAGGGTTACAGGGGCTCCTGCATCCCCTTCCTCACAGCAACGGCCTTGGCACTTCTGAATGTCGCAACAGAAATTCTCCGTTACGATGTCAGTATGCACAATCACGTCACCCACCATCAGCATGGGGGGCAGCGCCTTACCATTGGATGGGTTGCTGTCCATGCGCTTGCAGGTATTGGTTGCAAAGGTTAAAGTGATTATTACCGAAGAAACCCCTATAGGCACTCAAGGGACTGGGATGAGCCGAACGCAGGATGCAATGCTTGTTTGCATCTATCAATGCAGCTTTCTTTCCTGCAGGAGCTCCCCACAGCATGAATACCAATCCTTCACGTTCACGGCTTAGTATACTGATAACAGCATCCGTGAATGTCTCCCAGCCATGTCCACTATGACTGAAAGCCTGATGCTCACGCACACTCAGACATGTGTTCAACAGGAACACGCCCTGCTGAGCCCATCTCGTCAGGTTGCCACTCTGGGGTATGGGAGCACCTGTCTCAGCCTCAATCTCCTTGAAGATGTTCTGAAGCGAGGGAGGAAACTGCACCCCATCATTCACACTGAAGCAGAGCCCGTGTGCCTGATTAGGTTCATGATAAGGGTCCTGCCCCAGGATAACCACCCGCACCTTATCAAAGGGCGTAGTGTCAAAGGCATTAAAGATCAGCTTTCCAGGGGGGTAACAAACGCAGGAGCCATACTCCGAGCGAACGAACCGTGTCAGTTCCTCAAAGTATGGCTTCTCGAATTCAGTATTCAAATGAGCCTTCCAGCTCTCTTCAATCCTTACATTCATTGAACATTGAGCATTGAGCATTGAACATTAGCACTCATCCCCCGCCCTAAAGGGAGGGATGGGGTGGGTCCTACTTTACTTAATCAGGCACTTACCCGTCATGTCGGCAGGCTGCTCCAGACCCATGATGTGAAGGATGCTGGGAGCAACATCGGCCAGAACGCCATTCTCCACCTTAGCATCCTTGTTCTCAGTAACGTAGATGAAAGGTACAGCGTTCAGAGAGTGAGCGGTGTTAGGAGTACCGTCTGAATTCAACGCATTATCAGCATTACCGTGATCGGCAATGATGATGGTCTCGTAACCAACCTCCTTAGCGGTCTCAACCACCTCGTTCACACACTTGTCAACAGCCTTTACGGCAGCCTCAATAGCCTCATAAACACCAGTGTGGCCAACCATATCGCCGTTAGCGAAGTTCACCACGATGAAGTCATATTTGTCCTCCTTGATGGCAGCCACCAACTTATCCTTTACCTCGTAAGCGCTCATCTCAGGCTTCAAGTCGTAAGTGGCAACTTTAGGACTGGCCACCAAAATACGCTCCTCGCCTTCGTAGGGAGCCTCACGACCGCCATTGAAGAAGAATGTCACGTGTGCATACTTCTCTGTCTCGGCTGTATGCAACTGCTTCAAGCCCTTTGATGCAATGTACTCGCCCAAAGTGTTGGTAACGTTCTCCTTGGGGAAGAGAATGTGTACCCCCTTGAAACTTGCATCATATGGAGTCATACAGAAGTACTGCAGACCGGGAATGGTTTTCATACCCTGTTCAGGCATATCCTGCTGAGTCAGAACGATGGTCAACTCCTTGGCACGGTCGTTGCGGTAGTTAAAGAAGATAACCACATCACCTTCCTTGATGGTACCGTCTACCTTGCTATTGTTGATAGGCAGGATGAACTCATCTGTCACGCCCTCGTCATAGCTGTCCTGCATAGCAGCAACCATATCTGTAGCCTGCTTGCCCTCGGCACTTACCAACAGGTCATAAGCAGTCTTCACACGCTCCCAACGCTTATCACGGTCCATAGCATAGAAACGGCCTACAATGCTGGCGATGGCAGCGTTGCCTACCTCTGCGCACTTGGCAGTAACCTGCTCTATGAAACCCTTACCGCTCTTGGGGTCGGTATCACGACCATCCATAAAGCAGTGAACGAAGGTGTTCTGTACGTTGTACTCCTTACCAATCTCAATCAGCTTGAACAGGTGATCCAATGATGAGTGAACACCACCATTGCTGGTCAAGCCCATCAGGTGAACGTTCTTGCCGTTCAACTGAGCATACTCATAGGCATTAACGATTTCGGGATTCTTTAGGATGCTGCCGTCAGCACAGGCACGGTTAATCTTTACCAAGTCCTGATAAACAATACGGCCGGCACCGATGTTCAGGTGACCCACCTCAGAGTTACCCATCTGTCCGTCAGGCAGACCTACGTTCTCGCCACAAGCCAGCAACTGGCTGTTGGGATAGTTCTTCTGCAAATAATCCATATAAGGAGTGGGAGTGTTAAAAATTACATCACCCTTGCCTTTATTACCGATGCCCCAGCCGTCCAGGATCATCAAAAGTGCTTTTTTAGCCATATTTTCCTTGTTTTTGATAGTTGTTTCTTTTTCAGGGTGCAAAGGTACGAAAAATCGAGCGCAGAACAAAAGAATCCATTCTTTTTTATATCGAGATTGAGTAATTTCGCTGACGGCTGAAGATGCCTGGCGCTATAGTCTCACCATTAAAATATCTGACCGAATATATATACCTTATTTCATCTTACCATTATCTTTTTCCCGTTAACAATGTATACACCATTGGCTGTTGGCTGTTGGCCTTTAGCTATGCGGCGGCCCTGCAGGTCGTACCATTCAACTTCGGCCAGTTCGGCATTTACGGTTTCGTTGATGCCCGTGGGGTCGCTGATGGTAAATCCGTAAACACTGGTGCAACAGTAGCTGACACGCTCCTTGTTCACTATCTCAGCGATGTAGGAATCGAGGTAGTAGTCGCCGGGCTGAGTCAGGTCGATGGGTAACTGGTAGTTGAAGGTGTACTCGCCATTGCCGATGTTGTCGGGCAATTTACGGAGATAGTCGCGCAGCTCCTCCTTCACCAGTACTCTCTGCAGCACATCATTATTGAATGCTAATGTCACGCGCAAGCAGAGGCTGTCGGCTGGAATCCAGTGCGGCATCTTCGTGCCGATACGGTCGGCCAGCTCCACGTTCCAGTACCACTGGTCTCCTTCGCGCGAGAGGTAACTCTTGTTCTCCACGTAGTTATAGTAGTTGACGAGGGTGTCGTTATTCAATTCCAGAGGCATCGCGCCGATTCTGGAATCTGAATTATAGACGTAGAAGACCACGGTACCGCCATATTCGGGAACGTAACTGAAGGTAACGTCGGCCTCGCCCTTGGCCGGGATGTAGGCTCCGCATTTCATGTTCTGTCCATAAGCCAGTGGGGGTACAGTGCCCATTTCCTCAGGAGTGACGTGTCCAAGGTAGACGGGAACGAGATAGAGGATATTGGAGAAGTCCGACGACTCGTTGTTACGGACACGGATAGTGATATCGCTGCGTTCATTCAGCCGACCGGTACCGCCAGTGATGGTGATGCCCGTCAATTCCATGTCGAATTCTTTGACATTCGAAATCATGAAGAACTTACCGTCCGAGTCACGGCCTACGGTCAAGTTCTGCTCCATCGGGGGGACAATCTGCCACTGTTCACCCGGATGGCGGAAGCGAAGCATGGGGTAGAGCGTCACGGTCTGTCCAGGAGTGAAGTACGTGGAGTCTATCTGCACCGGGAAGTAGTTATAATTGTAAGCCAGATACGAGTAGAGGATGCTGTCGTTCGGGTCAACCATAAACAAGGGGTGCAAGTTGCCATCCTCGTCAATGGTGCCCAAGGCATTGTCAATCACCTCATTGGTGTTTCCATGAAAGAAATAGTAGAACGACACAACGTTGTCCTCCTCGATTGAGATGGGGTAACACTGGTAGAACATCTGTTCGTATTCTCCGTGCAAAGCGGGCTGCTGTTCCATCTGCGGGTCGGTATAAATGATGGCTTTCTCCCCGATGCAGAATCCGATGCCGCTGCTACCGCTGCCCGAGCTAGTATTGTTGTAGGGATTGAGCACAGAGAGCGAGAAATAGCCATCGTCGACACCACTCCATCCCCAGTTGATATGGAACAGACCGTTGCCGTCGTATCCGTCACACACGAAGGCGTGACCGGATTGATCGGTGCTACCCCCATAGACAATCGGACGCCCTGCTGCCAACTCACCGTAGATGACTCCCTCCCATTCGTCGATGCCGAAATCAAAGCGTGAAATGAATTGTGCGGCATTGTAGTCAAAATAGTTGGTGAGTGCCTTTGCAATATCTTGGCTCATTGCACCAGAGCCGCCTAATTCGCGGGGACCGTACATCATCTCGACCGACTGCCCGCAGTAGCGCATCAGCGTTGCAACTGCATTGTCCTGTGACTCAGTGGCCTCTAAGCGTATATAATTCATCTGAGCATCGTAGTATCCATAGTCATTGAGCATATTGTCCCAGTCGAACCACGTCGGAGGCAAAGCACCAATGTGCCACTTCTTCGTGATGCCATTGTACACGTTATTGTAGTCGTATGCCGGTACTCCGTTGGGCACCGTTTTCGGCCACTGCCAAAAGTTCATCACCTGCGCCATGGCCGTGGCCACACAGCCCACGTAGCATTGCTTGCCCTGAAGACTCGGATTGCCCCCATGGAATTTCGGGGCCTGGTTCCAATACGGCTCGTTCTGGTCCCAATGGGTCTTGACGAGCGGCTCCACGGCCACACGTTCAGCGCGCCGCAATCGACGGACTGCGTTCGCGCCTTGGCCATACGACGGTATCACCATCTGTTCACCGTTTTCAAAGTCCGTCCGATTGCCAAGCGTGGCGATGGACTTGTCATACTGCGACAGCCACGAGCGCATGTTCTCCGGCATCTGTTGCCAGTCAATGCTTCCCGAGTCGCTATATCCCAAGACAGGCAACGTGCGCTGGTCGCCTGAGGCAATGACGAACCCACCACCCTCACAATTGAAGGCATATATTCCATTTGCATCAATCTTAACGGGTGTCAACTTCAAGCCTCCACCCTTGGCGGGAGAAGCCATACGACGTACCATTGCCGATGATTGATCACTTCTCATGTAATGTAAAGCACGTTCCATCGCATCCTGTTCAGACATGTGCTGTGCCACAATTGCCAACCAGCAGCCGAGGAAAGCTGCAAGTGTCACCAAAATCCTTCTCATTTTCATTTAGTTAGTTATTTGTTTGTTTTCTGATATTTGTTTACGTATGAAGCATTACTTCATGGCATTTGATATTTGCATCTTCTGGGGCCAAAATTACGAATAAGTGAGCGGAATACAAAAGGAAAACACATTTTTCTTTTAATTCCAGAACGGGAGTAGTTTCAAGGCAACGGCCTCAAGATTACGAAAACAAGGCGCATACCGTAAAATTATTTCCGAATTTTGCGTCTATATGTTCATCAAATATATATTCTATCTTCACCAACAATATTGAATTTGTTCACGAACAATCAGGCAATCGTTCTTGAAGGTCTGAATACCAGCCCCGAACGACCTGTCAGTTTTTTCATTAAATCCATAATAAAAACCCTCCCATTTCTTGGGAGGGCTTGGGAGAGGGGCTTTTACCACTCCTCATCCCACACACTATTACTCTGGCGGGTGAAGGCCTCAATGCTTCCCTCCGTACCGCCACCCGCACCGCCATACTGGATTCCTTCCTCAGATTGTATGCCAGCAACGGGACTACTGCATATAATATTCTGATGTTGTAGTCTAACCACTAAAATCTCCGGCTGAATATATGTCCTTTTCATCTTATCAAAATCTTTTTTCCGTTAACAATGTATATACCGTCCTTCAATTGAGAATTGGGAATTGAGAATTGAGAATTAATTCTGCGACCTGAGAGGTCATACACAGCAGCAGCCGATTCTTCATTCTTCACTCTTAATTCTTCATTAAAGAAAGAGGTGGCATCGTCTTCCTCGAAATCAAAGACAAAGGCTTTCACCTTGGAAGCAACTACCGGACTGAGCTGGAAGTAGGCACGGCATGCATTCACATAAAAGTTGTTCACATTAGGATAATAGAGTGTGTTGCCTGCACCCATGTAGAGATTTGTCTTCACATCCTTAGGAAGCAAGACCGGACTGTAAGTACCTACGAAAGACACCGTGCCATCATAGCTGGCAACAACCGACGGAATGGTGCCGGTAAAGGTCACACTACTGAAGACGGGATTTACCAGCCCGCTACTGCCCTCCCACCTGACTATATAAGGCTTTCCCGCCTCTATGCTGGTGACAGTGATGAACTTCAGCGTCAGTGTCCCATCGGCAGCAAGACTCGTGCCGTCGGAAGAACTGTCCAGTTCCTTGATAATGGCATCTGACAGATTGCTGGTGGCAATCTGCTCCGCTGTCATCGGAAAAGGCAGGCACAGCGTATTCCACGCCCCCGCCTTCGTCAGCGAGCGCCCGCTAAGGACAACATCGCAAGTCTTATCCTTCCATGCGGCCAGGAGGTCCGAGTTGTCTGCATTGTTGACCAGACTGACAGGCGTGATATCAATAATATAAGGATCGGAAGTCTTCCCTATTGAGCCGTGATACATGTAATCAAGGGCAGGATCAGGAACGCAGGTAAAAATATGCCCGCCCGTATAGACCCTGAAATGCAAATACTGGTGATTCGCAGTATAATCGCCGAATGCCGTCAGATATACCAGATTAGGATGAGTAGGGTCATTCCCAACCTCATCTTCTCCACGGAAATCATCCCCGCAATAGACAGCTACGTCGGCATCTGTAACGACTTCTCCGTTTTGGATAACCTGCGCGGTAACGGTCATACTGCCCTGGTACTTGAATGCAGGAATCGACTTATCCGGGAAGGGATTGCTCTGAGCCATAAGGCTGGCACTCCCCATTACGAGGAGCGCCATAAGGCCTTGGATTCTATTTATCATCTTCATTTAACGATCTTCTTTTGTCCGTTAACAATGTAAACACCCTTCTTCAAAGAGTTGACGAGCTGACGAGCTGACGAGTTGACTCTACGACCGTTCAGGTCATAAACAGCTCCCTCGCCTTCGGAGAGGACTGGGATGAAGCTGCCGATGCCTGTAGCCTGGTTAGCCATATCAATAACAACAGGGTTCAAGGGAGTTCCGTAGATAGCATTCGTCTCATAGGTAAGGACAAGAGGTACATCTACCATCTCGCCGGCGATTGACATCTTGAAGGTCAGTTCACAAGGTTCGTCACCAGGAATAGTCAGGAAGGCAACACCCTGTGCATTTGTCACAGCTGCCGCGCGACATTCCGTGCCGGCAAATGCAGCCAGTTCTATGCCTGCAAGTGCCTTTGCACCAGCCACAACCTTCGCAGCCATGATGGCATTGTCGGGATAGTTGCGGGCATCCACAACATCGAACATCGATTGCTTGTCATTATCCGTTGAAGGAGCCTGAGCAGGTGCCAGATGGCGTGCTGCTGTCACAACTGCATTAGGATAGCTGAACGTCTGGTCTGCACCGGTGTTCTTCATCTGATAGCCCTGTCCGGGTTCCATAATCTGCAGAGAGCCTGACCATTCAAACTCATCCCAGTATGCTACACCACGCAGTGCTTTCAGTATGTCGCCGTCATTCTTTGCCAAATCAGCCAGTGCATCGCCCAGAGAAGCCACCTGACTGCCCTGATAGCCCAGCCAGTTCCATCCATTGTAGATAGTCACAGGCATATGAACGCAACTACCGACAACGCGCAGTTTGCGGTCAGCCTTCATCTTCACGGCATACATATCGGAATTAGACAGATTACCCGTCAGGTTACCGCCCCATATACCGTTCTCGCATGACATGTATCCGCTTCTGTGACTCTTCACAGTTATCACATCTTCTGCAACATTCTTGAAGAGTTCAGGGATAGTCATATCATCAGCCTTGACATAGAAGGATACAAAGTTCCAACCAGCCTTCAGCTCTGTTACCTGTTCAATCTTATCCTGAACATTGAATACCTTAGGCTCAGCATAAGTACCCATCAGTGCGAGCGGTGAGAAAGTGAACTCACTCTCAGATTCCAACGTCACAACCGGATAGACAGTTCCGGTAGAGGCATCATAGGCACGGAAGGTTACCTCTTTGCCCAATTCTGCGCTCTGAGCATAGATATCCATCGTCAGGTAGTAGTTGCCATAGCGTGCATTGTACTTGGGATGAGCTATTCCGCGACACTCTTCGCCAATAAAAGCTGCCAGCATATCATCTGTATCAATCATAGGCTTTCCTTCCTTCTTGAGCACGGCAATGACATTCATTGATTCCTCATAGTCATGTGGGTTCACAGCCCATTCTGGTACGTCGCCTGTTACAGAGATATTCAGTGTCAGAGGCGTCTCTATGCCATCGTTACCGCTTACATACACAGTCTGCTCGTACTTTCCTATAGGTGTTGCGCTGCTAACGGTAAACGTAATGGTCTGTTCAGCAAGGGGCTGCAAGTTGCCGTATTCCACATCGGCTTTCAACCATGCGGGCAGTGCGCTCATAGTCCATGCCTGCTGCTTGCCACTCTTGTTCATTAGGGTTGCTGTCAGGGTACCCTCCTCTGTCACCTGCTGTGTCAGTGCCAATTCAGGCTCTTGCCACTTCAGCGGGTTCTGGTTGACAAAGGCACTCCAACTAACGGGATCAGAAAGGTTGTTGTTCTGATCATGAACGTCACGAACGGTGAAGTTCAGCGTACAACCCTCCACCTTGGCGGGCTCTTCGTTCAGTTCTATTACAATCTTATTCTCTGAAGCTGTGAAAGTAAAGCTAACGTTCTTTTCCTCTGGCTTCACGCGCAGGGCAGGAGCCTCGTCAACATAGTTCATAGTGCATAGTTCTGAGTCCATAGTTGACAGCTGTGCATCATAGCCGCTACCACAGAGGTCTGCAGCATCACCATTGGTAACAACCTGATTCTGACTGTCAAGTGTCTTCACCTCAAAAGGATAATAGGCTACAAGTCCAGGCTCATCACCTGTCAGGCGCACCTTGCGCTGCTTCTTCAACTGGTCGGCATTCATAGTAGCGTTCCAGACACGTACCTCATCCACAATACCCGTCAACGGACGATCATACTGGTAGAGTACCTCACTCTGCTGTACATCCATCAAAGTGCGGCGCGCACCTATAATCAACTGGTCACTGCCCAGCGAGCCGATCTTGTCGGCACTGACGGTAGCTCTTGACACACCATCCACATAGATATTTGCATTACCGTTACGCAGTACACTCAGTGCCACGTGGTGCCAGGCGTTGTCGGTAAGTGAAGAGTTAAGAGTGAAGAGTGAAGAATTATTGCTCTCTAACTGCAACTGACCGTCGGCGTTCAGAGAGAGGCCAACCTCACCCAACTGCAGCAACTGTGCATCGGCAGTCTGCTCCCCGGCCTTTACCCACAGTTCCACAGCATAGTCGTCCTGCGGCATGGGAGGAATCTCACTCGTATTGATGCCCACGTAGTGTTCACCATCCAGTGTTACAGCCTTGTTCTCATTTTCGATGTGCCATGTTTCGGCAGCCATTGTCATATGACGGTTGCGGGCATAGTCTGTAAGGGTCATACCCTCACCCTCGTTCATCTTCCAGTAGCCTATAAGTCCGCGGGTAGCAGGACTCTTCGTAACGGAACGCTGCTGTAGGGCTGTAGTGATATCACGTGCCTCTTCCCAGAGCAGCAGCTCATGCATGGCAGCTCTCATCTGCTGACCAACAGCAAGCGGGCCATTGCCCTCATAGGCTGTTACCTCCTTATCATTGAAGAGCGTTGTGGTGGTGGCATCCGTAGCTACGCTGGCACTCAGTTTACCATCCTGTGTCAGGCCCAATGTAAGGAATGCCCACTGGTTCTGCGGAACATCGTTCAATGAGGTATAGGTCTGGTCACCTATCTTAACAACCAGCTTACCGTCATCATTCACGCCAACGGTCAGTTTCTGTGTTCCCGTACCATGGCTCAGCAGTGTACCAGCGCTCTGTACATTCACCCATGTGTCAATACTGAAATCCTTGCCGCTCAGGTTGATATCAGCCTCCGTGGCAGCAGCGGCATCGGAACCGCCAACCGCACTGAGCGCTGTCTGATGGTCTACGACGGAACCGTTCAGCACACCCGTCACGCGGAAGTTCTGGTCTTTTGACAGTTCACCATTGAGGATAGTCTCATTGAAGAGGACGCTCAACTCATCACCTGCAGACAGAATACCGTCTGTAGGCTGGGGCTGGCCTAAAGGTTTAGGACGACTCATATCCTTCACCACGATAATCTCCTGGCTTACATTGGTCACCTCGCCGTTGCCATAGGTACGGGCAGAGAGGGCACGGAACTTATAGGTACGGTCGGGGAAGACAGTACCGTTGGTCATATCAAAGTTCAGGTTGATAATGCCGTTCTTGGGTAGCATTTCGTCTATCGGATTCAAGATATCGCTTTCATTCACCATATATCTGCGGGCATCATGCCATGCACTCTCTCCCACGCCCTGATACTGTACGGCAATATATTCCAAACCGGTGTATTGCGGATCATAGCCACTCACAGTCAGCGGGAGCACACCCTTGGTAGAAGTATTCACCACTGCATTGTCAATACGCAATGCCACATCGGTGCTGGAAGGCACAAACTCAGCCGAGATATAAACGGTATCACCGATAACATCCCATGTACTTGCGGGATCTTTCTGGCACTGTGATGCCAATACAACGGCAATGTTGTCATAGACCAGATCACCTTTAAGATTCTGTTCCAACGCCAGATTCATGCGAACGGTACCACCGGCAGGTACCAATACGCTACGGCCGCTGCCAATCTCGTTACTGTTGATATCGATGCCTGCACCCTTAGTATTGGTCTCATCAATGACAAAGAGGTCGAAATAGCAGTCCTCGCCAGTCTCGCTCTCGTTGGTAAGCAACAGAGTGTAGTTAGCCATCTTGCCAGCAGGCACACCACCTACACGGTTAGCACCGTTCTCCACGGCAATTCTTGGCTTCTCAATCTGCATAGTGGCAGTAGCTATCGTGTGCTTGCCAGGCTCATAATACTTGGTCTTCTGCTCGCCCTCATACGGACAGGTGGTCTGTCCGCCACGAGTCACGAAGATAGCACCCAGTCCATCGGGAGCCTTGTAAACATCCACCGTCAGGGCATCGTCATCGCCTGTTTCCATCAGGGTATAGCCCGTGGTTACAGTGCGCTCATGTCCCCATTCGTCAGTTCTGGAGTTACCAAACGATGTGGTGCTCTGTACGTTCACGTTTACATCGTTTCCGAAGATTTCGAAATCAGTACCTGAGCCAAACACCATGTGGGCCTCGAAACTGGCTGTATAGCTTGAATTCACACTCGCGGTATAGGTAGTAGAAGACTCTATGAATGTACCAGAATCGAAGCTCTGGTTCGAGTCGATATACGTACGGCGGTTGTCGATGGCAAGCACCTTCATCTGTTCGTTATAGGACAGCAGGTTCTCCCAGTTGGCAATCTGCTGGTTGTAGTAAGCCACAGAGTCGGTATAGATTTCTGAGTTAGAGGGGATACCGCAGGTGTAGGTGCCTGCAGCGCCGAAATTGTCGTCCTCGGCGTCAACTGATGATTCGTAAGTCAGACCGGCATCGTCGAAACCCTTGATTAGGAAGTTATTGCGCATCGCAACGAAATTGGGAATCATCACGTTCTCAATGAAATTCTGCGTGTAGTTGAATGTAGTACCAAACTCGGTTCCTGTTACAAAGTTATCGGTAGCTGCCAAAGCATAGCCTTCTGCTTCCTTCTTCAGCCCTACGCATCGTGCGTTACCGAAAAGAATGTTGGTAGAGTTGCCAATGAACACGTCGCCCTGAGCACCCACATATTCGGCCTGGTCGCTGGTAGAAACGCGCTTGTTGTTGGTCACGCTGATGGACTTGGTATTCGCATCTACACCCGTTACTTCTGTAGTTACACCGAGGTCAACGGTTACCACCTCCTTGGTATTGGTAATGATGCCCGAGATAGCACCTACGCCCACACCATTGAACTGTGTAAGTTCGAAGCCTATCTCAGTATGGGTCATCGTTTCGGTCTCATTACCTAACGACTGCTCGGTAGTCACGGTGCTGGTCACGGTGTTGCCCGCTTCCCAGTAGGCCTGTGAGGCACTACCGGAAGGGTCACGCAGAATCATCGTTACCTGGTCGGGACCTTTGGTCACGAAGTTAGTACCTGAAGGCAATGCACCTGTTACCACGCCGGCTAGAGAGTTGCTGGCATTGACACCGTTCCATGTATAGGTCCTATCGTTCTGTACAAAGGTGGCAGCCAACGACAATGTGTAGGGGGCTGTAATGTTGGGCAGACCGGCCGTCCACTCATATTGTGCTTTACCATCTTCATCGAGGGTCACCATGTCGGGAGCTGTACTACCCAGGTCACCACGCTCATCGTCATCGTCAGTCAGTTCTGGATTAATTACCACCTGCTGACCCGTACCCATCTGGTTGCTAAAGGTAACCTCCACATCGCGCAGCGGCACCTCGTAGCTAACAGGGCTTTCGCCATCGTTGTTCACGTAAATCTCGTAGCCACGCACATTAAACATATAGGTGTTCTGTTGCTTAAAGAATGGATAGCCGTAAGTATAGGTGATATCACCGTTTTCAGCATTATAGAGGAGCAACTCCGTATCAGGGGTCAACTTATCACTATAAGTATAGGTCTGCTCGCCAAACGAGCCATCGGCATGTCCTTCCTGAGTAATCTCCAAATGCGGATCGGTGTAGTAGCTCATGATCATCTTAGCCACATACTCGAAGCTTCTAGTGGGTGAACCTTCAACCGCAAGAGAGTCAGTCTCTGTCTTTGTAGGATCGTTGGCATAGAGAACTGGCAGGTTATCGAAGGTAATCTGCTGATTGTTCTCAACATCGATGCTCTCCACGCGGTAGTCGATAGGAGGCAGCAGGGCTGCAAACTCACCCGTTGCTGGGTCGGTCTTGATAACAATCTTTTTCACATCATCGGAATTACCGCCCTGACGATAGGCAATACTCTGCACAGCAGTAGTAGGCGAGCTAACGGGCAGATTGTCTGGATTGCAGTCGTAGCTCACGGTGGTTCCCTGTACGTTGCGCACCACGTTCAAACCGTATTTACCATCAATGCATAATGTAATGGTAGCCTGACCAATGTTGTTCACGCTCTGACCAAAGCCCAATGGTTTCTGTTCCTCAATCTTACCACCGGTAACACGACCGGCAACGGTAACCAGAGTGATATCCTCAAAGTCGAGGTTCTTCACGGCATCGTTATAGTTCACCAAGGTACCTGTTTTCTGGGGGTCAGCAGGATAGCGTCCGCCGTTAGCAAACTCATGTCCCTGCTTGGCCACGGTGATGTAGTGCTGACCAATAGGCACGCTAATTTCATACTCACCATTGGCATTGGTGGTAATGGGTTCGCCCTCCTTGGCACAAATCTGTCCGTCAACATAGAACTGTACACCCTCTACTGGGTAGTCAGTGTTGGCATAGCGGATGGTACCACGCACGGGGAACGATGAAATATCGGTGAAGTCGGTACCGTTGTGTACCAGTGAGTTATTACCAACGAAACGTAATTGCTGCGTGGGGTTGAACTGGTGAATGCCCAAGGTGGGAACAACGGCGTATGTGGTACCTTCGCCACGGAAGGGCACGCCCTGAATGATATAGTTACCATCTGCATCGGTCTTGGTCCTCAGCTTCAGCTGTGCAGGCGTCAGGTTCGAGGGTCCGGCATTGCTGCCCGTCTTACCATGATGCTGGCGGTAAACGGTTCCGTCGCGTGAGTAGTCAAAGAATTGTTTACTCAGTCCCTCGTCAAAGGTCCAGTAGGTTTCCAAATTATTTTCATTACCAACAAGCAGATGGTCGTAGTTCTCAAGGATTTCCGTATCATTCAGAGCCTTCGACCAAATGCGGAACTCATCCACATGGCCCACAAAATGGCCTAAAGAGAGTTGTGTGGCACCTGCCACTGTCCAGTCTCCATCTATATTCTGTGTACTGCTGTTCAACACGGGTGCGCCAGCCTCATCGGTTCCAACCACACTGGCAGTCACTGTCTGTCCGCTACGTGTCAGCACAACGTGGTTATATTGTCCGGCCTTCAGCACAGTATTGTCGAAAGTATAGACGTGATCACTGCCTCGCAACTTCATTTCCTGAAGCTGGAATATGTAATTTGTGGTAGTACCTTCATATCCTTTTACAGTCTTTACTTCAAAACGGAAATACTTATACGGCTGGGAGTTTGAAAAATTGAAATTAACATCAGTCAGGTTAGTTGCTGGCAAAGAGGTATAGTTGGCTATACTGTCAAGAAGCGTCCATTCGTCACCCTCATTCAGTTTGCCATAGAGTTTCCATGCCGTCGGGTTACGATTGGGGTATGTATTGGTATCATCACCCGTGGTGAGTACGTATCCTGTAGGGATGATAGCGTCTGGCGTACTGAACTCTGCGTATATTCCACCGCCGTCCAACACACAACACCACTTGCTTTTGTTGCTGTTGTCAATCAAACGAGTGTAGTTTTGGTTACCGACTCCATCACCGCCAGCTATCGAAGTGTAAGAAGTAAAGGTCTTTCCACGATCCAGCGTCAGTTTGCCCTCAGAATTCATGCCAATGTAGCATGTCTCGCCGTTCAGACGAACAATCTTGGCTTCATTTAATGTTTCGGGGTTCACCCACATCTGCAAAGAAAAATCGTTTGTTGAAAACTTGCCAGCGGCGTAAGTTGATGAGGGATAGTTCCACGTCACCTCGCCGACGGGGTCGGTGAAGCGCATAGCGCGATATTGCGTATTGTCTTCCCCTGAAGTACCTGTCAGTCTTGCCTCAACATTTACATTAGCTACGGAACTTCCTGTAGAACCAAAGGTAATGCGGCCGCTCATCGTACCTGTGGTCTGGGCAAAGCCAATATCGTCAGCAAAGGCTTTCTTTTCAATTCCGTCCTCACATTTGTCAATCACCGTCACGCGGTAGTCGTAGAACACGCCAGGCAACGGCGTATCGTCAGTGTATATCAGATAGTCTTCCGCGCTCGACATACGGGTGATTGTTGCCCAATCCTCTGTTTCCCTTTCTGCTCGACGACGTTCTATTACGTAGGTCTTGGCATCGGTGGAACCTTGACGGTTCACATGCCATTGCAGTTTCACCGTGCCAGGATAAGCACCCTTTGTGGCATCGAAAGAATAGAACAGTGTACCATTGCCAATAGCTGTGCTTTTAAACTCCCATGAGTCGAGTTTCTTTGTGCCGATGGCACCCTCAATGCGGTAAGTATGTGGTCCGCAGACATTCAGTGGCTCCTCGGTATAATGAACACCATTCTCTACGCCGTTTTTCCGACTACTATGTTTATCGGTAGTACGGTGTTCCCATCGGAAGCTGACTTGGTCGACGAGTGGTATGATGGTGTCGATGGGGGTTGTCTCGTTATCCACATAAATATAAAACTTATGTCCCATGCTTGCGTCATAACGATTGGATGTCCAAGTAAATATAATGCGGTCTTCTTTAGGCACTGCATTAGGGGTGTTCACTGGCACGTGGCGCGTGGTATTTACCGTAACGGATGTTTTCGCGTCAGCCCGTTTAGTGTCTTCACTCCAACCGTTTGGTACCAAATAGACATCATAGGTTACATTACTCTCGTATGGGAATGTAACATTTTTAATATTCTCTTCGAAAGATAAGTTTGCAGTCGCGTTGTTGGGGAATGTATGTGAAACCGTGCCAACCCTCGTGTTGTTGCGGTAGATAACAAACTTTCCGTTTCCTGGCTGACCTTGCGCGGTTTTCCAAAGCAGTTTCACCTTGTAGTCCTCCTGACGGAACTCACCAGTCAGTTCTTTTGCTATCGACAACCATTGCGCATAGAGTGTCATTGGGCCTTTACTTGATGAGTTTGCAGTAATAGATGCTTGATCAGCATAAAATGTTCCGCTGCCGTCTTTTTGGGTGTTCCACCCAACGAATACATAGCCGTTGCGAGTCATGGTGCAGGCCTTCAGATTACCGCTGTTCTCAATGGATTGCTGAGACATTGAGCCGCTACCGCCGTTAGCATCAAAAGTAATGTGCTTATAGTAATAATATGACCAATTATACCATTTGGTTCCGAAACCAACCCAGTTATTCTCTGATATCTCATCACCATTATTGTTTCCAATAACCTGAGTGAGTAACAGATTCCAAGTTATATAATTCGCAGAAGAGGAACTCCTATTGTCAAAATCAAAGATGCTTCCTACAGGATCAGTTGTACTAGTTCCTTGACCTCTCCACATATGTGCAAGATGATATGCGGAACCACTACAGTTAGTATATGATTCTGTATTATCTGTGTCCGTACTTTTAAGGGCATCCAGGTCATTACTTGCATACAATGCTACAGCTTGATTTAAAGATGAACTTGAATTGGCCAATACAAAAGTATAGTTCAGTCTAATTCGCGTATATGAGGGAACATTCTCCACATGCTTGTATAGCGATTTGACTACAAGCTTGGATGGTTCACGTCTGGACCAACCAGTTACTTGAGTGCCGTATAATCCATAGTTATCTAACCAGTTAATCACTGTCGTACTACTCCAAGGCATAAGATTACAGCTATTGTAGGATACGGCATTCCACGCGTTGGGATAATACCAACCCCATCTTATACTATTGTCCTCTTTCGTCCATGGGTCTATGCCAGCCCGTGCCATAAAGGAATTAAGGAACACAGCAAGCAGCAATGTAAGTGCACTCGCCATTTTGTGCGCATTGGTCAACCGTCCGACCACATGTACGCATTCCGAAATAAAAATCTTCATAATGTTATATATAAATTAATTTAAGTATGTTTTTCCACCTAATAATATTTAAAGGGCTTCTACCCTTCTTATCTTCTCGCGCAGCTCCATGTTCTCTGTAATGAACTTCTCTAAGTGAACATTGCTATCGCTGATGCGCCACCGCTGGAAAACAATGATGGCAATCAGCACCATGATAACCATGACCATGGCGACACACAATGCTACTGCTATTACAAATATCCATCCGTTGTTCAACATATATCGTTTGACTTATCTATTTTTCTGAGTGCAAAATAACTTCCAATTAGAAAAACAGATGTCTCACTGGCGGGAAAGTGTGTCTCAAATCTGGGAAAATTCAAAAAACAGCCATTTCATCGGGGTATCTTTATACCCTGATTACACGTTTTTTTTTACGGAATAACCATAAAAAAAGTTATATTAACTCTAACTGTTTTTCCTTTGCCACCTCACGGAACTCAGTGCACGTCATGCCATACGCATTGCGGAACAGACGCGCCAGGGTGGCACGACTGGGAATACCAGACATCTCACCGATGATGGCAATGGCATCATCAGTAGTCTTGAGCAGGCGTGCCACATGTTCCAGACGATAGCGCGTAATGAAGTCCGTAACGGTCTCTCCATGCGAACACTCGTGAATAGCCTGTACCACATACTTGGCATTGGTGCCAAGGAGCTGGGCCAGCATATCACGGTTCAGGTTCTCGTCGGTATAGGGTTGCTGCTCGTCCATCAGCAAGTTGAGGCGCCGGAAGAGCTGCTGCTCGGCAGTGAGTTGTTCCTCGGGTTCTATCTTCAACTGCTCGATGGCCTGCTTCTCTTCCCTTTCACGGAGCTCAATGTCTTCCAACAGACGGCGGTTCTTCGACCTTAGAATCCTGTTATATTTGTAAGAACGCCAGAGAAGGAAGGTTATAAGCAAACATATAAGGAAGGCTGCAACGGCAAGGATGCGATAGATGAGACTTCTGGTTTCTGATTTCTCTAACGCCAGTTCTTTCTCATGTGTCTGATAGATGACAGCCAACTCGGCCGCATCACTCTTCTTCTGCAAGACAAGGGCAGAGTCGATGGCAGTGGAGATACTGTCTGCCAGAGTTAGAGCCTCGGCATTGCGGCCTGCCTTGCGGCAGGCATTGTAGCGAGGGTTGAGACGCCCTGCGATGTTGTCGAAGTTCGGCACATTAGAGCCGTTATTCCTAGAAACATCGTCGCGGCGGTTGTAATAGTCGATAGCTTCGTCATAGCGACCGGCGGTCACTAAGTAATGTGCAGCAGCCTCAAGACTAGCGGGGGTAAAAATGCGACTAGTGGGAATGGCATCATAGACGGCTGTTGATTCGGCAGAATGTCCCATTGCCAGTAGTAGTTCCGCCTGATTCAAGGCAAGATTCCCCCTCCACTCCTCTATCAACAGTGAATCGCCATGCTGCTCATAGACGGCGAGCGCCTCCGTGCTGCGCTGCAGAAACTGCTGCGCCACTTCATAATCGCCCATATCAAAGAAACTAGCAAAGATATTGCAACATAAGATTACGAAGCCCAATGCGTCTTCTTTATCGACTGACTGGCACCCCACTTCGTATGCCGACTTGATACTATGCCGGGCCGCATCATTCTGGTGAAGACGTACCTGGCAATTGGACATGAGCAATAGCAAGCCAGACTTTATATTTATGGGGAATGCCTCATTGCCGTCGCTGGCTGAGAGCACCTCGGTGATGATGCCCAACGCGCCTTCCAAGTCATAACGGGAATAATGGAAGTAGGCTGTACGATAGCCTGTCTCGGCATAGAGACTCCAATCCGCAGAGGGATTCAATTTGCAAGCATTGTAGGATTTCTGGAAGAAATGCTCGGCCAGCCGCATCTGCCACGCCCAATCGTAAGCACTCGCCCGGGTATAGTCTGCCTTCGGCGTACCTAAAAGTTTCTCCATCTCCAAGGTGTCGATGATGGCAAGGGTGCGATTCAGGTCTCTGGCACCACTTGCTTCTATCTCCTGTTGCCATAGCGACTTACATCTTTCACTTAGTGGGGTATGGTGCCAATTCGTGCAGCTCACCACCAAGGTCAATATAATACAGAATAAAATAAAATGTAAGTTTAGTTTCATGTTTTACTTATATGTGTGAACAAAATTATCGTTTCTCCTTAGTTACCTCGCGGAACTCTGTACACGTCATGCCGTACGCATTGCGGAACAGACGTGCCAGGGTGGCACGACTGGGAATACCTGACATCTCACCAATGATGGCAATGGCATCATCAGTAGTCTTGAGCAGGCGTGCCACATATTCCAGACGATAGCGCGTAATGAAGTCCGTAACGGTCTCTCCATGCGAACACTCGTGAATAGCCTGTACCACATACTTGGCATTGGTACCAAGGAGCTGGGCCAGCATATCACGGTTCAGGTTCTCATCGGTATAGGGTTGCTGCTCCGTCATGAGCATGCAGATACGACGGAAGAGTTGCTGACCGGCAGTAAGAGTTTCCTCCGGTTCAGCCTGCAACTGTTCTATGGCTTGCTGCTGTTCCCGTTCACGTTGTTCTATATCAGCCAGTAGGCGACGGTTCTTCGCAAGCAATACCTTATTATATATATGAGAGCGCCACAGGAAATAGGCAATGAGCAGACAGATGAGGACTGCAGCAATAAGGATAATACGGTGAACGATGAGCGACTGACGGCTGTTGATGATTTCCTGTTCCTTCTGGTGGATTTCCTCCTGCTGCTCCACATCAGCCTTCCTTTCCTGCAAATGGATAGAATCGGTCAGATGACGTATATAGTCGCCATAAGCAATAGCCTCTTCCTTGCACCCAGCCTTTTGCAACGTCTCATACAGACCCATCATGTAGTTTTTGATGTACAAGGTGTTGATGGTACTTCCTTGTGCCAAATATAGGGAGTCGGCCTGATGAAACAGTTGGATGGCCTCGTCGTAACGCTCAGTCATAGCCAGATAGCGTGCATCGGCGCCGATGTCATATACCGTTGGATTTTCTGCCTGCCGGTGCTTCAGGTAAAGGGCCTCGGCCTTTTCATACTGACCATTGGCGGCATAGATCATAGCCTGACCGATAGTAATGTTGTTGTGACGCCAATTGCGAACATAGTCCGGCACATTAGAGCAACGGTCCAGACGAGCCAAGGCTGTGTCACCTTGCGCAACCAGAGATAAAGCCTTTTGTGGCATTCCCTCTTCAAGGTAAAACTCCGTTGTCTCTATAACGGCTACGACCATGGCATCTATCACCCAGTAATCGTCGGGATGCGTCACGCCATCCATCATCAGCTTGATTCCTTCCAAATAAAAGCGTTCGGCCTCATCAAGGTGTCCCAGGAACTTCTCGCAATCCCCCTTTAAGACCAACACACGACTTATCACCCGCAATGCCACATCCTCTCTGATACTGGATGTCCCGTCACCTTGCTTCCGTTCATTCTCAACGTCTTCGATAATCTCGTCGCATATACGGAGAACCTTACCGTATTCGCCATTTCTTTCCAAGAATCCGTTCACCATGAGAACGGCCGAATAATAAGAAACAGGCTCGCGTTTTAGCTCAGGGTTGTGCAATATCTGTTCGCCATAGAATATAGCCAGACGTGTGTGGCCCAACTGCCCGTATATAGTGCTCCTGATGAGGTTGGCTCTTGCCGTTGAGAACACGCCCGCCCGCTCTGCACTGTCTACGCGTGCCAATACCTTTTCGGGGGTTTTGTACAGCATGTCCTGATATTCTTGTCTCAGCCGTGTTGCCTCCTCGCTGCGGTCAGGCTTTGTGCAACCCACCGTCAGGGTCAGTGCGAAACATAGTAGAATAAGATGTAAGGTTAGTCTCATGTTTTTACTTATCTATGTGATTATAGGATTATCTTAGTCGAAGTCAAATTCCAACTGTTGTGTATTTCCTAACAGGTTGAAGCTCATTCGGTGGTAGGGCGTAGTGCCGAACTGACGGATAGCCTCGCGGTGTACCTTGGCAGGATAGCCTTTGTTCTTGTCCCAATGATACTGGGGGAACTCCTCGTGGATGCGCAGCATGAAATCATCCCTATAGGTCTTAGCCAGGATGCTGGCCGCTGCTATGGAAAGGTACTTACCATCGCCCTTTACTATTGTTGTTGCTGGAATAACTGTTGGCTTGTTATCGTTATCGTTAACGTTATCGTTAGCCGTAGGCTCTTTGTAAGGTTTCCATCGATTACCATCCACAATGATGTTCTGGGGGCGCAGCTTCAACTGATCCAGCGCCCTGTGCATAGCCAGGATACTGGCATTTAAGATGTTTATCTGATCTATCTCCTTGTTGTCTACAACACCCACAGCCCATGCCAGTGCCTCGCGCTCTATCACCTCACGCAACTGGTAACGTTTCTTCTCTGTCAGCTGCTTGGAATCATTCAGCATCTCGTTCTGAAAGTCCGAAGGCAATATAACAGCTGCGGCAAACACAGGGCCTGCCAGACAACCACGGCCAGCCTCATCACAGCCAGCCTCAATCACACCTTCTTTATAATACGCTTCTAACATTATATAGTCCCCTCCCCTTAGAGGGGGAGGTCGGGAGAGGGTCTTTTAAAACATCTGCCTAACTCTCTGTATACCAGCCACCAAGGCATCCACTTCTTCACGGGTATTGTACAAAGCAAAACTGGCACGACAGGTACCCTCGATGCCCAAGCGGTGCATCAAAGGCTCTGCACAATGATGACCTGTTCGCACGGCAATGCCCAATCGATCCAACAAAGTGCCCATATCAAGGTGATGGATAAAACCCCTCTCCTGACCTCCCCCGAGGGGGAGGAACACTTGAAAGCTGATGACGGCATCATGCTGTTCGATATCCTTTGGACCAAAGATGTGCATGCCTTCTATCTCACTCATCTGCTGCATGGCGTACTGCGTAAGGTCGCGCTCGTGAGCCTCTATGGCATCCATGCCGATGGCACTGACATAATCCAAAGCCCGTGCCAAACCCGTGCTTGCCACATAATCAGGCGTACCGGCCTCGAACTTAAAAGGAAGTTCATTGAAGGTAGTACGCTCGAATGACACATTCTTTATCATCTCGCCACCACCCATGTACGGGGGTAGTTTCTCTAACCATTCCTCTTTGCCATACAATACGCCAATACCTGTAGGGCCGTATATCTTATGTCCGCTGAAAGCAAAGAAGTCACAATCCAACTCCTGCACATCCACCTTCATGTGAGGTGTACTCTGTGCACCGTCTATCAGAACAGGAACCCCATGCTCATGAGCTATGCGAATGATTTCCTTTACCGGGTTGATAGTACCCAGCACATTGCTAACGTGCGTCACGCTGACTATCTTGGTACGCTCATTGAAGAGCTTTTCATATTCATCCATCCGCAGTAGCCCATCATCGGTGATGGGAATCACGCGCAACTTGATGCCTTTGCGCTGCTGCAATTGCCATGACACGATGTTAGAGTGATGCTCCATCTCACTGACAATCACCTCGTCACCCTCCTTCATACAAGCGTCCGAGAAGCATTGTGCCACCAGGTTGATACTCTCGGTGGTACCACGGGTAAAGATTATCTCGCTGGTGCTACGGGCATTCAAGAACTTTCTTACTGTTTCCCTACTTCCCTCATGCAGTTCCGTTGCCTGCTGCGACAAGAAATGAACACCCCTGTGTACGTTGGCATTCACATTATAGTATTCCTCCGTCATAGCCTCCACCACCTGACGCGGCTTCTGCGTAGTAGCAGCATTATCCAGATATACCAACGGGTACTTCCCGTAGATGGTCTTGGTGAGGATTGGGAAATCCTTTCGGATCGGACCCACCTCCATCCCCTCCCGTGTATGGAGGGGAGATTTTACATCTACGACTTGAGAATCTTTTATCTTATTCATCTGAACTATCCTTGTTTTCATTCCCTCCCCTCCATTACGGGAGGGGTCGGGGGAGGGTCCCCTTATTTACAGAGTTTGCATCCTTCGCATTTACTGAGTTCACCTCTGAGGCGTTTGTCAACCAACAAGTGCAATCTGTCTCTGAGCGCTTCCAAGGGGATGGTCTCAATTACCTCCGTAATGAAAGCCGACTTCAACAACAGCCTTGCTTCCTGCTCAGGGATACCACGCTGACGCATATAGAAGAGAGCGGCATCGCTGATCTGGCCTACGGTACTACCATGACTGCACTTTACATCATCGGCATAAATCTCCAGCATTGGCTGGGTGTACATACGGGCCGAAGAAGTGGCACACAAATTGGCATTCGTCTCGTTACTAACGGTCTTCTGGGCACCTTCGCGCACCAGTATACGACCGGCAAAAGCGCCTACTGCATTATCGTCGAGAACATATTTATAGAGCTCATTGCTCTGGCAATGGCTCACCTGATGATCTATAAGGGTATTGTTATCTACACGCTGCATCTTGTCGGCTATCACACAGCCGTTCAGCACCACCTCAGAACCTTCGCCCTGCAGGGCAACATCCAGACGGTTGCGTGTATGACCGTTGAAAAGGGTAAAGCTGGTGTGACGTACCTGGCTGTCCCCACCCTGACGGATAAAGACGCTGGAGTAACGGGTACAGAGCAGATGTGTCTCTTCTACCTCATAGAGGTTCAGATGGCTGCCGTCACCGGCAAAGACTTCCACTACCTGATTGGTCAGGAAGTGTGTTTGGTCAACAGCTCTGTCCGTAATGATAACATCGGCCTCAGCACAATCCTCCATTACAATAAGGATACGACGGTTAACCATAGTATCCTGCTCGCCCTTCAGTACATTACTTATCTGTATGGGGTGCTGCACCTTAGTATTACGTGGCACATAGATGACCAACGCATCTACACCCAGCATGGTGTTCAATGCCACAACGGCATCCTGCTTGTCCGCCAACTGATTAAAGAAAGGTGTGACATCTATGGGAGCCTCACTGATACGATGGCAGAATGGAAGGTCCTTCACCTGCAAGGGTGTAAGGGCAATGCCGTAGTTGGGAGCAAAGTCGGCAGCCACATCGGTGTACTTATAGCGCTCTACCTTACGGGTAGGGAACTGCAAAGCCTCAAACGTCTGCAAGGCAGCCTGACGCTGTGCATTCATCACCTCGCAGGAACGCTCTCCGATGAGTTTGCCAGCCTGAGCGTAAAAGTCGGTATATTGCTTTGCTGAATCTGTCATACCTACAATCCTGCCTCTTCCTTAATCCAATCGAATCCACGATTCTCAATCTCCAATGCCAGTTCCGGACCAGCCGTCTTCACTATCCTGCCATCTATAAGCACATGTATGATGTCGGGCTTCAGATAATCCAGCAGTCGCTGGTAGTGAGTGATAACAATGGCACTGGTCTGTGGAGTACGCAACTTATTGAAACCCTCTGCTACAATGCGCAAAGCATCTACATCCAGACCACTATCCGTCTCGTCCAGAATGCTGAAGGTAGGCTCCAACATAGCCATCTGGAATATTTCGTTACGCTTCTTCTCACCGCCCGAAAAGCCTTCATTCACACTACGACTGGTCAGACGGCTGTCCATCTCAACAATCTTACGCTTCTCACGCATTAGCTTCAGGAAGTCGCCGGCACTCATAGGTTCCAGACCCTGATACTGACGTTTGGCATTGAAAGCAGCACGAATGAAGTTTACCATGCTAACACCAGGAATCTCTACAGGTTGCTGAAAAGAAAGGAAGATACCCTCGTGGGCACGTTCCTCGGGTTTCATTGCCAGCAAGTCCTTGCCATTAAAAGTGATACTGCCCTGCGTAACTTCATAGGCAGGATGACCTACGATCACATTGCTGAGAGTACTCTTGCCGGCACCGTTCAGTCCCATTATGGCATGAACCTCACCGTCCCTGACAGTCAGGTTAATACCTTTCAATATCTCTTTGCCATTAATGCTGGCATGCAAATTATTTATTACTAACATATTTATCTCAACTCAGCCCCCTCCCCGCTCCCCCTTTGGGTGAGGGTTTAATTTATCTAACTTTAAGCACTCCCCCAAAGGGGGGAGATGGAGGGGGCTTTACCCTACACTTCCCTCCAGACTTACACCCAGCAGCTTCTGTGCCTCAACAGCGAACTCCATGGGCAATTTATTGATAACCTCCTTAGCATATCCGTTCACGATAAGGCTCACAGCCTCCTCGGTATTGATGCCTCGCTGATTGCAATAGAAGAGCTGATCTTCCGATATCTTGCTGGTAGTAGCTTCATGCTCCACCACAGCTGTATCATTGTGCACATCCATGTAGGGAAAGGTATGTGCTCCGCATTTGCTACCCAGCAGAAGCGAGTCGCAACTGCTGTAGTTACGTGCATTATCAGCCGTACTGGCTACTTTCACCAATCCGCGATAAGCATTCTGACTCTTACCGGCACTGATACCTTTACTGATGATTGTACTCTTGGTGTTCTTGCCTATGTGAATCATCTTGGTTCCCGTATCCGCCTGCTGGTAGTTGTTGGTAACAGCCACACTATAGAACTCAGCCTGCGAGCCTTCTCCGCTCAGCACACAACTGGGATACTTCCAGGTGATAGCACTACCGGTCTCTACCTGTGTCCATGAAAGACGACTGTTCCTGCCCCTCAGATGACCACGTTTGGTAACCAGATTCAGCACACCGCCCTTGCCATCCTTATCGCCAGGATACCAGTTCTGCACAGTACTGTACTTCACCTCGGCATTCTCCATCACCACAATCTCCACGATAGCTGCATGCAACTGGTTCTCGTCGCGCATAGGAGCCGTACAGCCCTCCAGGTAGCTGACGTAGGCATCATCATCACATACAATAAGAGTGCGTTCAAACTGACCTGTTCCTCTGGCATTGATACGGAAATAAGTGCTCAGCTCCATGGGACAACGGACGCCCTTGGGAATATATACAAAACTTCCGTCAGAGAAAACCGCACTGTTCAGTGCTGCAAAGAAATTATCTTTGTAAGGAACCACGCTACCCAGGTATTCACGTACCAAGTCGGGATGCTCCTTTACCGCCTCGCTGATAGAACAGAAGATAATACCCTTTTCGCTGAGTTTCTCACGGAAGGTAGTCTTCACGCTCACACTATCCATAACAGCATCCACAGCTGTTCCTGCCAGTGCCATGCGCTCCTCCAGGGGGATACCCAGTTTGTCAAAGGTCTTCATCAGCTCAGGGTCAATCTCTCCGGACTTTCCGGAATCTCCTGATTTTCCAGCCTTGGTTGGATCTGCATAATAGCTGATTTCCTGATAGTTAATCTCGGGCATCTTCAAATGTCCCCATGTAGGTTCCTCCATTGTCAGCCAATGGCGATAGGCTTTCAGGCGGAACTCCAACAGCCAATCGGGCTCACCTTTCTTTTCGGAGATAAGGCGCACCACATCTTCCGAGAGACCTTTATCAATCACCTCGGTTTCCACGTCGGTAGTGAAGCCATACGCATACTTCTTCTCCGCCACCTCACGCACAAAACCGTTCTTCATACCAATATAGAATAAACAGAGTGGAACAATGATGAAAGATACTGCTTAACAGGATCGAACTTGCCAAGTAAGAGCAGGACAAGACCTACTGCAAGCGCCCACTTGAAACAGCCCAGCAAGGCGCCCAAGAGGCGATTCATAAACCCGGCAAGAGGAACATGATCCAAGACCTTGGTGAAAAAAGTGGCTAGCAATCCCAACACCAAGGGCGTACCCAAGGTGATGAAGATAAAAGTCCATAAGTTACACCCAACGGTCTTGAAATAGATGTAAGCAACACCCAGTCCTATGAGGAAGCCGCCCGCAGAGACGAGCTCCTCAAAAAGACCGTTCTTCCATCCGCTTATCAGCCCGTACAGCAATGCACAGGCACAAGCAATCTCAATCCACATTAGAGCTTAGCCTTTATTTCTATCTCCTGGAAGGTCTCTAAGATATCACCTTCACGAAGGTCGTTATAGTTAACCAATGAGATACCGCACTCGAAGTTGGTTGTCACCTCCTTCACATCGTCCTTGAAACGTTTCAGGGCGTTGATGGCACCTGTGTGAACCACAATACCGTCGCGGATAACGCGAGCCTTGTTGGTACGGTTCACCTTACCCTCTATAACGTAGGCACCGGCTACGACACCCACCTTGCTGATGTGATATACCTGACGCACCTCAACCTGAGCGGTAACCTCTTCCTTGATTTCAGGACTCAACATACCCTCCATAGCATCCGTTACCTCCTCGATAGCATCGTAGATAACGCTGTACAGACGGATGTCAACGCCCATCTGCTCTGCCAACTTACGGGCAGCAGCACTAGGACGAACCTGGAAACCAACAATGAAGCAGTTCTCTGCAGCAGCGGCCATATTGACATCGCTCTCGCTGATCTGACCTACAGCCTTATAGATAACGTTCACCTGAATCTTCTCGGTAGAGAGCTTGATGAGTGAATCGCTCAAAGCCTCGATAGAACCGTCCACGTCGCCCTTGACGATAAGGTTGAGTTCCTTGAAGTCGCCCAAAGCAATACGACGGCCCAACTCTGTGAGGTCGAAACGCTTCATAGTACGCAGACCCTGCTCACGAGCCAACTGCTCACGCTTGGTAGCAATCTCACGAGCCTCCTGGTCGGTATCCATTACGTGGAAAGTATCACCTGCCTGAGGAGCACCGTTCAAGCCCAAGATGGTAGCAGCCTGGGCAGGACCAATCTTCTCTACACGACGGCCACGCTCGTCCAACATAGCCTTCACACGACCGTAGTTGGTACCAGCCAGCACGATATCACCTACATGCAGGGTTCCGTTGCTCAGCAGCACAGTAGCTACGTAGCCACGACCCTTATCCAGTGAGCTCTCGATGATAGAACCTGTAGCCTTGCGGTTGGGGTTTGCCTTCAGGTCGAGCATCTCAGCCTCGAGGAGCACCTTCTCCAAAAGGTCCTCAACACCGATTCCCTGCTTGGCGCTGATGTCCTGACTCTGGTACTTACCACCCCAGTCCTCCACCAGGAAGTTCATGTTAGCCAAGCCCTCCTTGATCTTATCGGGGTTAGCGCCTGGCTTATCTATCTTGTTGATTGCAAATACGATGGGTACATTAGCAGCTGTTGCGTGGGCAATAGCCTCCTTTGTCTGAGGCATGATGTCATCATCAGCAGCTACAATGATAATAGCAATATCCGTTACCTGAGCACCACGGGCACGCATAGCGGTAAAGGCCTCATGACCAGGAGTATCCAAGAAGGTCACATGACGTCCGTCTGGCAATGTCACGTTATAGGCACCAATGTGCTGGGTAATACCACCGGCCTCACCGGCAATAACGTTGGTCTTACGGATATAGTCGAGCAAAGAAGTCTTACCATGGTCGACATGACCCATGACGGTTACGATGGGAGCACGTGGAACCAGATCTTCCTCGGCATCCTCCACCTCTGTTACAGCCTCGCTAACCTCGGCACTTACATATTCTGTAGTGAAACCGAACTCCTCAGCTACCAGGTTGATGGTCTCGGCATCCATACGCTGGTTGATGCTGACCATGATACCAATCTGCATACAGGTACCGATAACCTGCGTTACAGGAACGTTCATCATGGTAGCCAACTCATTGGCTGTCACGAACTCGGTAAGCTTCAGTACCTTGCTTTCTGCTGCTTCGTTCTCCAGCTGCTCCTCCATACCCTGACGGATGGCATCGCGCTTCTCACGACGGTACTTGGCACCCTTGCCCATCTTATTGTTCTTGTTGGTAAGACGAGCCAGTGTCTCGCGTACCTGCTTTGCTACTTCCTCTTCGCTAACCTCGGGCTGCAGGAAGGCCTGCTGCTTCTGCTTGTTCTTCTTCTTGCCGCCACCGTTCTGCTGACCCTGGTTGTTGTTATTATTGTTGTTGTTCTTCTGGAAGCCCTGAGGCTGGTTAGCCACAGCATTTACGTCAACACGCTCCTTACCCACACGCAGACGCTTCTTGCGTTCGCCCTGGGCAGCCTGCTGTTGCTGTTGCTGCTGAGCACGCTTCTCATCACGCTCACGGCGTTTCTCTTCCTTGCTCTTCTTCTTAGGACGAGTGCTCTGGTTCAGACTATCAAGGTCAATCTTACCCTTAACAGTAAGGCCGGGACCTGGCTGGGGAGCGGGAGACAGACGGAATACGCCATTCTCCTCAATGCCGACCTCCTTCTTCTTGGGCTCAGGCTTTTCCTCCTTAGCCTCTTCAGCAACAGGTGCCTCTTCGGGCTCCTGGGCAATTGCCACAGGTTCCTGAACAGGCTTTTCCTCTACCTCAGGCTCTACCGGAGCTTCCGGTTCTGCCGGAGCCACAGGAACTACCAGAGCTACAGGAGTTTCCGGTTCAACTACAGGAGTCACCTCCTGCTCCTTAACCTCTGCCTCTTGTTCCTCCTCTACAGGAGCAGCCTTCTTCTTGTCCAAGTCAATCTTACCCAGGATCTTAGGACCTTGGATATTGGGCTTATCGTCCACAAACTCCTCTACGGGTGCAGGCTTCTTGCGTTCCTTTGTCTGCTCCTGACGCTGCTGGATAAGCATCTTAGCCTCAGTACGCAGGCCCTTATCGGTGCTGAATTCCTGCTGCAAAAGGCTGAATTCCTCATCCGATATCTTATAGTTAGGGTTGGCCTCAACCTCGGAGTAACCCTTTTTCTGCAGGAACTCTACGGCCGTCTGCAGACCTATATTGAATTCTTTTGTTACTTTATTTAATCTTACGCTCATTTTCTGTGTTTTTGGTAGATTTATTCAAACTCTGCCGCCAAGATATTCAATACCTCGTCTATGGTCTCCTCTTCAAGGTCAGTACGCTGGATCAGTGTTTCACGACTTTCTGCCAAAACGTCACGGGCAGTAGAGTAACCAATCTTCTTGAACTCCTCAATGATCCAGGGCTCGATATCATCTGTAAACTCATCCAGGCTTACATCGTCATTGTCCTCATTGTCAATCTCGCGGAATACATCAATGGTGTAGCCAGTAAGCATACTTGCCAACTTGATGTTCAGACCGCCCTTACCGATAGCCAGTGATACCTGATCGGGATCCAGGTAAACCTCAGCCTTGTGCTCCTCCTCGTTCAGAACTACGCTGTTCACACGGGCAGGACCCAAAGCACGAACAATCATCAACTGTGTATTTGCTGTCCATGTTACAACATCGATGTTCTCTCCGTGCAACTCACGAACGATACCATGAACACGGCTACCCTTAACACCAACGCAAGCACCTACGGGATCAATGCGCTCGTCATAACTCTCAACAGCGATCTTAGCACGTTCGCCAGGGATGCGGGCTACCTTATGAATGGTGATAAGGCCATCCTGAATCTCAGGTACCTCAGCCTCCAGCATTCGCTGAACAAACATAGGATCTGTACGGCTCAGGATGATACGGGGATTACCGTTGGGATTCTCAACGCGTGAGATAACGGCACGTGCATTCTCGCCCTTACGGAAGAAGTCGCTGGGAATCTGCTCTGAACGGGGCAGCAGCAATTCGTTACCCTCATCGTCCAACAACAGGGTCTCACGCTTCCAGGTCTGATAAACCTCAGCGCTGATAATCTCGCCTACACGGTCCTTGTACTGGTTGTACAGCGTGTCATGCTCCAACTCCAGAATACGGCTGGCCAGAGTCTGACGCAGGGTAAGGATGGCACGACGACCGAAGTCTGAGAACTTAACCAACTGGCTCACTTCCTCGCCTACCTCATAGTCGGGCTCTACCTGACGAGCCTCAGAAAGGCTGATCTCCAGGTTAGGATCCTTCACCTCACCGTCAGGAACAACGGTACGGTTACGGTAGATTTCAAAGTCACCCTTGTCAGGGTTTACGATAATGTCATAATTCTCATCGCTGCCGTATGTCTTGATGATAACACTACGGAAGCACTCCTCCAACACGCTCATCAGCGTGGTACGATCAATGTTCTTAGTCTCTTTGAACTCTGCAAAGGACTCAATCAGGTTTACTGATTCTGTTTTCTTTGTTGTTGCCATTTATATGTTATTTTATTTTTATCAGATATTTGGTGTAGGTTACGTCGCCGAAAGCGAAACGGACGGGAACCTCCTTGTTAACGGGGCGCTTCTTGCCCTCTTCCTTTACCTTCTGCATGACGCCTAACTCGAAGCCTTCAGGGTCTACAGACAACAGAGTGCCACGATATTTCTTGCCGTCCTTGGCCAAGGTCTCTACTTCCTTGCCCACATGGATCTCGTACTGACGAAGAATCTTGAAGGGCTGTCCCAATCCGGCACTGCCTACCTCCAGTTCGTAGTCTTCCTCCTCACGGCTTACGCGTTCCTCAATGAAACGACTCAGATCTGCGCAGTCTTCAATCCACACGCCATCGGCATGGTCTATCTCTACTACGATTCTGTCATCAGCGCTGATGTTGATGTCAACTAGAAAATAGTCCTTTCCCTGCAGCCATTCTTCTACGGCCTGCTGTACTGTTGCTTTGTTAATCATGTACCTGTTTTGTTTTATGGTAAAGCATATATAACGAAAAGTGAGGAACTTTCTAGCCCCTCACATTCATCTTTTCGTCGGCAAAGGTACGCTTTTTCTGCTTACCTGCCAAACTTTTGCGTAAAAATTATCACTTCATGCACCAAAACCAAAACAGCGCCACCACCATCATGACTACAATGGCCATTCCAATGATGCCTATCATAAAGTTATGGTTGGCTCTACGGATGTCTCTTCTTCTCATTTTCCCAGTATTTTATTGTATTCATCCATGTTCGAGAACAAACTTCTGACACGCTCTATGCACGGGTCGCCAGTCAGTTGCTGCTTGGCCCCGCCCCTCTGGTAGTAGTAACGATGAACCAGTTCATCTACCATGTATGTTTCTATATCCTTACGGAAGCGCATCAGGTCTGTTGAGAGGTTAGGAGAAAGCTTGGCCTTCAGGGCATCCAGCTCCTGCTGAGCCTGCTCCAGGTAGCCTTCACGCTTGGCAACATCAGACAACAGCTTCAGCACCTCTTCTGTACGACGGTTATAGGTAAAACCTGATTCTGTTATATACTGCACGAACTGGTTGTACTCCTCGTCTGTCAACTTCACCTCACCGGCAGGGGCTATCTGCTCATGCTTGCTGCAGTAATCTGTTGCCCAGTCAAAGAACTCGTCGCTGGCTACCAAGTCATAGATAAGGGTAGGAAGGCTGTCGGGCTTCACCTCCACGTCGGGTTTGATACCTCCGCCATCACGCACTTCACGACCTCCTGCTGTATGGAACACCTTGGTAAGGCTGTCTGGAACTGTTCCTGCTGAACCGTCGGCATTCAGATGACGGTAGTCGTAGGCCTGAATGCAACGTCCCGATGGGATATAGTATCTGCCCGTAGTAATTTTCAGATGTCCATCGTAAGAGACATCGCGCACCATCTGAACCAAGCCCTTGCCATAAGTGCGGATTCCCATTATCACAGCACGGTCCATATCCTGCAGGCTACCAGCAATAATCTCGCTGGCAGAGGCTGAACCGCCATCCACCAATACAGCTATGGGCATCAGCGTATCCATAGGCTCATAGGCTGTATAATAGTCGTGTTCGGTATGCTTCATCTTACCTCTGGTATAAACCACCTTACGACCCTTAGGGACAAAGAGGTTTACGATATCCACGGCCTCGTTGACAGAACCACCCGGGTTTCCACGCAGGTCCAGCACCAGTTTCTCAGCCCCTTGCTGCTTCAGTTCCGTAAAGGCTTGCTGTACTTCTTTGTAAGCACCATCCGTAAAGCCTGTCAGGTAAATATAACCTATACCATTATCTATAATACCATAGTAGGGAACCTGAGGCATCTGAATGGTCTGACGGGTGATGTGCATGGTCTTCTCCTCGTTGCCTCTGCGAACCACCAGCTCGAAGGTAGTGCCGGCCTCGCCCCTTAGCATATTGCTTACCTTGGGAGTGCCCATACCCTTTACA
Organism: Bacteroidaceae bacterium; assembly: GCA_017619585.1. Next base: position 114,698 of record JAFZSA010000028.1, read on the forward strand.
TCCTTGCCATCGATGCGCATAATCACATCGCCTGCCTTCAAGCCGGCATGCTGGCTGGGTGTATTCTCGAAGGGCTCGCTTATCACGGCACGGCTTTCCTTCTTGTGATAACGTATGCCGCTGCCTATTCCTGCATACTTACCCGTTGTCATCTGACGCAATTCCTCGTCCTCCTGAGGATAGTAATCCGTAAAGGGGTCAACCTGCCTAAGCAGCGAGCGTATGCCCCACCCTATTACCGTATCAGCATCCAGGGTATCTACGTAGAAGATATCCAGTTGCTTGTATATGTCGTTCAGAATCTCCAGGTTACGACTAACGGCAGCATTATGTCCTCCCTGCTTCTGAGCATTTACTTCTGCGAAAGGCAGCATTGCCACCAGTAAAAACGTGTATATCAGTCTTTTCATGTCTTGGCATCTCAATAATTGCGGACAAAGGTACGAATAAGTGAGAGATAAATGAAAGAAAAAAATGATTTTCTTTCTTTATCCGAGCGGAAGTAGCTTCGAGATGTTAGTCTCAAAGGTACGACAAAATATATTAACAGACCAAACCCTGGTGAATAATTAATGTTTTTTATATCAGTTGGTACTATATAAAACAGAACACATCTCGATATAAAATGTTTTTCCCCTAAGGATAAAAGTATTTATACCTACGTTTATAATTATTATCAAGGCTTGAGAATATATTATCAAGCTTTGAAAATAAATTATCAGGCTTTGAGAATAAATTATCAAGGCTTGATAATTGTTTTTCTCTTAGGATTACGTATCTTTGTACTTAGTATTAGAATGTTTTATACCTAAAGAAAAGATATTTTATGGCACAGTACATTAAGAAAGAGATGCCTGACATGAGCGGAACAGGCGAGCAGAAGGCTTATTACAAACTGAAGACATGGAGAAAACTGGACTTTGATGAGTTTGTAAAACGATGCAGCTCTATCCATAGGGCATACGGCAAAAGTGTGATTGAGGGCGTTGTGATGGCTGTCTGCGAACACCTTGCCTACGAGATTTCCAACGGATACAGCGTTAAGATCGACGGCCTGGGCACGTTCAATGCCAAGCTGGGCGTATGCAAAGACAAGGAAATGGAGAACTTCGAAGAAGGAGCCACAAAGCGTAATGCCAAAAGCATTGAGGTAACAGGCGTATCATTCAGGGCCGACAAGGAGCTGATAAGGGAAATCGACCAGAACTGCACCCTGGAGCGTGGAGGCGAGGAACGTCTGAAGAAGCCTCAAATGTCTCAGAAGGAGCGCATAGAGAAGGCTCAGAAGTTCATACAGAAGAATGGCTTCATGCACGTAGATGAATACGCCTCGCTAACAGGTTTGCCCTACTCTACGGCAGCCAGGGAAATACGCAACATTGCTGCCGACCCTGCATCAGGTATCATTAGCCAAGGACGCAAGAGTGGCAAGCTCTATTTGCTGGCAAAGAAAGCCTGAAGAAAACGCAAAAGTGTCCATTATTGGACAGTAGAGTGTCCGGAAATGGACACTCTACTTTTGCACCACTCCTGATTATCAGCAAGTTACGTTTTTGGCACGGTATTTGCACTTAATAAGGCAGAACTTAATACATAATTAAAATAAAATACACAATGAAGAAAACTTTTCTTATCGTGCTGTTTGCACTAAGCGCATTTACAGGAATGGCGCAGGTAAAATCTAGTCTTGACCTTTGTATGAGAGATGAAGAAACGGGCGAATGGCTCATCGGCCTGTATGATGATTTTGCTGTCTACGACTGTCAGTTCTGGGACTACGAAAGAGTGGAAAAGGCGAAAACCACAATAAAGTTAAAAACGGACTTTGGTAACAAGAACAAGGAATCGCTAAAGGCCAAACTGGTACTGAAACAAGGCAAGAAACGACTGGAAGTAGAGCTGAAGAAGAACATCCTGAGCATAGACGGCATAAAGCACCATGTATCAGAACTGGCCTCGAAATACCTGCCTGACTATCCCAAGAAGGACACTTGCAGCACCTTCAAGGATACACGCTACCAGACAGATACCGTAACCCTTGTTGGCTGGCTGAAGAATATGCCACAGGAGATGAAAGACAAAGGCAACGAATATACTGTATGGGGGTGCGATGATATTTTCACAGGCGACTACAGCAATCCTAATATATCTACAGGCAAGATTGACTCACTGGGGCGCTTTATGGTGAAGATTCCCATGATTAACTCTGCTGAGGTGACTCTCGACATAGCCCGAAATACAATCTATACTCGAAGCGTCATCTCTACCATCTTTGAGCCGGGCGAGACTTACTTCCTGCTCAACGACTTCAATAGCGGGCAACGACTGTTTATGGGCAAGAACTGTCGTCTGCAAAACGAATTACAGAACTGCAAGAGATGGGGATTCCATGACATACCAGAGAAGAAGATGGACGAGGAGGCTGCCATAAAATTCTTCGAGAATATGAGAAAACACGAGAAAGAAAATACGGACAACCTACAACAGATAATTGCAGAGCATCCCACCCTCTCTGACCGCTATATCAACTACATCAAAGGAAATATCAACGCCGGAGAGGGATTTTCAATGAATCAGGCAAAGCACCATGTAAAAGACAGGCGCATTCCTATGCCGGTCCTCAACACCTTAGGTCAACAAATATGGCAACGACGCATACGTCCCTACACACTTTATAACAATTTTAAACCATTCCTGAGTGATTACATAAACCAGTATGTTTCACGCGTTGATAAAAGCAATTATCGTCAGAACTTTTACGCTTCTATCCTTCGGAAATACAGAGATGCCGGCAAAGTAACAATTACTGATAAGGAACTGGCTATTATTGACAATTACGCTAAGACACACAAAGGTTTTGACGAATATAATGAAATCGTTATTCGCAAGGACATTAGCCAAATCTTATTCGAGGATGAAGTGCCTATGTATTATTACTATTGCATGCAGAGTATCATGGATTCCATAGGTTGCGATCAGGACTTGCGCGACATCCTCATTACCCAGCGTCTGTATTTTGAAAACATACAGAAATATGACACACTAACAAACTGCATGATGCAATTTGTTGAAGAGAATGTGAAGATGCCAGCCGCTAAGGCATTCTTGAAGGCTCAGCAGGAAAGACTTCTGGCTCTGAAACAAAGTACCCTCTCTTATGCAACAAGCATAAAGTCGGCAGAGGATTTGGTAAACATGACGGATGGCGAGAAAATGCTGCGTAAGATTCTGGAGCCCTACAAGGGCAAGCTGGTGCTATTGGATGTATGGGGCACTTGGTGCAGTCCTTGCAAGCAAAACCTCTCGCACAGCCAGGAGGAATACGAGCGTTTGAAGGATTACGACATTGTCTATCTCTACTTGGCTAACGGAAGTAGCGATGAAGCCTGGAAGAACGTTATCAAGCAGTACAATGTAATGGGCGAGAATGTGGTTCACTACAACCTGCCTCAGGATCAGCAACAGGCCATCGAAAACTTCATTGGTTTATCTGGCTACCCCACGTACAAGCTGTTCGACCGCGAAGGCAATCTGCTGGACCTGAAAATCAATGCATTTAACCTACTAAACGACCTGGAAGAGTTGCTGAAGAAACTGAAATAACACCATATATATAAGGTATAACCTAAACTGAAAGAACATAAGAACGATGAGTAAAGGAAAGGAACTCTGGAGAGCCATCAAATTATTTCTGCTGTATACTGTTATTGGCGAAGTGATTACAGGATTGGGAGCCTGCTCTTTGCTGTTTCGCGGTCTGTCAAAGCACATGAGCAGAGAAGCCATTATGGAAAGTATCTATGAATCTAACTATTATAAGCTGTTAGAATGTACAGCATATCTGCTGATTATCATCATATTCATCAACAATCGGTATGTCAAGATGTCGCTTGGGCGTATGGCTCGCATGAACCGTAGAACTCTGTGGACAGCAATTGGCATAGCAGCCATGATTGGCATGGGCTGTATATTTTCTGATGTTTCTTTCTGGGAACTAATTGGTGGCGAAGACCGTTTTTTCCCTGGGGAATCGGCGGTGTTAGAAAAAACATACGGGGCAATGGCTAAAGGCGTTCTGGGCATGCTGGCTGGCGCCATCCTGGCTCCGATTTCAGAGGAGATTCTATGCAGGGGAATTATATTGCGTAGCATGCTCAAGATGAGATGGCATCCGTGGGTAGCTATCCCTATGTCGGCCCTCATCTTTTCCGTCTGGCACGGCACCGCATTTCAGACAATTTCTATTCTGCCCTTTGGTATCATCTTTGGTTGGCTCTATTGGCGCACAAAGAGCCTGCTGCCCTGTATTATCATACACATAGTGAACAATGCTATTGCCTTTGGTTCATATTATATCCCAGAATCCAGCGATGATGATACAGAAGTCAGCATGAAAGTATGGATTATCATATTTGCCATCAGCATTTCCCTAATAGCATTCGGCATCAACTGGTACAGAAAGAAGACACAACCCCAATACAAAGGCATCTCCCTCAGGGAGGGTCAGGAACTTTCCTAAGGAATTGTGCCTGTTTTCTCATTTTTAGCAGCAAAGTTTGGAGGATGTTGTAAAATCAAGTACTTTTGCACGAAAGATTGGCATTTGGCACATTGAGCATTGCCCCTTCAATTATGAATTATGAATTAAAAATTATGAATTATATAAAGATGAGAAAATTTATTCTTCTATTAGCCCTTTCCTTCTCCCTGATGGGAATGGCTTGGGAACGACAGAGTGTATGGCCCAAAGGCAAGATGCCTGATGCACAGGAGCATCAGATTGCCGCAATGACAAACGAGACGGGTGCCAAAGGTTTCAAACCCGAGAAGTTCAGAACAGCTTACCTGGAGTGGTTTGAGAAGCCTGAGAATCCCAACGGATGCTGTATGATCCTTATATCTGGCGGTGGCTACTTTAACTGCTGCGATGTGGGCCTCATCAAACAATGGCACGAGCGCTTTACAGCCCTTGGCTACCAATGTGTGAACTTTGTGTATCGTACCCCTCGTCCTGAAGGCCTGCCTATCTATCAGACAGCATGGGAAGACGGACAGCGTGCCGTCCGTTTGGTGCGCAGTCAGGCAAAGAAGCGTGGTTTCGACCCAGAACATATAGGAACCATCTCTATGTCTGCTGGCTCACATCTGGCCGTATTGCTGGCTACCAGCTCGCAGACACCTGCCTACGAGCCTGTAGATAAACTGGATACCGTTCCCTGCCACATCAACTGGGCCATTGCTGATGCTCCTGCATACGTAACTACGGATGGCGAACTGGGAACACCAGCCACGCAGCAGGGTTATGGACCTAACATCAAGTTGAGCTCTTGCTTTAAGTTCGACGAAAAGACCTGCCCCATGAGCCTGCATCACGGAGGTTTGGATGAATACACACCCAACGGCTCTACCCTTATCTACAGGGAGTTGCGCAAGCGTAAGATTCCTGCAGAGCTGCACCTCTATCCCAACAAGAGGCATGGTGCCTTCGGATTGGATCGTGCCATTGAGTTCCTGACTCAGTTGGGAATCCCCGGTCCTGTGGCTCCAGAGGAAGAAATCATGAAACGCTATCCCAACGATGATGCACGTAAGGAGAAGATTACACAGGACGTTTGGCCTGAGGGAAAGACTCCTCTCTTCCAGGAACACCAATGCAAGCCTTACATAGAGTGGCACTTCCCCAAGGAAAAGAAGACCAACGCCATACAGATTATCTACTCTGGTGGTAGCTATGAGGGCAATGGTCCTGACGGCTTCGAGGTGGCTCCTGCCCGTCGTTACCTGAATGAATTAGGTATGACGGTTGTAACCATGAAATATCGTACGCCCCGACCCAAGAATATGCCCAAGCACATTACCGCTTGGCAGGACTTGCAGCGTGCCATCAAACTGGTTCGCAGTCAGGCAGAGAAGTACGGCTTAGATCCTAACAAGATAGGTATTATGGGAAGTTCAGCAGGCGGACATCTGACATTGATGGGTGTCACCTCTTCTCAGCAGCAGTCATACCTGCCCATAGACAATATCGACAAACTGCCCTGCAACGTACAATGGGGTATTGGCATCTATCCTGCCTATGCACTTACAGACGGAGCAGAGGAACATAACACTACAGGCGGAAACGATGACAGCGCCATATTGGTTCCTGAGTTCAACTTCGACCTGAAGACCTGTCCCATGTTGTTTGTTCACGGTGATGCCGATGTATGGGCTACCATGAACTCCGTTAAGACTTGGGAGAAGATGCGTGCCATGGGTATTCAGAGCGAGTTGCATTCTCTGGCCCTGCGCCCCCATTGCTTCCAACGCAAGGCATCACCCGGCACAGGCAGCTACACTTGGCTGGGACGCATTAGCGAGTTCCTAAAAGACCAAAAGATTCTGAAATAGACCCCTCTCCCTGCTCCCCCGAGGGGGAGTGAACATAAAAAAAGGAGATTCAGTTAACGAATCTCCTTTTTTCCGTTTTTGATGTATACACCCTTTTTTAATTTCGAATTTCGAATTTTGAATTTTGAACTGATCAGTCGACCGCTAAGGTCATAAACATCGTTATTTTGAACTTTTCCTTTTGAATTTTGAATTTTAGCTATTCCATCAGTAATATCATCTACCACAAAAACTTTGCGAGTTATGGTAGCACTCCAACTGGAATTGTTCTTGCTTATGGCACGTAGCGTCACTTCGCCTGGGGTAAGGGATTGAACCAAATTCTCCTTGCTGTACAGAATTGCCTGAGGCGTCTCCTCCCCTGAAATACTCTCCTCCCAAGAGACAGGATAGCTACCATCAGTAGTGTACATGATATAGGAACCTTGCAAGAGGGTCAGCTCGTCGGAAAGAAAGATGGTATCGCCATCAGCCACTCGCCTTCCGTTAACAAGGAACACAGGAGCCTCAACTGTTGCATACCAGCCCTTCTTCTTGAGTTGTGCTATCAGGTTTTCCGTGCGTTGGGGGAAGAACTCCTCATGAAGGCGTCTGTTCTCAAGGGTATGGTGGACATCGGCACGGTACAACTCACCACGCGAAGTGTAGGGGTGCACATCCTTTCGGTAATCACCCCAACGGGCCGACTCGGCATATATAGCCATAGAGATAACGCTTTGCAAACTATCCCAAAGAGCTATGGCTGATTGAGCCCGAAGCAAACCGCCATCATCCTCCAGATGTTTATAGGCACGATCCATAAAACGATGCCGGAAGGTGCGGTTCTTCATCAGGTTCTGAAAAAGATAGGAGGGGCAATCCTTGTTATTGACGTCAAGGACATTCTTGGAAGCGCTGTACAAAATCTGCTCAGAATCCCAGCAGATAAAACGGAAACCTTGAGTGTTATCCTCACGATTGCAAACAGCGACCCAGTTGTGATGGTCCCAATCAGCATTGCCGCCATACTGGTTGATGAGCATATAATCCATGAAGTTATCCACATCCAGGAACACCTCGGGTACAGTATCCGGGGATAGCGGCTGCTGGCCGATAATCATATTGTACGTCTGCTGATTTGTAGCCTTCTCTGAGAGACGCATCAGTTGGTTCCACTTGTCGAGCGTTCCCTCCGACGCCTCCAGATAATCCTCACGCTTTATCACATCATAGTCAGCCTTCAAGCCGCCAAAGTGGTATTTGCAGTAATCATCATCTATACGTTCCGACAGATTATAAAGACCCCAATAAAGACCATTCAGAAAGACATTGATATACACCCCGTCGCTGGTATCGTAGCCCATACGCTTTTGCATCCGACGTGCCCACAGGTCTCTGCCGTACTGAGCCCTGCTGCGTTGGGTGGCGTCTGAGTGTATCCAGGAATAATTATAAAAGGTACGCACGATAAGGGAGTTGAAACGTGCCACATTCTCCTCACCGAAGACAGGATACTTCAGGGTTTTCTTGCCATATTCATCCTTGAAGGTAAGGCGGAAGGAATGCTTGGGGTTCTTCTCCGGCACACGTCCCTGCCCACCATGTATCTTCAAGCCACAACCTGCCGTCAGGTCATGACCAGCTCCCATCAGCTCGACGGAAGCTGCACGTTCCCATCCTCGTCCGTCGCTATCCGATGTACCTGTATAAATGTATATACCACCCGTCTGTTCATCATACGTCTTATTGAAGAGATTTCCCTTATCCGTTACAATAGACAATGTAGGGATGGAGTAGAAAGCCTCTGTGATGTTAGCGGCATAGGAACGGTCGGAAGTCAGCTCGGGGTCCATCCCGTAATCTGCTGGTGCCGTTCCGCTGATAGTGGAATACTTGCCCCAAGTAGTAGGATAACCATCTGGCGCATCGGGCTGTTCAAGAACAGACGAGGGGAAGATATAGGATACCGTAACAATATCAGAGAAACGGGTGCCGTTCTTGAATTCTGCTGCACGCACTATCAGGGTAGTGCCAATATAGATATTGCCAGAAAACTGAAGGCTGGTTGCTGTGGGCTCACTCCCATCCAAGGTATAGCGGATAACGGCACCGGATTCATTGGTGCTGATTCTTAGCATGAACGGACTTTTGTAAATCCCATGGGGCTTATTGAAAGTCAACTCTGCCCGCAACGGAGAAAGGGCGAGCAAGAGCATTATTATTAGTATATATGGCTTCCTGTACATTATTTTGTCTGAATAGTGTTGCAAATATATACTTTTTTATCTATCTACAAATATATAAGCACAAGAAAAGACATAAAAAAAGCCCCTTCTGCATGACAAAAGGGGCTTTTATGACGTAATATGTCTATAGGATTACTTCTTCTCACTCATCTGGAACTGAAGTGTTCCGCCAGCAGTAATCTGCTTGTGAGTCAGCGTCCAGTTGGTTACCTTCTGACCGTTCAACTTCACGCCCTTAACATAGATGGCCTTGTCGCTCTTACGGGGAGCCAGGATAGTGAAGTCCTTGCCGCCAGCCAAGTGGAGTGTTGCTTTCTGGAAGAGAGGAGTACCAATGGTGTACTCGGCACTACCGGCATTGAAGGGATAGAAGCCAAGGGCTGAGAAGATGTACCAAGCCGACATCTGTCCGCAGTCGTCATTACCGGCATAACCGCAAGGTGTCTCGTTATAGAAGGTGCTGCGAATCTGGTTTACCAACTCCTGAGTGCGCCAAGGCTGACCTGCAAAGTTGTACAGGTAAGCTGTATGATGGCTGGGTTCGTTGCCATGGGCATACTGACCCACAAAGCCACTGGCATTGCCGTTTACCTCACCGCTGGTAGCTGTCAGGGTGAAGTTCTCGTCCAGCTTCCTGATGAAGCCCTTCTCACCACCCAATAGTTCTATCAGGCCCTTGGGATTCTGGGGAACAAACCACATATACTGCCATGCATTACCCTCGATGAAGCAAGGCTCCTCGTAGCTCAGAGGATCAAACTTCTCCATGAAGTTACCCTTGCTGTCCTTGGGACGGAAGAAACCGATGGTGGGGTCCCACAGGTTGCGGTAGAACTCGCTACGCTTCAGGAAGCGCTCGTAATCTGCCTGCTTGCCCAACTTCTTGGCAACGGCAGCTACGCACCAGTCGTCAAAGGCCTGCTCCAGGGTGATGCTGACGCTGGTACCCTGCAAATCCTGAGGCATATAGCCGTACTTCTCCCAAACCTCGAAGGGGCTGTTGGTATGTGTACGGGTACTGCTCTCATACATAGCCTTGTAAGCCTTCTCCACATCCACACCGGGGATTTCTGCCAAAATAGCATCTGCCAAGACAGGAATGGCGTGGTTGCCAATCATACAGTAGTTGTCCTGACCCCACAAATCCCAGATAGGCAGATAGCCGTAGGTCTCCTGGTGCAGAATCATGTCGCGGACAAACTGAGCGGCTACATCAGGGCAGAGCAATGTATAAAGGGGATGAGCAGCACGGAAGGTATCCCAAAGGCTGAAGGTGCTGTGGTAAGCCTGACCCTTGGGCATCTGCTTAATCTCGAAGTTGGTATCCATGTAACGACCGTCAACATCACTCATGGTGTTGGGTTGCATCAGCACGTGGTAGAGACCTGTATAGAAGATTGTCTTCTGGGCATCTGTACCCTCAACGTCTATGCATGCCAGTTCCTTCTCCCATGCATCATGGGCAGCTTTGGTGTAGTAATTGAAATCCCAGCTCTGAGCCTCGGCCTTCATATTCTTACGGGCTCCGTCGTTATCAACAGCAGAGATAGAAACCTTCACCATCAGGTCCTGAGTGTCCTGATTGCTGAACTCAAGGGCAGCACGCAGGGTACGTCCGTTCATCACATCGCTCTTACCAACGGAACGCCCCCCATCCATCATCAGACGGTTCTGAATAGGCTTGCTAAACTCGGCACGGAAATAAACCTTACGCAACTTGGCCCAACCTGTCAGCACACGGAAACCCTCAACAGTATGGTCGTCAACCACACGAATCTGGCTCTGGATAATCTGATAGGCACGTCGACCAGAATAATAGGCATCGCCTCGCCAAGTCATACGATCCAAATCGAGGATTACTGTCTGCTGAGCAGCACTCTTGGGGAAGGTGTACTTATGGATACCGGCATGAACGGTGGCAGAGAGGTTAACCAAGATGTCCTCGTTCTGCAGCTTCACCATATAGAAGCCGGGGGTTGCCGACTCCTCGGCATGCTTGTATGTCTGTGCAAAGATACCCTTCTTCAGCTCGGCAGGTGTCACCTTCTTGATAGAAGGCATCAGGGAGATATCTATCAGGTCGGTACAACCCGTTCCGCTCAGGTGGGTATGAGTGAAACCGAAGATACTGTCCTTATTGAAATCATAACCGCAACAAGGGTCATAAGTCACATACTGCTCCATCTCGGGGCAGAGCTGAACCATACCCTGAGGCATGGTAGGACCGGGGAAGGTACTGCCGCTAAGGGCGCCCGTCTCATCGGTCTGTGTTCCTATAAAGGGATTTACATACTTTGTGTAGTCAATGGCCTGCAACTGCACAGCTGCAGCCATCATAACAATCAGAGATAAAAATGTCTTTTTCATATATATTTAAAACGTTATGTCGTTATTACGTTATAACGGGATTTGATGGCCGCCTTATTCCATATACTCCTCTTCCTTTCCGTCACTCTTGCGGATATCACGCAGGTCCTCGTAGGCCTTGCTCAGCATCTCAGGCGTAACCTTGAAATCACGGCAAACCTCACGTCCCGGGTCTTTGGTAGAGTGGCTGAACAGCCAGTCATATGTCTGGGTCATATAGAACAGACGGGCGGGACGACCATGATCCACACCCTTCAGAGGCGTAAAGATAAGTCGGTCCTTGCCAGTTTTCTCCATAGCATCCACCACCTTCTGCGATGCGCTGAAGGGAACGGCACGGTCGGCTGTTCCATGCAGAATCCACAGGGGAACCTTGGAAAGGCCAGCCAGGTTCTTCACGCTGGCACCACCACAGGCAGCCATACCGGCAGCTATACGGTCGGGATAGGTAGCACAGAGGTCGATGGTTCCGTAGCCGCCCATACTCATACCATAGACATAGATACGCGTGGTATCCACGGCATAGTTCTTGATGGCCCAATCCACAATCTTCATCACCCTGTCAGGGGCCCATCCGTTGTTGGTTTGTGGTGCAATGATATAGCAGTCGATGCTCAAGCCCTTGGCAACGGCACTGATAGGACCGTAGCGCTTCACACGCTCCAGGTTGGTGCCGCTAAGGCTCTTGCCATGCAGGAATATCAGTAGGGGGAAATGTGCATTAGGATCGCGGTGGTTACCAGCCTCGGGGTCGTGAAACCAGAAATTGTAGCCACCGGGCACAGTACCTCGGTAAGCCTTGAAGTGCTGTGCCTGAGCAGCAGCGAAGAACAACGTCATAAGAAGACAGAGAACAAGCTTTTTCATATCTTATCTTATCTTAATTTTGCGTTTCAACTCACAAAAATAATGAAAATCTTCACACCTTTCCCCCTATTCTTACATTTAATTTGTATTTTTGTGAACATTTAACAAACATCGGAATGATACACATACTTTTTGCCGCCTTTATGCTGACGGCAACCCCTGAGGATACTATCCCACCCTCTCAGGAACCAAAAGACACACTAAAACAAAAAGAAATCACGGTCCCCGGCCGTAAGCTGAAGGAGGTTGAGGTCGTAGCACCCGGACCTACTTCGGGACTTGAGGATGCCTTACGTCAGAGCATAGAGCGTATGGGCATACGCAACCCCATCTCATTGAGCACGTTATTAGACAAAATAAAGCCAGGGCTGAATGACTACATCATGCACCCCTTTGGCTTCAAGGAAAGAAGGCAGGCAAAGAAGCGCAAGAAGACCAAGAAGATACTGGATGATTTCGACAAGGTGAAAACCTTCGATGAACTGGTACGTGAAGCCTTGGAACGCGAAGGCATCACTCTCCCACCCCGGGAAGAAAAGACTGAATCCAAATAACAATAAAGGGCCGCACTTCAATGTGCAGCCCTTTATTACTTATTGTTCTATAATCACTTATCCATAAGCACAACTATGAATTATGAATTATGAATTGTGAATTCTCAATTATTAGCATACCTCAATCGCCTTGGTGCATTTCTTCTGCTCCTTAGCCATCTTAGGCATTTCTACGGTCAGGATACCATCCTCCACCTTAGCAGAGATCTTGTCGCGTTCCACATCATCAGGCAGTGTGTAGGCTTGTTCGTAGTTAGAGTAACTGAACTCACGACGCAGATAGTGATGATGCTTATCCTCCTGTTTGTGTTCAACCTTATTCTCTATGGCGATGGTAAGGTTGCCCTCTTCGTTGATACCTACGCGGCAATATTCTTTCTTAATGCCCGGAGCTGCAAGTTCCATTGTGTAGGCCTTTTCACTCTCCTTGACATTGACTGCGGGTGCTGTACTTTTGGCACGAGGCATAAAATCAGTGTTCAAGAAATCATCAAACAATGTTGGCATCCAACTGTTCTGAAACATTACTGGTAACATAATTAATACCTCCTAGTTATATTTTAGTTAAACATGTTTTTTTCATTGAACATTGAACTCTGAGTGGTTATTGATTATTGGTTATTGAGTTTTCGCTAACCCCTAACCGCTAACCGTTTTGTTCGCTGTTCACTTAGCATAATGCAACAACCGTGCCAAAACGCATACGTGCCGGTCTTGTAGGATAATCTCCTGACAAGCTGGCACGTATTGTCTCTTTTTAGGTCCTATTGTCTAATTCAGCGTCAATAGGCTTGTTCATGAACGCCTTTCACAGCTCTACCGCTGGGGTCATTCATATTCTTGAAAGCGGCATCCCATTCCAGGGCGATGGCAGTAGAGCAGGCTACTGAAGCCTCGCTTGGTACGCTCTTGGCTGCAGAGTCGCTTGGGAAGTGTTCTACAAATATAGAACGATAGTAGTATTCTTCTTTGTTCTTTGGAGGGTTGATGGGGAATCGCTCTGCAGCGTGGGCCATCTGCTCATCAGTAACGGCTTTAGAAGTGATTTCTTTCAGGGTGTCAATCCACGAATAGCCTACACCATCGCTAAACTGCTCTTTCTGGCGCCAAGCCACTGCCTCAGGCAGCATATCGGCAAAGGCCTCGCGCACAATCTTCTTCTCCATCGTTGTGCCTGGACACATCTTAGCCTCTGGGTTGGTACGCATAGCCACATCGAGGAACTCCTTGTCGAGGAATGGCACGCGACCCTCAACGCCCCAAGCTGAAAGACTCTTGTTGGCGCGCAGACAGTCGTAGAGGTGCAACTTAGAGAGTTTGCGAACGGTCTCCTCATGGAAGTCCTTGGCTGATGGAGCCTTGTGGAAGTAGAGATAACCTCCGAAAATCTCATCAGCTCCCTCGCCACTGAGCACCATCTTGATACCCATCGACTTGATGACGCGAGCCAACAGATACATAGGTGTTGAGGCTCTAACGGTGGTCACATCGTAGGTCTCGATGAAGTAGATGACATCGCGGATGGCATCAAGACCCTCTTGTATAGTATAGTTTATTTCGTGATGGACGGTACCGATGTGGTCGGCTACCATCTTGGCCTTAGCCAAATCAGGGGCTCCCTTCAAACCTACGGCAAAGCTATGCAGACGCGGCCAGTAGGCACGTGTCTGGGAATTGTCCTCTATACGGTGCTCGCTGAACTTCTCGGCAATGGCAGAGATGACGCTGGAATCCAAACCGCCAGAGAGCAGTACGCCATAGGGCACATCACTCATCAGCTGACGCTTCACGGCAGCCACCAGCCCGTCATGGATAGCGTCAACGCTGGCCGTATTGTTCTTCACAGCATCGTAACTGAACCAGTCACGCTTGTAATAGCGTTTAAGTGAAGAGTGAGGAGTGAAGAGTGAAGAATCATTTTTGAGGTCTTCACTCCAAAGGTAGTGTCCGGGGAGGAAGGGTTCGTACTGTTCGCAGAAACCTTCCAAGGCTTTCAGCTCGCTGGCAACGTACACGGTGCCGTCGCCGTCATAGCCTATATAAAGTGGTATAACGCCAATGGGGTCGCGGGCTATCAGGAATGCATCCTTCTCCTCGTCGTAGAGAGCAAAGGCAAAGATGCCGGAGAGGTCCTCCAGAAAGTTGATGCCTTTCTCGCGATAAAGGGCCAGAATCACTTCGCAGTCAGAGCCTGTCTGAAAGTTATACTGACCGGCATAGAGGCGGCGGATTTCCTGATGATTATAAATCTCACCGTTCACGGCCAGGACTTGCTTCTTGTCGGGGCTGTAGAGAGGCTGGCCGCCACTTTCGGGGTCAACGATAGAGAGTCGCTCGTGTGCCAGGATGGCAGAGCCGCCACAGTAGATTCCACTCCAGTCAGGTCCGCGGTGACGGATTTTCTGACTCATACGCAACGCCTTTTGTCGCAGCTCCTGAGATTGCTGCTTGATATTAAATATGGCTACAATTCCACACATATTGGTACGGTTTTAATACAGATTTGATACAGTTTTGGTACTATTTGGTACGGTTTTGATTAATTTTTCGTGCAAAAGTAATACATTTTGCAATTACAACCAAGACTTTACCGTACATTTTTACATATATTTGGCAATATTTACTAACATATAGCAATTATTACAACAATATCCAGTATCATAATGACAGAAAAAGAAAGCCCCTGAGCATCAATTGCCCAGAGGATTAATCAACCGCTAACCGCTAACCCAAAAAAGGGAGCCGCACTGGCTCCCTTTTATTTCTTTTACCCTATATTATACGTAAGACATATACAGGTAATTTGTCTGGGCAGGATACTCTGCTGCCATGGTGTCTATCTGATTGACGTATGGCTTGATGCCCAAGTCTTTACGCCACTTGCGGATGATAAGGCCTGCCTTCTCCATGTTCATGTCGCACTCGCCCAACCCTATGGCACGGGCAATCTGGAAGTCGGAGAAGCCATACACCTTAGCCTCGTGCAACAGCTCCACAAACTCGGGCTCCTCTATGTACTCCAGCAGCTCCAAGGGCTCCATAAAGGTGTACATATCTGCCAGGTGAGCATACTCACGGAGGCGGTCGTTGATATTGATGATATGCTTGAGCTTCTGCAGGAACCAGTTGTCAATCTTGGTGAGGTCATGAATCTGATTTACGGTATAACCCATCAGCATGGCCTTGGCAATGACAAAGATACGGGTATCGGTGGCATGCTGCAGGGCATCGGGAATGTCGGTCACATGCTGTGCCTTGTTATCCACAAAGCCGTGCATACCCTGACCAATCATACGAAGGCCCTTCTGGATAGACTCCTCGAAGGTACGGCCAATGGCCATCACCTCGCCCACACTCTTCATGCTGGAACCCAGCTCG